>NZ_VLKN01000001.1 GCF_007830035.1 Luteimonas cucumeris | reverse complement strand
GCCACGCTGTTGCTGCGGGTGGCGATCGAACCGGCGCCCAAGGCCACCGAGTTGGCAGCCGTGCCGCTGACCCTCGCATTGCTGCCGATCGCCACGCTGTTGGCGGTGGAGGCCATCGCGTTGGCGCCGATCGCGGTGGCGCCATCGGTCATGGCGTTGCTGAAGGAACCCAGCGCCGTGCTCTCGAGGCCCTGTGCCTGGGCGTTGTTGCCCACGGCCGAAGCCAGGTCGCCCTGCGCCTGGCTGGCCGCACCGACGGCCACCGACAGCGCACCGTCGGCACTGGCCGAGGCACCGGCGGCAATGCTGTTCTCGCCAGCGGCGATGGCACCTGCCTCGCCGTTTGCCTTGAAGAACTTGCCGGTGGCCTCGCCGGCAGCGGCCACTTCATCCAGCTGCGCCTTGTTCACCGCATCGGTGGCCTCGGTGCCTGTTGCCACGTTCACGATCTGACGCTGCTCATCCTCGTTTCCGACCGAGACTGTGCTTTGGCGGTCGGTACGCGAGTTGGCACCCAGCGCCACGCTGTTGTCCGCCTCGGCCCATGCACTAGCGCCAATGGCCGTGGCATTCTCGGCGCGGACGTAGGTGTCCTGTCCAATCGCGGTGCCGCCGTCGCGCATGGCCCAAGCCATCTCTCCCACTGCAGTGCTCTGGTTGCCTTTCGCGTCGGCAAACCGGCCGACTGCCGTGCTGTCTTCACCCCGTGCCTTCGACTGGCCTCCTACCGCCGTGCTGTCGAGTCCTTTGGCGACCGCCCAACCACCGAGCGCCGTGGTGCCGGCGTTGGACGCCGTCGCACCCCAGCCGACGGCGGTAGTAAAGGCTTCCGATGCCGTGGCAGAAACCCCCAGGGCCGTGGCACCCGTATCGCCAGCGACGCTGAAGGCGCCATGCGCCGCAGTCCAGGCACCCGTGGCCTTGCTGGCGTAGCCGGTTGCGGTGGACTGCGTGCCTACCGCCGCGCTGCCGGTGCCGATGGCCGTGGAGCCTTCGCCAGTGGCCGCACTGAGGTAGCCGAAGGCCGTCGACTGCAGACCAGAAGCCGTGGCCACGGCACCGACCGCGGTGCTGACTGCACCGGTCGCCTGTGCGCCCGCACCAAAGGCCGAAGCGCCCAGGCCCGACGCCGTCGTCGTCTGGTCCACCAGCAGTTCATCCGTTTCGGGGTGCTCGACGTACATGGTCCCGCCGACCGCAGTGCTCGAATCGGCCTCAGCGACCGCACCGTAGCCGGAGGCCGTGGCGTACTGCCCCCCAGCCGTTGCACCGCTGCCAAACGCCGACGAACCCATGCCCAGCGCCAGGCTGCTGCTGCCGAGTGCCGTCGCGTAATCGCCATCGGAAAAGCTCTGGAAACCGTAGGCGCTGCTTTCGGTGCCATTGGCGACGCTGTTGGCGCCGGTGGCAACGGAATGTTCGCCCGCAGCGATCGCGTCATCGCTGCCGTCCTGCGCGCCATCGGCTTTGGTGTAGCGCGTGGCTTCGTCGAGCTGGTCCTTGTTGACGGCGTCGGTGGCTTCGGTACCCGCCGCCACGTTTACGATCTGGCGTTCTTCGCCCGCATCGCCGACCGAGATGGTGTTCTCGCGCTCGGTGCGCGAGCCTGCGCCGAGCGCCACGGCGTTGACCGCGTTAGCAAAGGCGCCGTCGCCAAGGGCCGTGGCGCCTTCATAAAAGGCGAACGCGTCCCGTCCAATCGCGATGACGCCCTCCCCGGTGGCGTGTGCGAATCCGCCTACCGCAATGCTCCCCACGCCTTTCGCCCATGAAAACATACCGAGCGCAGTGCTTTCCGCATCCCTGGCGCTTGAAAAATAGCCAACAGCCGTACCGGCATAACCGCGGACAGACGCAGCCGTGCCAATTGCGATGCCCCCGGAGGTGGCTGCGTTTGCGCCCATGCCCACCGCGATACTCAAAATTCCTGACGCAGCCGATTCGTAGCCCATTGCCGTGCTGCCATTGCCACTGGCGGCACTGAAGGCGCCATGTGCCGTTGCAACATCTGTAGCCACGCTGTGGTAGCCGGTGGCCGTGGACTGCAATCCTTCCGTCGTTGCTGCCGCTCCAAGCGCAGTGTTGAACGGGCCGTGTGCCTGCGCGCCCGCACCGAATGCCGAGGATCCATCACCCATTGCCATCGTGGTCTGATCCAGCATCACCCTGCCTGTGGCCGGATCCTCCCAGTACAGGCGGCCACCGACCGCCGTACCGGAGGGGCCGTCAGCGACCGCACCGTAGCCGGAGGCCGTGGCGTACTGCCCCCCAGCCGTTGCACCGCTGCCGAACGCCGACGATCCCAGGCCCAACGCCAGACTGCTGCTGCCGCTGGCCGTCGAATAATCGGCATCGGCATAGCTTTGGAAACCGTAGGCGCTGCTTTCGGTGCCGTTGGCGACGCTGTTGGCGCCGGTGGCGGTGCTGTTCTCGCCAGCGGCCATGCTCATTGCACCATTCGCAGTGGCGTTGTTCGCCAGCGCGCTGGCCTGATGGCCGACCGCCTGGGCGTTGTCGCCGCTGGCGCCTGCCGCGCCACCGATCGCGATCGCGTTCTGGCCTTCGGCCAAGGTCGCTTCGCGGACATCGGGCATGCCGTCGCCGTCAACGTCGGTCCACTCGCTGCCGCCGATGGCGATCGCGCCCTCACTGTTGGCCGCGGCGTTGCGGCCGACGGCGACGGTGTTCGCGCCACTGGCCAGGCTGTTCTTGCCGACACCGACGGCGCCCTGCCCGAGTGCCGCGGCGTTGGCGCCGATACCGACACCGGAGTCGCCGTTGCCGACGCGGGCGCGGCCGCCGAGCGCGACTGATTCGTAGCCGCCAGCCTGGGCGTCGAAACCCGCGGCGAGACTGCCTTCACCGGCCGCGATGGCTTGCCCCCCGACGGCGGTCGAACCATTACCCCGCGCCTCGCTGAGCGCGCCCAGCGCGGTCGCTGCCTGCTCGGCCGAAGCCGAGGCCGAAGCACCGACGGCGGTGTTGCCGAAACCCAGGGTGATCGCACTTTGGCCGAGCGCCGTGCTGGCGTGACCGAATGCTATCGAGCCTTGGCCGAAAGCGCTGGCGCCGATGCCCGCGGCAACGCTTGCGCCACCGACCGCCGTCGACGAGTTGCCGGAAGCGAAGCTGTTGGCGCCCAACGCGGTGGCCGTCCAACCTTCCGCGATCGACTGCCGGCCGACCGCGACCGCACCATCGGCCTCGAAGCTCTCGCCCAGTTCTTCACTTTCCCACGGCCGCGTCTGCGCGCCGCTGCCGATCGCGATGGCACCGGCGCCTTCGGCGCTGGCCTCGTCGCTGCCGTCACCGGCGCCGTTGGACTTGAAGTAGTCCGAGTCGAAGCTGTCCACCACCGGGCGCGCCTTCCTGCCCTTGAGTTTGTCCTTGCCGGTGTGGGCGCTCGCGACGAACTGCTGCAGCTGCGCGCAATCCACCGTCATGCTGGCTCGGTCCGTTAAATTGACGGTGCAGACCTGCTTGCCGGATTCAGCCGCCTGCGAGAACGGGGCCAGGGTGAAGCCGGCCGACAGCACCACCACGCCGAGCGCGGCATTGGCCAGACGGCTCGGACGGCCCGCCTTCTTGCCATTGGCCGACGCCAGTTCCGACGCAACCACCAGCGCCTGCAGCGAACGGCTCCATACCAGACTGAAAACCTTGTTCATCGAAATCTCTCTCCCGGTGTTCGTTGTTTCGAAACGCAGACCGAAGCCCCGGCAGCGTCCGCAATGCGGAGGGCCGGGTTGCCGGTTGCAGGTTGTGTCGTCCGTCCTCTCACCCCGGGACAGACTTCGGTATCCGCACTGCGCACTGACCGGAAACGTCAGCAACTGTCAGCGTCAGGTTGTTTGCGAACCTAAGGCGGTTATGCGCGACTTGTCACACGCGACTTCTCACTCAATACTCGCGGACATCTCACCGTCGCCGATGCGATCCGGCGGACCGCCTTGGCAGGCTTCATCGAAACCCTGGTTCGAAGGATCGAACCACAGTGGCGCGTCGCGCGCCGACAAGGCACACGCAACGAAATGTGGAACAGAGTTCTCGGTTGGTTGCGCAGTGCACCAATCACCGACGAGGTCGATCGCCGCAACGCTCCGGTCATGCAGTTGCTGCTGCTGTTCTATGGCACCGTGGTGCCCGTGAACTGGGCCTGGCACCTGTTGACGCGGCCGATCGCCCCGGGTTGGACCCTTGTGCTGGTGCTCGACGTGATCGTCGCCATGCTGGCTTTCGTCAGTGTGGCGCTGATCCGGCAAGGACATTTCCGCATCGCGATCAAGTTGTTCGTAGGCGCCTCGCTGGCATCGCTGATGCTCGCCTATCACAGGCTCGGGACGAACGCGCTATTGATCGATCAGGTGATGGTAATCCTGACCTTGGTGATCAGCGGACTTGTATTGGGACGTCGCGCGTTGTGGACCGTGTTCGGAATATTGCTGCTGGTGTTCGCGATCGGCTACGTCGCCGATGCCAACAACACCGAGCGCAGCGAATATTGGGCCAGGAACTCGTGGCGCAACGCGCCGGGCCTGGTGCTGAGCTATTTGCTCATCGCCATTATCCTGGACCGCACGCTCACCGCGCTGCGCGAGAGCCTGGCCGACGCCAACGCGCGCCGGCGCGAACTGCAACAGGAAATGGCGGAACGCGAACGCGCGCAGGCGCAGCTGATCCACGCGCAGAAGCTGGAGGCTACGGGCCGGCTGGCCAGTGGCGTGGCGCACGATTTCAACAACATCCTCGACGTCATTCTTGGCTTCTCGAAGCAGCGCCACCGCATCGGCGAAGCAGATGACCTGCGCACGCAGGCCAGCGAACTGGCTGATACCTTGGAAGGCGTCGAGATCGCCGCGCGCCGCGGCACCGCGATCACCCGCAAGCTGCTCAGCTTCAGCCGCAGCGACCTGCTCCGGCTGGAAGTGTTCGATGCCGGGCAGGCGATCGCGGAACTGCAGCCGATGCTGCGCCAGCTGTTTCCGCCGGACGTGCGCGTGGCCTACACGGCAGCCGACATGCCGCTGCCGGTGCGGCTGGATCGCAGCGAGTTCGAGCTGATGATCCTGAACATCGCCGCCAACGCTCGCGATGCCATGCCCGACGGCGGCCGCTTCACCGTGACCACGACGCGGCTAGCGGACGACGCGATCGAGATCGCGATGGCAGACAGCGGCCACGGCATGGACGAACGCGTGCAGCGGCGCATCTTCGAGCCATTCTTCACCACCAAGTCCGCTGCCGACGGCACCGGCCTCGGCTTGGCCGTGATCCGCGACCTGATCACGGCGGGCGGTGGCCAGATCGACGTCAGCAGCGCGGTCGGAGCAGGCGCGACGTTCCGCATCCACCTGCCGCTGGCGACGATGCAGGTGCTACCTGAAGAACACGGGAAATCGGCAATGGCCTTGTAGAGTCGAGCCTGCTCGACTGCATTTTCGGCGGCGGTCGAGCAGGTCGACTCTACGAAACACCGACTCAACCGATGGCGTCGTTGAGCACGTAGCCCTCGCCGTGCACCGCGTTCAGTGGCAGGACCTCGCCGCAACTGTCCGCCACCTTGCGGCGCAGGCGGTAAACCAGCGAATCAAGGCGATGCGCATCGAAGTCGTAGACGTTGTCGGTCAACGCCGCGATCAATTCGTCGCGCGTGACCAGTTGTCCGGGAATCATCGTCAGCCGGTCGACCACGCGCCGCTCGGTCTTGGTCAACGCCACGGTGCGGCCGCTGGGCGATACCAGGCACCAGCCATTGGCATCCAGCTGCCAGCGCTTCGGCGCAACCTGTGCCGGCGTGTCGCGTAAACGTCGCGCGAGACTGTGCAGGGTGGCGGCGAGCAGTTCGATCTCGACCGGCTTCGACAGATAGGCGTCGGCGCCTTCGCTGAGGCCACGCACGCGATCGGGTGTCGCCGCACGGCCAGTCAGCATGACGATGCCAATTTCCGGATACGCGGCGCGGACATTGCGCGCGACGGTGAAGCCATCCTGATCGGGCAACCCCACGTCCAGCACCACCATGTCGACCGCGTGCGTGTTGAGATGGTCGTGCAGGGCCGCGGCCGTGGCGGTGCCGACCACCGCGAAACCGAAGTTGGCGAGCCCCGGCAGCAGGATGCGCTCGCGCAGCATCGCATCGTCTTCGAGCAAGGCGATTCGCAGGACGCTGTCGGTGGGAAGCGACGGGGGCATCGCGGACATCTGAAATGGCGGGTTAGCGCGGAATTTTACCGGATATCGGGATCGCTCCCACATCCGTCGCGCATTCACACCGGCAGACCGAAATCCACGCTAGCCCGCGGTTGACGTAGCGTGCGCCGTGCGCACGATCGTCGCCGCAACAAGCCGGAACGGGCCAGGCGAACGTGCGCGCAGCACACGCACCATCGCTCACCCCCCGGCATATGCCCGCAGCACATCATCCAGCAACGCCGCCGCCGTGACTTCGGCGCCGGCACCCGGACCCTGCACCACCAGCGGCTGCTCGCAATAGCGGTCGCTGCGAATCGCGACGCGATTGTCGGTGCCGCTACCGCCGCATAGCGGATGGTCGGCGGGTAACGCGCGCAGGCCGACACTGGCGCGGCAGCCGGCTTCACCTGCCTCGAAGCGGCCGACGAAGCGCAGCTTTGCACCATCGCGCCAAGCCTGCTGGTAGTGCTCGCGCAGCGGCGCATCCAGCAGGGGCAGGCGCGCATCGAGTTCGTCGTCGCCGGCGTCGGCCAGCGTCGCCGGCACCAGCGAATCGACCTGCACTTCATGCGCCTCCAGCGCGATGCCGGCCGCGCGCGCGAGGATCAGCAGCTTGCGTCGCACATCCTCGCCGGACAGGTCGATGCGCGGATCGGGTTCGGTGTACCCGGCTTCGCGCGCTTCACGCACGAAACCGGAGAACGGACGCATGCCGTCATAACGATCGAAGAGCCAGGCCAGCGAACCGGACAGCACGCCTTCGACAGCGTGGATGCGATCGCCGCCGGCGACCAGTTCGCGGATCGAACGCAGCAGCGGAAGGCCGGCACCGACCGTGGCACTGTCGCCATAGTGCGCATGGCCTTCACGCTGTGCGCGCGCCACCGCCTGCGCGCGCAGCAGGTCGGCACCATTGCCCAGTTTGTTGGCGGTCACCACCCGGATTCCGCGCGACAGCCATTCCGCGTGGCGCGCGGCGACCGCATCGCTGGCGGTGGCGTCGACGAGGATGTCGCCACGGCGCAGCCTGGCCGCGTCGATTTCATGCGCGACGCCGTTGCGCTGCGCGTCGTTGGCCAGCTGCAGGACCTGTTCGGGATCGCCGGCGCAGTCGAAGACGCCGCGCGAGTTGGCCAGCAATTCGAACGCAGGCAAGGCCAGCCCGCGTTGCGACAGGCGCTGGTGCCGCGCCACGAACGCGCGACCGACCGTGCCGGTGCCCAGCAGGGCGAGGCGTGGTTGCCGCGGCGCACGCGACGGCGCCGTCCCGATCTCGTTGAGCGGCGCCGCGAGGGTCACGCATCCACCCGTTTGCGTCGACAGGCGTCGATCACCGCCTGCGCGCGTTCCAGCGCGGCAGCCAGGTCGGCCTGTAGGTCGGCCTGCGATTCGATGCCGACCGACAGGCGCAGCAGGCCATCGGAAATGCCCGCATCAGCGCGCGCTTCGGCCGACATCGCGGCATGCGTCATCGTCGCCGGATGCGCGATCAGGCTTTCCACGCCGCCCAGCGACTCGGCCAGGGTGAAGCACTGCAGGCCATCGATGAAGGCGCGCACCGCTTCCTCGTCGCCATCGAGTTCGACGCTGAGCATCGCACCGAAACCCTGCTGCTGGCGTGCCGCGAGCGCATGTCCCGGATGCGATTCCAGGCCGGGATAGTAGACGTTGGCGACGGCCGGATGTGCGTCGAGCTGCGCGGCAATGGCGATCGCATTCTCCTGGTGCACGCGCAGTCGGGCATCGAGCGTGCGCAGGCCACGCAGCGTAAGGAAGCTGTCGAATGGTGATCCGGTGATGCCGAGGCAGTTCGCCCACCAGGTGAACTGTTCGTGCAGCTCCGGGGTCTTCGCCACCACCGCGCCACCGACCACGTCGCTGTGGCCGTTGATGTACTTGGTGGTCGAATGCACGACCACGTCGGCGCCGAACGCGATCGGCGTCTGCAGGGCCGGCGACAGGAAGGTGTTGTCGACTACGGCCAGCGCGCCCTTGGCGTGCGCGGCCTCGATCACGAAGCGCAGGTCGGTGATACGCAGCAGCGGATTCGACGGCGTCTCGATCCACACCACCTTCGGTGCCGGTTCCAATGCGGCGGTCAACGCGCGCGGATCGGTCAGGTCGGCGAGCACCAGCTCGAACTGGCCCTTCGCCGCCAGCGCCTTGAACAGGCGCCAGCTGCCGCCGTAGCCATCATGCGGCACGACCAGGCGATCGCCCGGCTGCAGCAGCGTGTTCAGCACCAGCGTGATCGCGCCCATGCCGGTCGCGGTGACCACGCCACCGGCGCCACCTTCCAGTTCGGCCAGCGCTTCGCCGAGCAGGTCGCGGGTCGGATTGCCGCTGCGGGTGTAGTCGTACTGGCGCTTGTCGTTGAAGCCGGCGAAGCTGAAATTGCTCGACAGCACGATCGGCGGCGTGACCGCGCCGTATGCGGTGTCGCGATCGATGCCGGCGCGCACCGCGCGCGTGGCCTGGCTCAGTGCCGGGGCGTTGCAATCCTGTTGGCTCATGCCACTTCTCCACAACAATCGATCAGGGTCGGGCGCAGGATCGACGCGATCGCATCGGCCTCTTTCAGGAAGGCGTCGTGTCCGTACTTCGAACGCAGCACGCGCACCTGCGTGTCGGCGCGGACCTGTTCGACCAGCGCATAGGCATCGGCAACCGGCACCAGCAGGTCCTCCTCGATGGCGACGACCACGGTCGGCACGCCGATGCGCGTGGCATCGACGGCATGCAGGTCGATCGATTCCGACAGGCGCGTGTAGGCGGTCGCATCGAAGCGCTCGACGAAGCGAGAGCCGCAGGCGTCCAGGTAGTCTTCCGACGCGCAACGTGCGCGTGGGCCGTCGATCACGGCGGCGGCGGCGAAACGCTCGGCGAATTCCTGCGGCGTGCGGTAGCTGAGGATCGCCAGCTGCCGCGCCAGCGACAGTCCCTGGTCCTCGGCGCACTGCAGCTGCCCGAGCGCGACGATCTTGCGCTGCAGCGCGCGCCAGGCACTGGCATAGGGATGCGCGCGATGCGCACCGCTGATCGCGACCAGTTGCCGCACGCGATCGCCATGGTTGGCCGCGAACTGCAGGCCGACCATGGCGCCGTAGGAACAGCCGACGAATGCCGCCAGCGTGCGCACGCCCAGCGCATCGAGCACGCCGGCGATGGCGTCGGCCTGGTCGGCGCTGTCGATCGGCGCATCCAGCGCGCCGTCGGCGCCGATCCAGTCGATCGCGATCACGCGCAGCGAAGTCGTATCGAAGGTCTGCGCCTGCGCCTGCCACCAGCCCGGCTGCGGGAACGCCGCACTGGACACGACATGACGGTCGGCGGAGATGCCGCCGGCGACCAGCACCGCGGGCGCATCGGCCGGACCGACGACTTCGTAACCGATGTGCAGCTTCCGCCGTCCGGCATGGCGCAGCGACAGGTCGAGCTCGACACTGCCGCGCACGGCATCGCACGCCTGCACGGGTTCGAACGTGTAAGGGGAAACGAAGGGATGCGTTGCGAATTGCGCGGCGCTTTCGACGAGGCTCATGGCGATATCCGGAAAGAGGACAAGGCCACCGATGCTTGCGGGCGCGTTCGAAGTCGAGCCATGCCCACGAAGGGCACGACGCAACCATCTTCACGGCGGACGCACAGGTCCCCGCAGGACTTGGCACCTTTGACGGAGCTTTCGCTCCATCCGGTTGCCCCGGCGTCTAAGGGCCTGTCCCTCAGCCGGTCTCGATGGATGGACATAGCCTGCCAGCGGTTTCGCAACATGTCAATCTCTCCATACGCATGAAGCGATATTATTTTTCCCGATGACGATCCCTCATACTGAACCGATGAGTAAATTTATCCGCGTGCTGGCGCTGGCCGTCGCGTGCCTGGCCGGCTGCACGACCGTTCCCGAACCCTCCCGGAAACCGGGCCAGGCCACCGTTGCGGCCACTGAAGCGGCCCTGGTGGCCGAGTCCTATGTAAGCGAGGAACACCCGGCCGACGAACTGGATTCATTGGCGGCCTGGCCCGTGGACGACGGCGGCTTGTGGGTGATCGGCAGCGCCAAGTCCACCCATCACCTGGTCGTTTTCGACGGCGACAGCGGCCAGCGCCTGCGCGAGGTCGGCGGCAAGGGCGATGCCCCCGGGCAGTTCAACCGTCCGAACGGCGTCGCCGTGTTCGGCGACTACCTGTTCGTGGTCGAGCGCGACAATCATCGCGTGCAGGTGCTGTCGTTGCCGGATTTCCGGCCGCTGACCCTGTTCGGCGCCGACCAGCTGCGCAGCCCTTACGGGCTGTGGCTGCATGAGATCGCGCCCAACGAGCTCGACATCTACGTCACCGACAGCTTCATGGAAGGCCGCAAATTCGACGTGGTGCCGCCACTGGCGCAGTTGGATCAGCGCGTGCGCCGCTACCGCCTGCACATGGGCGACGACGATGCCTTGCGGGTCGAGTCGCTCGGCGCCTTCGGCGACACTTCGCCGGACGCGGCGTTGCGCATGGTCGAGTCGATCGGCGGCGATCCGGCCAACGATCGACTGCTGATCGCCGAGGAAGACACGCGCGTCGGCACCGACCTGCGCGAATACGACCTGGCCGGCCGTTACATCGGCAAGAGCGTGGCGCCGGGCCGTTTCCGTGCACAGGCCGAAGGCGTGGCGCTGTGGGACTGCGGCAGCGACCAGGGCTACTGGGTCGCGGTCGACCAAGCCGATCCGCGCACGGTGTTCCTGCTGTTCGATCGCACCACGCTGGATTACCGCGGCAGTTTCGTCGGCACAGCGACCGGGCATACCGACGGCATCGCACTGCATGCGGCGGCAACGCTGCGTTTTCCATCGGGCGCGTTGTTCGCCGTGCATGAGGACAAGGCTGTGGCCGCGTTCGATCTGGGCGACGTCGCGCGCAATCTGCACCTGAACCCGGCGTGCGTGCGCTGATCCAGTCGGCGATCGCAGGATTCGTCCTGCTGTGCGTGGCCGGTGCTTCGGCAGGCGGCGAAGCCTACCGCTGGAAGGACCGCACCGGCGTCGTGCACTACGGCGATCGCGCACCGGCGGCAGTCGATGGCAGCGTCGAGAAAATTCCGCTCACCACCGGCCCGCACGCCGCGGTGCGGCTGCGCATCGAAAACGACAACAGCCGTTACTCCGCATGGGCGGAGAACGCCCTGGCCGGTCCGGTGGAAGTGATGCTGCGTTTTCATCGCAACCACAATATGGCCAGCCAGCCGCAACTGCCCGCGCGCGCAACCGTGGCGGCGAACGGTTCGGCGCTCGTGGCGCACCTGTTCACCGCCGACAGCACGCGACCGGGCGACTTCGAGGTCCGGCTGGATGCGGTCCCCGGCGATCCCAATGCCCGTCCACGCGCATTCGAATACCTGATCCCGCTGTCGCAGCAGGCTTTACGCATCGACCAGGGATTCGGCGGCCGCTTCAGCCATGGCAGCGAGGAGAATCGCTACGCGCTGGATTTCGCCGCCGCCATCGGCACGCCGGTCATGGCCGCGCGCAGCGGCGTGGTGATGCAGGTCGAATCCGACTTCGCGCAGGCGGGCCTCAGCGAAGAGGAGTACGGGGGCCGCGCCAATTTCGTCCGCATCCTGCACGACGACGGCACCATGGCCCTGTATGCGCACCTGCAACCCGGCGGCGCGCTGGTGCGCGTCGGCCAGCGTGTGCGGCAGGGCCAGCAGATCGGCCTGTCCGGCAACACCGGTTTCACCAGCGGCCCGCACCTGCATTTCGAGGTGCAGGTGAACCGCGGCATGCGGCTGGAATCGATCCCGATCCGACTGCGCGGGCCGCAGGGCGTATTGCAGTTCGCGAAATAGGTCGGACCATGCCCGACACAGCAATCGCAGCCGCCACCGCGCCGAGGACGGCCTGCCGGGATCCCGCCCGCTATAATTCGCGTCCCGAACCCGAATCCGGCGCCCGACGGCGCGCCTCGCCATGTCCGACGTTTCCACCGAAGCCGCTCGTCGCCGCACCTTCGCGATCATCTCCCACCCCGACGCCGGCAAGACCACGCTGACTGAAAAGCTGCTGCTGTTCGGAGGCGCGATCCAGATGGCCGGCTCGGTCAAGGGCCGCAAGGCCGCACGCCACGCGACGTCCGACTGGATGGCACTGGAAAAGGAACGCGGCATTTCGGTGACCAGCTCGGTGATGCAGTTCCCGTACGAAGGCCGCATCGTCAACCTGCTCGACACACCCGGCCATGCCGACTTCGGCGAGGACACCTATCGCGTGCTGACCGCGGTCGACTCGGCGCTGATGGTCATCGACGTGGCCAAGGGCGTCGAGGAGCGCACCATCAAGCTGATGGAAGTGTGCCGGCTGCGCGACACGCCGATCATGACCTTCATCAACAAACTCGATCGCGAAGGCAAGAACCCGGTCGACCTGCTCGACGAAGTGGAAAGCGTGCTCGGCATCCAGTGCGCGCCGATCACCTGGCCGATCGGCATGGGCCAACGCCTGAAGGGCGTGGTGCACCTGGTCAGTGGCGAAGTGCATCTGTACGAACAGGGTCGCAACTTCACCCGCCAGGACTCGACCATCTTCCCATCCATCGATGATCCTGCGCTGGAGGCTCGCATCGGTGTGGACATGCTGCGCGAACTGCGCGAGGAACTGGAACTGGTCGAGGGCGCCTCGCATCCATTCGATCCGGCGAGATACCTGGCCGGCGAGCAGACGCCGGTGTTTTTCGGGTCCGCCGTCAACAACTTCGGCGTGCAGCTGTTGCTGGGCTTCTTCGTCGAGAACGCGCCGTCGCCAAAACCGCGCGAGACGACCACCCGTGAAGTCGCGGCCTACGAACCCAAGCTCAGCGGCTTCGTGTTCAAGATCCAGGCCAACATGGATCCGATGCACCGCGACCGCGTCGCCTTCATGCGCATCTGCTCGGGCAAGTTCAGCGCCGGCATGAAGGCTTTCCACGTCCGCAGCGGCAAGGAAGTGAAGCTGGCCAATGCACTGACCTTCATGGCCAGCGATCGCGAAATCGCCGAAAGTGCCTGGCCTGGCGACGTGATCGGCATCCACAACCACGGCACGATCTCGATCGGCGACAGCTTCAGCGAAGGCGAGGCGATCACCTTTACCGGCATTCCAAACTTCGCACCGGAACTGTTCCGCCGTGCACGCCTGCGCGACCCGCTGAGGCTCAAGCAACTGCAGAAAGGTCTGGCGCAACTGTCCGAGGAAGGCGCGACCCAGTTCTTCAAGCCGCTGATGAGCAACGACCTGATCCTGGGCGCGGTCGGTACGCTGCAGTTCGACGTGGTCGCTTACCGGCTGAAGGACGAATACGGCGTCGACGCGAGCTTCGAACCGGTCGGCGTGGCCACCGCGCGCTGGATCCGTTGCGATGACGCGAAGAAGCTGGAACAGTTCCGCGACAAGAACGCCATGAATCTCGCAGTGGATGCGGCCGGCCAACTCGTCTACCTGGCCCCGACCCGCGTCAACCTGCAACTGGCCCAGGAACGCGCACCGGACGTGGCGTTCCTGGCGACACGCGAGCACGCGCACGCAACCGATATCGATTGAGATCGAGACTTGCAAAGAGTTGGCTCTTGACCTAACGCGACATCTCTACAACAGCGAAAGATTACAGCGAGAGCAGCGGAGCAGGTGCCGGCAGGCGCGGTAACGACGCAAGTTCCCGACCCTTACGGGTCGGCTGTTCCGCCCGCTGCCGCGTGCGGGTCACTTTCTTTGCTGGCCCAAAGAAAGTAACCAAAGAAAGGGCCCGAAGCCGGCTTGGCAGACGCTGCACCCGATGGGCGCTGGTCCGGTGCCGCTTTCATCGTTGCCGGAGTTCTTGTTCTCGTCTGAAATTTGATTGCAGGGTTTGGTCGCCCTTCACACTCTGCCGATTGCGCTGCTATAGCTGCAGCTGCGGTAGTTGATGTTGGCTTGGCTGGCGCGAACTGCCTGCGATCCGAGCCACTCCATAGACCCGGAGGGCGGCGGCCATGGATGGCCGCCGTTTTCCGACCGAGCCAGGAGGGCGAGTCGGAAAATCACCGAGGACTGCAACGTGCAACGTTAGCTTTGATCGGGGAAGGTCCTTCTCTTTGGTTACTTTCTCTTGGCCCCTTCAAGAGAAAGTGACCCGCACGCGCAGCGGGCGGAAGCTCCTGCTCTTTGCAGCGAGCAGCGAAGCAAGCTCCGCTCTGCTTAAACCGCATTCCTCGTAGCGAATTTCAGAACCAGCCAAGCAAAAATAATCCAGCACCCGAGCATTTGCTCAATTTTCGGCGCAGAATCTATTCCCATGGAACGCGCCACCCACCTGCGCGAAGAATTCGCCAGCGCCCTGACCCATGGCCTCGGCGCCACCGCCGCGCTCGCTGGCGGCGCGGTGCTGATCACTCTGGCCGCACTGTACGGCGACCACTGGCAATTGATCGCCTCGATCGTATTCGGCACCAGCCTGCTGCTGCTGTACATCGCCTCGACGCTGTACCACGCCATCCAGCATCCGGTTGCCAAGGCACGGCTGAAGGTGTTCGATCATTGCGCGATCTATCTGCTGATCGCAGGCACCTACACGCCATTCACGTTGATCGGCCTGCGCGGTCCGGTCGGCTGGTGGCTGTTCGCCGCGATCTGGGCGCTGGCACTGGTCGGCGTCGTGTTCAAGCTGTTCTACACCGGTCGCTTCAAACTGTTGTCGACCGCGATCTACATCGCGATGGGCTGGCTGGTGCTGTTGGCGATCAAGCCACTGCTGGCTGCGCTGGATGGCTGGACGTTCGCCTGGTTGTTGGCCGGTGGCGTGTTCTACACGCTGGGTACGGTGTTCTACCACCGCCCTTCGTTGCCCTACTCACACGCGATCTGGCACCTGTTCGTGATCGCCGGCAGCGTTTGCCATTACGTCGCCGTGATGGCGCAGGTATTGCCGGCTCGCTGAATGCGGCGCAACGGTTTCACTCCCGTTTTACCCGCTACTGGCGATGGTGGCCCATCCCTTCGCTGCGCACTGGACGATGACGACACCTGCGCCCGCACCACCTCGACGCCCGCACTTCGTGGACGACATCGGCCGGCATCCGTTGCTGGTCGCGCTGGGGCTGCTGGTACTGGCGCTAGTGATGCTGCTCCTGCTGTGGGATTGGAACTGGTTGAAAGGACCGATCGAGAGGCGTGTCGAAGCGCAGACAGGACGCTCGCTGCAGATCGGCGGCGACCTGGACGTCGACCTGGGTCGCGTCGTGACGGTCAGCGCAGACGGTCTTCAGTTCGGAAATGCGTCGTGGTCGAAGC
Source organism: Luteimonas cucumeris (assembly GCF_007830035.1). Taxonomy (GTDB): domain Bacteria; phylum Pseudomonadota; class Gammaproteobacteria; order Xanthomonadales; family Xanthomonadaceae; genus Luteimonas_C; species Luteimonas_C cucumeris. The sequence goes on along the minus strand of NZ_VLKN01000001.1, from coordinate 677,524 downwards.
AGCCGGTGATGGCCTCGGCCGATCGACTCGTCATGCGCATCGAGTTGTGGCCGACGCTGATCCAGCGTCGTGAGATCGTCATCCCAGAATTGCGCCTGTCGCGACCGCAGGTACGCCTGGAAACCGGCCCCAAGGGTGTCGGCAACTGGGAATTCCTTGACGACTCCGACGACAGTGAGCCGCCGCAGTTCCGTCAGCTGTGGGTCGATGAGGGTCGTCTTCGCTTCATCGATGATCCGCAGCGAACCGATATCGACATCGCATTGCAGAGCCGTGCTCCGACCAAGCCAGGTGTCGCGCCGGCCATCGCGGTGGATGGCGGCGGCCGCTGGAAAGGCAATCGCTTCAGGCTCGAGGGACACGCCGAATCGCCGCTGGAACTGGCGCGCACCGAAGAGCCCTACCGCATCGACCTGCGCGCGGCGGCCGGACCCACACGTGCACGTGCGCGCGGCACCCTGCTGGATCCCCTGCGCCTGCGCGACTTCGATCTACGGATGACGCTGTCCGGGCAGAACCTGGACGATCTCTTTCCGTTGATCGGCATCGCGTTGCCGCCGACACCGCCTTACCGCTTCGATGGCCGCCTCACCCGCGACAGCAACACCTGGCGTTACGACGATTTCACCGGCAAGGTCGGCAACAGCGACCTGGGCGGCAGTGCGCACGTGACCACCGGCGGCGCGCGGCCGATGTTCAAGGCCAATCTGGTGTCCCAGCGGCTGGACCTGGACGACCTGGCCGGCTTCATCGGTGCCGCACCGCAGAGCGGGCGCGGCGAGGCCACCAATCCGGAACTGCAGGCGCTGGCGGCGAAGCAGGAAGCCAGTTCGCGATTGCTGCCCGACACGCCCTACGAGCTCCGCAAGCTGCGCGCGATGGACGCCGACGTGCGCCTGAAGGCACGTCGCATCAACGCGTCGTCACTGCCGATCGACAACATGGATGCGCATCTGTACCTCGACAACGGCCTGCTGCGACTCGAGCCCTTGAACTTCGGGGTCGCCGACGGCGTCATCCGGTCCAACATCCGCATGAATGCGCGCGAGGAAGTGATCCGCACGCACGCGGACATCGGCGTGCGCGGGCTCAACCTGGCCAAGCTCATGCCCGAAGCGCAGCTGGCGCAGGAAACGATCGGCCGGGTCGGCGGCAAGATCGCGGTGGACATGCGCGGCAATTCGATCGCGCGCATGCTCGGTACCGCCGATGGCGACGTCGCCGTCGGCATGGGCCGCGGCCAGATCAGCAAACTGCTGATGAAACTTGCCGGCCTGAACCTGGCCGGCGCGATCCGTACCAAGCTCACCGGCGACAAACCGATTCCGATCCGTTGCGCGTTCGGCGACTTCGTGGCCAAGGACGGACTGTTGACCACGCGTGCCCTGGTTTTCGATACCACCGACACCATCGTGCTCGGCTCCGGCACCGTGAACCTGCGCGACGAAACACTCGACCTCACGATGAACCCGCGGCCGAAAGGCCGCAGCCTGCTGTCGCTGCGATCGCCGCTCTATGTCGGGGGCACCTTCAAGAATCCCGACTTCAAACCCGATTACGCGCGCATCGGCCTGCGCGGCGCGGCCGCGCTGGCGCTGGGCGCGATCGCACCACCGGCGGCGCTGCTGGCCACCACCGAGCTGGGTGGCGGCATGGACGCGGACTGCGGCAGCCGCTCGGCGAAGTGAGCCGGCGCGATTCGTGTGCCCTGGACAGGTGCGTTGCAGTTCAATATCCCGACTTGCGAGGCAGCCATTCTGCCGGAGAAATCATGATGCGCCATCTCACTGCCGGACTTTTCACGCTCGTCCTGCTTGTCCTCGCCGCCTGCAAGCCTGCCGAGCCACCCGCCGCAACATCATCTCCATCGTCCGCTGAAACCCCGAAGGACTCCTCAGTGACGGCGAGCTATGACTGCGATGGCGGACACCGCGTCGACATCGTCGAAGAACGCACGGCCCGCATCCATCTGAGCGATGGACAACAGGTCACCATCCATTACGTGGAGAACAGCCGTCCACCCAGCTTCATGGGACGCGGCCTGCGCTTCGCGATCGGCGACCAGGCCATCATGCTGATTCCGAGCGATGGTGCCGGCGTGTCGTGCAGGCCCGCAACCTAGAGGCGCATGCACCGTACGCCTTAAGGAAACCGGATACCTTCAGCTGGCGATGTAACGCTGCAACTGGTCCAGTTCCAGTTGCTGATCCTCGATCACCGCCTTGACCAGGTCGCCGATCGACACCACGCCCAACACCGCGTCCCCGTCCACCACCGGCAGGTGGCGGATGCGTCGCTCGGTGACGATCTGCATGCAATGGTCGATGTTGTCCTGCAGTCCGACCGTGATCACGTCGGCCGTCATGATGTCGCGTACCGGCGTGTCGGCCGACGAACGTCCCTGCAACACGATCTTGCGGGCGTAATCGCGCTCCGAAAGGATGCCTGCCAGGCGGCCGCCCTGCATCACCACGACCGCTCCGATGCGTTTTTCGGCCATCAACCGGATCGCGTCGATCACCGGCGCGTCCGGACCGATCGCAAAGACCTCAGGTGCCTTCGATTCCAGCAGATGACGTACGCTGCGCATGACCGTCTCCTTTGTCTGCTTCCCCGGCAACGGAAAGACCGGGCTGGTTCCGGGTTCGTCCCGAGGATACTCCAGCGGCCGGCTGCCAGCTGTCGACGAGGTACAACGGCCGCTGCTTGGATTCCTCGTACAGGCGACCGAGGTATTCGCCGATCAATCCCAGCGCGATCAGCTGCACGCCGCCGAGGAACAGGATCACCGCCATCATCGTCGGCCAACCTGCAACCGCATCGCCCCACAACAGCGATTTCAACACGATCCATACCGCATACGCGAACGCCACCAGCGCAGTGACCAGACCCAGGTATGTGGCGGCCCGCAACGGCGCGGTGGAAAAACTGGTGATGCCTTCCAGGGCGAAATTCCACAGTTTCCACAGCCCGAACTTGCTGCGTCCCGCACTGCGCGGTTCGCGTGCATATGGAATGGCGACGGAATTGAAGCCGACCCAGCCGAACAGGCCCTTCATGAAGCGATGGCGTTCGCGCAGCTGCCGCAGTGCCGCCAACGCGCGCGGCGACAACAGTCGGAAGTCGCCGGTGTCCGGCGGAATCGGCGTTTTCGACAACCGTCCGATCACCCGATAGAAACCGTGGGCGGTGGCGCGCTTCAGCCAGCCCTCGCCTTCGCGCTGGACGCGCGTACCGTGCACATCGTCGTAGCCTTCGCGCCACTTGGCCACGAACTCCGGGATCAGTTCCGGCGGGTCCTGCCCGTCGGCGTCGAGGATCAGCGCGGCGCCTTCGACAACATGGTCCAGGCCCGCGGTCAGTGCCGCCTCCTTGCCGAAATTGCGCGACAGCCGCAGCAGTGCGACGCGCGCATCGCCCGCCGCGATGCCCTGCAGCACCGCCCATGTACCGTCGCTGCTGCCGTCGTCGACATACAGCACGCGGCCATCGATCCCACCGGCCTGCGCCAGCGCGGCGACGATGCGCGGATGCAGCAGTGGCAGCGCTTCGGCCTCGTTGAAGGCGGCGACGACGACAGTCAGGCGTTCGAGGCTCATGGCGCGATGGTAGCCGACGCCGGGGGGCAGGGCGGAACCGCCGCAGGCGATTTCACCGAATCAGTTGCGTCTCAGGGCGCGTGGCGGGATCTGCTTGCAGGTTCCGCCCTACAGGTCCTCCAGATACGCCGTGCCACCGATGGCCCGCATCTGTCGCTGGATCGCGTTCGTGCGGCGCTGCACGTACGGTCCGGGCTTGTCCACGCTGTAACGTTTGGGATTCGGCAGCACCGCCGCCAGGCGCGCGCTCTCGGCTGCGCTCAAGGCACTGGCATCCTTGCCGAAATATTCGCGCGCCGCGGCCTGCGCGCCATAAATGCCGTCGCCGAACTCGGCGTAGTTGGCGTACATCTCCAGGATGCGGTATTTGGGCCATAACGTCTCGATCAGCACCGTGTACCAGGCCTCGATGCCCTTGCGCAGCCAACTGCGCCCGCTCCAAAGGAACATGTTCTTCGCCACCTGCTGGCTGATCGTGCTGCCGCCGCGCACCTTGCGACCGCGCGCATTGTGCTTGCGCGCTTTCTCGATCGCCTTGAAGTCGAAACCATTGTGGTCGATGAAACTCTGGTCTTCGGATGCGATCAGCGCCAGCGGCAGGTAAGGCGAGATGTCCTCGAGCGGGAGCGCCTCATGCGCGAGGCGGAAACGCCAGTCGCCTTCGACCCAGGCGCCGAGCTGACGGTTGAACATGAACGCCGACATGGGCGGATCGACGAACCGCAGCATCGCCACCTGCAGCACCGAAACCAGCATCAACAGCAGGGGCACGATCAGCAGCCAGCGCCATATCCTGCGCCGCCGCGGCTTGTCGTCGACCTCCTTCATCCCCATCTATGACTGCTCCGGTCCCACTGTCCGCACATTATCCTCGACGCATGACCCTCTCCCCGACACCCACATCTTCGATCCGCGACGAACAGGATCGGCTGACCCGCTTCCTGCTGCCCCACGCGGGCGTGCGCGGCGTGCACGTGCACCTGCGGCAGACCTGGCAGCAGATCCGCGAGCGCGCGGAGTATCCGCAGGCCATTGCCGAACTGCTCGGCCAGGCAGCGGTGGCCTCGGCGCTGTTCACCGGCCACGCTAAGATCGAAGGGCGCCTGTCGGTCCAGCTGCGCGGCGAGGGCCCGTTGCGCACCCTGTTTGCCGAGTGCACGGCGGCCGGCACCTTGCGCGGCATCGCCCAGATGGGCGAGAACAGCCAATCCCTGCGTGATCTGCGTTCGCTCGGCGACGCGGCGGTACTGGCGATCACGATCGAGAATCCCAGCCCGCATGGCCGCGATCCGACCCGCTATCAGGGATTGGTACCGATCGAGTCGGAGTCGCTGGCGGGGGCCTTCGAGGACTACTTCCGCCAGTCCGAACAATTGCCCACGCGCCTGCTGCTGGCCGCCGACGGCGAGCAAGCCGCCGGCCTGATGCTGCAGAAGCTGCCCAGCGACGAAGGCGATGACGATGGCTGGGTGCGGGCCTGCGCCCTGTTCGACACGCTCGGTTCGCAGGAACTGCTGTCGGTGGCCGGCCCTTCCCTGCTCAACCGTCTGTTCCATGAAGAGGCCGGGCAGCTGCTGGCCGAGCGCCCGCTGTCCTTTGCCTGCTCCTGTTCGCGCGAGCGGGTTGCCGCCGTGCTGGAGTCGCTTGGCCCCGAGGAGGCTCGGGCCGCGCTGCAGGAAGGATTTGCCGAAATCCGATGCGAATTCTGCGGACAGGAATACAGGTTCAACCCGGATGAAATAGAAGAATTATTCGCCTCCGCCCATCTTCACGCCGCCTCCCCCGACCGGCTGCAATAACCGACAAACGGGGCGCTCGCCGCCGCCGCGGGGATTGTTAAGGAAACATAAATAAGTTAGCCTCATTCCCTGTCCGAGGGGGAACTTCGAGCCGGTAAAGCGGGTCGATTACGAGCCATGCAATCGCTACTAAAACTGCCGTTCGCCTTGTTGCTCGCGCTGGCCGCGAGTGCGGCCGCACATGCGCAATCCAGACCAGCGAATGACGCCGAAACCGCGATCCTGCCGATCTGGAACAATGCCAGCGGAAAAGTCGAAGCAGCGCTGTACCTGGAACCCACCGGCGATACATCCACCGGCGCGCGCTGGCACTTCGGCAAGTACACACTGGACACCAAGGTCGGCCTCGGCGCCGGTGAATCGCTGGCGCTGCTGTGCGATCGCAAGACCGGTATTTCCAGCGCGATCGGCAGCCTGACCGAAAACTGCTTCATTGGCGCGCTCGACAACCAGTACAGCACGCCCAGCAAGCGGGCCAACGCCGGCATCATCCTCAATCGTGGCGGCACGCGGCTCGGCCTGACCGGCGGCACCGCCCGCGACACGCTGCCCGGTTGGCTGGTGGCGAGCGGCATGAACAACACCCAGCTCGAACAGAACGACCTGACGCTGTTCGCCGAGAAGAGCATCGGTCGCAATGGCGTGGTCAGCATCGGTGGCACCACGGCCAAGGCGCGGCTGGTACCCGCCGCCGACCTGCCCGCGGGCCTGACCGATCGCTGGAATACCAAGAGCCTGTCCGTGGGCGGTGGCGTCGGTGCGTTCAGCGCCAACATCATCGGCCGCGTCGTGGACGTGCCGGGACGCGCCGAGAACTGGGAAGGCCTCGGCCTGGGCGTGACCTGGCGTACGCCATGGAGCGGCCAGCTAACCGTTGGTGCTGAGAATGTCGTCACCCGCGGCAAGAATCCGTTCTCGCCCAGCAACACCAGCAACGACGACGGCACCGTCCCGTACGTGCGCTACGAGCAGGACCTCTGATCGGCCGAACCGGCCTCGTGGGTCGTTCAACAAACTCTTCGACTAAACAGTACCTGCGGTACGGCATCGGCCTTGCCAAGTCGAGCCTGCGCGCTCGATTTGCGCACGATGCCGCGAAGCAGTCGTCCACGCTCGGTGCCAACCGTGCGTCACGCACGGAGAACAGCCCGACCTTCAGCTCACACCCAAGGCATCGATCAACGGCCGCAGCTTGTCCTGGTAGGGCAGCCACTTCGGCTGTTCGCGCGCGGTCACCTTGTCGCGCACCTGCACCGCACTGGCCGTGGCCACGCCACGCGAACGCCGCTGCAACTCGAGCATTTCCGGCTGGTAAGGCAGCCCGCAGAACACCATCACCTCGCGCATGACCGCCTCCGGCTCGCGCGTCAACCTGGCGTAATCCACGTCCAGGATGCGGCCCGGATATGCCTCGTGCCAATGCGCCATCAGGCGCTGGTACTGGCGATGGAAATCGGCCAGCTCGATCAGGTCGTAGGAATAGGGATTGGCGTCCGAAAACAGTTCGCGCAGGTTGGAAAAGCAGGTCTCGATCGGATCGCGCACCATGTGTAGCAACCTGGCCTGCGGCAGCGCACGGCAGATGAAACCGGCATTGAGGAAATTGGACGGCAGCTTGTCGGTGAAACAGGGCTCTTTGCCAAGGCGCCATTCCATGCCTTTCAGATAGCCCGCACCGACCGCTGCATAGTCGATACCGCGTGCGCGCTCGACGATGGTGGCGTCGATCACGCCCCGGCAATGGTGGTCGGTGGCATTGCGCATCTGGCTGGTGAAGTCGTACAGCTCCCCCACGCCGCGCACATCGCCATGGCCGTCAAGCAGCTGCTCCAGCAGGGTCGTGCCGGAACGATGCATGCCGATGATGAAGACCGGTACGCGCACGCCCTCGATCGCCTGGAAGGAAGGCGCGCGCGGCGGCGTCGGAAGTTCGATCAACCTGTCGACCAGCACGCGCGATTCCTCGATGCGATAGTTCAGGCGCGACCGCTTGGCTCGGCAGGCCTGTTCCAGCGCTAGCCAGGCACCTTCGTAATCGCCCAGATCGTCCAGTTCCTTGTGCAGGGCATTGGCCAGCAAAGCGATCTCATCAGCATTGCGTCCCGGTCGGGCAAGTTGCCGGCGGATCGCATCGACATGATTTGCTTCGGGTTGTTGCTTGCGCAGGCGCGACAGCAGCCAGTAGGTCTGGGCGATTTCCGGTGCGCGGGCCAGCACCCGCTGCAGGTCTTCCTCGGCTTCATCGAACCGGCCCAGATAAGTCAGCACCTGGCTACGCGCCAGCAGTGTCGCGGGATAGCCCGGATCGGCGCGCTTGGCCTCGTCGAGGAACATCAGCGCATGGTCCTGCTCATTGAGGTAGCTCAGCTGCGCCGCGAATGCCAGCAGCAGCGGGATGCCGACCCGCTCCAGTGGCGGCAGCCGCGCGATGCAATCGTGCAGTGCGCCGGCCTCATTGAAAGTCCGCAGCCGCGCGATCAGTTCCTTCAGCACCCGCGGCTCGTCCGGCTTAGCCGCGGCCGCCTGCAAGGCGTATTCGCGCGCGGTCCGATAGTGCCCGGCCAGCGAATGCACGTACGACAACTGCACCAGCACGTTGGCGTCGCCTGGCCGCAATCGCAGCACCGCCTCGTAGCTTTCGATGGCGCGCGGCCAATCCTTCTGCGCTGCCTGGGATTCCGCCTGCATCAGCAGGTCGCGGATCTGCGTGTTGGATTGGGTCATCGGCGATCGAGTCGGAAAATACGAGAAGAACGCGGGGGCCAATCATGCCACGTGGCGACCACCCGCCATGCACCGCAAGCCCTCAGGGCAGGCAACCGGCAGCGCGCAGCTTTTCCTCGAGCGGCCGCAGGGGCTCGGCATAGCGCGTCCAGGCATCCAGGTTGCCAGCGTGTATCGGCTGCCGTACCTGCGAACTGCTGGCCGTGGAAACCGGCGTCGCATTGCGTGTGATGTCGATGCTTTCCGGCGTGTAGGCCACGCCGCAGAATTCCATCACGGCGCGGACGGCGCCCGCAGGATCGGTGACCAGCTCCTCGTATCGCACCGTATGCACGTGTTCCGGCATCACGCGCTCCCAGTGCGCCCGCAGCTTGTCAAAGCCGGCGTAATGCGATGCCAGATCTCCCAGGTCGTAGCTGTAGCCATAGGCATCTCCGGAAAACAGTTCTTTGAGATTGGAGAAGCACGTGTCCATGGGATTGCGCAGCACGCAGACAATCCGGGCCTGCGGCAGCGCCTTGCGGATCAGTCCGGCGTTGTAGAAATTCAGCGGATTCTTGTCGATCAGGTAGCGGCGCCCGTTCGCCAGCGCATCGGTACGGCGCAGGTATTCCTTGCCGATGGCCGCGTAATCCGCCGATCCCAGTCGATCCAGCGATCGCTCGCGCAGTGGACTGGTGAAGAAATGATCGGTCTCCCAACTCACCGAATGACCGAAATCATTCAATTCGCCGGCGGTGGCAATTTCGGGATGATTGCTGAGGATGCGCTCCAGCAGCGTCGTGCCGGTGCGTGGCATGCCGACGATGAAGATTGGGATGCGCTTGCCGATCGTTTCATCGGGCCCTTCAAGGAAATCTGCATCAGCGAACTGCTGCCATGCCGCAAGGCGGCGCTGTTCCACTACCGCGTCGTAAGGAAGCATCGTGCGCATCAGCCTCGCACCTTCCTGAAGTTCCGGCCACGCCTGCTTTACGTCGCCGACATCGTCCAGTTCCTTGAACAATGCATAGCAAAGATGGACGTACTCCAGCGAACCCGCGGGCAGCGACGCTTTCACCTGCCGCAGGCGGTCGATGCGACTGCCCGGTGGCCCGGCTTTCTGGTGATAGGCCAGCGACCAGTGCGCAAAGGCGTAATTGGGCGCCAGCGCCAGGCAGTGTTCGTACTCGGCCGTGGCCTCGTCGATACGACCGCAGTAGCGCAGCGCATTGGCGCGCGAATAGCTGAGCAGGTGGTGGGCGCGAACATGGCGGTTGGCCTCGTCGATCAGCCGCAGCGCCGCGTCGTACTCACCGATCAGCCAAAGATGCTGCGACAGCACCGCCGACTGGCCAATGACGTCGCGATGCGACCAGTCCGCATTGATGATGAGATCGCGTATCGCGCCGCGCTCGTCGAACGACAATAGCTGCATGGTGACGAACGGCAGCGTCTTCCAGGCCTGCCGCTCGCGTACCGCCTTGGCCGCATTGAGAATGTGCAGGCGCGCAGCGCGATATTCGCCTTCCATTCCCTCCAGCACCGACAGCCGCAACCACGCCGCAGCCTGTCCTGCGTCGAGCCGCAGGATCGATTCGTAGACGGCCTTGGCCGCCTGCGTATTGCGCGCGGCTTCGAAGCCCTGCGCCTCGGCCCAATGGCGCGCCAGCGTCTCTTGCATTGACATTCCCGGAAGATCGACCTGCATAGGATACCCGCCGACCGGCCCGGCCGAGCCACACGATCATGCCACGCCCGCCTGGCCTGCTGTTTCTTGTGCCACACCCCAACTGTCATCCCGAGCGCAGCGAGGGATCTGCTTTCCGGCTTCGGAGATTTCTAAAGACACCCGAGGCTGCAACCGGAAGAAGATGCGCCGCCAGCCCGAAATCCATTTCCAGCCTTTCGCTGCCCCTGCACTGCAGTACTCACCGCAAAAGAAAACGGCCGCCCCGAAGGACGGCCGCTGAAACACAACAACATTTTTCGAACGATCAGAAGTCGTACTGGACCATGAAACGGACTTGGCGCGGTGCCTGCCAGTTGAGCGGGCTCAAGTAGGTCGTGTTGAGCACCGCATCCGGGCTACCGGTGGCATCTTCACCCTCCTCATCGACCGCGGTTGGCTTGTCCGAGTTGAACACGTTGAATACGTCGATCTTGAACTGCAGACCCTCGGCAAATGCCGGACGGTAAGCCACGTTGAGATCCAGCGTGTTGGTCCACGGCGTACGTCCCACCGTACCGCGCGGCACAATCGTGCTACCGCCTGCCTCAGCATCGCTCGCATCACAGGAGAAGTAGGCGACACGATAATGGACCGGGTCATCAGCGTAGATGCCGATGCAGTTCTGCGGACGGCCCGACTGCACCATGAAGTTCGCACCAACCGACCATTCGTCGTTGAACTGGTAGTTGCCGAACAGCTTCAGGCTGTGACGACGGTCGTTCGGCAGGTAACCGTACGAACCGAACATCAGTTCCGGATAGTCGAAGTCCTGGGTGGTGCCGGTATCGCCTTGGCCGATGTCCGACTTCACGCCGCCTTCGCTATTGCCGCGGCTGTTTGCCAGCGTGTACGAGCCCTGCACGAAGAACTTGTCCCAGGAACCTTCCCAGAAGAATTCGATCGCGCTGTAGGAACGCTTGGCTTCAGGCCCGAGCTTGTCGGCGGCGATCCGGACGGATTCCAGAGAACCATTGCCGTCGATATCCATGTCCCAAACGCCGTCGCTGCCCGGGTTGTACAACCGGCAATACGGGAAGGCGGGGTTGCCCCAGGCCAGATCGGCCGGGTCGTAGCCATTTTCGACGGCCCATTCCTCGACGGGACGCGGATCGCAGACATCGTCGATCGCTCGCTGGAGCTTGCGGTAGATACCACGCACGCCGCCCGACAGGTGATCGGTCAACTGCGCCTGGAAGCCAAGGATGTATTCATCCTGATACATCGGCTCGAGGTTGGTCGACGCGATCGAACGCGGGTCCTTGGCTTGACCGGACTCGCCATTCGCATAGAAGGGGCCCTGGTAGGCGCATGCGTCCACGGTGCAGGGCGCCTGACCCAGCGGCGTCGAACTTCCATCCGTCGCAATGCCAGTGTAGGTGAAGTCCTGGATCTGGTAGATCGACGCACTGGCGCCGCGGATCGCGACGTTGGCAGTGAGAGGCAGCGCGTAACGGCCAGCGTTACCGAACACCTTGAACGTGGAATCGCCCAGCACATCCCACGAGAAGCCCAGACGCGGCGCGAACTGGTTGTCGATCTTGACGTAGCTCTCGCCGAGGCCGTTCTTGTTCTCGAAGCTGTCCCAACGCACGCCTGCGTACAGCAGGAAGTTGTCGGTAACGTTCCAGCTGTCTTCCAGGTAGAAGGCCTCCTGGTTGACTTCGACGGTGGCACCTTGACGGATGTCGTAGCGGCGCACGAAATCCTGGCCTTCGGATTGCAGGTACTGGTAGTAGTAGCCGCCCGAGTAGACCGAGCCATCAACAGTGGTGAAGTTGTCGACGTCGTAACCAAAGCGGATCTGGTGATCACCCAGCAGCCATTCGGCATCGATGCGGTACTGGTCACGCTCGTCGCCGCCGTCCTTGCGGGTCAGGGAGCCCACGAAGTCGCAACCGACGATCGAACCCGTCGCCTGCTGCACGCTGCTCGGACGTCCGTCACGGACGATCGGGCAGCCACCGACCGGATCGTTCAGGTCGCCGCTGTATTCCATGCGGCCGCCGTTGGGCAGGATTGCGTACTGACGACGCTGGAATTCACCGTGGCCAGCCAATGCCGACAAGGTGAAGTTGTCCGCCAGGTAGCCGGTGTACTTCAACGAGTAGCTCTCACCGCCCTCTTCCTCATGGATGGTGCCAACGTAGTCAAGGCGACGCGGGTTTTCCGCGCTACGTGCCGACGTGGTACCGAAACCGGTGTTGTAGTAGCGAGTCTCGGTTTCGCGCGTATCCGAGAAAGCTGTCAGTGCCAGCAGATGGTCATCGGTGATGTTCCAGTCCACCTTTGCCAGCCAGGTCGGCGACTTCTCGCGCGCACGGTTGTTGCGGCCACCGGACACGCCATCGGTCGATCCCGGATAGGAATCAAAAACGGAGCGGCCGTACTGCACCAGGCCATAGGCAAACAACTTGTCCTTGATCAGCGCGCCGCTGGCCCAGGCCGCGGCCGTTGCTTCCCAGCCGTTGTCCTTGGAGTTGTCCGAAACCAGACGACCATTGTTGTAGAAGTAGTTCGGGTTGGTTTCGCGCAGCGATTCCGGCGAGTAGAAGATGTTGGCACCGGCCTTGAACTCGTTGGTACCACTCTTGGTGATCATGTTGATCACGCCGCCGGTCGAACGGCCAAACTCTGCGCCGTAGCCACCGGTCTTGACCTGCTGCTCGGCGATCGCCTCGAACGGGATCTGGGCGAAGTTCAGGCCCTTGAACGAGTTGGTGATGTTGAAGCCGTTGACGTAGTACTGGTTCTCGGCGACCGACGAGCCGCCGAACGAGGCCAGCTTGCCGAACGCGGCATCGCCACGCACGGTGCCTGGCGCCAGCAGCGCGACGCTGGTGGCATCACGCGCCACCGGGATCTTGGCGATCTGCTCGGCGGTCATGATGGTGGTGGATTCGACCGAGCTCACGTCGATCGGATTGATCGAACCGCTGCCTACGACAGTGACCGTATCCAACGTTTGAGCATCGCCGCTGACGAAGCTGATGTTGGCGGTGGTGCCGACGTTGATCGTCGCGGTGCGGGTGCTGGTGCTGCCGTCGGCACCCTTACGGGTGATGTTGTAGGTGCCGATCGGCACCTGCGGCACGCGATAGCTGCCGTCGCTGCTGACGGTAATGGTGCGCGAGAAGCCGGTAGCCGGATTCTCGATGGTGATGGTGTCACCGGTCACGGCGCGGCCGGATACCGCACCCGCGGCGTTGCTTTGCGCGTGCACGCCACCTACGAAGCTCAGACCGAGTGCAACGGTCAGCGCGCTCCGCTTCAGGCCTTTGACAAGGTACTTAGAAGCCATTGATTGAAACCCCCGTGGGACTGTTGACCTAAAAGAACAGCAAGTGAAGTCAGGCCGAAAGGCGGCACGACCGGCCGACTATAGATCAGCGAACAAATCCTTAACAAGGGTCTTTGGCGTAATTTTTTCTTATTAATCAATCACATACACAACAGCAGAAGAGTGCGCCTGTCCTTGTGGTCACCATGCCTTTGTGCACATGCCCATATGAAATATCACTGTTTTCATCCGTAGATGATCCTTTGATTGTGCTTATCGTTGTTTTTATAGGCTGAAGGTCATGCCAGCGGCAGGCGGAAAATATGACCTTCTTCCCAGCGATCCCGAGGCCCAGCTGTAATGCGGTTGCGCCCTTTTGGCCGGTGCTCCGTAGAACCTGCAGAGGTGCCGTCCGGGACTACTGCGGAGAGACTCCAACAGCCGCGACAGCCGTGTTGGCCTACTCCGCACCCAATAAAAAGCCGCTGGCCCGAAGGCCAGCGGCTAAGGTCAACATCCTGATTCTTGATCGCTTATCAGAAGTCGTACTGAACCATGAAGCGCACCGAACGCGGCGCCTGGAACGACAATGGCAGGAACGCTGTCTCCAGTCGTGTGCCCGAAGTTCCGTCTTCGACCTGCTCGTTCACCGAGGTCACCTTGCGCGAGTTCAATACGTTGAAGATGTCCATCTTGAACTGCAGACCTTCGGCGAAGGCAGGGCGGTAGGCGACGTTCATGTCGACATTACTGCTCCACGCCAAGCGGCCATAGGAGCCGCGCGGTGTCGCGATTCCATCGCAGCGGAAGAACGAAGAGCCGTACGGATGTGCAGCAACGTCCGGACCCGGATCGGTGTCGAGGATGCCCAGGCAGTTCTGCGGACGACCCGACTGCACCAGCAGGTTGGCACCCACCGACCACTCGTCGGTGATGTCGTAGTTGCCGAACAGCTTCAGGCTATGGCGGCGATCATTCGGCAGGTAGCCGAAGCTGTCCACCGTCAGTTCGAGGTAGTCGAAGTCCTGCGTCACGTTGGTATCGGACTGGCCGATGTCGGACTTGACGCCGCCCTCGGTGTTGCCGCGGCTGCGAGCGTAGGTGTACGAACCCTGCAGGAAGAACTTGTCCCAGTTGCCGTCGAAGAAGAACTCCAGTGCCGAGTACTTGCGTTTCGCCTGCGGGCTGAGCATTTCGCCAGGAACAGTAGTTTCCTTCAGGACGCCGTCGCCGTACAGGTCAGTTAGGAACACCGCATCTTCGCCTGGATTGAACATGCGGCAGTACGGGAAGCCCGTGTTCGGCAATGCCGCGAAGCGATCGTTGCCATCTGCCCAGCCGAGGAAATGATCTTCGGCATCGAAGCGTGGCGTGAAGCCTTCGGTGCGGAGAATGGCCGTGTAGTCGCAATTGTCGTCGATCGCCGCCTTCAAGTCGCGGTAGATGGCGCGGATACCGAGCGAGAAGTTGTCGTTCAGTGCCTTCTGGAAGCCAAGGATGTACTCGTCCTGATACATCGGCTCCAGGTTCTTGGAGGCGATGGTCAGCGGGTTCTTGGCTTCACCGAACTCGCCATTGACATAACGGAAATTGCCCCATGATGTCAGACCAGTCGGCGCACCTGTTTCGGGATCGAAACCGGTATAGTCGAACTCTTCGCGGGTGAACAGCGAGGCGCTGGCGCCACGCACCGCTACCGTCGCCGTCAAGGGCAGGGCATAACGTCCCGCATTACCGAATACCTTGAACGTCGAATCGCCATACACGTCCCACGAGAAGCCCAGGCGCGGGCCAAACTGGTTCGTGATGTCGACATAAGCCTGGCCTTGGCCGTTGATGTTCTTGAAGCTGTCCCAGCGGCCGCCGAGATACGCGATGAAGTTGTCGGTGATGTTCCAGCTGTCCTGAATGTAGTACGCGCGCTGCTCGACCTTGACTACAGCACCTTGGTTGACTATCTGTTCGCGGACGAAGTCGGTTTCATCGCCATTGTTCTCGATGCCATCCGGATCGTCGGTACGGTAGCTCCATACGCGGCCACCTTCAAACGAACCACCATCGACCGATTCGAAATCATCGACGTCATAACCGAACCGAAGCAGGTGGTCACCCAACTGCCACTCGGCGTCGATACGGTACTGCTCGCGAGTATCCTCTGCGTCCTCTCGAGTGATCGCACCGCCGGTAATGTTGCAAGGGCTGGCGCGGGTACCATCAAGCGCACGGCGATAGCCCGGACGCAAATCGGTGATGATCGGGCAGCCCGTGGCGGGCACACTGATGTCACCACCATAAGACACGTCGATACCGCCTGCCGTGCGCAGGCGCTGCGAACGCGAGAACGTACTCCGGCCGGCTAGTGCCGACAGGGTAAAGCTGTCGGTCAGGTAGCCAGTGTACTTCAGAACATAGTTATCGCCGCCCTGCTCGGTCATGTTGACGCCGAGGAAGTCATTGCGGTTGAGCTGGCCGAGGTCGTTGAGGTAGACGTTGCTGTCGGTTTCCTGCTTGTCAGAGAACGCAGTCAGTTCCAGCAGGTGGTTGTCGGTGATGTTCCAGTCCATCTTCAACAGCCAGTTCGGCTTGTTGGTCCGATTACTGGTGTTGGTGGACGCGACGACGCTGCCCCAGGTGTCGCTTTCGAGGCGGCCGTAGGAGATCAGTCCGTAGGCGAACAGCTTGTCCTTGATCAGCGCACCGCTGGCCCAGATGGACGCCGTTGCCTCCCACTGTGTGTCGTCGGAGTTGTCCTGGCGGAGTTCGCCAGTCGTCAAATAAGTGTTCCTCTGCTCCGAACGCAGCGCTTCCGGCTCCCAGAAGATATTGCCACCGGCATGGAACTCATTGGTGCCGCGCTTGGTGATCATGTTGACCACGCCACCCAGCGAACGACCGAACTCGGCGCCGTAGCCACCGGTCTTGATCTGCTGCTCGGCAATCGCCTCGTACGGGATCTGGGCGAAGTTGAGGTTCTGGAACGTGTTGGTGATGTTGAAGCCGTTGACGTAGTACTGATTCTCCGCGACGGACGCGCCGCCGAAGGAAGCCAGGTTGCCGAACGCCGCATCGCCGCGCACCGTGCCCGGCGCCAGCAGCGCCACGCTGGTCGCATCGCGCGCTACCGGGATCTTGGCGATCTGCTCGGCGGTCAGGATGGTGGTGGACTCGACCGAAGACACGTCGATCGGGTTGATCGCACCGGTACCGACAACGGTCACAGTATCCAGCGTCTGCGCGTCGCCGGTGCCGCTGACAAATGCGACATTGGCCGCAGTCCCTACGCTGACGTTGGCGGTGCGCGTGCTGGTGGTGCCGTCCGCACCCTTTCGGGTGATCGTGTACTGGCCGATCGGCACTTGCGAGACGCGGAAGCTGCCGTCGCCACTGACGGCGACAGTACGCGAGAAGCCGGTAGCCGGGTTCTCAATGGTGATGGTGTCGCCCGCAACCGCACGACCGACCACCGCACCTGCGGTGTTCGTCTGTGCTTGGACGCCGCCTACGAAGCTCAGACCGAGTGCAACGGTCAGTGCGCTTCGCTTCAAGCCTTTGACTAGGTGCTTAGAAGCCATTTGTGTAACCCCCATGGACAGGTGACCTGAAATTGAAAATAGGTTCGTCAAGGGCCGAAAGACGGCATGACCCTCCGACTATAGATCAGGCAACAAATCTTTAACAAGTCTATTAAAGAGAATTTACGTTGCCAAATAGCCTATTCAGGTCGGTCGCAGGGAACGGTTCAGATTTGATACGCGATGTATGCTGCACTGCAGCATCGCGTCCACTATTCGAAAGCTCATTTTTAACTGGCAGAAAAAAGCCGCTGGCATGGGGTGCCAGCGGCTAAAGGTCTCCCTTCCGTCGCTATTGCTTAGAAGTCGTACTGAACCATGAAGCGGACATAGCGCGGGGACTGGAATGCCGTTGGCAACAGGAATGTTTCCAGAGGAGCCAAGGAAGCACTACCTTCGCCAGTTTCGTTGCGCTCCACGACCTTCCGCGAGTTCAGGATGTTGAATACATCCATCTTGAACTGCAGACCTTCGGCAAACGCGGGGCGCCAGGCGACATTGATGTCGACATCGGTTGTCCACGGCAGGCGACCATAGGAACCGCGGCCACGCTTGGTGTCGTCAATCGTCCGGCAACGGAAATACGCGGCTCGGTATGGCAACTGGTTGGCCAGATCGTTCTCCAAGTCAGTCAGATCCGGATCCGGCGGCGTGTATCGGTCGTCCCCCGGTACGTAGAAATCGTTACCGATGCAGTTCAACGGTCGGCCAGACTGGACCAACAGATTGGCGCCTACCGACCACTGGTCGTTGAACTGGTAGTTGCCGAACAGCTTCAGACTGTGACGACGGTCGTTCGGCAGGTAGCCGTAAGTGCCACGCGTCAATTCCGGATAGTCGAAGTCCTGCGTAGTGCCGGTATCCGACTGACCGATATCCGATTTCACGCCGCCTTCGCTGTTGCCCCTGCTGCGGGCGAAGGTGTAGGAGCCCTGCAGGAAGAACTTGTCCCAGTTGCCGTCGAAGAAGAACTCGAGTGCTGAGTACTTGCGCTTGGCCGCCGGACCCAAGACGTCGGCCGGGATCTCGACGCGCTCGAGCGTGCCGTCACCATTGACGTCCATATTGAAGATGCCGTCGCTGCCCGGATTGTACAGGCGGCAGAACGGGAAGCCCGGGTTGTACATCGAGATCTCGTTCGGGGCGTCCGGATTATGCTCCTGGAAGCCATCGGTGTCTTCATTCAAGGTGAATCCGTTGTCGACGGCCCAATCCACCACCGAGCGGTAGTCGCACTGGTCATCGATCGCCGCCTTCAGGTCGCGGTAAATGCCGCGTACGCCAACCGAGAAATTATCCGAAAGTTGTTTCTGGAAGCCCAGGATGTACTCGTCCTGGTACATCGGATCGAGGTTCTGCGAAACGATCGTGTTCGGATCCTTGGCAACGCCGAACTCGTTATTGGCGTACTGGAATTGCAGCAACTCTGTGTTGAGCGGCACACCAGAGACCGGGTCGACACCGTCGAAGAAGAAGAATTCGTTGACAAACAGAGAAGCGCTGGCGCCGCGAACGGCGACGGTTGCGGTGAGCGGCAATGCATAGCGGCCCGCATTACCGAACACCTTGAAGCTCGAGTCGCCATTGACGTCCCAGGAAAAGCCCAGACGCGGACCAAACTGGTTGTCGATCGAGGCATAGGTCTGGCCGGCCCCGTTCTTGTTGTCGAATGAATCCCAGCGAAGACCCAGGTACGCAATGAAGTTATCGGTAATGCTCCAGCTGTCCTCGACGTAGAACGCTCTCGATTCGACCTTGACCGTGGCGCCTTGACGAACCGACTGCTTGAGTACGATATCGGTGTCACCACTTGACTGATACTGGTAAACCGAGCCGCCTTCCGGTGAGCTGCCATCAATGGATTCAAAATCATCGGCGTCATAGCCGAAACGCAGCAGATGGTCGCCGAGCTGCCATTCCGCGTCGATACGAAACTGGTCGCGAGTATCGCCGGCGTCCTTGCGGGTCAATGTGCCGGCACCGATGTTGCATTGGCTGCTGTAGACACCAGTGATCGCCTGACGCGACCCAGGACGCGCGTCTATGACTCGCGGGCAGCCGGTAGCACCCTGGAAGATGTCGCCGTTGTATTCAATAGGAATGCCACCGGAAGTGCGCGCCTTGTCGCTACGCGAGAACTCGCCGTGACCGAACAGTGCCGACAACGTGAAGCTATCGGTCAGATAGCCCGTATATCTGACTACATAGCTCTCACCACCGGTTTCACTTTCGAAGGTGCCGACCTGTGAGCCGCGATTGGTGGAGCCAGCGGGCGTCGTATTGAACAGCCCGATCTCGGACTCGGTCTTGTCGGAGAACGCAGTCAGTTCTAGCTGGTGGTTGTCGCTGATGCTCCAATCCATCTTCAACAACCAATTGGGATTATTGTCCCTCTGACTGTTGTTGCGAGTGGAGGTCACATTGCCGAACGTTTCGAACTCCTCTCTGCCGTACTGCAACAGGCCGTAAGCGAACAGGCGATCCTTGATCAGCGCGCCGCCGGCCCAGACAGCTGCAGTCGCCTCCCACTGGGTGTCCTGCGAGTTGTCTTCGCGCAATTGACCAGCGTGACCCAGATCGACAACATTTTCGAGATAGGTATTGCGCTGGTTCTCGCGCAGTTCTTCCGGCGCCCAGAAAATGCTGCCGCCGGCCTTGAACTCATTGGTACCGCGCTTAGTGATCATGTTGATCACACCGCCGGTCGAACGACCGAACTCAGCACCGTAGCCGCCGGTCTTGATCTGCTGTTCGGCGATCGCCTCGAACGGAATCTGGGCGAAGTTGAGGTTGTTGAACGTATTGGTGATGTTGAAGCCGTTGACGAAGTACTGGTTTTCGGCGACCGACGAGCCGCCGAACGACGCCAGATTGCCGAACGTGGCATCGCCGCGCACCGTACCCGGCGCCAGCAGCGCCACGCTGGTCGCATCGCGCGCCACCGGGATCTTGGCGATCTGCTCGGCGGTCAGGATGGTGGTGGACTCGACCGAGGACACGTCGATGGGATTGATCGCGCCAGTGCCGACAACAGTGACCGTATCCAAGGTCTGCGCGTCGCCGCTAGCTGTGACGAAGCTGACATTGGCTGTGCTGCCGACACTAACACTGGCAGTGCGAGTGCCGGTGGTGCCATCCGCTCCAGTACGAGTAATGGTGTACTGGCCAATTGGTACCTGAGAGACACGGTAGTTGCCATCATTACCCACGGTGATGGTGCGCGAGAAGCCAGTCGCCGGGTTCTCGATGGTGATGGTGTCGCCAGCAACGGCACGGCCAGTCACCGCGCCGGCGGTGTTGGTCTGTGCCTGCACACCGCCTACGAAGCTTAGACCGAGTGCAATGGTCAGCGCGCTTCGCTTCAGGCCTTTGGCAAGGTACTTAGAAGCCATTGTTGTAACCCCCTAGGGATCAAGTGATCAAAAGACGTCTATGCCCAAAGTAGACATGACTGCTGGACTATACGCAGGGGAACAAATAGTTAACAAGGCCTTCAGCAAAAATTAAGATACGGACAACTTAGACGTCGAAATATTATATATAACCAATTGTTTTTATTATAAAATAATAACTTGTCAGTTCTTGACAATACATCTCTATGTTGCGGCGCAAAATTAATACGGCCGCCGACGATATGACCTAAGTCATGTCCTGCGAAAGGCCTAGCTGTAAGGCTCTCCTTCAACGGGGTGCCGGGGTGCCGGTCGGCGATCATCGACGATATGTGCGACGCGGTCGCAATCAAGACTAAGCAGCGACTGGGCCGGCATCAGTTGCATTTCAGATCGCTGGCGCGCAGGCGCACCTGCGGAACGACGATGCCGACAACGGCAAGGAGGTTCTGCAGGCTACTGTGCTCGAGACGCGTGAGCGCAGCATCTAGCTCAGGCTGATCTCCTGCCAAGTCAAACCATAGGAATTAAGCGAGTACTTCAATGGCGATTGCGCGAGTGGCGTCAATGCGCGGGGCCTCTTTGAGAACAGTCGGCGCGTCGGCACCTGATCTCGTCGCATTCGATCGTCAGCGGTACTAGGGCTTTGAGAGCCATGTGACGCATAGAACCTACAGCAACGCTTCCGCCACGAAACTTCTCAAGATTATGCTTAATATTACGCGACTCGTGTCGCGAGCCTCGTCGCCATAGCCTCGAAAACTTCAGGCCAATTTCCCTTCGATTTCTGTCGGAATATGCGCATCGTCGGGTACCAGGGACTATCAGGACGGTCCAGCAACCAACGCCATTCCGGGACGCTTTTGAGTGCTACCCAAGTAGGCCGCGCAAGGGCACCCGCCAGATGCGCTGTCGCGGTATCTGACGTTACCACCAGGTCTAGACCCATCATCAAAGCTGCCGTGTCGCGGAACGCGTCAGGACCAGAATCGAATGTCGAACCAGGATCGACCACAGACATTCCTTCTGGCAAGCAATCAAGCTGATCCAGGCCGAAATTGCGCTGGAGACTGATAAGTCTCACTCCAGGCGTGCGCGCCAGCGGGGCGAAGGCGGAAAGAGGTATCGAGCGTCCCGAATCTATTTTGCGCTGGGGGTTACCTTGCCAGCTGATACCAATGTTGAAGTAACCGGTACCTAACCACTCTCTCCAAAATTCAACCTCTTGCGGATTCGCAGCTAAATAAGGAACCTCGGCTGGAATCGATTGCAAGTCACTGGAGAAGATGCGCGGCAAGCTCCACAGATCGCATTGGCAGTCGAATTCGTCAGCAATATCTGCCGCATCGAGGAAGCGAACTTGTGGCGCGCAGGTCGCCAGCAGATGGACAAGCCTCGGAGCACCAACGAACGTCACTTTAGCGCCCAACGCGACAATCTCTCGCGCATAACGGAAAAACTGGATCGTATCTCCATACCCGTTTCGCTCATACAACAGGATAGACTTGCCTCGCAACGATTCCCCTGACCAGAAAGGCACGTCCCCACTGCTAGGGGCTACG
The DNA here is from genome assembly GCF_007830035.1 of Luteimonas cucumeris. GTDB lineage: Bacteria > Pseudomonadota > Gammaproteobacteria > Xanthomonadales > Xanthomonadaceae > Luteimonas_C > Luteimonas_C cucumeris. The sequence continues at coordinate 655,888 of NZ_VLKN01000001.1, read as the reverse complement.
CCGCGACCTCGATCCATACTGACGGCATAATCTTTCCAGCCCTCATGAAATTGCCCTTGCAGCAACTTTAGCGTTGCGCGGCGCTTGTAAGCTTCCTTGTATCCGGACTTGAACTCCAATGCGGCGTCATACGCTGAGAGCGCCTCTTTAAAGCGCCTAGTGTCCTGGAAAATCATGCCCATGTTATTCATGGCTTCCGCATAACGCGGCTTAAGAGCAAGCGCAGTGCGCATGGATTCCAACGCCTCGTCGGACCGCCCCAAGTCATGCAGCACGTTGCCGCGATTGTTATGGGCCTCGGCGAACAAAGGCATAAGCTTTATGGCGTAATCGTAATCATCCAACGCCCTTTCAAACATGAGCATGTCGTGAAGTGAGATGCCCCGGGCGTTGAATGCCTCAGCTGAGTCCGGTCGCAGAGCAAAGGCACGTTCGCAGTCCTCAATGGCTAGATCCGGTCGACCCATACGGCGACGGGCATTGGAACGATCGCAGTACGCCTTAACGAACCCTGGCATCAATTCTATAGCTCGACTGTGGCTAACTATCGCTTCATCCAAAAGGCCCAGCGCCTGCAACGCCATACCGCGATTATTGTTTATTTCCGCGGAACCAGACTCGATCGTCAGCGCGCGATCGTAACTAGCCAACGCCTTATTGGGCTGGTCAAGCGCCAGGAATGAATTTCCGCGATTGTTCAATGCACCGACATGCGACGGCTTAATGTCAAGCACGGCATTAAAACTACCTAAAGCTTCCTCGTTACGCCCCAGCGCAAGCAACACGCTTCCAAGATTGTTATGTGCTTCAACAAGATCATTTCTAAGAGACACAGCTGAGCGGTAACTGATAACTGCTTCATCCAAAAGACCAAGCCTGGATTGCGCGTTACCGCGATTGCAGAAAGCCGCTGCCATGTCCGGCTTAAGTGCAATTGCTCGGTTGTAACTAGCAATAGCGTCCGTGCAGCGGCCGATAGCCGACAAGGCGTTACCGTGGTTGTAATACACGGCCGGGATGCTCGAATCCAAGATGATCGCATGAGCAAGCTGCCGTTCCGCGCCCATCGAGTCCCCTCGCAGCAGCAACAGCACCCCCAACAGATGACAGACACCGAAGTCGTCAGCCTTCACGCGCAGCAACGAACGACATAGCTCTTCCGCACGCACGTACTCGCCGCGGCGCATGAGAGTCTGCGCCAATTCAAACTGTTGTGGATCGCTCATGCCGGAAACGCCATCGCGTATGTGCTGCATCGTTTGCGCCTTCCATATCGTCCTCCTGAGATGTCTCGGAAACCTGCATGACATCCACATGCAGCCACAGTTGCCGCATGTAGCGCAATCTGGGTCAACAACATCGGCTACTGATCCATAGCTCCAAGGCGTTCACGCATCGGTTCCAAGTACTCCGCATACCGGTACCATTGGCCGACAAAACGTGTATGAATCGGCTCCCGCACCTGCATCGCACTCGCTGTGGTCGTCACGTCGGTTCGTTTCTCAATGGCCGCCATACCCTCGTTCCAAGAAAGGCCACAAAATGCAATGACTTCCCGGCCGATTCGTTCAGGGTCGGCCGCCAGATCGGCATATTGCACGTCGAGGATCCGCCCCGGGAACAATGCATGCCAATGCGCCATCAAACGTCGGTAATGGCGATAATGATCGGCCATCTCCAGCATGTCATAACTGTGCGGATATGGGCCGGCAAACAGTTCCTTCAGGTTCGAGAAGCAGGTGTCCATGGGATCGCGGATCATGTGCAGGATCCGCGCGTTAGGTATCGCGCGCAGAACATACGAAACATTGATGAAATTCGCCGGCATCTTGTCCGTATAGAAGGCTCGCCCTCGCGCACGCCATTGCGTATGCGCCAGATAGCGACGCCCCAATTGCGGCCAATCGATATCCTCTGCACGCTCGGCGAGCGCCTGGTCCAGAAATGGGGCACCTGCCTTGTCGCATATCCACCTCAGCTGCCACACCAAGTCGTGGAGCTCACCAGCATCCGCAATATCGGGATGGCCGCCAAGAATGCGTTCGAGCAAGGTAGTCCCTGAACGTGGCATGCCAATGATGAAAATTGGCACGGCACCTTCGTGAGGCGGTGGGTCGGAGGGGAGTGATCGCGACAACCCGCTGAGGTGAACGAATAATCGTTGTTCGACATCAGCGTCATAGCGCACCAGCTTCCGACGAAGGTGCATTCCCTCCGACAAAGCCAGCCATGCTTGCCTCGTGTCGCCCAGGCCATCTAGCTCCTTGAACAAGGAGTAATACAACAACGGCAGATCGGCGGCACGGCCCGAACTACAGCGGGCGATGGCTGCACGCAGACGTTCGACGTGATGATTGCCCGATCCTTGCCGGCCCAGCTTGGACACAGCCCAGTACGCGGGCGCAAAATCGGGATCGGCTTGCAAACAGCTTTCAAGCTCAGACTCCGCCGCCTCGAGACTTCCAGCGTACATCTGGGATAGACCGATCAAATAACGTACGGCTGGTGTATCCAGACCATTCGCTCTTGACATCTCCAACAAACGCAGTGCCAGCTCCGGCTGGAAAGCATCACTCATCAGCTTGCCAATTTCTGCGGTTTTTGCCGGCGACTTGGTTTGCAACAGCGCTGGCTCCTGAGCACAAGCGATCGCGAGTTTCATCTCACCAACGGTCATCAATCGCTTGCATATCATCTCCAGTAGATCAGCATCGGGCATGCGTGCGTCATAAGCACTGACAGCATGGTCGACGCTGTCACGGTAACGCTGTGTGGCGGAGGCAATCAGTGACAGCCGCAGGTGTGCCAGTGCCGCCAACTCATGGCAAACCAGCAGCGATTCATAGGCTAAACGAGCAGCGACAAGGTCGCGTTGGTTAAGCAGGTATTCGGCACGTTGAAGTGCGGATGCATGGGCTGAAGTGAGCATGTTATGGGATTCTAACCCTCCCCAGAACGAGGAAGGCAGATAGATGTACGACGCGACCCGCCCGCTCCATGTTTGCACGCAGCCTTGAAGTGTCGATCGATCATCCGATGAAAATAAGACCGATCGGGCCGCATTACCCCCGCCTACTGCAAGGTCGTCGCAATCCGCTTCTGCTCCGCCGGCAGCGTCGGTGCCATCCGCCCACCGAACTCACCTAGGTAAGCTGCGATTCCCTCGAACTCGGCACGCCAGCCATCACGGTCGAAGCCAAACAGCTTCTCCCGGGCTTCCGGGCTCAGTGATACGTTTTCGAGGTTGAGGTCCGCCGCACGAGGCAGGGCACCGATCGGAGTGTCGACGGCTTCGGCTTCTCCCTTGACGCGGCCGATCATCCATTCGAGCACGCGCAGGTTGTCGCCGAAGCCGGGCCACAGGAACTTGCCGTCGTCGCCCTTGCGGAACCAGTTGACGTGGAAGATCTTCGGCAGGTTCGCGCCTGGTTTGTCGAACGACAGCCAGTGGGCGAAATAGTCGGCGAAGTTGTAGCCGCAGAACGGCTTCATCGCCATGGGGTCGCGACGCATGACGCCGACCGCGCCAGTGGCCGCGGCGGTGGTTTCCGAGCCCATGGAGGCGCCGACCAGGACGCCGTGGGTCCAGTCGCGGGCCTCGAACACCAGCGGCACCAGTGATGCGCGACGGCCGCCGAAGACAATCGCGCTGATCGGCACGCCCTGCGGATCCTCGGCATGCGGCGAATACGACGGGCACTGCCTGGCGCTGACGGTGAAGCGCGAGTTGGGATGCGCGGCCGGACCCTTGGCCGGATCATGGTCGCGACCGCGCCAATCCTTCACCGGCGTCCGCTCGTCGAGGCCCTCCCACCACGGCTGGTTGTCGGCGGTGGTGGCGACATTGGTGAAGATCGTGTCGCGCTGGATCGAGGCCAGTGCGTTGGGATTGGATCTGGCACTGGTGCCCGGCGCCACGCCGAAGAATCCGGCCTCCGGATTGATGGCATACAGCCGGCCGTCGGCGCCCGGTCGCATCCAGCAGATGTCGTCGCCGACGGTCCACACCTTCCAGCCGGCTTCGCGATAGCTCTCTGGTGGGATCAGCATGGCCAGGTTGGTCTTGCCACAGGCCGACGGAAACGCCGCGGCGATGTAATGCGTTTCGCCCTGCGGGTTTTCGATGCCGACGATCAACATGTGCTCGGCCAGCCAGCCTTCCTGGCGCGCCTGGTACGAGGCGATGCGCAGCGCATGGCACTTCTTGCCCAGCAGCGCATTGCCGCCATAACCGGAACCATACGACTTGATCGTCAGCTCCTCGGGAAAATGCATGATGAAGCGGCGCTCCGGATCGAGTTCGCCGATCGAATGCAGTCCCTTCACGAACGCGCCCTCGCGCTCGATGCGCGCCAAGGCCGCCGCGCCCATGCGGGTCATGATCCGCATGTTGGCAACGACGTAAGGCGAGTCGGTGATCTCGACGCCGCAACGCGCCAGCGGCGAGTCGATCGGGCCCATGCAATAGGGGATCACGTACATCGTGCGGCCGCGCATGCAGCCGGCGAACAGCGCATCGATCTTCGCGTGCGCCTCCGCCGGCGCCATCCAGTGGTTGTTGGGGCCGGCATCGTCGCGGTCCGAGGTACAGACGAAGGTGAGGTGTTCGACGCGCGCGACGTCGTCGGGATCGGAACGATGCAGCCAGCTGTTCGGATGCGTGTCCGTATTCAGCGGCAGCAAGCTGCCGTCGGCTTGCATGGTCTCGAGGAGTGCTGCGTATTCGCTGTCGCTGCCATCGCACCAGTGGATGGCGGCCGGCTCGGTCAGCTGCGCGACCTGCAGCACCCACTGGTTCAGCGCATCCAGCTGGCTGCCCTTCGTTTCCGACCCGCCGATCCTGGTGTCTGGATAGTCGATGGCTGCGCTCATGGTTGTGCTCCTTAAGGCCTGTTACAGGGAATAGGTTTTCGCGCGGCCCGGTGGGCCGCTTTGTGGAGTTGGGCCGGCTCGGCGGCTTCTGCCTCTGCGCGGAGGGCAAAAGCCAAAGCCCCCTCATCCGCCTTCGGCACCTTCTCCCCGCCGTTGGCGGGAGAGAAGGCAAAGCCAGAGCAGCGGAGCAAGCTCCGCTCTACAAGGCTGTCAGTCGGACGCGAGGCGTTCATGCCTGCGGGATGAGCGTCGCCATCATGTGTTCGACATAGGCCTCGAACTCATCGTGGTGCAGTTTCGGCTGTTGCAGTTGCAACTGCAGGTTGAGCTGCAGGAAACCGACGTAGGCGGCATAGGCCAGGCGGGCGCGATGCTGGGCGTCGGTGCGGCTCAGGCCGGCCTGGCGGAACGACGCGGTCAGGTACTCGAGGCGGCGCTGCGAGACGCGGCCGATCACCGGTTGCACGGTTGGATGATCCAGTGCCTTGAGCAGTTCGCTGTAGACGATGTGCGACTGCACCTCGTGCGACACCATCTGGAACAGCGCGCGCAGCCGGGCGCGCGGATCGGGTACCGCTTCCAGCTTGCCGAACACGAGTTCCTGCTCGACGTGCTCCCAGCGCTCCAGGGCCGCGGCCAGCAGGGCGTCACGGGAAGGGAAATGCCAGTAGAAGCTGCCCTTGGTCACGCCCAGCCGGCGCGCCAGCGGCTCGACCGCGACTGCGGCCACGCCCTGCTCGGCGATCAGGTCCAGGGCCGCCTGGGCCCAGTCTTCAGCGCTGAGGCGGCCGCTGCGTTCGGATTTGACGGCCGGCAGGGTCATGGAGGCAGTGTATCCATACGATAAGGTCTGGGACAGTATCGAACATTGCGCGACAAGCTGCGCTGAGCGCTGCGTTGACGCAGGCCGGCATAGTATCCATACTTATGCGTATGGTAAAGCCGTGAAGGCCGCACACGACCCTCACGGTTGCTGTCCCACCTTAGCCCGGGCCCGTGGGCTCGCCGGAGCATAGCCATGAGCGTTGTGATTCCTTTCCTCGCATTCCTGCTCGTAGGTGCCATCGCGGCCTACCACCGGCTGCGACTTCCGGTCTGGGCGGCGCTGACGGCCACCGTGCTGTTGGCCTGCTGGCTGCTCGGCGCCAGCGGCGGCGCCACATTGATAGCCGGCCTGGTCACGGCGCTGATCGCGGTGCCGTTGCTGCTGCCGCAGATCCGGCTGCCGTACATCACCAAGCCGCTGCTCGGCTTCTACACGAAGATCCTGCCGCCGCTGTCGGAAACCGAGCGCGTGGCGCTGGAAGCCGGCACGGTCGGCTTCGAAGGGGAACTGTTTTCCGGCAAGCCGGACTGGAACGCGCTGCTGTCGCAACCCAGGCCAACCCTGACTGCGGAGGAACAGGCTTTCCTCGATGGTCCGGTCGAAGAGTTGTGCCGCATGACCAACGATTGGGAAATCACCCACGTCCATGCCGACCTGCCGCCGGAGATGTGGGACTACATCAAGCAGAACAAATTCTTCGGCCTCAACATCCCGAAGGAATACGGCGGCCTGGGTTTCTCGGCGCTGGCCAACCACAAGGTGATCCAGAAGCTGGCGTCGGTGTCCAGCGTGGTCAGTTCGACGGTCGGCGTACCCAATTCGCTGGGCCCGGCCGAACTGCTGATGCATTACGGCACCGACGAACAGAAGAGCCACTACTTGCCGCGCCTGGCCGATGGCCGCGAGGTGCCCTGCTTCGGCCTGACCGGGCCATGGGCCGGTTCCGATGCGACTTCCATCCCCGATTTCGGCATCGTTACCACCGGCGAGTGGAACGGCGCGCGCGTGGTCGGCGTCAAGCTGACGTTCGACAAGCGCTACATCACCCTGGCGCCGGTCGCTTCCCTGATCGGCCTCGCGTTCCGCATGTACGATCCGGAAGGGCTGATCGGCGACCAGCGCGACGTCGGCATCACCCTGGCGCTGCTGCCGCGCGACACCGCCGGCGTCGAGGTCGGGCGCCGTCATTTCCCGCTCAACAGCCCATTCCAGAATGGCCCGATCCGCGGCAAGGACGTGTTCATTCCGCTGAGCCAGCTGATCGGCGGCGAAGCCTATGCCGGCAAGGGCTGGCAGATGCTGGTCGAATGCCTGTCGATCGGCCGCTCGATCACCCTGCCCTCCACCGCCAGCGGCGGCTCCAAGATCGCGGCGGTGGTGACCGGCGCCTATGCCCGCATCCGCAAGCAGTTCGGACTGTCGGTCGGCCGCTTCGAGGGCGTCGAGGAAGCGCTTGCCCGCATCGGTGGCAACGCCTACACGATCAGCGCCTTGTCGGAAGCGTCGGCCGCGGCAGTCGCGCGTGGCGAACTGCCGGCGGTGCCGTCGACCATCTCCAAGTACCACTGCACTGAGATGGGCCGCCAGGTCTGCCAGGACGCGATGGACATCCATGGCGGCAAGGGCATCATCCTGGGCCCGAAGAACTACCTCGGGCGCGCGTGGCAGGCCTCGCCGATCGCGATCACGGTCGAAGGTGCCAACATCATGACCCGCTCGCTGATGATCTTCGGCCAGGGCGCGATCCTGTGCCATCCGTGGGTGCTGAAGGAAATGAAGGCGACGACACTGTCCGATCCGGACGAGCGGCTGCGCGAGTTCGACCGCAACCTGTTCGGCCACATCGGCTTCGCCATCTCCAATGCGGTGCGCTCGTTCTGGTTCGGCCTGACCATGGCGAAATTCGGCAAGGCGCCCGGCGACGCCTACACGCGTCGCTATTACCGCAAGCTCAACCGCTACTCGGCGGCGCTGGCGCTGTGCGCGGATACGTCGATGCTGCTGCTCGGCGGCAAGCTCAAGTTCAAGGAATCGCTGTCCGGCCGCCTCGGCGACGTGCTCAGCAACCTCTACATCGCCAGCGCGCTGCTCAAGCGCTACGAGGACGAGGGCCGTCCGGTCACCGACCAGCCGCTGCTGGCATGGTCGATCCACCACGCCACCTTCAAGATCGAGAAGGCGCTGTCGGGCGCGCTGCGCAACTTCCCGTTCCGCCCGGTCGGCTGGCTGCTGTGGGCGCTGGTATTCCCGATCGGCCGCCGCGCGCAATACCCGAGCGATCGTCTCGGCCACAAGGTCGCCGCATTGCTGATGTCGCCCAACGAGGCGCGCAACCGCCTCGCCGACGGCGTGTTCACCACGCCGTGCGAGAACAACCCGGCTGGCCGCGTCGACAGCTACCTGCCCAAGGTGATCCTGGCCGAGCCGGTCGAGCGCAAGTTCCTCAAGGCGTTGAAGAACAGCGACATCGAGGCGCTGACCTTCGAGGCGCAGCTCGACGAAGGCGTCAAGGAAGGCTGGATCACCGACGAGGAACGCGCGCAGCTGGAAGAACTGCGTCGGATCACGATCGACGCGATTTCGGTCGACGACTTCGAGTCCTGGGAACTGCGCGCGGAATCGCATCCGCCAGCCGTTTCGCAGTCATCGCGCGAAGCCGCTTGAGAACTCCATGGAATCCCTTGCGGGAAAATCTTCAGCCGTCGTTTTCCAGTGAAACGTCGGGCTGAAGCCTTCCCGCGGGCAAGTGCCGTATCTTTGAAAAGAGAGCCCGGCTGATGGCCGCCAACGTACTGTCGCTTTACCGCCGCATCACCCGCTGGCCCGCGGGCCACTGGTTGTTCTCGCGCGCGGTCTGCTTCAAGGCGCCCTACTTCGCCAGCATCACACCGAGCATCGAGACATTGGAAGCCAACCGTTGCGTGGCGACCATTCGCCATCGACGCAAGGTGAGCAACCATCTCGGCACCGTCCACGCGATCGCGCTATGCAACCTGGCCGAACTGAGCGCCGGCCTGATGACCGACGCCAGCCTGCCGCCTTCGATGCGCTGGATACCCAAGGGCATGACCGTCGAATACCTGAAGAAAGCGGTCGGCACGATGCACGCGACCGCGCTGCCACTGCAGCCGATCGTCGCCGCCGACGAAGGCTACGACCTGCCGGTGGAAGTGACAGTGGTGGACCCCGGTGGCGAGCCGGTGTTTCGCGCGCGCATCGCGATGTGGGTCTCGCCGCGCCGCGCGTAACGCGCACCACGCAAGGTAGCGTGCGCTGTGCACACGATCGCGGCCAGTAAAACATGAATCACGCACGCTGCGCCCGACGAGGAATCGGCGGCTGTGTAGTTGGGTGGTCTCCGGGCGCACCCTCGTCCGGCAGTGCACGCTGCGCCCGGATCACCCGCCACGCGCCGAACAGGAACCCCAGCGCCACGCCGATGCCCGCGGTGAACACGACGCTGGAGCCGAACGCGGCCAGCCCCTTGTGCAGCCAGACGAAGCTCAGGTCGCCAGCGCGGTAGACCACCGTGTCGACCACCGCCTTGGCCTTGTAGCGCGACTCGCGGTCCACGCGCGTGTACAGCGTCTCGCGGCCGGGCTTGGCCAGCGAGAATTCGCCGGCGCGCGTCGCGACCTGCACCATCGCCACCAGCAGCGGCAGCGGCGACAGCGCCAGCAGGCAATAGCCGACCAGGATCGCGATCGCCGGGATCATCAGGGTCGGCGCAACGCCGTAGCGACGCAGCAGCCAGCGGGTCAGGAACAGCTGGATCAGGATGGTGAGCGTGTTCACCGCCCAGTCGATGGTCGAGAAGTACCGCGTGCTGGCCTCGGCACCGGGATAGAACTGGCGCGCGATCGCCGCCTGCTCGTTGTACAGCAGCGTGCCGACGCCGACGCCGAAGAACATCAGCATCGCCAGCGCGCGCAGCAACGGTTTCTGCCAGACCAGCTTCAGCCCGGCGATGATCGAACCGCCCATCGCCTGCTCGCCGCTGACCTCGCCGTGCTCGCGCTCGCGGCGCATCGCCCACGGACGCAACTTGAGGATGCACAGCAGGCACAGCGCCAGGAATCCGACCGACACCAGCAGCAGGTTGGCCACGCCCAGTGGTCCGACCAGATAGCGGGTGATCATCGGGCCCACCAGCGCGCCGATCGTGCCGCCGGCGCCGATATAGCCGTAAACCTGCTTGGCGTGCTCGTTGTCGAACACGTCGGCCATGAAGCTCCAGAACACGGTGACCGCGAACAGGTTGAATACCGCCACCCAGATGAAGAACAGCGCGCCGCGACCGGAGGCGTTGCGGTCGAATGCCCACCAGAAACCGATCAGGCAGGCGATGAAGAACAGGTACACGACCGGCAGGAACACCCGTCGCGGGAATCGCGCCACCAGCGCGCCGTACACCGGCTGCAGCAGCAGCATCACCACGAAGGTCCCGGTGAACAGCAGCTGCAGGGTGAAATCCTTCAGCTCGAATCCCGCGCCCCGCGCCCAGGCGATCCAGGCCTGCGGGAACACCGCACTGACATCGGCCGACGCGGCCATCGCATCGCGCACTGGCCGCAGCACGTAGTAACCGCACAACAGGCTGAAGAAATACAGCAGCGCCCACCACAGCGGCGGCGAGGCGGCCAGCGCGGCGCGGAATCGGCCAAGGCGTTGCAGATGAGCGGGAGGATTCACGGCTGCTCGCGGATGCGGGCCTGCGGCGGAGTCGCGGCACGGTAAACGATGATGCGCGAATCCGCCATCGTGGCGGTCTCGGCGCAGCCAGAGCATATGCTCTAGCCCTGCCGCCTACTTTCCGCCCCATGCCTGATCCTGCTGCGATTTACGACTACATCATCATCGGCGCGGGTTCCGCCGGCTGTGTACTCGCCAACCGGCTGTCCGAGGATCCTTCGGTCAAGGTGCTGCTGCTGGAAGCCGGCCCGCGCGACTGGCATCCCTTCATCCACATGCCCGCGGGCCTGGCCAAGCTGGTCGGCCAGAAAGGCGTCAACTGGAACTACGACACCGCGCCGGAGCCGCAGCTCAATCACCGCATGTTGTGGTGGCCGCGCGGCAAGGTGCTGGGCGGATCGAGTTCGATCAATGCGATGTGCTACATCCGTGGCGTGGCCGAAGACTACGATGGCTGGGCGGCGCAGGGTGCCACCGGCTGGGACTGGGCATCGGTGCTGCCTTACTTCAGGCGCAGCGAAAGCAACAGCCGCGTCCTTCGACATGCTCAGGATGAGCGTGAATTTGCCGCACTGCACGGCGGCGATGGTCCATTGAGCGTCTCCGACCTGCGCTACACCAATCCGCTGTCGCACGCCTTCATCCAGGCCGGGCAGCAGGCCGGCTTCGCGCACAACCCCGACTTCAACGGCCCGCAGCAGCAGGGCGTGGGTCTGTACCAGGTCACGCAACGCGACGGTGCGCGCTGTTCCTCGGCGGCGGCGTACCTGAAGCCGGCCCGATCGCGCACCAACCTGAGCGTGCACACCGGGGCACTGGCGCAGCGGATCGTGCTCGAGGATGGCCGCGCGGTCGGCGTCGCGTATGCGCGCGACGGCAAGACGATGCGCGCGCGCGCCGAGCGCGAAGTGCTGCTGAGCGGCGGCACGATCAATTCGCCGCAACTGCTGATGTTGTCCGGGATCGGACCTGCGGCGGAACTGCGCGGGCACGGAATCGATGTTGCGGTCGATGCACCCGATGTCGGCCAGAACCTGCAGGACCATCTCGACATCTGCACGCTGCAGCACAGCACCCGGCGCGTCAGCTACGACCGCGTCAGCGACGCGACCATCGCCTTCCACTATTACCTGCGTGGTCGCCGAGGCCCCGGCAGCAGCAACATCGCCGAGGCCGGCGGTTTTGTGCGCTCGCGTCATGCGGCGGATGCGCGCGCCGACATCCAGTTCCATTTCGTGCCGGCGATGCTCGACGACCACGGCCGGCGTCGTCTGCAGGGCGACGGCTACACGCTGCATGCTTGCTTCCTGCATCCACGCAGTCGCGGCCGGATCCGCCTGACCGGCACCGATCCCGCCGGCAAGGCACGCATCGAGGCCAATTACCTGAGCGACGCCGAGGGCCACGACCTGAAGATGATGGTCGAATGCGCCCGCCTGTCACGCGACATCTTCGCGCAACGGGCGTTCGATCCCTATCGCGGCGCGCCGATCTTCCCCGCGCGCAGCGACCTGTCCGACGCCGAACTGATCGAGTTCATCCGTGCAAAGGCGGAAACCGTCTACCATCCGATCGGCACCTGCCGCATGGGCAGCGATGGCGCGTCGGTGGTCGATCCGCAACTACGCGTGCGCGGCGTCGATGGCCTGCGCGTAGTCGATGCCTCGGTAATGCCGACCCTGATCAGCGGCAACACCAATGCGCCGACGATCATGATCGCCGAACGGGCGGCGGACCTGATCCGCGCCGCCTGATTCCGAGCCCTCCCTTCTGGCTGCTCAATCTTCCGGAACCAGACTCAGGTCCGCCCGGTAATTCCAGGTTTCCGCGCGCACTTCGGCGACCGCTCCCGCCAAATCGATGCGATGGGTCGGGTCGTCGAGGAGTCCGTCCAGGCCGCCCGGATAACGGTCGTAACTGCTCCAGTCGTCGCGCGCGATCATCAACATGTATTGCGGTACCGCGCCGCCGACGAGCTTTTCGTACCAGGTATGCGGCGGCACGTCCGACCTGCCTTGCAACGCCGCGCGCGCGGCGCGCAAGACGGCTTCGAAGCGCTGTGTAGTGCCAGGGTGCAGCGTGTAGTGGAATACCTGCACGCTCTTCGAGGGTCGCCACTGTTCGAGCGGAACGCCCGTGCTCAGTTCGCGACGCAGGCGATAGCTGGCGCGGAACGCGGTATCGGCATTAGGCGTGACATTGCGCCCGGCATCGGCGCCGTCGCCGGCCGGATCGACACGGCGGTCGAAGGCTGCGAACGGTGCGCCGAAACTGCCGTCAATGAACATTCCGGCGCGTTCGCCGTCGTATACGTACCAGCCGTACCAGACCAGCGGATCGCGCTTTTCGCGATGCCATCGCAGATGGGCGCGATAGCCCTGGTCGAAGCGGTCTTCCATGCCTTTCTTCGGCCAGTAGGCGAACAGGTGCGCCGCGTCGCCGCTGTCGCGGGTGGATGCGGACGCCTGCGCCGAAACCGGCGCAGACAAGGCCAAGGCAAGCAGGACGCAGGCCGGGAACCGCATGGTGCATCTCCGTGGGCAATCGCATAAAGCCTAGCGGCGCAGGTGCGCGGCGACTATTTCGAATCGCCGCGGCAATGTTCAGGCGCCTAGAATGAAGCCATGCAGCCCGACTTCAAGCGCTTGTCCGTGTTCCGCACCGTGGTCGCCAGCGGCGGCGTGATCGCCGCCGCGCGCGAGCTGCACAAATCGCCTTCGGCGGTCACCTACGACCTGCAACGGCTCGAACGCCTGCTCGGCGCGAAGCTGTTCCGAAAATCGGGGCGGCGGCTGGCGTTGACACCGCGTGGGCAGGCGCTGGCTGCGTCGATCGAGCGCGCCTATCTGGACCTGCAGCACGCCTGGGAGAGCCTCGGCGAAGCCGACGGTCAGGAGCCGCTGCGCATCGCCTGCGTGTCCGGCTTCGGTCGCTACCGGCTGGTACCGCGCCTGATGCAGCTGCTGCCGCGCGATCGGCCGGTCGAAGTGCTGTTCCGTACCGCCAGCGGCGTGCAGGCGCTGCTGGAAACCGGCCGCGTCGCGCTCGGTGTCAGCTATCGGCCGCTGGTCACTTCCGGCATTGCATCGGTGCCATTGGGCGAGGAGGAACTGGCGCTGGTCGGACCGAAGTCACGGCGTGCCACGCCCGCACCCGAAGCGATCCCGAAACTGCCCTTCGTCACCTACGAGGAATTCGAGTACGTCTTCTTTCGCTGGTTCGAGACCCATCGGATTCCGCTGCCGCAGCCGTGGAACCGCGGCGATCATTTCGACGAACTGGAAGAGGCGCTGGAAAGCGTCGCCAACGGCCGCGGATGGTGCGTGGTGCCACTGGATTCCGCGCTGGGCCGCGCCTATCGTTCGCGACTGCGGGTGCATCGTTTGAAACGACACGCCTGCAGCAACGAGATCCACCTGGTCGGCAGCGAGCGCGAACTGCGCAGCGAGGACGCCGCCTTGCTGCGGATCGCAGCGCTTTCGGCCTGACAGTCCTCGTAGAGCGAAGCTCGCGCCGCCTTACGACGGGTCAGTTGCGTTCCAGCATCGGCGGCAACGGGCAATGCAGCGCGCCGCAGATCGTACGCAGCAGTTCCGCCTCGGCGACGGTGACGCGGCCGTCGTGGCTGACGGCGGCAGTGATAGCTTCCACCATCACCTGCTTGGCCAGCGGATCGAGCGCGTCGAGTGGTTCCCACACGGCATCCAGCGCCAGCACGCCATCGGCAGGCGGTGCATAGGGCACGTGATCACGCGGCAACACGCGCTGCATGCCCGCGAGATAGGCACGCTGCGCGGCGGCGGCATCTTCGTGGCCTGCCTGCGCGGCCACCGCCAGCAACGTGGCGAATTCCTGCTTCACGCTGCCGGCCTTGCGCCGCCCGAAACGCGCGTACTGCGACGGATCCAGCGACTCGCGCACCTGTACTTCCAGCAACCGGCCCAGACAGTATTCGAACAGCGATACCCGGCCGTCGGCGTGGACGACCGCGTGCACGGTATCCATGAACGTGTCCAGTTCCGGCCGCGGCCGCAACCGCAATACAGGGAAGGCCATCGCCGCCAGTGGCAGGCGAAGCATCGGATGCAGTGCGTCGAGGCTCTCGCCCTTCAGCCGCTGCGCGGTCGCGGCCATGTCCGCACCCAGGCGCGCCTCGATTTCCGTGCGCTGACGGGCCTGTATCTGCGGCGACGGATCCAGCAGCAGGCCAAGCAGCAGCGGGACCACCGAATCGCGTTGCCTGGCCAGCTGCCCGGCCTGTTCCGGAATAGCGGCGACGATGCTGTCGGCGCGCTGGTAATCCTCCGATGACGGCTGCGCGACCTGTGCGGCGACCATCGGCGGCGTGAGGTCCAACGCCGCGGCTGCGCCGGGCAAGCCGACCGGCAGGATCGGCAGCGGCGAACGGCGCTCGCCGGTGGTGCCGGCGGACAACGCGTCATCCTGCGAACCGGGCGGCTTCGCGCGCCAGCGTCGCCGCAACTCCTCGAGCTGCTCGGCACGAAACGAAGGCTCCAATGCCTGGATGCGCTTGAGCAGTGGTGGGTGGGTGGCGAACAGACCGGAAAAACCGACGCCATCGCCGAACAGCATGTGACTGACTTCTTCGGCATCGCCGCGCTGGGTGAGCGTGGAGCCGCCATCGCTGGCGGCGATTTTCTTCAGCGCGCCGGCCAGTCCGCTGGTCTGGCGGGTGAACTGCACCGCCGAAGCATCGGCCAGCGATTCGCGGGTACGGCTGACTCCGGCCTTGATCATGCGGCCGAAGAACAGGCCGATGTAGCCCACGGCCAGCGCGATCAGCGCGGCCACGACGACTCCGCCGGCGCCCCTGCCACGGCTGCCGAAGCGTCCGTAGACCAGAATGCGCTGCCCGATCAGGCTCAGCATGAGGATGCCGAACAGCACGCCGATCAGGCGGATGTTCAGGCGCATGTCGCCGTTGAGCACGTGACTGAACTCGTGCGCGATAACGCCCTGCAACTCGTCGCGGTTGAGCTGTTCCAGCGCGCCGCGGGTCACCGCGATCACCGCGTCGGAGGGCGAATAGCCGGCGGCCAAGGCATTGATCGCCGCTTCGTGCTCCAGCACGAAGATCTTCGGCACCGGCACGCCGGAAGCGATCGCGATCTCCTCGACCACATTGCGCAACCGGCGCAACTGTATGTCAGTGGTGTCTTCGGGCACCTGCGTGCCGCCGAGCTGCAGCGCCACCGGTTCGCCACCGCCGCGCAGCGACGCCATGCGGTACAGCGAACCGAAGCCGATCACCGCCAGTGTCAGCAGCGATGTCACCACCAGCGCGCCCATGCCACCGCCGAACACCAGCAGCACGGCGAGGTCGACCGCTGCCACGATGCCGACCACGGCCAGCGCGAACAGCACGATCAGGCGCGTGGAAGTACGCCGCGCAGCGGCCTGGCGCTCGAAGAAGTTCACGCTTGGATGTGATTCGTCATTGGTGATTCGTGATTCGACAGGACGGCCACGGCAGTTGGACGAATCACGAATACCGAATCACCAATCGCCGCCCTCAGAACTGCACCTTCGGCGCCGCGCGTACCTCGGCCTGCTGGTCCGGCGGGATTTCCAGCAGGGCGGCCGGGGCGAAGTTGAACATGCCGGCGACCACGCTGGACGGAAACACCTCGCGCCGGTTGTTGTAGGCCATCACCGAATCATTGAAGGCCTGGCGCGCGAACGCCACCTTGTTCTCGGTGCTGGTCAGTTCTTCGGTCAACTGCATCATGTTCTGGTTGGCTTTCAGGTCCGGATAGGCCTCCGACACCGCCAGCAACCGGCCGAGGGCGCTGTCGAGCATGCCCTGGGTGTTGGCCAGTTGGGCCATCGCCGCCGGGTCGCCCGGGCTGGCCTTGGCCGCGGACAGGCCGGATACGGCCGCACCGCGCGCGGCGATGACCGCCTCCAGCGTCTCGCGTTCGTGGGTCAGGTAGCCCTTGACGGTCTCGACCAGGTTGGGGATCAGGTCGAAGCGGCGCTGCAGCTGCACGTCGATCTGGGCGAACGCATTCTTGAAGGCGTTACGGGCCGTCACCAGGCCGTTGTAGATGCCTACCGCCCAGAATGCCAACACCACCACAATTCCCAGCAGGATCAACACAGTAAGCATCAAAGTTCCCCTTGTTCATGCAAAGTCCGTTCGATTCCGATTAGTATCCGGCAAACAGACGGCTGAAGCCGCAGCATACGCAGGGGAGGCACCCGATGAAAGGCAAGCGGTTGGGACCACATCGGCGTACCTGGCGCGTAGGACTGGTCAGTCTGCTGCTGCCGCTGGCACTGGTTTCCGCAGCGCAGACACCGCTGCGCTGGGAGGGACCGCAACCAGCCGCCGCGACGCCGGCTACCCTCGCCCCTACTCAAAACGAGCAGCCACTGGCGCCGGCCACGCCGGTTTCGCGACGCTCTGCGCAGCCGCTGGCGTCGGGTTTCGATGTGCGCCAGTTCGAGGCCATCGCCCAGGAACTGGTCGCCGACCAGCGCATTCCCGGCCTGGCGCTGGCGATCGTCCAGGACGGCCGCGTGCTGTCCGCGCGTGGCTACGGCGTCACCGATGTGTCGGCGGCCGAGCCGGTCGACGCGCACACGGTATTCCGGCTGGCATCGCTGTCCAAATCCTTCGCCGGCACCATCACCGGCATGCTGGTGTCCGAAGGCGCGTTGCGCTGGGACAGCAAGCTCACCGACTACATGCCGGACTTCCGGCTGGCGAGTCCGGGCGCGGCGCAGCAGTTGAATGTCGCCGACCTGCTCAGCCACCGCGTCGGCCTGACCCATAACGCCTACGACCGCGATATCGAACGCAACGCCGAGTACCGCGACCTGGTGCGGAAGCTCGCCGAAGCGCCGATGAAATGCATGCCCGGCGATTGTTACGCCTACCAGAACGTCGCCTTCAGCATGATCGGCGACATCGTTTTCGCCGCCACCGGCCAGTTCTACAGCGAAACCGTGCAGCGCCGCATCTTCAAGCCGCTCGGCATGAACGATGCCAGTTATGGCCTTGAGGGCATCGAAGCCAGTGCACGCTGGGCGCGGCCGCATGTGCGCGCCCGCGGTGGCTGGGTGTCGCTGATGCCCAAGCCGACCTACTACCGGATGCCGCCGGCCGCTGGCGTCAACGCCAGCATCAGCGACATGGCGCAGTGGCTGATCGCGCAGTCCGGGCACCGCCCGGACGTGCTGCCGGCACCGCTGCTGGCGACGCTGCACGCGCCACTGATCGAAACGCCGGGCGAGATCCGCGGGTCGTCATGGCGTCGCGAACGCGTAGACTCGGCCAGCTATGCGCTGGGCTGGCGCGTCTACGATTACGCCGGCCATGAAGTGGTGTTCCATGCCGGCGCGGTGCAGGGCTACCGCGGCATGATGGCGCTGCTGCCCGACCGCGACCTGGGCATCGCCATCCTCTGGAACAGCGAAAGTTCGCTGCCGTCGGGCCTGCTGCCGACCATCCTCGACCGTGCCATCGGCCTGCCGATGGTGGCGTGGGTGGACACGCCAGCAGCATCGCAGCGCGCGGCGGAGACGATGATGGCCGGCACTCCGGCCACTACCGCGGGCATGGATGCGACGACGTCGGAAGCGTCGCCGAAATAACATTCTGTAGAGCGGCGCTTGCTCCGCTGCTCTTTCCTTGAAGCCGTCATCCCTGTGCCAAGCGCGGGAAGCACCGCGTTGCGACGCTGCTTGCTTGTTGGCGCTATGCCTCGCGACATGTGCACTGGCTCGGGGACCCTCAAGACTTAGCACCTTTGCTCGGATGGTGTCGGTCGGAGCTGAAGCGCCGAAGCTTCCGCCCGCTGCGCGTGCGGGTCACTTTCTCTTGATGGGGCCAAGAGAAAGTAACCACTGCGCTGCAGGCGCGAACGGCGCAGCCGGCCCGAAGGGCGAAGGGCGTAGCCCTGAGTAAAGAGAAGGCCCTTCCCCGACAAGGCTCCCCGTTGCAGTTGCTCGTCCTCGTCGATTTTCCGACTCGCCATCCATGGCTCGGTCGGAAAACGGCGCACATCCATGTGCGCCGCCCTTCGGGTCCATGACGTTGCACGGATCACTGGTGTTCGCGCCAATAGCAATGCATTGGCTAACCCGCCTCTGTGCTCGCATTTTTAACCTGCCTTGCAGGCATTCCAACCGAGCGGAAAGAGAAAAGCAGTGGCCGGCTTCGTCCTGTCGAACCCCCGGCCATAAAAAAACTCCCCCCCGCCTGGGCGCGGAGGAGAGTCTTGATTACGGCTAATCGGGTTTTTCTTGTTTTTAGATCATCGGTGCCGGCATGGCCGGCATGGTCGCAGGAGCGGCCTTCTTCGCGCGGCGGGCCGGCTTCTTCTTGGCCTTCTTCGCAGCCTTCTTGGCAGTCTTCTTCGCAGTCTTCTTCTTGGCAGCCTTCTTGACGGCCTTCTTGGCAACCTTCTTCTTGGCTACCTTGCGGACGGCCTTCTTGGCGACCTTCTTCTTGGCTGCCTTGCGGACGGCCTTCTTTGCAGCCTTCTTGGCTACCTTCCTTTTCACGGCCTTACGGACGGCCTTCTTGGCGACCTTCTTCTTGGCTGCCTTGCGGACGGCCTTCTTGGCCGGCTTGCGCGCAGCCTTCTTGGCTACCTTGCGGGTTGCCTTCTTGGCGGTGGTTTTCTTCGCGGTTTTCTTGGCCGCCTTCTTGGCGGGGCGTTTCTTAGCAGCTTTCTTAACAGCCATGGGATGGCTCCTCGTCAGTGGACTATCGGATACAACTGCCCAGGTTCAGCAACATCGCGGGAGTCGGACCCGCGACCAACCGCCGCTGCGCCAGGCGCAGCGGGACGGATACAGATGGAATCCGCGCGGACAGCTGCGGACTCCTGCGGATACATCCGCGTGATGCAAGAACACCCGCGGCGCGGGGGCGGCGCGGGTGTCGTGATCCGGTGCATTGCGTTTTTGCGAGGGAGACGAAGCCTGAGTCCACCGTATAGAACGTCCGGGCGGAGCACTGTGTTTTGCTTCGTGCTTTCGGTTTGATTCGGCTCACTCGCTTCGGCAGGCAATGTCTGCTGGGCGAAACCTAATCACGCTTTTTTCCACTGTCAACACCCTGCAGCAATTATTTTTGCGCCCCGTGGCGCCCGGCTGGGGCACACGCGATCCCGATCCGGCGCTGCTCGATCGCGTTCGCGGAAGCGCCAAGCTGTCGCGCGCATTACGCTCGTAACAAAAATGCTTTGTTTTAAGCATTCTGCTTTGCGCTTTGCGTTGCGATGACCGATGCCGTCGGATTCGGCGCCATGTTCCGCGCATGCTTCGCATGCTGCCCGCGCCGGCCCGATGAGGCCGAAAAAAATATTCACGAACGGTTCGTTTTTGCGTCCCGCGCAACTCGATTTGCGCCAATTTGCGCAAACTTTTTACCGGGCGAACATGCCCGTGCGGCATGGTCGGAAAATAAAAAACCCGCAGCGTCGTCGCTGCGGGTCGGATGGAATGCGTGGATCTGGAAGCAGGCAACCGCCGCGATCCGCGTCGGTCTCCAAGGCGTGAACGATCAGTGAGCGTCCTCTTCCAGCAGCTCGGCGTAGTCGTCCGGAGCGAGCAGTTCGTTGAGTTGCTCGGGCTCTTCGGCTTCGACGACGAAGATCCAGCCGTCGCCGTAGGCGTCTTCATTGATGGTCTCGGGCTTGTCCGACAATGCGGCGTTGACCTCGACGACCTTGCCGGTCACCGGCGGGTAGACGTCGGATGCGGCCTTGACCGACTCGACCACGGCGCAGGCAGTACCGACTTCCACGCGGTCGCCGACGTTGGGCAACTCGACATAGACCAGGTCGCCGAGCAGGCCCTGGGCATGGTCGGAGATGCCGACCGTGATCTTGCCGTCGCCTTCGACGCGGGCCCACTCGTGGGATTTCAGGAATTTCAGGTCGCCGGGGATCTCGCTCATCGATGGCTCCGTGGTGCAATTGACCGCAATGGTTACGGTAGGGCGGGAGGGTGGAGGCGTAGTTTAAGCGAAGGAATCGGCGGTGGTCAGTCGGCGATGAAGGGCGCGCGCCTGCTGACGATGGCGTCGTGCAGCAGCCCGATCCTGTCCTGACCCCAGAACGCTTCACCCCGGTGTACGTAACCGGGCAGACCAGGCAGATCGGCGGCAATGGCCGCCTCGGTGTTGGCGAGATAAAGCGCTTCGGCAGCGTCGCCATCGGCCTGCACCAGGATGGCTTCGGCATCGTGTCCCGCGCCATGCAGCAATGCCGCCACGGTGGCGCGATCGGCGATGTCGCGATCCTCCACCCACACCGCACGGAATCCGGACGCGACATAGCTGGAAGCATCGATCCCGGCCTCCGCCAGCACGATCGCCGCGCGATCGGCCAACGACGGATCCACCGGAAAATAGCGCGGCTGCAGGTTCAGCGGCAGGCCGCGATGTTCGCGCCAGCGCTGCAGCTCGAGCCGCCGGTAACGTTGCCGCGCCGGCGCACGCTGGCCAAGCGGCAGGCCGCCGTTGGCCGCGAACAGGTCGAAGATGCGCACTGGTCGATACGACAGCGACACGCCAGTGTCGCGCGCCATCTCCAGCAGGGCCGCATGCCCAAGATAGGCATACGGCGACAACAGGCTGAAGTAGTAGTCGACGCTGTTCATGTCGTGGCTATACGTGTGGCGCCTCGCCCGCGTCCGTCAGATGCCTTCCTTCGGCTTGCCGTCGCGCACGAACGGGAACTGGACCACTCGCACCGGCACCTCGCGGCCGCGGATATCGACGCGCACGTCGGCCGGCTCGCCCGCGGGCACGCGGGCGAATGCGATCGCCTTGCCCAGCGTCGGCGAGAACGTGCCGGACAGGATTTCGCCATCGCCGTTGGCGGTCAGCACCTTCTGGCCATGGCGCAGCACGCCCTTGTCGTCCATCACCACGCCGATCATCTGCCGCGGCGCGCCTTCGGCCTTCTGTTTTTCGAGCACGGCGCGACCGATGAAGTCGCGCGGCTTCTGCTCTGCATCCGCATCGAGCGCCACCGTCCAGGCCAGCGCCGCTTCGTACGGCGACACGGTATCGTCCATGTCCTGACCATACAGGTTCATGCCGGCTTCCAGGCGCAGCGTGTCGCGTGCCCCAAGCCCCGCCGGTTTCACGCCCGCGGCGAGCAGCGCATTCCACAACGCGACGGCCTGGTCCTGCGGCACGATGATCTCGAAGCCGTCCTCGCCGGTGTAGCCGGTGCGGGCGATGAACAACGGCACGCCATCACTGGTGACGGCTTCGGTGGCGACGAACTTGCCGATCTTGCCAGCCGCGGCCGCAGTGTCGGCGGACAACAGGCCGATCACGCGTTCGCGCGCCGTCGGCCCCTGCACCGCGATCATCGCCAGCTCCGGGCGCTCGCCGACTTCGACCGCGTACGGCGCCGCCTGCTGCGTGATCCATGCCAGATCCTTGTCGCGGGTGGCGGCGTTGACCACCAGGCGGAAGTAGTCCTCGGCCAGGTAATAGATGATGAGGTCGTCGATCACGCCGCCCTGCGCGTTGAGCATGCAGGTGTACAGCGCCTTGCCCGGCTTCTGCAGCTTGTCCACCGAGTTGGCGACCAGGTGGCGCAGGAACTCGCGGGTGCGCGCGCCGCGCAGGTCGACCACGGTCATGTGGCTGACGTCGAACATGCCGGCATCGCGCCGCACCAGGTGGTGTTCCTCGACCTGCGAACCGTAGTGCAACGGCATGTCCCAGCCGCCGAAGTCGACCATCTTGGCGCCGAGTGCGCGGTGGGCATCGTTGAGGACGGTCTTCTGGGTCATGGGAGCGGCTCTCGGGTAAAGAGCGCCATTATCCCAGACGACGCCAGCCGACGTCCGCGCGGGCTTTCCGGCGGTGGCGCTGTGCGATGACGCAGTCACTTCATCAAGGGCAGCACCGAACGCGGTGGCGCGCTGAAGGTCACTTCCGCATCCTGCCAGTCCGGGTTCCAGGGCAGTTCGAGGCGGTTGTCGATCCCCTCGGAACTGCCGCTGCCGGACGAACGGAAACGCTTGACCGAACCATCGGGGAAGGTCAGCACCACCTCCTGCTGCGGGCCGGAAGGAAACATGATGCCCAAGGCATAAGGTTCGGGCGCCAGGAAACTGAGCAGGCCCGCCGCCTGCTCGATGCCACGCTCCATGACCTGCAGCGATTCGGTCAGCCGCGAGTAGTGCATCCGCGTGCCCGGCGGCGTGCGCGCCTTGTAGCCGTACGACAGCGTCATCGATCCCTTGGGCTGGTTGATGCGTATCGTTGCGCGGTTGTCGACCCAGTCCTGCCGGATCGGCAGGTGCACCTTGCCGTCGGGATCGACCTGCAGCGGCACGGCCTTGCCCGCGGCCACGACTTCAACGCGCAGGTTGGGCGGCAACGCAGGACGGCCATCGGCCCGTTTGATCGAATAGGAAGTGGTGAATACCCGGTCGGTATCGACCTTTTCCAATACCAGCTGCATGCGGGCGACCTCCTTGTAGGGAATCTCCCGCCACTCGTCGCCATGCGCGATGCCGCATGCCAGCAACAGCGGCACCAGCCATCCCTGCGCATGCCTCATGTCGCTTCCTCCGCTATGCGCTCAACCCGCTTCCTGCACCTTCAAGGTCATGCCGTCGGCAGCGACCACACGCACCGGCGTACCGGTGGGCAGGTCAGGCCCGGTCACGTCCCAGTACGCGTCGGCGATCTGCACGCGGCCGCGGCCCTGCACGATGCCCTGCTCCAGCGGCACCACGCGCCCGACCAGCTGTTCGGCACGACGATTGAGTGCTGGTTGATCGCTGCGCGGTTCGTGCTTGCGGAACTTCGTCCGGTAGACCTGGATCGCGACGAAGCTGAGCACGATGAATGCCGCGACCTGCGCCAGCAGCGGAATGCCCGGCACCACCAGCACGGCCAGGAACACCGCGACCGCGGCGAAGCCCAGCCACAACATGAACGCGCCCGGCGCCACCGTTTCGGCCGCGAACAACAGCAGGGCCAGCGCCGCCCAGGCGACTACGTCCCAGCGCATGGCTCAGCCTCCCGCACGCGGCGGCGGCACAGGCGCCGCGGCCGGCAGGCGTGGCCGGTCCAGCGCTTCGCGCGCCAGTTCGGCGATGCCGCCGAGCGAGCCGATCACGCCGGCCGACTCCATCGGCATCATCACGAACTTCTGGTTCGGGGCCTCGGCCAGCGCCTTGAACGCCTCGATGTATTTCTGCGCGACGAAGTAGTTGATCGCCTGCACGTTGCCGCCGGCGATGGCCTCGGACACCATCTGCGTCGCCTTGGCCTCGGCCTCGGCCTGGCGCTCGCGTGCCTCGGCGTCGCGGAACGCGGCCTCGCGGTTGCCTTCGGCCTCGAGGATGGTCGACTGCTTCTCGCCCTCGGCCTTGAGGATCGCCGCCTGGCGGAAACCCTCGGCCTCGAGGATGTTGGCGCGCTTCTCGCGCTCGGCCTTCATCTGCCGCGCCATCGCCTCCACCAGGTCGCGCGGCGGCGCGATGTCCTTGAGCTCGATGCGGTTGACCTTGATGCCCCACGGATGCGTGGCCTGGTCGACGGCCATCAGCACCTTGGCGTTGATCTCGTCACGCTTGGACAGCGACTCGTCCAGGTCCATCGAGCCGATCGACGTACGGATGTTGGTCATCACCAGGTTGAGCGTGGCGATTTCCAGTTGTGCGACCTCATAGGCGGCCTTGGCCGCGTCCAGCACCTGGAAGAACACGATGCCGTCGACCTTGACCACGGCGTTGTCCTTGGTGATCACGTCCTGCGACGGCACTTCCAGCACTTGTTCCATCATGTTGATCTTGCGGCCGACGCCATACATGATCGGGACCAGGAAATGCAGGCCCGGCGTCATGGTGTGGGTGTATTTCCCGAAACGCTCGACGGTCCACTCATAACCCTGCGGCACGACGCGCACGGTCTTGAACAGGACGACCACGCCTGCGAACAGCAGGACGATGGCAAGCAGCAATGATCCGCCCATGATGATCCCCTCCCTAGTTGACGATCCCAGTATAGGGCTTGCCCGCGACCGGCCGGAGCGCTGCGACGGTTTGCCGCGCCCCTGCATCTAGGAGGAGGAATGCCGCCCGAATCGATACGCCCGTCCAGCTTCGCGATCGATGTGCCCGACGCCTTGCTGGCGCGGGCCCGAGCCGGCGATCGGGTCGCATTCGAGCAGTTGTACCGCTGGTTCGAGCGGCCGGTGTTCACCCTGGCGCTGCGGATCGGCGGCGACCGCGACGAGGCCGCCGAAGTGCTGCAGGAGACGATGTTGAAAGTGATCGACCGGATTGGCGATTTTCGCGGCAGCAGCCCGTTCTGGGGCTGGCTGCGGCAGATCGCCGTCAACGAGGCGCTGATGCGGCTGCGCCGCGGACGCAAGCTTGCCCACGAGATTCCCGAAGATGCCGCCGGCGAACTGGCCGAGGACCACGCGCCATTGCCACCGGCCGCCGCCGATGCCGCGCTGCTGCAGCGCACGCTGGCCCTGCTGCCGGTCGCGACCCGCAGCGTGCTGTGGCTGTACCACGCCGAAGGTTATACGCACGAAGAAATCGCCCAGCTGATGCAACGCACGCCGAGCTTCTCCAAATCGCAGCTGGCGCGCGGCACACGTCGCCTGCGCGCCCTGCTGCAGATCGAGTCTTCCACCATCGAGGGCCGGATCCATGCCTGACTTCTCTCCGCAACACGGCCGTCCACCCGCCAGCTGGCACGACGCGTTCGCTGCATTGCCGCTCGAAAACGCACCGGACGATGGCTGGTCGCGGGTGGCGGCGCGGCTGCAGCCGCACCGCCGCAGGCGTCAATGGCTGACGCCGCTTGCGATCGCCGCCGCGCTGATGCTCGCCATCGCCCTGCCCTGGCGGCTGCACACTCCCGACAGTTCACCGGCTACGGACGCGGCCGACGCGCCTGTCGTTGCAGCGACCACCACGCAAGCCGAAACGACCTCGCTGGCGCAACTGCATGCCGAATCGGCGCGACTTGAATCGCTGCTGCAGTTCGCACGCGACGATCGCGTTTCCAGCGCCACCGCCGCGGCGATGGTCGGGGAAATGGACGCCCGTATCGCCGCCATCGATACCGCGCTGATGCAGCCCGGACTGTCGCCGGAACGGCAGCTGTGGCTGTGGCGCAACCGGGTCGACGCCTTGCGCTCGCTTACCGGTTTCGAAAGCACGCGCCGCTGGCTGGCTGCCAATGGCGAGCGTTACGACGGTGCACTGGCGCGCGTCGACTGACCAACCACTTTTCCTCGAGGCATCCATGACTGCTTTCACCACCAGAACCACCCTGCTCGCCGCCGCGCTCGGCCTGCTGCTGACGGGCACGGCCGCCGCGCAGACACCGGCCAAACGCGACGCCGCCGCGGAGAAGGAACTCGCGGCAGCACAGGCCGAGCTGAATCGTGCCGCGAAGCGGGTCGCCGAGCTGTCCATGAAGGCGGGCAAGGAGCGCATGCAGCAGGCACGGGTCGAGAGGATCATTGACCGCAGGCCCGTTGTCGGCGTGCTGCTGGCACCAGACGCGCAGGCCGGCGTGCGCATCGCTGGTGTCACCCCCGACAGCGCCGCGGCCAAGGCAGGCCTGAAATCCGGCGACCGCCTGGTCAGCGTCAACAGCGCACGCATCCTCGGCGACACCGGCGAACTGCGCCTGCGCAATGCGCGCAAGCTGCTCGGCGGGCTCGAGGAAAACAGCAGCGCGAAACTCGGCTACGAACGCGATGGACGCGGCACGGTGGTCAGCGTGACGCCGCGCGCCGGCGACCGCGTCGTCATGCTGCCAGACTTCGATGGCGCCGAAATCGGCCGAGTCATCACTTTGTCTGACCTCGGCGACATCGAGACGGAATATTTCGCCGGACTGAAGGATCTGGCGGTGGACCTGGCGCCGGAAATCGAGCGGGAAATCGTCCGCCTCGGCAGCATCGACCCGTGCAAGGGCGATCGCTGCAAGGCACCGATGCTGCTGTCGGCGTTCCGCTGGAACGGCCTGAACCTGGCCTCGGTCGATCCGCAACTGGGCCGCTATTTCGGCACCGACAAGGGCGTGCTGGTGCTCTCCGCCGGCGAACTGGACGGCCTGCAGGCAGGCGACGTGATCCAGAAGATCGACGGCAGGACGGTGAACAATCCACGCGAGGCCATGGACGCGCTACGCGACAAGCCGGCAGACGCGACGGTCGCGATGACCTACCTGCGCGACAGAAAACCGGGCAGCACGCGGATCAAGGTGCCCAGGCTGATGGCGTTTCCGCCGCTGCCGCCGGCTCCGCCCGCACCGCCGCGAGCACCGAAACCGCCGACGCCGCCCAAGCCGCCGACCGGCGCCCTAAGCGCGCCTCCGACACCACCGGCACCGCCCGCACCACCACCAGCGCCCGCCAAGCCGTCGTTCGCAGGCAACGCCGACGCAGTCACCTACATGCTCGTCGACAAGGATGGCCACACCCATACGTACTCATGGCGCGATCAGGCGGAACTGGACGCCGCCGGAGCGGTCAAAACCGGCACACGTTGAATCGTGGAAGAAGCCCCCTGCCCGGACGACGACGTCCGGGCTTTTTTTTACTTGTTCGTGTAGCCGAGCATGGCCGCAGGCCGCGCCCGGTGCGCTGCGCTTACCCGGGCTACGCACAGGCGATCAGCGCGCGGCGACGGTATCGGCTTTCGCAGGCTCGACCCACTTGGCAAACACTTCGTCGATCTGCTTGTCCGCGACCTGCTTGCCCTGCTGCAGCGACTCGGCCTGCTCGAACAGCGGGATGATCATCGCCATGCCGTCGATCTTGGTCTTCAGGTGCACGCCCGGCGGCTTCGACAGGAACGCATCCCAGCGGGTGCGCACCTTGGCCCAGTAGTCGCCGGTGGCCTTCCAGTAATCGTAGGCCGGCTCGAAATCGACATCGCCGGTCTTCTGGTAGTCGTTGAAACCGAACTCGCGTGCCAGTTCCACCTGCGAGCCATCAGGCTTGCGCAGCACCTTGGTGTTGAACTGCTCGTGGGTCCAGCCACCGGGCGTCAGCGTGTGGCGGTTGATCGCCGATACCGCGTTGTAGTCGCTACGCTTGGTGTACTCGCGCCGCGGCAGCGGACGCCAGCTCAGGTCGCTGGTCCAGTTGGCGACGCCGTTGTCGTGGGTCCAGCGGCCGGTGCCGCAGTAACGCGGCGCGTCGCTGACCTCGTACACGCACTGCGTCCAGGCGCCGCGCGTCGTTCCGGCGGGAATCGCGCGCACCTGCCAGGTCTGGTCGGCACTGAACTCGAACCGGCTCGGCGCCTCGTAGGTCCAGTCCTGGCGCCAGTGCTTGGTGACGTGGCCACTCTTGCCATCGACCAGGATGTGCTGCAGCACGACCTTGGTCGGCGTGTCCTGCACCACGATCACCGTCTCGTTGCCGCCACTGCGCTGCGCGGAAGCGCGCTCGTAACCAGGCTGCAGCAGCACGGTCTCGTCGAACGCGAAGTCGACGATGTATTCGCCCTGCATCGCCAGGATGGACTGGCGATCGCGTTCCGGGTTGGACTGGCCGTCGGCGGCCATGGCCAGCGGTGACGACAGCACCAGCATCGTCAGCAGTGCGCCGCTCGCGAGTTGGATCTTCATGCCGCGTTCTCTCAAGTCAAATGGATCAAGGTATTGCCCGCTGGACAGCCGAGCGTCGATGGGCTGGCAGGACATCCGCACGGGCAGCATATCGCTGCACGTACGGGCTACCAACTCGCGGTGAAGCTCAAGGACAGGCTGCGCCCCGGACTGCTGTAGCGGTCGAGCACGGCGGTGCCGCCCACCGCGATCCCGTTCGGCAGGTCGCCGCTTTCCCAGTACTTGCGATCGCCGAGGTTGAAGACGCCGGCGTTGATCCTCGCGCCCGGTGCGAAATTCCAGTGCGCCATCAGGTCGAGCACGCCAAAACCGGGCGTCGCATACAGGCCGAGCTGCTCCATGTCGCGCTTGCGTTGCGCGAAGCGGCCGGCGAGTTCAGCGCCCCAGCGGTCACGGTCGTAGGCCAGGCCAAGCGATGCGGTCAGCGGATCGACCGACTGCAACGGCAGGTCTTCGGTTTCGTTGCGGCCACGCGACCAGGTGGCGGCACCGCGCAGCGACCATGCCGTCCATCGCGGATCGAGACGACCGAAGTCGACGCCGGCCTTCAGTTCCGCGCCGCGGATGTTGGCGTCAGCGACGTTCCGCGACTGGAACACCTGCAGCCCCTCGTCATTGATGCCGACGAACTGGAAGGACTCGATCAGGTCGCGGTAGCGATTGTAATAACCGGACAGGCTGGCATAGGTGGCATCGCCGGTGAAGCGCACGCCGGCTTCATAGCCGTCGCTGGTTTCGGGCTTGAGGTCGGGATTGGCGATCGCGGTGTAGCCGAACATCAGGTTGGTGAAACCGATGTTGACGTCGTTGTAGGGCGGCGCGCGGAAACCGCGCGAGTAGCCGCCGAACAGCGACCATTCCGGCGCGAAATGCCAGACGGCGCCGAGCTTTGGCGACACATTGGTATCGGTCACCTCGACAACGGCCACGCCGGGATTGTCGGCGGCGAAGATCGCATCCACTTCCGGCTGCAGCTCGTAGCGGTCGATGCGCACGCCCGGCACCAGGCGGAAGCCGCCTTCGGAAAAGCTGATCTCGTCCTGCAGGTACAAGGCGGCATTGGTGGTGCGGCTGTTGGGGAAATCGCGCACCGGGAACACGTCCGGCAACATCGCGTTGGAGGTACGTCCGGTATCGAGATTGGTGACCATGCCGTCGCGCTTCTGTTGCGTCTGCGTGCGCGACACATCCAGCCCGTAGCTGATGTCGTGGCGTACGTTGCCGGCGGACAGGGACTTGAAGAAATTCGCCTGCACGCCGTACTGGCGCTGGTCGAAATTGAAGCTGCGGTCGCGCTGCTCGTTCACCTGCGCCGCGGTGCGGCGGACTTCGCGGGTGTCCTGCGTAGTCTCGCTGTCCTGGCGATACACCTGCCAGTCGAAGCTGTCGGCGAAACCTGCAGAGAGCGCATCCACCTCATGGCCCAGGCTGATGCGCGCGCGTGTCTGCTGGTCGCTGCCGGTAACGGAGAGATTGGTCGCGCGCGTCAACGACTGGAAGCCGAGGGAAGAAAGCACGTCGGTGTCGGTGTTGTCCTCGTTGCCCTCCACTGTCAGCTTGAAGCGCTGGTTGGCGCTGGGCGCATACACCAGCTTGCCCAGTACGCTGCGGCCATCGATTTCCTGCGGATTGGGCCGGGTGCGGCTGGCATCGCGGGCATCGTCGTCGCCCTGGTTGCGCATTTCCTGGCCCTGGCGATGGTTGACCGTCACCAGTCCCGACCAGCGCTCGCCGCCGAAGGCGCCGGTGGCGCCGGCCGACAGGCCGCTCCAGTCGCTTTCGGCGCCAAGCTTGAAACCGAAGTAGGCATCCTTGCCCGCGTCCAGGTAATCGGACGGATCCTTGGTCACAAACGAGACAACGCCACCCAGCGCATCGGAGCCGTACAGCGAACTGGTCGGGCCGCGCACGATCTCGACCCGCTTCAGCGTGTCCATGTCGACGAAGTTGCGGTTGGCATTGGAGAAACTGCCGATCGTGAAGGCATCCGACACTGCGATGCCATCGGTCTGGATGCGCACACGATTGCCACCCAGACCACGGATGCGGATGTCACCGAGGCCGAAGCGGCCGACGCCGGCGGTCACCGACACGCCCGGCTCGTAGCGCAGCAGGTCGCGCAGGTCGTTCACCATCGTGTCGTCCATGCGCTGGCGATCGATCACGTCGACGGTGTTCGGCACGTCGGATGTCGCCCGCGCGGTGCGCGTGGCCGTGACCACGACCGGATCGAGCTCGATGGCAGCACCATCACTTTCGTTCGCGGCCATGGGGCCGGTGGAAGTCGTCTGGGCGGAACCGGCACCCGGCAAGGCCAGTGCCAGGGCAAGGGAAAGCAATGAAGGACGCATGGTGTCTCGCGATGAAGGGTTGACGAGCTGGCGTCCGGAAGTGCCGGTGGCTGGCTGGCGTGCGTGCGCCGGCCAGTGACGGCCGGCGCACGCACACGCGGCGGAGTTATTTGGTGAGGATCAGCTTGTCGTTGCGCGTGTGGCGCAACCGGTAGCACTCGCTGCCGTGGCGGATCAGTATTTCGCGCTGCCCCTGCAGCAGGCAGTCGCTGTCGATTTCCCCGGCCGCGGGCAACGGCGTGGCAACGATGCTTCCCTGCGGCGTCTGTACGACGCGGAACGGCGGCGAACTGAGCGTGGGCATGAGCGTGATCCCTGGCAGCGTCAGGATCAAATGCTAATGATTCTCATTTGTATGTCAAGCCCCAACTGCAGATCAGCTGCTTGTCGCTTCGATCCGCCTCCACACCGCCTCGTCGAAACGCTCGGCCAGTTCCAGCGCTTCCAGGTTCTGCAACAACTGCCCGACGTGGCTGGCGCCGAGGATCACCGACGACACATGTGGATTGCGCAGGCACCAGGCGATCGCCAGCGGCGCCGGCGCGACCCCCAGCGATTTGGCGAGCGCTGAAAACCTGCGGGCGCGTTCGAGTCGACGCTCGCTTTCGGTGCCGACGATCGTGCGCCGCAGGTGCGGACCAAGCGCGCCGAAGCGCCCATCCTCGGCGATGCCGTCGTTGTAGCGACCGGTCAGCAGGCCCGACGCCAATGGCGACCAGGTCGTGGCGCCAAGACCCAGTTCGGCATATAGCGGCGCGTATTCGAGTTCGACGCGCTCCCGATGCAGCAGGTTGTATTGCGGCTGTTCCATCGTCGGCGCGTGGAGGTGATGCGCGCGCGCGATCCTGTGCGCCTCACGGATCTGTGCGGCCGGCCATTCGGACGTGCCCCAGTACAAGGCCTTGCCCTGGCGTATCAGCACGTCCATTGCCCACACCGTTTCCTCGATCGGCGTGTCCGGGTCCGGGCGATGGCAGAAATACAGGTCCAGATGGTCCACGCGCAGGCGCCTGAGCGCGGCATGGCAGGCCTCGGTGACATGCTTGCGCGACAGGCCCTGCTGCGTCGGCCGCGGATCGGCTGCCGATCCGAACATCACCTTGCTGGACACGCAATAGCCATCGCGTGGCAGTCGCAGGTCGGCGATGACATCGCCCATCACCTTCTCGGCCTCGCCATTCGCATAACCCTCGGCGTTGTCGAAGAAGTTGATGCCGTGATCCCAGGCCGCAGCGATCAGTTCGCGCGCCGTGCTGCGTCCGACCTGGGCGCCGAAGGTCAGCCAGGCGCCGAACGACAATGCCGAAAGCTGCAGGCCGGACGAACCGAGGCGACGGTATTGCATGGCGTACTCCCGTAGATGCTGAACGAATGCTACTGCTTCCGCATCGTCGAGCGGATCCAGCGCCGCCCGACAACGCGTGATGGCACGAAACGTCTCTCATTTCCGCACGCGTCCACGGTGTTCCGCTAGAATGCGCGCACTTTCCTCCTCCGGGGAGTAGCCCACCCGCCGTTTTCATGCGGGGACGCGCGTCAACACACTTGGCCGGCCGGCCATGGCGCGCGATGTGATGCCGGCGCTTCGCGCCGCTGAAGCGGGCAAGACCGAAGGCAGGCGCAACGCGCACCCAGGCCGGGCCGCGTGGCGTCGGCCTTCGCGTTTCGCGATCGCCCGGCCCGGAGCATCGATGCAATCCCTGCTGGTCTCGACCGGAACGGTCGCTCTCGCCGAGATCGGCGACAAGACGCAACTGCTCGCGCTGCTGCTGGCGGCGCGTTACCGCAAACCGGCGCCGATCGTGCTCGGCATCCTGGCCGCCACCCTGCTCAATCACGCACTGGCGGCGTGGTTCGGCGTGGCGATATCGCAATGGCTGTCGCCACAGGTGTTGCGCTGGGTGGTGGTGGCGAGCTTCGTGATGGTGGCGGTGTGGACACTGAAGCCGGACCAGCTCGACGACGACGCTGGCCAGTTGCCGGCGCGCGGCGCGTTCATCGCCACCTGCGTGGCGTTCTTCGTCGCCGAGATCGGCGACAAGACCCAGGTGGCGACCGTGCTGCTGGCAACGAAGTACGAACCGTTGTGGCAGGTGATCGTCGGCACCACGCTGGGCATGCTGATCGCCAACGTCCCGGTGGTGGTGCTCGGCAGCCGGTTCGCCGATCGCCTGCCGCTGCGCGCGGCGCGGGTCGTGGCCGCGCTGGTGTTTCTGGCCCTGGCCGGCTGGGTGGCCTGGCACGACCCGGGCAGCTGAGCTCGCGCTATCCTGCGTTCGCGGCGCCCGGCCGCAGGGGGTGTGGATGCGCGAGGCTGGCTTGAAACTCGTCGAGTTCGTCAAGACGCTGCTCGCGCGTCCCGACGCCATCATGCTCGAGGTCGGGGCGGGCGGCGAACTGCTGGTGGCGCGCCTGCGCGCGGTGCTTTCGATGCTGATCCTGGTCATGCCGCTGGTCGGCATGCTGGTCGGCAGCCCGATCGACGAAGCGCTGATCGGGCTGGCCGCGTCGATATTCGTGATCATCGTCTCGCAGGTCTGGCTGCTGCTGGCGCGAAGCCGCCAGCGTTATCCCTGGTTGCCCTACGTCACCAGCACCTACGACATCACCATGACCACTCTGGTGCTGGCGCTGCTGTCGATGAGCGAACTGCCAGCCGGCGTCAACAGCATGGTGGTGTGGGGCTTCTATTCGATCGGCATCGTCATGACCGCGCTGCGCAACGATGGTCGGCTGGTGCTGTACGTGGGCGTGCTGGCGATCGTGCAGTACGTCTCGCTGGTGTGGGCGGTACTGGCCGCGGCGCAGAGCCCGGAACACCTGCTGTCGGTGGAGTACGGCGCGGTGACGATGGCCAACCAGATCCAGCGGGTGATGCTGCTGGCGCTGATGACGATCATCGTCGCGACCGTGGTCTACCGCATGCAGCGGCTGGTGGAGATGTCCGGCACCGATGGCCTGACCCAGTTGCCGAACCGTACCTGGCTGCTGCACCGCATGCCGCGCCTGTTCGACGCCGCGCGCCACGACGGCGCCACGCTGACCCTGGCGCTGATCAACATCGACTACTTCAAGCGTATCAACGACGAGATCGGGCACCTGGCTGGCGATCGTGCGCTGCGCCATGTCGTGGCCGTGCTGTCCGGCCTGATCGGAACGGACGAATGGCTGATCCGCCTGGGCGGCGAGGAATTCGTGCTGGTGCTGCGCAAGCCGATCGGCAGCGCCTGGGAGCGCGTCGACAACCTGCGCCGCGCGGTCGCCGAATCGCATTTCATCGCCGAGCGCGGCGCCGAACCGCAGCGGATCACTTTCAGCGCCGGGCTGGCTGGCTTCCCCAACGATGGCGGCGATACCTCGATGCTGCTCAAGCGCGCCGACCTGCGCCTGCAGCAGGCCAAGCGCGAAGGCCGCAATCGGGTGGTCGCGCGCGACGAGTGAGCGCCTCGCGCCCCCGCACCGGCACAGGCCGGTCGCGCATGCGGCGGTTGCCCCATGCGGCAGCGTACTCTAGGCTGCGCGCACGCGAACGCAGGCCGGGGAATACTGAATGGAAGGATTGGCGCGGGTCGGTTTCGGCCTGTTCGGACTCGCGGTGCTGGTCGGCATCGCCTGGCTGTTTTCCAGCCACCGGAAACAGGTCGACTGGCGGCTGGTGCTGACCGGCGTCGCCCTGCAGATCGTGTTCGCCGCATTCGTGCTGCTGACCAGCTGGGGCGAACGCATCTTCGACGGCTTGTCGAAAGGCTTCGTCGCGATCCTCGGCTTCACCAACGTCGGCTCATCGCTGATCTTCGGCGGCCTGGCCGATCCCAGCCAGTTCGGCTTCGTGTTCGCGTTCCAGGTGTTGCCGACGATCATCTTCTTCGCCTCGCTGATGGGCGTGCTGTACCACCTCGGCGTGATGCAGTGGATCGTGCGCGGCATGGCCTGGGCGATCACCAAGGTCATGCGCGTGTCCGGCGCCGAGACCACCAGCGTCTGCGCCAGCATCTTCATCGGCCAGACCGAAGCACCGCTGACCATCCGCCCCTACATCTCGCGGATGACGCAGTCGGAACTGCTGACCATCATGATCGGCGGCATGGCGCACATCGCCGGCGGCGTACTGGCGGCCTATGTGCAGATGCTCGGTGGCGGCGATCCGGCGCAGCAGGCGTTCTACGCCAAGCACCTGCTGACCGCGTCGATCATGGCCGCGCCGGCGACGCTGGTGATCGCCAAGGTGCTGGTACCGGAAACGCAGGAGCCGCTGACCCGCGGCACCGTGAAGATGGAAGTGGAGCGCACCACCGCCAACGTGATCGATGGCGCTGCCGCCGGCGCCGCGGACGGCCTGAAGCTGGCGCTCAATGTCGGCGCGATGCTGCTGGCGTTCACCGCGTTGATCGCGTTGCTGAACTGGCCGCTGGAAGCCTTCGGCCAGTGGACCGGCCTCACCGATCGCATCGGCCAGCCGTTCAACCTGTCGCTGCTGCTGGGCTACGCGATGGCGCCGATCGCCTGGGTGATCGGCACGCCGCTGGAGGATGCCGTGACGGTCGGCGGCCTGATCGGGCAGAAGATCGTGCTCAACGAATTCATCGCCTACCAGCAGCTGTCGCAGATCATCCAGGGCAATGTCGACGGCGTGGTGCTGACCGAACAGGGCAAGCTGATCGCCACCTACGCGCTGTGCGGCTTCGCCAATTTCAGTTCGATCGCGATCCAGATCGGCGGCATCGGCGGGCTCGCGCCGGAACGGCGCCATGACCTTGC
This sequence comes from Luteimonas cucumeris, assembly GCF_007830035.1. Taxonomy (GTDB): domain Bacteria; phylum Pseudomonadota; class Gammaproteobacteria; order Xanthomonadales; family Xanthomonadaceae; genus Luteimonas_C; species Luteimonas_C cucumeris. The sequence continues at coordinate 620,769 of NZ_VLKN01000001.1, read as the reverse complement.
CAAGTTCGGCCTGCGCGCGGTGCTGGGTGGATCGATCGCCACCTTCATGACCGCGACCATCGCCGGCGTGCTGACCTGGATCGGCTCGTGACGTGAGCCGGGGGATCGGCCAGGTGGTCGTGGTCGGCTCGTTGAATGTCGACCATGTCTGGACCGCGGCGTCGCTGCCACATGCCGGCCAGACGCTCAGTGGCGAATACACCACCAGCCTGGGTGGCAAAGGCTTCAACCAGGCGGTGGCCGCACGCCGCGCCGGCGCCGCGAGCACCTTCATCTGCGCTCTGGGCGATGATGCAGGCGGCCAGCTGGCACGCGAATCCGCTATCACGGACGGCATCGATCTTCGCGCACAACGCAGCCTTCGGCCCACTGGCACCGCCGGCATACATGTCGATCGGGAAGGCCGAAACTGCATCGTCATCGGTGCCGGTGCCAATGCCGATCTGTCGGCATCCTTCGTCGACGGGCAGCGCGCCGCCATAGCCGCCGCCGATATCCTGCTGGCGCAACTGGAATCCCCGGCGGAAACCATACTGGCCGCGCTGCGCCACGCACGCCATGCGGCGACGACCACGCTGCTGAATCCGGCACCGGCCGATGCGGTGGTGGACGCGGAACTGCTGGCGGCCACCGACATCCTCACTCCGAACGAAACCGAATTCTCCGCGCTGCTTGCATGCCATCTCGGTCAGCGAATCCACGGCGACGCGATCGCCACACTGGATCCTGAAACACTGCATGGCCTTTGCCGTGGACTGCTGCCGGCAGGAAGCATGATCGTCACGCTCGGCGCCAACGGATGCTTCGTCTCGCATGCGTCGAGCCAGCTGCACGGCGATGACCACGGCTACTACCGGGTCGCTGCCAATCAGGTCGATGCAATCGACACCACGGGTGCCGGCGACGCCTTCAACGGCGCGTTGGCCGCTTCGCGGGCAGGCCGGCGCGAAGCCGAATTTTCCACCCACGTCCGCTTCGCCTCGCGTTATGCTGCGTTGTCCACCGAATCGCGCGGCGCAGCGATGTCGATGCCTGCCCTGCAGGACGTGCTCGACCGTTTCAACGATTGATTCCAGCGGCAACCAATCGCGCCAGCTGCCGCGCAGGACGCTATTGCCCTCACAGCACTCCCATCTGCGTGAGCGCCCCGAGAATGATCTGTATCGACAGTGCGACCGTCATGATGCCGATGATGACGCCGAGGATCTGCAGCGGGATCGGCCCGATCGTCCGCATGATCGGACGCGCGAAATACATCGCCACCAGGTTGAGCAGCATCACCGCCAGCAGCAGCGCGCAGACTTCCATCGTCCGCAGGTGGCTCCAGCTGTTGGCCAGCAGCACGATCACCGCCGCCAGGCCATAAGGCGTCACCACCATCGGCACGGCCAATGAAAAGGCCTTGGGCTTGCCGTCCGTTTCGGCAGGAGCCGGTGGATGGGCGTGGTACTGGCCGAGCACCGACTGCATCGACACGAACAGGAACACCAGGCCACCCGCCATCAGCAGGGCCGGCCGCGATATGTGCCAGTTGTCCATCAGCAGGCGACCGATGAAACCGCCCGCCAGGGTGGTCACCAACGCGATCAGGAAGACCTGCAGCGACAACTTGCGCGCCTCCGGCTCCGGGATTTGTGAGGTGGCCTGCAGGAACAAGGCCGGCACCTTGAGTGGTGGTCCCAGCGTGACGAACAGCAGCAGGAATACCTCGGCCAGGGTCAATGCCGTACTGCTCGGCAGCGCGGGTACGGAAAGCATTGCGGTCATCATTTCGACACCTCTCAGGGAGTCAGGGCGGATGGTGCAGATGGTGATGTGCAGCAACGATGCATCGTCGAACCAGATCCACTTGCAGCACCCTGCTGGAAATATCGGGATACCGGCAGGCTGGCGGTCGGGCGGACTGCAATCAAGCCCACCGCGCTAGCTTCCAGGGGGCCGTTCGATGGATTCCTTGCGCACCCAGGGCCCGCGCCCTTCCACTTCCAGCACCAGGCTCCAGCTGAGGAAGGTACGGATCACCACCAGCAAGCCCAACAGGGCCACGCTCTGCAGCGTGCCGTCCAGGGCTACGGTCCGGATGATGTCGGCAGCGACCAGGATTTCCAGCCCCACCAGCAAGGCACGTCCGACACGGCGCCGGTACAGTTCGTAGTTGCCCTGCGGGTCCGCGCGCTGGCGCATCAACTCGACCACGTAATGGACGGTGGCCACCGAGATGCTGGCCACGATGAGTGTCACTGCCAGCAATTCGATGCCGAGCGCGGCCAGTTCGACGAGCTGCAGAGGGCCCGTCATTGCAGAAACGGATCGAACGGACCCGGCAATGACGTCGCAAACCCGTGCGACCGGGGCGTCGGTACGGCTTGCATGTCTGCCCCCAGATATACACGCGATGACCCAAGCGTCCAGAGTTGCCGTCAAAGACGTGTGAACGGGAGGCGATGCCCGAGAAGACCGCATCCGATTGCAACCGTTTCATCGCTGCGACATCGACCGCCTCAATTTCCCCACGGGCCACGGGACATCGTCCGCGAATTGCGGTAAAGATATTCGTGCCTGATAGCGGGGCTGCATGTGGGCCCCATCCCTGATACCCGCTTAGGAATGTCGGATGACCCGATCCCGCGCACACAGGATGCTGCACCGCCTGCTGTGGACGCTGTCGTGCGTTCTCGTCCTTGCCGGCACTCCGGCCATGCAAGCCGCATGCGCCACGCCTACTGTCTCGACGGCCGCGCCTGCGCAGGTCGGGACCGCGGAGCCCGGGGCCGACAGCCACGAGGTCACTGTCCGCTATTTCAATCGCGACGTGATGGTCCTGCGCGGTCCCTTCATGGGACGTCCGGTCCAGGTGCGCGCCGCCGCGGCTGAAGCCAACCTCGGGAACATCATCGAGAAGCCCGGCATTCCGAAGGTGGACTTCCGGCAGGTAACCGAAGGCCTCATCGTCCTGCTGGGTGGCGACGTGGTCAGCATCATCACGCCGCAGGACCTGGATGCTCTGCATGGCCAGACCTTCGCGCAGGCACGTGCCGACATCGCACGACGGCTCGGCGATGCGGTGCAGGCCGCCGAGCGCGATCGCGCCCCCCGGCAGTTGCTGCGCGGCGTACTCATGACCCTGCTTGCCTGCGCCGTCGCGCTGCTGCTGATGGTGGCGGCGCTGCGCCTCGGCCGATTCGCGCGTGCGCGCTTCACCCGGTGGCTGGACCGGCGTGTCGCGGGAACGCACCGCGAATCCACCCGACACATGGTGCTCGGGCTGCGTTCACTGGGCGACTGGACCCTGCGCCTGGCGACGGCCCTGGTCGTGCTGTTCGTGGTGGAGGAATGGCTGCGCTTCGTGCTGGGCCAGTTCGGCTTTACCCAGCCCTGGGCGCTGGCCATGACCGGCTGGATCGTGCAGCGGGCGACCGCCTGGGCGCACGCCATCGCCGGCGCCATTCCCGGACTGGTGACCGCGGTCGTCATCTTCCTGCTGGCGCGTGTGATCACGCGGACGATCGGCATGACCTTCCGTGGCGTGCAGAGCGGCCGCTTCCAGTTGTTCGGCATCGATCGCGAACTGGCGGAGCCGACCCGCAAGCTGATCGTGGCCGTGGTCTGGCTGTTCGCGGTCGCGATGGCCTATCCCTACCTGCCCGGTTCGGATACCGATGCGTTCAAGGGCCTGAGCGTGTTGGTCGGCCTGATGGTGTCGCTGGGCGCATCGGGCATCGTCGGCCAGGCCGCAGGCGGATTCACCATCCTCTACTCGCGCACGATGTCGGTGGGCGACCTGGTGCGCAGTGGCGACGTGGAGGGCATCGTCATGCAGATCGGCCTGTTCACCACCCGCATCCGCACCGTCACCGGCGTTGAGGTCAGCATTCCCAACACGGTCGTGCTGAGCGGACAGCTGCAGAACTTTTCGCGCCATCCCGACGGCCCGGGCATGTGGATCGAAACCGGCGTGACCATCGGCTACGACACGCCATGGCGGCAGGTCCATCGCATGCTGCTGGATGCCGCTGCAAAGACCGCGAAGATACAGACGCAGCCGGCGCCGTTCGTGTTGCAGACGGCGCTGTCGGACTTCTACGTGGAATATCGCTTGCGTGCTCGCGTGATAGATGCCGCGACGCGCGTCTTCATCCTCAGCGAACTGCACGCCAACATCCAGGATGCCTTCAACAGCGCCGGCGTGCAGATCATGTCGCCGCACTACGAAGCCGATCCCGAGCAGGCGAAGCTGGTGGCTCCCGGGCAGTGGGAAGGCGTGCCCAACACGCTCGACACCGATGCGAATCTGGCACCGGACAGTGGCGGGGATGCGCGTTGAGCGTTCGATGATGCATTGACGGACGATCGGATTCGAGCTCGGGCCGTGCCCTCGGCGGTAGCCGGGCAACCGCGACCCACGCAGTACAATACGGCGATGCAGATCGGCCGCCACCGCATCGACCCGCCCGTGATCCTCGCGCCGATGGCCGGGGTGACCGACAAGCCGTTCCGCCAGCTATGCAAGCGACTGGGCGCGGGATTGGCGGTGTCGGAAATGACGATCTCCGATCCGCGCTTCTGGAAGACCGACAAGTCACTGCGCCGCATGGACCATGCCGGCGAACCCGATCCGATCAGCGTGCAGATCGCCGGCACCGTGCCCGAAATGCTGGCCGATGCCGCACGTTACAACGTCGACCACGGCGCGCAGATCATCGACATCAACATGGGCTGCCCGGCGAAGAAGGTGTGCAACGCCTGGGCGGGCTCGGCGCTGATGCGTGACGAGGCGCTGGTGGAACGCATCCTCGGCGCGGTGGTGAAGGCGGTCGACGTGCCGGTGACGTTGAAGATCCGCACCGGATGGAACGTCGACAACCGCAATGCGCCGACGATCGCGCGCATCGCCGAGGATGCCGGCATCGCCGCGCTGGCCGTGCACGGCCGCACCCGCGACCAGCAATACAGCGGCAACGCCGAGTACGACACGATCGCGGCGATCAAGTCCGCGCTGGCCATTCCCGTATTCGCCAACGGCGACGTCGATTCGCCACATAAAGCGGCCGAAGTGCTGGAGCGCACCGGCGCCGACGCGATCCTGATCGGGCGCGCTGCCCAGGGCCGGCCATGGATCTTCCGCGAAGTCGCACACCATCTTTCCACCGGCGAGATCCTGCCCCCACCACCACTGGCGGAGGTGCGCGACATCCTGCTGGAGCACCTTGAGGCCCTGCACGCGTTCTACGGCGAAGTGGCCGGCGTGCGCATCGCGCGCAAGCACCTGGGCTGGTATGCAAAGGACCGTCCGGAGCACACGGACGAGCAGCGCGCGGCTTTCCGTGCCGTGGTCAACCGCGCCGAGAGCGCACAGGCGCAGATCGTGCTGACGCGGGATTATTTCGATGCGCTGATCGCGGGCGTCGCGCTGCCGTTGCCGGTGGCGGCCTAGAACATTTCCGTCACGGACAGGATCCGGCCCGACGCGGATATTCCTGTCATCCGCACGAGGGGAACCTCAAAGACCCGTGTTGTTGTCCGACACGCGCCTGGCCATCAGCGAGATCGCGATGTAGGACACGCCGGCGAAGACCAGCGCAATGCCCGCGACGACACCCGGGGTGTGGATGTCGGAGAACTTGAAGCGCAGCGCCAGCACCAGGCCCGTGCCCAGCGACACCGCGCCAGACCCGAGCACCCAGCCCCAGCCATCGCGAGGACGGATCTTCAGCGCCAGCGCGATCTGCGAGATGCCCTGCAACAGCAGCACCACGCCGATGACAATCGAGACCGCGACGGCGCCGACGAAGGGGTTGAGGTAGATCATCACGCCACCCAGCACCTGGATCACGCCCACCGTCAGGCTGCGGATGAAGCCGGGCCAGCCATGCAGTTGGAAGGCCTGCAGTATCTGCATGGCGCCGCCGACCACCAGCACCGAACCGACAAGGATGCCCAGCGCCTTGGTCGACAACGTCGGCTGGAAGATCGCAACCGCGCCGCACGCCACCAGCACGCAGCCGAGCGCCAGGAACCACGCCCATTTCTGCTGCACGAGACCGGACATGCTTTCGCTGCGGCTACCGACTCTGGACAGTATCGACATCTCGCACCTCGCGGTTTGGAATCACGGACCCGCGCACCTCCGGCACGCGGGATCGATGCAACAGGACACTGCCGAACTAGAAATCCACGGCGTCGCGGATGATCGGGCAGGTCATGCAATGACCGCCGCCACGACCGCGGCCGAGTTCCGCACCGACGATGCTGATGACCTCGATGCCGGCCTTGCGCAGCAGGGAATTGGTATAGGTGTTGCGGTCGTAGGCGAACACCACGCCCGGCGACGCGCAGACCAGGTTGTTGCCGCTGTCCCATTGCTGGCGTTCGTAGGCGTAGGCGTCGCCGCCGTTCTCGACCACGCGCAGCTTCTTGAAGTTCAGCGCCTCGGCGACGACATCGACGAAAGGCTTGTCCTTCTCGTCGGTGATCTCGATACCCGGCGCCTTGTCGCCAGGCCGGATCGAGAACGAATGGATCTGGTTGACGATTTCCGGATAGATCGTCACGCAATCCCGGTCGGCGAAGGTGAACACCGTATCCAGGTGCATCGCCGCGCGCAGCTTCGGCATGCCGGCGGCGATCACGCGCGTCGCCGCCTTTTTCGCGAACAGCGCCGCCGCCACCTGCGTGATCGCCTGCCGCGAGGTGCGCTCGCTCATGCCGATCAGCACCGCGCCGTTGCCGATCGGCATCACGTCGCCGCCCTCGAAAGTCGACAGGCCCCAGTCCTGCTCCGGGTCTCCCCACCACACGTTGGCGCCGACGAAATCCGGATGGAACTGGTAGATCGCCTTCATCAGCAGCGTCTCGTCGTGACGCGCCGGCCAATACAGCGGATTCAGTGTCACGCCGCCGTAGATCCAGCAGGTGGTGTCGCGCGTGTACAGCGTGTTCGGCAGCGGCGGCATCAGGTATTCGCGCACGCCGGTCGGCTCGCGTGCCAGCGAAAGATAGTCGGGACGAAAATCCTTCGGCAGGTCGACGGTCGACAGGCCGCCGATCAGGTACTCGGTCAGGGTGCGTGGTTCGAGGCTGTCGAGGAAGGCACGGGTGTCTTCGACCAGTCCGAGCCCGACTTCGTTGGCGACGATCTTGCGGTCCAGCAACCAGGCCTTGGCCTCGGGAATCGCCATGGTTTCGGCCAGCAGGTTGTGCAGCTCGACCACCTCGACGCCACGATCGCGCATCTTGGTCATGAAATCGAAATGGTCGCGCTTGGCGTTCTGCACCCACATCACGTCGTCGAACAGCAGGTCGTCGCAGTTGCTCGGGGTCAGGCGCGTGTGCGCCAGGCCAGGCGCGCAGACCAGTACCTTACGCAGCTGGCCGACTTCGGAATGGACGCCGTAGCTGGCGGCTTTGGATTCAGTCATTGCCCTTCACCTCTGTCAGATTGAGATCTGGCCCGTCGCCAGGCCATATACCGCGTAGACCGCGCCGAGCACCGCGATCGCGAACACCACCCATTCGGCCGGCGTGAACAGTGGCTTGCCCTGTTCGCGCCGTGTCATGTAGTACAGCAGCGTGCCCGGCGCGTAGATCAGGAAGCCGAGCACCATGAACTTCACGCCACCGGCGAACAGCAGGAACAGCGTGTAGACCACCGCCAGGATCGCGATGATCCTGTCCTTGCCGAGATCGCCGGGATTGCTGTCATAGGTTTCGCGCCTGAGCACCAGCTTCAGCGCGAACGCCGCGGCGAAGAAATAGGGGAACAGCGACAGGTGGCTGCACAGCGACAGCGCGAAGGTGAAGGCATCCGCCGAGAACAGCGTCGCGACCAGCACCAGCTGGATCAGAAGCGACGTCATCAGCAGCGCGGTGGACGGCACCTGCTTGGCGTTCTCGCGTGCGATGAACGCCGGCATGTCCTTTTTCTTGGCCGCGACCGACAGCACTTCAGCGGCCATCAGCGTCCACGCCAGATAGGCGCCCAGCACCGAGATGATCAGGCCGCCGCCGATGAAGATCGCGCCCCAGCGTCCGACCACGGATTCGAGCACGCCACCGACCGACGGCTGGCGCAGCGCGGCCAGTTCGGCACGCGGCAGGATGCCGTAGGCCAGGATCGACACCGACGCGAACAATGCCAGCACACCCAGGAAACCGGTGACGGTGGCGATGCCGACATGCTCGCGCTTCTGCGCGAAACGCGAATAATTGCTCGCACCCTCGATGCCCAGGAACACGAACACGGTGACCAGCATCGTCGCCTTGACCTGCTCGAACAGGTTGTCGTAGCCCTTTTCGCCGCCCCACAGGTTGTCGACGAACACGTCGGGCTTGAACGCGAAGATCACGAGCACCAGGAACACCAGCAGCGGGATGACCTTGGCGATGGTGACGATCTTGTTGATCGCGGCCGCTTCCTTGACTCCGCGCAGTACCATGAAATGAAAAGCCCAGATGCCGATCGAGGAGACCAGCACCGCCATCAGCGTGTTGCCCTCGCCGAAGCCGGGGAACACGCCGCCGAGCGTCGACTTGATCAGGATCCAGTACGACACGTTGCCGACGCAGGCGCTGGCCCAGTAGCCAAACGCTGAAAAGAAGCCCAGGTAGGGCCCGAAGCCCGCGCGCGCATAGGCATAGACGCCGGCATCCAGGTCCGGCTTGCGGTTGGCCAGCGTCTGGAACACGAGCGCCAGCATCAGCATGCCGGCGCCGGCGATCACCCAGGCGATCATCGCGCCGTACACGCCAGTGACCCGGCCGAAATTGCTGGGCAGCGAGAACACACCCGCGCCGACCATGCCGCCGACCACCATCGCGGTGAGCGCGCCAAGCGGCAACTTCTGTGTGTTCGACGGGTTGTCCGACATGCTCTGGATCTCCTGTACCGGTGCGGAAAACGGAGAAAGCGCGTACTGCGATTTGCGTATGTCGGTGAGGAATGCGCGGGACTGCAGCGACGATGCGCCTGCATCGGCGGCGCTTCCCCTTCGCGCCTCCCCCGCAGCGCGCGAATGAGCGCGCGGCTGAGCGGATACACCGCATCTTAGACATTGCCTGAATGCTTCACAACATGCGTGCAGGCAAGCGATGACGCTGCATGTCTACACGCTTTCTTCACATCACGAATGTAGGTTCCGACTGGGGTTCCCATCTTCGTGACCAACATGAAGCGCATCGATGCAGCGCAACGACTGCTGGCCGGACTGGCGATCGCCTTGGCCTGCTCGTCCGCCATGGCGGGCGGACCGCAGGAAACCGAGCTGAAAGCCGAGATATCGAGCCTGCGCCAGACCGTGGAAGCATTGCTGCAACGTGTCGCAGCGCTCGAGGCAGAGAAAAAGCAGCTCGCACAACCTGCAGCCATGCCCCAGCGCGACACCGCATCCGACAACGAAGAGGCAGCGGCTCGCATCGATGCCTCGCCACAAGGCGCCGTTGCTGCAACAATGCCGTCCGCGCCGCAGGACACTGCGGAAGCACTCGGCCTGCCGCATCCGGTGATGCCCGAGCACCCGACGATCGACGAAGACGCCGACAGCGCCGCGCGCCTCGACAACGAACCGCCTCCCAACGATCCGACGTTGGCCGGCTTCATGCTGATCCCGGGCACCGACACCCGCATCCGGATCGGCGGCTATGCCAAGCTCGACGTCATCGCCGATTCCGACGACGCCGGCGACAGCGACCTGCTGATCACGTCAGCGATTCCCGCCGGTGCACAGTCCGGACATCGCAGCGTCAACATGCATGCGCGCCAGACCCGCTTCAATTTCGAGGCGCGCCGCCCGACTTCGGTCGGCACCTTGCGTTTCTTCCTCGAAAACGACTTCTATGGTTCCGGCGGCCGCTACGGTTACAACCTGCGCCACGCATTCGGCCAGATCGGCAACACCTACGCCGGCTATGGCTGGTCGGCGTTCATGGACCTGGATTCGGGCGCAGACACCATCGACTTCGCCGGTCCCGGCGCCGCGCCGTTCGGACGGGTGGCCAGCCTCCGCCAGGGCTTCGACCTCGGCCATGGCCGCAGCCTGACGATCGCGGCCGAGCACGCGGAAGCGGAGATCACCGCGCTCGACGACGGCAGCGCGCATGGCGTCAGCAAGGCGCCGAACCTGGTCCTCGCCGCGCGCCAGGAAGGCAGCTGGGGCCATCTGCAAGCGGCGGCACTGCTGCGACGGCTGGATTACCTGGGCGACCTCGACAGCGACAGCGCCACCGGCGCCGGCATCACCGTATCGGGCTCCCTGCTCACCACCGACCGCGACATGCTGGTGTTCGGCGGCATCTATGGCAAAGGCATTTCGGCCTATCTCGGCGACATCCTGGGTATCGGCCTCGACGCTGCGGTCGACAACGACGGCAATCTCCAGACCCTGCGCAGCAGTGGCGGCTGGGCCGCCTACACCCATTACTGGAACGCACGCTGGCGCTCGAACCTGGTCTACGGCCAGCTGCGCCTGCAGGACAGCGCACTGCTCGCCGACACCGCCTTCCGCGAAAGCCAGTACGCCGCCGCCAACCTGATCTGGAGCCCAGTGCCGAGCTGGACCATGGGCCTCGAACTGCTGTACGGGCAGCTGGAGCGCCAGGACGGCATCGACGGCGACCTCACCCGCCTGCAGGGCACGCTGAAGTACGACTTCATCAAGTAGCGAACGCGCCGCAGGTTACCGCTGCGGATCCGGCACTGCGGTGACAGGCACCACCGGCTCGTTCCAGATCCGCCACCACATTTCCGGCAGGCGCCGCCGCGCTTCCCATGGCCATTGCAGTTGTTGCGGCGCGATCTCACGCCAGCCTTCAGCGTCGCGCTCGGCAACCGCGAAGCGGAAACTGAAGTCCGGCGTGCTGCCCATGCGCAGGTCGCTCAGCACCAGTTGCCGCGCACGCACTTCGGCCTTCTGGAACCCGTGGTTGAACCAGGTCAGTCGCTGCACCGCTGAAAAATCACCCGCCTGCCCCAGCGCCTGCATGTCCGAAGCGTGTGCGTCGAACTGCATTGCATGGCGGTCCACTACCAACGAGCGCTCGCCTTCGACATAGCCGTCCGGCGTCATCGCCACCACACGCCACAGCAACGTGTTGAATGGCATCGGCACCGAGAAGCGCGGGGCATCCTGCAAGCCGCGTTGTGCCAGCGCCGCCTGCGCTGCCCGTTCGACATGGAACTTGGCGACCAGCGACCAGCCGACATAGGACACGCCCAAGGCGATGCCGGCGATCAGGGCCTGCTGCGCGAACGGCTGTTGCAGCGCGAACCAGGCGACGACACAGGCCAGCAACCATGGCAACGTGAACAAGGGGTCGATAATGAACAAGCTCGACCACATCACCGGCGACATCGGCAGCGGCCACAGCAGCTGCGTGCCGTACACGGTGAAAGCGTCTATCAGTGGATGTGCCATCAGGCAGATCATGATCGCCCAGAACCATCGCCGTGGCTCCTGCGCGACGCGCCTGCCGCGGCGACGGAAAAAGGCCCAGATCGCCCATGCCGCGAATGGCAGCACGAACCACGAATGGGTCATGCCGCGATGGCAGGTCATCTGCGCGACAGGATCGCCGAACAGCGCCAGCGGAATCACATCCAGGTCCGGCAAGGTGTTGAGCGCGGCACCGGCCAGCAGCGCTGCGCGACGATGCTGCGGCGGCGCGATGGCTGCGGCAATGGCGCCGCCGTAGAACAGATGGGTGATCGAATCCATGCGGCGATGCTAACCGACGTTGATTCCGGACCGCTGTCGGTTCGCGGCATGTCGAGATCTCCGGGATCGGCCAGGTTGTCGAACAGCCGCTGATCCGGCTAAGCCGCCTTCGGCAGTACCGCGTCGCTCACCAATCGCAACCGCGGCGGCAACAGCGCTAGCGTGTCGCCCGTATGCGACAGCAGTCGCAGCGTGCCGTCGGCATCCTCGGCCAGCGCGGTCAGGCTCTCGACCCAGTCGCCGTCGTTGGCGTAGATCAATCCCTCGCGCATGACCAGTCCGGCGCGATGGATGTGGCCGCAGACGATGCCATCCAGGCCGCGGCGGCGCGCGTCGTCCAGTCCGGCCTGCACGAAGCGCTCGATGTAGCGCTCGGCCGCACTGCTGCGACGCTTGAGGAATTCCGACAGTGACCAGTAGCGCAGGCCCAGGCGACGACGCATGCGGTTGAGCAGCCGGTTGCCGGTGAGGATGCGGTAGTACAGCCAGTCGCCGAAGCGCTCCTGCAGGCCGCCGAAATGGGTGATGCCGTCGTAATCGTCGCCATGCGTCACCAGCAGGCGACGGCCATCGGCAGTGACGTGGATGGTGCGCCGGCGCACCTGCATCGACGGCAGCACCAGCCCGCAGAAACGGCGAATCGGGCGGTCGTGGTTGCCCGGGATGTAGATCAGCTCGGTGCCGGCACGGCGCAGCGTGTGCAACGCCTCGACCACGCGGTTGTGGGCCTGGCTCCACGCCGCGCGCCGCTGCGCCAGCCACCACAGGTCGACGATGTCACCGACCAGGTACAACCGGCCGCACTGCAGCGTCGACAGGAACGTCGCCAGCTCGTCGGCGTGGCAATGCCGGGCGCCGAGGTGGACGTCGGAAATGAAGACCGCCCGCCGCCTGTTGCCCGGGACGATCGAACGGCTCATCCGGCGCATGCCCCGGCGTGCGGATGGCGCCTGCGTTTTCCGGGTTGCGGTTGCGGCATGCCGCCCTCGGCCAGGTTCCCCAAACACCGGCAGGCTGCCCGCGCACGGCGACAGCGCGATGGCGGTTTTGCGACAGGCCGATGACCGTGATTTCCGTGCCCGGGCCTGGTTTGCTTAACTCAGGCCAACCCTGGCCCCGGCACAATGCACGCCCCGGCGTGCCCGTGTATCATGCCGGCCCATCTTTTCATCCGAATAAAGGGATGCGTCCCTTCCAGGAGCCCGCACTGATGTCGAACTACCTCTTCACTTCTGAATCGGTCTCCGAAGGCCATCCGGACAAGGTCGCCGACCAGATCTCCGATGCGGTGCTGGACGCCATCCTCGCCCAAGACAAGCGCGCGCGCGTGGCCTGCGAGACGATGGTGAAGACGGGCGTGGCGATCGTCGCCGGCGAGATCACCACCTCGGCCTGGATCGACCTCGAGGCGCTGACCCGCAAGGTGATCCTCGACATCGGCTACGACTCCTCCGACGTCGGCTTCGACGGCGCCACCTGCGGCGTGCTGAACCTGATCGGCAAGCAGTCGCCCGACATCAACCAGGGCGTCGACCGCAAGAAGCCGGAAGAACAGGGCGCCGGCGACCAGGGCCTGATGTTCGGCTACGCCACCAACGAGACCGACAGTTACATGCCGGCCGCGATCCACCTGTCGCATCGCCTCGTCGAGCAGCAGGCCAAGGTGCGCAAGGCGAAGAATTCCAAGCTGCCGTGGCTGCGCCCGGACGCCAAGTCGCAGGTCACCCTGCGCTACGAGAACGGCAAGGCCGTGGCCATCGACGCGGTGGTGCTGTCGACCCAGCACGATCCGGACATCAAGCAGAAGGATCTGGTCGAAGCGGTGCGCGAGCACATCCTGAAGCCGGTGCTGCCGGCCAAGTGGCTGCACAAGGGCACCAAGTTCCACATCAACCCGACCGGCAAGTTCGTGATCGGCGGACCGGTGGGCGACTGCGGCCTGACCGGCCGCAAGATCATCGTCGACACCTACGGCGGCTGGGCGCGCCACGGTGGCGGCGCGTTCTCGGGCAAGGATCCGTCGAAGGTCGATCGTTCCGCCGCGTACGCCGCGCGTTACGTCGCCAAGAACGTGGTCGCCGCCGGCCTGGCGGACCGCTGCGAAGTGCAGGTTTCCTACGCCATCGGCGTGGCCCAGCCGACCTCGATCTCGGTCACCACCTTCGGCACCGGCAAGATCAGCGACGACAAGATCGAGAAGCTGATCCGCAAGCATTTCGACCTGCGTCCGTACGGCATCATCCAGATGCTCGACCTGATCCACCCGATGTACCAGGACACCGCCGCCTACGGCCATTTCGGTCGCAAGCCGAAGCAGGTCACCTACACTGACGCCGCCGGCAAGAAGCACACTGCCACCGCGTTCTCGTGGGAACTGACCGACAAGGCCGACGAACTGCGCAAGGCCGCCGGCCTGAAGTAAGGCGACACCTCGTGCCGGGCGCAGGCGTCCGGCACGTTCGAAACAGGCGTGGCGCGTCTTCGACCGCCACGCCCTCCTCCATCGAGGGGCGCTGCAATCCCGCAACGGGAACAGGCTCGATGGACGGCTACCGTAACAACGGCGCCCGTTAATGCGAGTCGACAGACTCCCAACAACGGAGCAACACATGAACGCACAAGTCAGACCCGCTTCTACGAAGCAATTCTCGACCGAAGGCGACTACAAGGTCGCCGACATCACCCTGGCCGATTGGGGCCGCAAGGAAATCGACATCGCCGAGCACGAGATGCCGGGCCTGATGTCGATCCGCAAGAAGCACGCCGCCGCCAAGCCGCTCAAGGGCGTGCGCGTCACCGGCTCGCTGCACATGACCATCCAGACCGCGGTGCTGATCGAGACGCTGAAGGACATCGGCGCCGACGTGCGCTGGGCTTCATGCAACATCTTCTCGACCCAGGACCACGCCGCCGCCGCGATCGCCGCAACCGGCACGCCGGTGTTCGCGTGGAAGGGCGAGTCGCTGGAAGAGTATTGGGATTGCACGCTGGACGCCGTTACGTTCCCGGGCGGCAAAGGTCCGGAGCTGGTCGTCGACGACGGCGGCGACGTGACCCTGCTGATCCACAAGGGCTACGAGCTGGAACAGGGTTCGAAGTGGGTCGACGAGCCGGCCTCCTCGCATGAGGAAGGCGTCATCAAGAACCTGCTCAAGCGCGTCGCTAAGGAGCGTCCCGGTTTCTGGACCAATGTGGTCAAGGACTGGAAGGGCGTTTCGGAAGAGACAACCACTGGCGTGCACCGCCTTTACCAGATCGCCGAACAGGGCAAGCTGCTAGTGCCTGCGATCAACGTCAACGACTCGGTCACCAAGTCCAAGTTCGACAACCTGTACGGCTGCCGCGAGTCGCTGGCCGATGGCCTGAAGCGCGCGATGGACGTGATGCTCGCCGGCAAGGTCGCGGTCGTGTGCGGCTATGGCGACGTCGGCAAGGGTTCGGCGCATTCGCTGCGCGCTTACGGCGCGCGCGTGATCGTCACCGAGATCGATCCGATCTGCGCGCTGCAGGCGGCGATGGAAGGCTTCGAAGTCGCGCCGGTCGAGGACACCCTCGGCACCGCCGACATCTACGTCACCACCACCGGCAACAAGGACGTGCTGACGCTCAAGCACATGCAGTCGATGAAGGACCAGGCCATCGTCTGCAACATCGGCCACTTCGACAACGAGATCCAGGTCGACGCGCTGAACGCTTCGGGCGCCAAGAAGATCAACATCAAGCCGCAGGTGGACAAGTACGTCATCAAGCCGGGCCAGGAAATCTTCCTGCTCGCCGAAGGCCGCCTGGTGAACCTGGGCTGCGCCACCGGCCATCCGAGCTTCGTGATGTCGAACTCGTTCTCCAACCAGACGCTCGCGCAGATCGACCTGTGGGCGAACAAGGACAAGTACGAGAAGACCGTGTACCGCCTGCCCAAGGCGCTGGACGAGGAAGTCGCGCGCCTGCACCTGGAAAAGATCGGCGTGAAGCTGACCAAGCTGACCCAGGAACAGGCCGATTACCTCGGCGTGGCGGTGGAAGGCCCGTACAAGCCGGATCATTACCGCTATTGATGCCTTGAAGCCCTCTCCCGCCTGCGGGAGAGGGTTGGGTGAGGGCGCGCGGACCCGCACGATCCCGCCGTCACCGGTTTGGTGAAGCAAAGTCGCTGGGGCCCCGCCTTCGCGGGGATGACAGCTCGAAGCAAAAAAGCAAAAACCGACCCGGCTACGGCCGGGTCCGTTCCGGAGCAAGCGATGCGGATACCTGTCAGCTTCGAATTCTTCCCGCCCAAGACCGTCGAACAGCGCGAGCAGCTCGATAAAGTCGCTGTTCGCTTGAAGAAGCTCCAACCCGAATACGTGTCCTGCACCTTCGGCGCCGGTGGCTCGACGCTGGACTACACGCCCGAAACCGTGCACCGACTGCACCACACCCACGGTCTCGATGCAGCCCCGCACATCTCATGCGTCGGAGGCACGCGCGCGGAACTGGGCGCCTTGCTGGAACGCTACAAAGGCATGGGCTGCAAACGTATCGTCGCGCTGCGTGGCGACCTGCCGTCGGGCATGGGCCATACCGGCGATTTCCGCTATGCCACCGAACTGGTCGAGTTCATCCGCCGCGAGCACGACGGCTTCTTCCACATCGAAGTCGGCTGCTATCCGGAAACCCATCCGCAATCCGAGCACGCTCTGGCCGACCTGAAGCACTTCAAGACCAAGATCGACGCCGGCGCCGACGGTGCGATCAGCCAGTATTTCTACAACGCCGACGCCTATTTCCGCTTTGTCGACGACGCGCGCAGGATGGGCATCACGATTCCGATCGTGCCGGGCATCATGCCGATCTCCAATTTCAGCCAGCTGCGGCGTTTCTCGGAGACCTGCGGCGCCGAGATCCCGCGCTGGATCGGCAAGCGGATGCTCGGTTACGGTGACGATGTGGACAGCATCCGCGAATTCGCCGCCGATTTCGTTGCCGACCTGTGCCGGCGCCTGGTCGAAGGCGGCGCGCCTGCGTTGCACTTCTATACGCTCAACCTGTCCAAGCCGACGCTCAGCGTGCTTTCACGGCTGGACGCTTGATCCTGACACCGGACGAGCATCGCCGAAGGCCTGTCTTCCGGCAGGCGCCCAGGAAGCAGGTCCCTCGCTTCGCGCGGGATGACCACGACAAGGGCGAACGCGGGCTGGACGTGTATCTTGCACTTCCGACCGGTCGCAGCGGGCGCTAGTCTGCTGCAATGCCGCTGCCCGTCCGCGCCCGCTACCTGATGCCGTTGCTGCTCGCCGTGATGGCGTTGTGGCCGTTGCAGGCATCCGCGCAGGTCCGTCGATGCACCGGGCCGGACGGTAATCCCGTCTACACCGATCGCCCCTGCGAGTACATTGGCGCGACCGCGCGTCTGCCGCGCACCGACATCGCGACGTCGGGGGCATCACGTGGCTATCGCGGCGGTTGCGCGCGCTCGGTGCGCGACCTGGTCTACGAACTCACTGCCGCATTCGACAACCACGACGCCAATCGTCTCGCAGGCGTTGCGCACTGGGTCGGCATGTCGACGCACGGCGCCTACAGCCAGATGGCGCGGCTGGACGCACTGGCGCAGCGGACATTGATCGACATCGTGCCGGTCTATCCAGCCGTGCACGTGGTGGTGGAAGACGCGCCGTCGGCGAACGGCTCCGCGACGACCCTTCCCTTTCGCCTCGAGGGCCATGGCCAGGACGGGCCGGATGCGGAGGCTCCACCGATGCAGGAAGCGGTCGTGCAGGCGTATCCGCCCACCGCCATCCCGAACCGTCCGCCGGTCGCGTTGCGTATCGAACAGACCCTCGCCAATGGCAGCACGCCGTCGCGCACGGTGTTCGGACTGCAACGCCACCTGGGTTGCTGGTGGATCCGGCTCTGAGCGACACCGTAGGCGCGACATCAACCGCGAGCTGTTTGCCGTCATTCCGAGCGAAGCGAGGGACCTGCTTGTTGTCGCTTAAGAAAAAACAGGTCCTCGCTTCGCTCGGGATGACAGCTCCGCCAAACACCTTCAAATCCGCCTTCAGGCACAATATCGCTCCTGACTTTCGTGTTCCGAGGAACCCCCGGCATGCAGTACCCCGAATGGATCTGGCAGAACGGCGCGATCAAGCCCTGGGCCGACGCGACCACGCACGTGATGTCGCATGCGCTGCATTACGGTTCTTCGGTGTTCGAAGGCATTCGCAGTTACGACACCGCCAACGGTCCGGTGATTTTCCGGCTGACCGACCACAACCGGCGCCTGTTCGCCTCGGCCAAGATCTACGACATGGCGATCCCGTATTCGCTGGAGCAGATCAACCAGGCCTGCCGCGACGTGCTCAAGGCCAACGGCCACACCACCGACTACCTGCGTCCCGTTGCCTACCGCGGCCTGGGCGGCTTCGGCCTGTCGGCAGACACGCCGACCGACGTCGCGGTGGCGACCTGGAAGATGGGTCAGTACCTGGGCGCCAGCGTGCTCGAGGAAGGCATCGATGCCTGCGTGTCCAGTTGGCAGCGTTTCGCGCCCAACACGATTCCGGCCGGCGCCAAGGCCGGCGGCAATTATCTGTCCGGCCAGCTGGTCGCGCGCGAGGCGCGCCGGCTCGGCTTCGGCGAAGGCATCGCGCTGGCATCGACCGGGTTGCTGAGCGAAGGCGCCGGCGAGAATCTGTTCCTGGTGTTCGACGGCGCGTTGCATACCACGCCGGTCAGCGCCGCACTGCTCAACGGCCTCACCCGCAACACCCTGATCACGCTGGCGCGCGATGCCGGCATCGCGGTGGTCGAACGCGACCTGCCGCGTGAATACCTGTACCTGTGCGATGAACTCTTCATGTGCGGAACGGCAGCGGAGATCACTCCGATCCGTTCGGTGGATGGCCGCCAGGTCGGTGCCGGCAAGCCCGGCCCGATCACCCAGAAGATGCAGGAACTGTTCTTCGGCCTGTTCAACGGCAAGACGGCGGACAAGTACGGCTGGCTCGAAGCGGTTTGAGTCGTAGGGCGCAATAAGCGAAAGCGCATTGCGCCGGGGCACCGAGCACGTTGTCCATGCCTGTTCGGCGCATTACGCCTTCGGCTGATGCGCCCTACGCCTCGCGCGGCGCCGAGAACGTCAGCGTCGCAATCACGCCGCGCTCCTCGCCCGGCACGACGCGTACCTGCCAGTTGTACAGCGCGCACAGCCTGCGCACGATCGACAGGCCGATGCCGCCGCCCTGCGAATGCTCGGCATGGGTGCCGCGGTAACCGCGTTCGAACAGGCGCGCTGCATCTTCCGCGCTCAGGCCCGGGCCGGAGTCGATCACCTCGACCGCCTTCGCCTGCGGCAACAACCGCACGATGACCTCGCCCGAAGTGGTGTACTTGACCGCGTTGCCGATCAGGTTGCCAAGCGCGACATTGACCGCTGATTCCGGCGCATCGACAACCAGGCCGCGTTCGCCTTCCATGCGCAGTTCCAGTGGCTTGCCGCCAAGCTGGGTGCGATGCGCGTCGAGCAGCTGTTCGGACAGCCGGGCCACGTCGGTCGCACCATGGCCGCGTTCGTTGCGCGACAGCAGCAGCAGCGCGCTGATCAGGTCGGTGCATTGCTGTTCGGCGCGCTGGATGCGCTGCAATCGCGCGCGCGTCTTTTCGTCCAGTTCCGGGCGCGACAGCAGCAGTTCGACCGCGCCCTTGATCACGGCCAGTGGCGTACGCAGTTCATGGCTGACGTCGGCGTTGAACTCGCGGTCGCGCTGCACGACTTCGGTCAGGCGCGCGGCGTAATCGTCGAGCGCTTCCGCCAGCTGCCCGACTTCGTCGTCGGGGAAATGCGCCGCCAGTTTTTCAGGTTGCGCGCTGTCGCCGGAAGCCTGCAGGCGCCGCGCCAGTTCCGAGACCGGGCTCATCACGCGCGAGGCCGCCCACCAGCCGACCAGCAGCGACAACAGGGTGAAGATGATCACCGAACTGTAGATGGCGCGATTGAACTGCGTTTCGCTGCGCGCGGCCTGGGTCATGTCGTAGGCCAGGAAGAACCATTCGTTCGGCGTCTTGCGCACTGCCAGCTTGTACGCGAACGGGCTGCCATCGGCATTGCGGCCCTGGATGCTGTGGATGCCGTCCGCCAGTTCGTACCAGTCCGGCTGCTCGCTGCGCAGTTCCTCGAAGCGGTCCTTCCTGACCACGCGGCCGAGCATCTGCTGCACGCCGAACTCCGGCTTCTTGTCGGGTTCTGCGAAGTACTGGCGCGCGTACTCGTCGATGTTGCGGTTCATCACGTCTTCGACGATCTCGTTCTCGACGCGGCCGCGCGTCCAGTTGGTCGCGAACGCGAACAGTGCCGTCAGGCCGAAGCCCAGCAGCACGAACGAGAGGATGATGCGGCTGCGCAGCCGCCGCCGGTAGCGCGATGCGTGACGCGCGGGCGCAGGCGAATCAGGCGCCGGCATCGGGCTCGGCGATGCGGTAGCCGATGCCGTGGCGGGTCTGGATCAGCTGCGTCGGGAACGGCTTGTCGACCACCGCGCGCAGGCCATGGATGTGCACGCGCAACGAATCCGAATCGGGCAGTTCCTCGCCCCAGACGCGGGTTTCCAGCTCCTGGCGCGTGACCACCGCCGGCGAGGCTTCCATCAGCGCCTGCAGGATCTTCAGCGCGGTCGGGTTGAGCTGCAGCAGCTTGCCTTCTCGGCGCACTTCCAGCGTGTCGAGGTTGTATTCCAGGTCGGCCACTTCCAGCACGCGCGTCTGCACGCCGCGGCCACGGCGCGACAACGCGTTCAGGCGCACTTCCACTTCCTGCAGCGCGAACGGCTTGATCAGATAGTCGTCGGCACCGGAATCGAAGCCGGCCAGCTTGTTGTCGAGGCTGTCGCGCGCGGTCAGCATCAGTACCGGCGTCTGTTTGCGCGCCTCGTTGCGCAGCTTGCGGCAGACCTCAAGGCCATCGAGGCCCGGCAGGTTGAGGTCGAGCACGATCGCATCGAAGTCGTTGACCACCGCCAGGTGCAGTCCGGTGACGCCGTCGGCGGCGAAGTCGACGGTGTGGCCGCGATCTTCGAGATAGTCGCCAAGGTTGGCGGCGATGTCCTGGTTGTCTTCGATGACGAGAATTCGCATCAGGCTGTCCGGAAGTGAATGGGTTTCGACCGGAACCGGCGTGGCCAGTTCCGATGATCGACCGGCATTCTGGCACAAGGCACTGGACGCTCCGATGATGCCGCGCGGGGCAACAAAAAGCCCAAGCGGTGTTGGCCGCTTGGGCGAAAAGTACTGCCCCGATTACCGTAATTCTGCTTTCCGACCGGGATAGTCCAACCAGGGAGGAGACAGGATTTCGGTCCGGACTAAGCTACGCGGGAAGCGATTAAAGGGCAGTTAAACCAACTGTTAAGTATTTGTTATTTCGAATTCGAAGCAGCACCCGAGCGCCGGGAGGCATGATGCTTGCGCTGGCTTTTGGCAACGTAATCGACGATTTTTCCTGCGATATCGATGCCGCTGGCCGTTTCGATGCCTTCCAGCCCCGGCGACGAATTGACCTCGAGGATCAGTGGCCCGCGATCGGACTGCAGCAGGTCCACGCCGGCCACGCCCAGGCCCAGCACCTTCGCCGCCCGCACCGCCGCGGCCTGCTCGGCGGCATCGGCGGTCGCCGGCTCGGCCGTGCCGCCACGATGCAGGTTGGAACGGAATTCGCCCTGTTCGGCCTGGCGACGCATCGCCGCCACCACCTGGCCGCCGACCACGAAGCAGCGCAGGTCCGCGCCCTTGGCTTCGGCGATGAATTCCTGCACCAGGAAATTCGCGTACAGGCCGCGCAGCGCCTCGATCACGCCACGCGACGCCGAAGGCTTCTCGGTCAGCATCACGCCCGCGCCCTGGGTGCCCTCGTTGAGCTTGATGACATGCGGCGGCGGACCCAGCATCGACAGCAGGTCGACCGTGTCGTCCGGGTTGTCGCCGAACACCGTGGTCGGCAGGTCGATGCCCTGCGCGGCGAGCAATTGATGGCTGCGCAGCTTGTCGCGCGCGCGCAGCACCGCGCCGGCGGCGTTCGGCGTGTAGCTGCCCATCAGTTCGAACTGGCGCAGCACGGCCGTGCCGTAGCGGGTGATCGATGCGCCGATGCGCGGCAGCACCGCGTCGTAATCGGTCAGCTGACGGCCCTTGTAATGCATCTGGAAGCCGTCGCTGGCGATGCGCATGTAGCAGCGCAACGGGTCCAGCACGCGCACCGTGTGGCCGCGCTCGCGCGCGGCCTCGACCAGGCGCCGTGTCGAATACAGCTTGCCGTTGCGGGACAGGATGGCGAGTTTCATGGGGTGCCTGGGCGGGGAGTCGGCAAGGGGGGACGACCGTGCAGGAACGAGCCTGCCGGATCGATGGTGAACAGGCCGGCCATGGCGGTGCGGCCGAGCAGCATCGGGAACAGCATGGCGCCGCGATTGGTCAGGTTGATTTCGATCTCGCGCTGGCAGCCGGCCAGCTGCAGCGGCGTGCGCAGGAACACGCGCCGTTCGCGACGGCCGCCGGAATCGGCGACTTCGCGCTCGTCATGGATCGGCGCCTGTGCTTCCACCACCACGCCGCGCGCCCGGCCATGCGTCAGCCGGAAGCCCACCCAGGGCGCGCCGCCTTCGACGAAGCGCCATTGCGCATCGACATGCAGCGCCGAACTGCGCGCGCCGGTATCGATCTTGGCGCGCAGTCGCGGAACGCCCAATGCTGGCAGCGCCACCCATTCGCGCCAACCCAGGGTGACGAGCGCATCGGACATGCGGACTCCGCAGAAAACGACGGCGACACCAGGGTCGCCGTCGATAAGGGGTTGGAGCGGGTGATGGGAATCGAACCCACGCTAGCAGCTTGGGAAGCTGCAGTTCTACCATTGAACTACACCCGCCTGCGGAGCGGATTCTAGCGTGATTCCGCCGTCGGCAAACCGGGCGCCCGTTCATGCCGGGCCTGCCTGCCAAGCCGACGCGCAGCGCGCGCGGCGCCCATCGCGGGCGCCGCGGCATTGCGATCAGAACGGACGGCGCAGGCTCATGAACAGGCTGGCGTCGTGCCCGTCGCTCTGGCCGACCGTGACGCTGGCGCCGATGTTGGCGTCGAGTCCGAACATCTTCGACTCCGCGCCGATCAGCAACGTGCCGTAGTTGCGGTCGAACTCCAGCCCGGGGACCGCGTAGTCGCCGGTGCCGGGCAGCGACTGCACGTGGCCGAAGACTTCCTCGGCGTCTTCCTCGAACTCGTGGTTCCAGGAGAACTGTCCGTAGGGACGCACGCTGGCGTTGATCGCGTAGCTGGCGCGGTAGCCGACGCTGCCGATCAGCGAATCGCGGCTCTGCTCGGGGAAGGCTAGCGAGCTGGACAGCGACGCGTCGCTTTCGGCGTAGCCGTCGACGTCGATGCTCTGCGACAGCAGGCCGACGACCGGGCCATGGCGCAACGCGTCGTCACCGAACTCCCAGCCGCCGTCGATGGCGAAGCTGAGGTTGTCGCCGTCCGGCGAGCCCTGGTGGATGCGCGTGGCCGGCCCGATATGGACCTTGCGGTCGACATCGAACGACAGCTGGCTGTAGCTCAGCTGCGCGCCGGCCCACAGGCCCTGCTCGCCGTACCAGCCGAAGTAGCCGCCGATGCTGGTGTCGGTCTGATCGAAGTCGCCGGCACGATGGCCGAAATCGATCTTCTGCTGGCCATAACCGGCGAAGGCGCCGTAGACCAGGTTGGCGCGGGCCCAGTCGATGCCGAACATCAGTGTCGGGCCGCCGCCGTCGAAGCCGGCGCCGGTGCTGCCCTTGTCGAAGCGCTGGATGTCGCCGCGCAGATCGCTCCACCAGGCCATGCCGTCGGCTTCCGGCCGCGCGCTGGCCAGGTGTTCGGTGACGCGGTCGGCGCGGGCGTGGCCGATGGTTTCCGCCGAGCGCGGCAGCAACGCGATCTGGCGCGGGCCTTCCAGCACCGACACCGCCAGCTGGCTCAGCATCTGGTGCGCGGCCACGGTCGGGTGCACGCCGTCGGCGAACAGGTAGGCGCTGGCCGCATCCGGGCTGGCGTAGGTGCCGGGATTGCAGGTCAGCGACTGCGCGGTGATCTGCGGCTGGCAGGCGGTACCGGTGACATTGCGGAAACCGTACAGGCCGGGATTGGCGACCGCTTCACGCAGGAAGGAGAACGCATTGACCGGGATCACCCGCAGTCCGGCGCTGCCGAGCGCGCCGTACAGCGCATTGTTGTAGGCGGTGGCCAGCGCGGTGCCCTGCGCCACCCTGCCCTGCGCGGTGAAGGCCGGGGTCAGCCCGAGGTCGGGAATGTTTGGCACCAGCACGTAGCGCGCGCCGGCATTCTGCAGCGTGCCGACGATGCCGGCCTGTGCGGTGACCGCCGCGCCGATGACCGCCGGCGCCTGCGCCGGATCGGTGATCGAGAACAGGTCGTTGGCGCCGCCCCAGACGGTATACAGCGCGTCCGGATTGGCACGGCCGCCGGTGCTGGCGAGGTAATTGTTCATCTGCGTCGCCAGCGACGGCGTCGGCCCGAGATCGCCCGTCCGGTCGGTACCGACCATCGCACCGCCGACCGCGTAGTTGTCGCCGGTCTGGCCGTTGCCGTTGGCGGCACCATTGGTGCCGTAGTAGTCGGCCAGGTACTGCGACCAGACCCAGCCCGGGTTGGTGGTGAACTGGCCAATGAACGGCTGCGATTCCGGCGGCAGCAGCGGCCGGAAGAAGCCGCCGTCGGTCAGGCTGTCGCCGAAGAACACGGTCTGCGAATAGGTCGGCGACTGCGCCAGCGCCGGCGCAGCGGCAACAGCGAGCGCGGCGGCAATCAAGCTACGCACGGGCCTGGATGATTTCATTGGCTTCTCTCCCTGGAAGTGGTCGATCCGGACCAGAATCGGCTGCGAACCGTCAATACGACACCGGATGGTGCCGCATCGTTTCACGAAGGGTGGCCCCGCTCAAGCCTGACCAATGGGGCATGGCCGGCCGCAAACACCGCGCGGATCCGCGCACGACGCGCGACAATGGCGGCATGGACATCTACTTGAATGGCGACGTCGTGTCGCTGTCGGACAGCACCCGCACCATCACCGCACTGCTGCTGGAACAGGACCTGGGCGAACGCCGCGTCGCGGTCGAGGTCAATGGCGAGATCGTGCCGCGCGGGCGCCACGGCGAACACCGCCTGCAGCCCGGCGACAGGGTCGAGATCGTGCACGCGCTTGGCGGCGGTTGAGCCATTCGCAGGCTCTGCAGGTCCGGCGCGCATCCCTATCACGCTGCGCCATCCCGCCCAGGCATGCCACTTCGGCCCGCGCTGCAGGCCTGGCGTTCGTCAGCCGCAGGAGCTGGCAGCGCTTCGTGCGGGCCCGCGAAGGTCCACGAGTTCGACTTTTTGCCCCGGCCGAGAGGGTGGATCGCCTCTCGCACGAGACTTTTTGTCCCGGCCGAAGGGGTGGGTTGCCCCTCGCACGGGACTTTTTGCCCCGACCGAGAGGGTGGTTCGCCCCTCGCACGAGACTTTTTGCCCCGATCGAGAGGGTGGGTCGCCCCTCGCGCGAGACTTTTTGTCCCGGCCGAGGGGGTCGACAGCTCCTTCCGAGGGACTTCTTCGCCGGCGGCATGCGGCGTGGCGCCTCCGCCCGATCCGGCAGGCGCACGCGTGGCGCGTCGTTCTCCGTGGGATAGCTTCGCAACGAAAAGGAACGACAGCCGTGCTGGCGGCACTGCCAACCAGGCGACCTTCCACCTCACATCGCGCGTCGACGGCTCAAGCCGATGCACGTGCCGCATCCATCGCCGGCAGGCATCGGATTCACTGCCGGCAGGTCCTGCAGCCACGGGCATCCCGAGGATGACTGCGCGGTGATCGCGCGGGCGGACGCAGCCGCGCGATGCATCACAAACACGACGCCATCCGACATAATCCGTGAATGAATGATTTAGCCTCATCCGATCCGCTGGTGATCGCCGGAAAGACCTATCGCTCGCGCCTGCTCACCGGCACCGGCAAGTTCAAGGATCTCGACGAAACGCGCCGCGCCACCGATGCCGCCGGCGCGCAGATCGTCACCGTTGCGATCCGTCGCACCAACATTGGCCAGAATCCCGGCGAGCCGAACCTGCTCGACGTGTTGCCGCCGGACAAGTACACGATCCTGCCCAACACCGCCGGCTGCTACACCGCCGAGGACGCGGTGCGCACCTGCCGGCTGGCGCGCGAACTGCTCGACGGCCACAACCTCACCAAACTCGAGGTGCTGGGCGACCAGAAGACGCTGTTCCCGGACGTGGTGCAGACGCTGAAGGCAGCCGAACAGCTGGTCGCCGACGGCTTCGAGGTGATGGTCTACACAAGCGACGATCCGATCCTGGCCAAGCGCCTGGAAGAGATCGGCTGCGTCGCGGTGATGCCGCTGGCCGCGCCGATCGGCTCGGGCCTGGGCATCCAGAACAAGTGGAACCTGGTCGAGATCATCGAGAACGCGAAGGTGCCGATCATCGTCGACGCCGGCGTCGGCACCGCATCGGACGCCGCGATCGCGATGGAACTGGGCTGCGACGGCGTGCTGATGAACACCGCCATCGCCGGCGCGCGCGATCCGGTGCTGATGGCGCAGGCGATGAAACTGGCGGTCGAAGCAGGACGCGCCGCGTTCCGCGCCGGACGCATTCCGCGCAAGCGCTACGCCAGCGCCTCGTCGCCGCTCGACGGCCTGATCGGTTGAGGGCGACGAACCCACCTCCATGATCGAGTCGCTGCAAAAGAAGCCGTACACGCAACAGGAAGGCCGCCGCAACGTGCGCAGCTTCGTGCTGCGTCAGGGCCGCTTCACCCCGGCACAGCAGCGCGCCTTCGATGAGTTGTGGCCGCGCTTCGGCCTGGACTACATACCGCCGGAAAACCGCGGCACGCCCCGCGATTTCGACGCCGTGTTCGGGCGCCATGCGCCGCGCGTGCTGGAAATAGGCTTCGGCAATGGCGAAGCGCTGCGCTTCGCCGCTGGCCACGATCCGACGCGCGACTACATCGGCATCGAAGTGCACGCGCCCGGCGTGGGCCGCCTGCTGAACGCACTGGCCGAGGACGGCAGCGACCACGTCCGCCTCTACCACCACGACGCCGTCGAAGTGCTCGACAACGACATCGCCGACGGATCGCTCGACGAAGTCCGCATCTACTTCCCCGATCCCTGGCACAAGAAGCGCCACAACAAGCGCCGCCTGCTGCAGCCGGGATTCGCCGCGCTGCTGGCGCGCAAGCTGGCAGTCGGCGGCCGCTTGCACCTGGCGACCGATTGGCAGGACTATGCCGAGCAGATGTGGGACGTGCTCGATGCCACTGTTGGACTGCGCAACCAGGCCGGAGCACGCGGACACGTGGCGCGGCCGCCGTGGCGACCGCAGACGCATTTCGAATCGCGCGGCCAGCGACTGGGCCATGAAGTGTTCGACCTGCTGTATGAGCGGATCGACTGAACCGTGGAGACAAGTGGGGACATGGATTCCGGTACGACGCAGAAGGCTGATGGCCCAGGGCTGAGAAGCCGCAGCGTCCACGCCGGTCCGGCCCGCTTCCCGTCCTCCAACTTCCATACTCAGCCCTGAGCCGCATGGAAAGCGCCCTCACCCTCACCTCCGACATGAAGCTCGTGCTCGGGCTGGTCGGTCTGACGATGGCGCTGTTCCTGTTCGACCGCATCCGCGCCGACGTGGTCGCGCTGGTGGTGCTGGTGCTGCTCGGCCTGACAGGCCTGGTCGCGCCGGAAGACCTGTTCGGCGGCTTCTCCGGCGGCGCGGTGATGAGCGTCATCTCGACGATGATCCTCGGCGCGGGCCTGGAACGCACCGGTGCGCTGAACCGGCTTGCCGCCTGGCTGCTGCGCCGCGCGCGCGGCGCCGAACAGCGACTGCTGCTGCTGACCACCGCGGTGGCCGGCCTCAATTCCTCGATCATGCAGAACCCGTCGGTGATGGCGCTGTACCTGCCGGTCGCCTCGCGGCTGAGCTCGCGCACCGGCCTGTCGCTGTCGCGGCTGCTGCTGCCGATCGCCGCGGCGATCATCATGGGCGGCTCGCTGACCATGGTCGGCAACTCGCCGCTGATCCTGCTCAACGATCTGCTGGTTTCGGCCAACAGCAACCTGCCGTCCGGTGCAGCCACGCTGGAACCGCTGCGCATGTTCGCGCCGCTGCCGATCGGCCTGGCGTTGCTCGGCGCATCGCTGCTGTATTTCCGTTATTTCGGCGACAAGCGGCTGCGCGACGAAGGCGACGGCGGCGTGACGCCGGCGCGCACCGAAAGCTATTTCGCGCGCGCCTACGGCATCGAAGGCGACGTGTTCGAACTCACCGTCAGCGCCGACAGCCCGCTGGTCGGCATGTCGCTGGGCGAGGCCGAAGCCCTGCACGACGCGCCGCTGCTGTTGGCACTGAAGACCGGCAACGAATCGCGGCTGGCGCCACCGGCGGACGCGCGCATCTGGGTCGGCAGCGTGATCGGCGCGATGGGCCCGCGCCAGCAAGTCGCCGATTTCGCGCAGAACCAGTTCCTGCGCATGAGCACGCGGCTGCGCGAGTTCCGCGACCTGTTCAACCCCAGCCGCGCCGGTATTTCCGAAGCGGTGGTGCCACCGACCTCGAAGTTCATCGGCAAGACCTCGGCGGACCTGCAGCTGCGCAAGAAGCACGGCATCAGCCTGCTGGCGGTCAACCGCGACAAGGAAGTGCTGCGCGACAACGTGCGCCAGCTGCCACTGCGCGCCGGCGACATGCTGGTGCTGCACAGCATCTGGCAGGACCTCGGGCAGGCGGCGTCCGACAAGGACTTCGTGGTCGTCACCGACTATCCGAAGGGCGAGCAGCGCCCGCACAAGTTCAAGATCGCGATGTCGATCTTCGCCATCACCATGCTGCTGGCGCTGAGCTCGCGCATCCCGGTGTCGATCGCGCTGATGACCGGCGTGGCCGGCATGCTGATCGCCGGCGTGCTGAACATGGACGAGGCCTACGGCGCGATCAACTGGAAGACCGTGTTCCTGATGGCCTGCCTGATCCCGCTGGGCTGGGCGATGGACTCCAGCGGCGCCGCGGCCTGGGTCGCAGGGCACACCCTCGCCCGATTGCCCGAAGGCATGCCGGTATGGGCGATCGAACTGGCCGTGGCGATATTGACCACGCTGTTCTCGCTGGTGATCAGCCACGTCGGCGCGACCATCGTGATGGTGCCGATGGCGGTCAACCTCGCGCTCGCCGCAGGCGGCAACCCGACCGCATTCGCGCTGATCGTGGCGCTGTCTGCTTCCAACAACTTCATGACCGCGTCCAATCCGGTGATGTCGATGATCACCGGCCCCGCCGGCTACACCTCGAAGGACCTGTGGCGCGTCGGCGGCCCGCTGTCGCTGGTCTACACGATGATCGCGGTGCTGGCGGTCAACATCATGTTCTGGGGGAAGTGAGCGGGTGGGATCCCTGTATTTCGAGTGTCCTTCCCTCTTGTCGAAGCGGCAGGTTATGTAGGTCTATTTATTAGGGGTCCACTGAGCGTTAGCTGCCATGACAGACTCGTCCGTGATCAAGCAACTAGAAGCAGCGGAGCGGCTACAGTCGCAGTTCCGCTACTATTTTGTGGCGCTCGTATTCACGCTGCTTGCCGCGTCAATCCAAACTGCAAAATTCGACTCAAGCAGCGTCCGGACCATTTCGGAGCTGGCTGGCTGGGCGTTATTCGCTGTCTCCGGTTTTGTCGCACTCTCATACTTGGAGTGGGAGCCTCTGATCCGGGAGCAACTTGCACACCGCGATAGCTTCTCGCAGCAAGTGGATGAGGCTAAAGCCGCGAAACTTCGAGGCGTTAGTGAAATTCACGTGCTTTCCTCGGGAGGCATGCAGAGCCTTGACGATCGCATCTCCAACCTAGAGGACTCAGTGCGCAAGCTTTCCGACGCAGCTGATAAGCGCCTAGGCGTCGCGGGCGTTAAATATGAAATGTGGCGGTGGTCTTTTGTTCTCGCCCTAGTGGCAATATTGATCGCCCGTGGCGGGGCCGCACTAGTTGGCGTTTTTGGTTACCAGTTGCTCTAGCTGGCAGCTAACAATTCATTCAAACCGAAGCCGCTTCGCGGCTCAACTTAATTCAGGCGTTCGGCCGCACACATGCACAGTCTCTACCCGATAGCGGATGACTTTGAGGCGACCATCCGGATTCTCTCGGAGTCAGAGGGTGGCCGTAGGACTCCGCCTTTCAACGGCATACGCTGGGATTTCTCCTACGCTGCAGACAGCTCCCTCGACCAGATGTACATGATCTGGCCCGACTTCTATGGCCCCGACGGAGATAGCTTGCTTAAAGACTTCCCACTGCCGCTGGGCGTAGATCTTCCAGCGCGAATGACCGTAGTCGTTGATGAGATGCGAGAGCAAACCCACCGCGCTCGCATCAAGCCCGGAGTAGAGTTCTATTGCCACGAGGGCCCGAAGAGAGTGGCAGTTGGCCGTGTTACACGTATCACCGGGCTACACAATCCACGCGCAACTGCGGCCTAACAACTTCTTCAAGCCGAAGCCGCTTCGCGGCTCGGCATAATTCAGGCGTTATACCGGGGAGGTCGCATGCGCCGCGTCTTGTTAACTCTGATTGCGCTGATCCCGGCTATTGCCATCACTGGCTTCCCGTACGAGGCAACTCTGGAAGATATGGCCCAACAGGCCGACCATGTCCTTGTCGGCCGCGTCGTAGGAGTAGACATGGTTAATGATCAGGGCAATCCGGTAGCAGATCCAAAGGCCCGCACCGGCCCTGGTTTGGACAACACGATTAGGCTGCGTATCCGGGTTGACCATGTTCTTGTGACAAATGCCTCAAAGGTTCCTGACGTAATTCCGGTTCCGCTGGCTTCTCATCTCCACTATACCCTCGGTCAGATTCAGGAGGCCCATGCCGATGACACGGAGGTACGGTTGGTACTGCTTAAAGGACCAGGCTTCATTGGTATCAAGCCGGGTGTGTTCCTCAGGCCACTCTCAGACAAGGAACAGGCGCTACGGTTGCACGCGGCTTCGCATCCCTAGCCCGGTCTAACAATTCATTCAAGCCAACCCGCTTCGCGGTCGCCTAACTCAAGTCAAACACATGAGTGACACGGTCCCTGCCGAAATTTCGGTGCAACTGTCACAAGCGCTCGACGTCATCGAGCGTCATCTGGAATCGACGCTGCTGGCCGTCCATCTGTACGGCTCCGCACTGGATGGTGGACTGAAGCCGCACAGTGATATCGATTTGCTGGTCACCGTGGCCGCACGGCTCGATGAGGCTGTGCGGCGAGCTCTGCTCGTTGATCTTCTGGAGGTTTCGGCCCCTCATGGCGAAAGCAGGGTTCTCCGCGCCCTGGAAGTTACGGTCGTTGTGCGCAGTGATGTCGTCCCTTGGCGTTATCCGGCCAGACGGGAGCTGCAATTCGGAGAGTGGCAGCGCAAGGATATTCTTGCCGGCATCTTCGAACCTGCCACCGCCGATATGGACCTGGCAATCCTGCTGACGAAAGCAAGGCGGCATAGCATCGCCTTGGCAGGCTCAGCGGCAGAAGATTGCTTCGACCCGGTTCCGGAAAGCGATCTGCTCAAGGCGCTGACCGACACCTTGGACCTATGGAATTCGCCGCCGGATTGGGCGGGCGATGAGCGCAATGTAGTGCTCACCTTGTCTCGTATCTGGTACAGCACGGAAACCTGCAAGGTCGCATCCAAGGATGCGGCTGCCTGCTGGGCCCTGGAACGTTTGCCAGCTCAACATCAGTCCGTACTGCTTGAAGCCCGGCAGGCATATCTTGGGCAAGGAAAAGATTGCTTGGCGTCACGCACGGATCAGCTGGAAGCATTCGTCCACTTCGTGAAAGATGAAGCCACCAAATTGCTTGATGCCCGCCCATGATGTCTTGCAGGCCATTCAAGCCAACGCCGCTTCGTGGCGCGGCTAGCTCAAACATTAGGGCGCTATGACAACGACATTACTACTCTTGGTACTCCCCATCGGCTTCTTCGTATTGGCGCTTCTCTTTATCGTCGCCGTATGGACAGCCCCGCGACGTGCCAAATGGCTCGGTCTTGCAACCATCGCCGCCGCAGCACCGTTCTTCTTCTGGCTTGGCGCCTTTTCTGAGCAGTTTGGTGCTGGCCAGTGCTACTCCAATGCTATCGGCATGATTGCCAATGCTGTTGAGCAGACTGATTCCCCATCTGATCTTGCTGAGAAATTGCGGGCTTTGCCATTGCACGGCTATGAGACATCTTGCCCGCAAGTAGAAGCTGCGGCTCGTCAACTACCCAACGTGGGCGCGCCTTAACAGCTCATTCAAGCCGAACCGATTCACGAATATCCGCAAACACACCGGCCTACAGGAGTTACCGGCATGAAGCTGCACACATTTCCCGTTTCAATCCTGCTCGCAGCCCTGATCGGCGCGGCCCATACCTACCTGCTTATTCTGGCGTGGGTCTACATCGGCCTGTTCACGCCCTTGCCTGGCTGGCTCATTTCCCATGGCCTCAGGGGCGCCTCCTTCTACGGCGTCCTGTACCCGGCCGACCTGCTCACCAACACGTTGTTGTGCGTGCCTGCCGCGTACCTGCTATGCAGGCTGCGACCCGCCAGGCTTTGGACGTATCTGGCAGTTGCACTGCTACCGGGTTTTCTTTGGCAGTATCGGCTCGTGCTTGCGCAGCCGGCATTGGTCCTGGAGTGGCAGGCGTTGCTGCCGGGTGCGCTCATGGCGCTGCTCCCGCTGCCGTTGACTTCATTGATCATGCGACGCGTCGTTGCCGGGCCGGCCAATCGCCCGATACAGCCTGAGTTGGCTGGATGACAGCAGTGCGCGCAGCGTTATGCCGGCCGGTGCTTGGCTAGCAATACATTGCCGTCGACGATCGACAGTGCGATCGCCTGCAGCGACGAACCACGACACGGTCCGGCGACGCACTCGCCATTCGCCAGTTCGAAGCTCGCACCGTGCGCGGCGCAGACCAGCAGGCCCTCCTTGCTTTTCAGGAACTGGCCCGGCGCCCAGTCCAGTCGCCGGCCGGCGTGCGGGCAGACGTTGAGCCAGGCGCGCACCTGATCGCCATCGCGATGCAGGATCACCGATTCGGCATCGCCGTCGAGCGTGGCCTCGGCCTCCGCGAATCCGCCATCGGCGATGTCGGCGAGTGTGATCAAGTGCTGCATTAACGAACTCCTTACAAATGCACCGATGGCGTGCCCGATACTGTGCCGCGGCCATTCGCCGCATTCTGTCATGACCGTCACGATGCCTGCCTTCCATTTCCACCGCGATTCCCTGCGCTGGGCGTTCTCGCCGCGCAAACCACGCCATCCCCTGCTGCGGATCGCGTTCGGCCTGGTCGGCCTGGCCCTGCTGGTGGTGTTGCTGGTGTTCGGTCTGTTCGTTGGCGCTGCGATGGTGGCCGCCGGCCTGTTGCTGCGCGTGTTCCGCCAGCGCGGCAAGGTGGTCGCCGCCGACCGCAACGTGGTCGAAGGCGAGTACCGCGTCGTCGGCAAGCCACTGCTGCGTTGAGTCGGCCGTGACCGACGCGATTCCCGCGCCGGTTCCCTCGCGCATCCCGGTGCGCGGCGATGGGCACTTTCCGGTGCGCCGCATCTACTGCGTCGGCCGCAACTTCGCCGACCACGCACGCGAGATGGGCGCCGCCGCGCCCGCATCGAAAGCCGAACGCGGCCAGCCGGTCTTCTTTCTCAAGCCTGCCGATGCGATCGTCGTCGATGGCATCGTGCCGTATCCGCATGGCACGCACGACCTGCACCACGAAATCGAGCTGGTGGTCGCGCTGGGCCGCGATGCACCCGCCGGCGTGCTGGACGCGGATGCCGCCGAAACGCTGGTCTTCGCATACGGCGTCGGCCTCGACCTGACCCGGCGCGACCTGCAGGCGGCGGCCAAGGCCAAGGGCCTGCCGTGGGATACCGGCAAGGCCTTCGACCATTCCGCACCGGTCAGCGAACTGGTGCCCGCGCACGATGTCGGCGCGCTCGATGCGCTGACGCTCACACTGCAGATCAATGGTGAAACGCGGCAGCACGGCGCGCTGTCGGACCTGATCTGGGACGTCGGCGATATCCTCCACGAATTGTCGAAGCTGTACGCGCTGCGTGCCGGCGACCTGGTATTCATGGGCACGCCGGCGGGGGTCGGACCCTTGCAGATCGGCGATGCGTTCGTCGCCCGCCTCGACGGCATCGTCGAGCTGCGCGGCGAGATCGCGGTGCCCACGGGCACTGGTGTAGCCTGATTCCGTCGCGACCGGCGGCGTTTGCGGAAAGGAGAAACGCGATGGGCATGATGGGTGAATTCAAGGAATTCGCGATGCGCGGCAACGTCATCGACCTCGCCGTCGGTGTCGTCATCGGCGCATCGTTCGGCAGGATCGTCACCGCGCTCGTGGACCGCATCATCATGCCGCCGATCGGCATGCTCATTGGCGGCGTCGACTTCTCGAAATGGGCGATCACACTCAAGGAAGCGGGCGTGGACGCGGCCGGCAAGGCGATTCCTGCGGTCACGATCGGCATTGGCGAATTCATCAACGCGATCATCCAGTTCGTCATCGTCGCGTTCGCCATCTTCCTGGCCATCAAGGCGATCAACCGGCTCAATCGCAAGCCGCCGGCGACGCCCGCCGCGCCCAGCGAAGAAGTGCTGCTGCTGCGCGAGATCCGCGACAACCTCAAGCGCTGATCCGCGCCCGCCTTCAGCGCGGAGCTGTCCCACTGGCTTCGCGCAGCGGTTGAGCGGGCGCTGCACGATGGACCCGGCGTTGCATGACCACTGGCACAAAGACTCCGGATGACGGGCTGATAAGCTCGCGGCTTTGCCGCGTCCGGAGCCTGCAATGCGTCTTTCGCTGTCGATCACCGCGCTGGCGCTTGCCATCGCCGCCAGTTCCGCCTTCGCTGCAGACAAGCAGACCACCATTCCGCAGACCGCGGTCGCGCAGGTCCCGCAACTGCGCGAGCAGGCGCTGGCCAGCGATCTGGGCTGGAAGATCACCGAATCGCTGACCACCGAGGTCGGTGCACGCCTGCCCGGCACCGAAGCGGATGCGCGCGCAGTCGAATGGGCCGTGGCCAAGTTCAAGGAGCTGGGTTACGACAAGGTCTGGACCGAACCGGTCACGTTCCCGAAATGGGTGCGTCGCAGCGAGTCCGGTGAAGTGCTCGGCGCGCACGCGCAGCATCTGGTGCTGACCGCGCTCGGCGGCAGTCCTGGCGGCACGGTCGAAACCGAAGTCGTGCGCTTCGCCGACCTGGCCGCGCTGCAGGCGGCACCGGAAGGTTCGCTCGCAGGCAAGATCGCGTTCGTCGATTACCAGATGAAGAAAACGCAGGACGGCAGCGATTATCGCCACGGCGGCGGCATCCGTGGCCGCGGCCCGACGGTGGCATCGAGCAAGGGCGCAAGCGCGTTCCTGATGCGATCGGCCGGCACCGCATCGCACCGCGTCGCCCACACCGGTGGTACGCGCTTCGCAGATGGCGTGAAGCCGATTCCCTCCGCTGCGCTGTCGCTGCCCGACGCCGACCAACTAGCGCGACTGGTCAAGCTCGGTCCGACGAAAGTACGCATCGCGCTGGATGTCGGCTTCGACGGCGAATACACCTCGCAGAACGTGATCGGCGAAATCACCGGCAGCAGCAGGCCCGATGAAGTGGTGCTGATCGGCGGCCATCTCGATTCCTGGGATCACGGTACCGGTGCGATCGACGATGCCGCCGGCATCGGCATCACCATGGCCGCGGCAGCGCTGATCAAGCCGCTGAAACCGGCACGCACGCTGCGCGTGGTTGCCTTCGCCAACGAGGAACAGGGCCTGTTCGGTGGTCGCGCCTATGCCGACAAGTATTTCAAGGACGTCGCCAGGCACCACATCGCCGCCGAAAGCGACTTCGGTGCGGGCCGCATCTATGCCTTCGACAGCAGCGCTCCGGCCTACGCGAAGCCGGCCGTCGAGCAGATCGCCAAGGCGCTGGCGCCGCTGGGCATCGAATACACGCCCGGCGAAGGCGGTCCGGAGTCGGACATCGGCCCGCTGGCCGCGCGCGGCATGGCCTGGGGATCGCTGTCGCACGACGGTACCGACTACTTCGACCTGCACCACAACGCCGACGACACGCTCGACAAGATCGATCCGAAGGTGCTGGCGCAGAACGTCGCCGCGTACACCGTGTTCACCTGGCTGGCCGCGCAGAGCGACGGCGATTTCGGCAGCGCGCCGAAGGCTGCGGAACCGCGCGGCGGGGAGTGACGGGATTTTGTCGGGTTGCGCCTGGCTGCGCTGCTCAACATTGTTGTCTGGAAACGGCGGAGCCGGCTCCGCCCTACGGCATCCGACTCAGCTCAACGCCGCGCGCGCAGCACCCATTGCGGTTCCGGCCAGCCTTGTGCGGG
Organism: Luteimonas cucumeris; assembly: GCF_007830035.1. Lineage (GTDB taxonomy): Bacteria > Pseudomonadota > Gammaproteobacteria > Xanthomonadales > Xanthomonadaceae > Luteimonas_C > Luteimonas_C cucumeris. The sequence goes on along the minus strand of NZ_VLKN01000001.1, from coordinate 584,598 downwards.
ATCGCACAGGCGCCACGCTTCCGCTTCGCTGAAGCCGGCGGCGCGGATGGCATCCAGCAGGTCCCAGCCGAAATGGTGGTAACACAGCACGCCGCCGCCGAGCGGATCGCCGTGGTATTCGGGCGGCTGCAGATGCTCGATGCGCCCCGATGCATCGATTCGCGCCAGCGTCGTGGTCTCCGCCGAGTTGGCATAGAACGGTACGGTCAGGACGAGCGCCGCTCCCGGCTTGAGCACGCGCCCCAGTTCGCGCAACGCCGCCGGGTAGTCAGGCACGTGTTCCAGCACTTCCATGCTGAGGACCGCATCGAAGTCGCCGTCACGGAACGACAGCCGCGTGATGTCCTGATGGCGCAGCCCGGGCGCCTGCCCATGACGCAGCAGCCAGGCCGACAGCCGCAGGCGCTGTCGCCATGACGAAATGAATTCGCTGCCGACCGTGCCCGGTACACGCCGACGCAGCTGCAGGCAGAACGGGCTGGCCTGTTCGGTCAGGTAGATCCGGGCCGAGGCGGCGTCGAGCTGGTCGAACAACACCGCCGCCGCGGCCCGCTGGCGCGAGTTGGCGTAGCAAAGACGGCAGCACAGCGATTCGCGGAAACAGCCATTCAGCGCTGTCGCGCCGTCCGCCCAGACGAAATCGGTATGGCGCCCGCACAGGCTGCACTTGCCGGGCATGCGAAGCGGATCGGGCGAGCGGCGCAAGGTCTGCAGCTGCGTCGACTGCGCCTGCCAGCGCTGGCGGGTACCCTCGTCCGCGTGCTGCCACGCCGCATGATCGCGATAGCGTTCGCAGCCGGCAATGCTCATGCGCCGCGACGCGACCATTCCGCCAGCAGCACCGCCGTCGCCGAAGCGACATTGAGGCTCTCGACGGCACCGCTGCCGACGATCGACAGGCGCAGGTCGCAGTCCGCCGCGAGCCCGCGATCCATGCCCTCGCCTTCCGCACCGAGCACATAGACCAGACGACGCGGCAGCTCCGCAGCAAACACATCCTCACCACCAGCGACCACCGTCGCGGCCAATGCGAAGCCGGCCGCATGCAGCTGCGCGATGGCCTCGACGGATTCGCCGAGCTGCACGAACGGCACGGCTTCGGCACCGCCCTCTGCCACGCGCGCCGCCGCGCCGGACAATGCCAGCGACGAATGCTGCGGCAGCAGGATCGCGGCCACGCCGAAATGCGCGGCCGAACGCAGGATCGCGCCAAGGTTATGCGGGTTGCCGACGCCGTCCAACCACAACGCGCAGTGCCGGTCAGACGACAGCGCCTGCAGCCAGGTCAGCAACGACTGCGCAGGTTCGCGCAGCACGTCGGCGACCACGCCTTCGTGATGCGAACTGGCGGCCAGCTTCTGCAGGTCGGCATCCTCGACCACGCGATAGCCGATGCGGTGCACCGCGCACCATTTCAGCAGGGCCTGCAGCTGCGGAATGCGTGCCTCGTTGAGATAGACCTTGCGGATTGCTTCGGGCCGCCGTGCGAACACCGCGCGCACGGCGTTGAGTCCATACAGGCGCAATTCGCGCTTGTGGTCGGCGTGCATCGATGCATTGGAATCGGTCGGCCGCTCGCGATGCGCACGCTCCGGCCTGCTGCGTGACGGATGTCGATCCCAGGGAGATGGAGGCTTGGTACCCATGGTCTATTCGCTCCGCAACCGGGCGAACAGGTGCAGGTCGTGGTATCGATCGCGCTTGCGGATCGCCTGCCGCTGCACGCCTTCGGTGGCGAAGCCATTCTTCGACAACACGCGCGCCGAAGCGGTATTGAAATCCAGCACGCCGGCCTGCAGCCGATGCAGGTGCAGTTCCCGCATCAGCCAGGGCACAAATGCGGCCACGACGCGGGTCATATGACCGCGCCTCCAGAACGCACGCCCGAGCCAGTAACCCAGTTCGGCGGAATGCCCGCGCTCGTTCTGTCCCGGACGCGCGCCAATGCCACCGCAGGCTTCGCCAGCGATCTCGATAGCGAATACCGGATCGCTGAAATCGACCACGTCGCCAGCCAGGAACGCCTCGCCATCGGCACGCGTGTAAGGCGACGGAAAACGCTCGCTGAGACCGCGCGCGACCTGCTCGTCGTCGGCGTGCCGCAGCAGCGCGTGCAGATCCTCCTGGCGCCAGGTGCGCAGGCGCAGGCCGCCGCCAATGTCGATCGCATCCACCCGGTTCACGCTGCGACTCCGTCCAGTCCGCGGACAGGATACGCGAGCCCGGTCAGGCGTGGCCGCCAGCCTGCGGCGTCTGCGATTCCAGCTTCTCCAGTTCGTTGGATACCGCATGCGGCGATCGCGTGTATTTGGCCAGCAGCACGTAGAACGCCGGCACCACGAACAGCGACAGCAGTGTCGAGAACGACACGCCGAAGATCACCACCACGCCGATCGTGGCGCGGCTGGCCGAACCCGGGCCGCCAGCCAGCACCAGCGGCAGCGCGCCGACCGCGGTGGCGATCGAGGTCATCAGGATCGGACGCAGGCGCACGCCGGCGGATTCGACGATGGCCTGGTGGATGCTGCGGCCTTCGTCGCGCAACTGGTTGGCGAATTCGACGATCAGGATGCCGTTCTTCGCCGCCAGGCCGACCAGCATGACGATGCCGATCTGGCTGAAAAGATTCAGCGTGCCGCCGGTCATCGCCAGACCGATCAGCGCGCCGAGCACGCCCAGCGGCACCGTCAGCATGATCACGAACGGATGGATGAAACTTTCGAACTGCGCCGCCAGCACCAGGTACACCACCAGCAATGCAAGGGTGAACGTCAGCAGCACGGCGCCGCCGGCCTTCTGGTACTCGCGCGACTCGCCCTTCCAGTCGACCTGCGCGTAATCGGGCAGTTCGGTGTCGACCACGTTCTGCAGGAATGTCAGCGCCTCGCCCATGGTGTAGCCCGGTGCCAGGCCGGCGGTGATGGTGATCGCGCGCATGCGGTTGAAGCGGTTGAGGCTGCCAGGCTCGGCCAGCTCGCTCAGCGTGACCAGGTTGGTCAGTGGCACCAGGTCGCCGCTGCGCGTGCGCACCTCGATTGCTGCCAGATCGGCCGGCGCGGCGCGGCCATCGCGGCCAGCCTGTACGATCACGTCGTACTCCTCGCCTTCCTGCACGAACGTGGTGACGCGACGGCTGCCCATCATCGTCTCCAGCGCATGACCGATGTCCGACACGCTGACACCGAGGTCGGCGGCGCGCTGGTGGTCGATCTGCACGCGCATCTGCGGGCGCGTTTCCTTGTAATCGGAATCGACCGAGAACAGGCCCGGATTGGACTCCATGCGCTGCATCAGCGTGTCGCGCCACTTCGCGATTTCGGCGTATTCGGGACCGCCGAGCACGATCTGGATCGGCTGGCCGCGACTGCCGACCAGGCCGCCACCGACACGTGGTTGCGCCTGCACGCCGGTCAGCTTGCCGAGATCGGCGCGCAACGATTCGGCGACTTCGCTGGTGCTGGCATCGCGCTGGTTCCATTCCTGCAGGAACACGATCACGTTGCCGCTGTGCATTTCCTCGCTGGCGCCGAAGCCACCGGGCACGCGCGTGTTGTAGCGGCGGATCGCCTTGTCGTCGCCGCTATGCTGGGCGAAGATCCGTTCGACCTCGCGGATCTGCTCGACGGTGTAGTCGAAACCAGCGCCTTCCGGGCCGACCACGGACACGAAGAACGCGCCGCGATCCTCGGCCGGCGCCAGTTCCGAAGGCACCCAGCGCAGCAGGCCATAGCTCAGCGCCACCGCGCCCAGCATCAGCGCGATGAACAGCCAGTGCCGGTCGACGCTGCGGTCCAGCAGCGAGCGGTAGCGCGCGCTCAACGCATTCAGCCGGCCATTGACCCAGCGGTTGACGCGGTTGATCTTTTCCTCGCGATGCGGGCGTAGCAGCTTGGACGCCATCATCGGCGTCAGCGTCAGCGCGACGAATGCCGACAGCGCCACCGCGCCGGCCAGCGCAACCGACAGTTCGCGGAACAGGCGGCCGGTATTGCCTTCCATGAAGCCGACCGGCAGGAACACCGCCACCAGCACCGTGGTGGTGGCGATCACGGCGAACGCGACCTGCTGGGTGCCGCGGCGCGACGCGACCAGCGGCGGCTCGCCCAGGTCGATGCGGCGCTGGATGTTCTCCACCACCACGATCGCGTCGTCCACCACCAATCCGATCGACAGCACCAGCGCCAGCAAGGTCAGCAGGTTGATCGAATAACCGAACAGGTACAGCGGAATGAACGCGGCGACCAGGCACACCGGCACCGTCAGCGCCGGGATCAGCGCCGCGCGCAGGCTGCCCAGGAACAGCCAGATCACCAGCAGCACCAGCACCACCGATTCGAGCAGCGTCGCGTACACGCGTTCGACCGAGGCCTCGATGAACACCGTGTCGTCGAACGCGACGAAGATGTTGGTGCCTTCCGGCAACGACTTCTGGATTTCCACCGCCGCCGCGCGCGCGGCACGGGTCACGTCCAGCGCATTGGCGGTGGAGGTCTTGATGATGCCCAGGCCGATGTTGGGCGTGCCGTTGCTGCGGTAGTAGGCGCGGCGCTCGGCCGAGGCCAGCTCGACCTTGGCCACGTCGCCCAGCCGCACCACGTAGCCGTCCTCGCCCTTCTTCAGCGGAATGCGCGCGAAATCGGCCGGCTCCTGGTAGCCGCGCGCCACGCGCAGGGTGAAGTCGCGCGCCTCCGATTCGATGCGGCCAGCGGGCAGTTCCACGTTCTCGGCACGCAGCGCGTTCTCGATGTCCAGTGCGGTGACGCCGCGCGCGGCCATCGCCGCGCTGTCCAGCCAGACCCGCATCGCATAGCGCTGGCGGCCGCCGATGCGGACCTGGGCGACGCCATCCAGGCTCGACAGGCGGTCGACCACGTAGCGATCGGCGTAGTCCGACAGCTGCAGCGTGTCCATCGTCGTGGAGCTCATGTTGAGCCACATGATCGTGTCCGAATCGCTGTCGGCCTTTTCGACTTCCGGCGGGTCGGCTTCGTCCGGCATGCGATCGGCGACGCCGCTGATCGCATCGCGCACGTCGTTGGCCGCGGCCTCGATGTCGCGGGTCAGGGTGAATTCCAGCGTCACCGAGGAGCGTCCGTTGACGCTGCGCGACTGGATCATCTCGATGCCTTCGATGCCCGACAGCGCATCCTCCAGCACCTGCGTGACGCGCGTTTCGACCACCGCCGCCGAAGCGCCGGGATAGCTGACGTCCACCGACACGATCGGCGGGTCGATCGCCGGCAACTCGCGCAGGGTCAGGCGCGAGAATGCCATCACGCCGAGCACGATCAGCAGCAGGCTCATCACGGTGGCGAACACCGGGCGACGGATCGACAGATCGGAAAGATTCATGGCGTAGTCCGTGCGTCTGGCGCCGTGGCCGGCGTTGGCGTTGCGTAGCGAGCGTGGCGGAACTCAGCCACCGGCGGCGTCCGTTGCGGCCTTGGTATTCTTCGATTCGGCGCCGGCCGGTGCCGTGGCAGCATCGACGATCTTCGCGCCGACCCGCAGCTTGCCGGTGCCATCGACCACGATCCGGTCGCCCACGGCCAGCCCGCCGGTCACTTCCGCCATGCCCTTGCGGCGACTGCCGATCGTCACGTCGGCACGCTCGACGCTGTTATCGGGCTTGACCCGGTACACGTAGGAACTGTTGCCGACCTGCACGATCGCGATCTCCGGCACCAGCAGTGCCTGCCGCTCCGGGCGCAGCAGCGTGACCTGCAGCAGCATGCCCGGGCGCAGCGCGCGATCGGGATTGTCGAAATCGCCACGGACGTTGACTGCGCGCGTGACCGGATCGATGCGGCTGTCGACGATGCTGACGTTGCCGCTGAACTCACGGCCAGGATAGGCGGCGCTGGTCGCGGTCAGCCGCTGGCCGACGGCCAACTGCGCGAGCATCGCTTCCGGCACCGGGAAGTCGACATGCATGCGTGCGACATCGTCCAGCGTCGCAATCGCGGTGCCGGGCGTGACCAGCGAGCCTGGACTGATCTGACGAATGCCGAGCACGCCGGCGAACGGCGCACGGATCACGCGGTCACCCAGGTCCGCACGCATCTGCGCGACGCGTGCACGGGCGGCATCGCGGATGGCGCGCTGCGTATCCAGCGCGGAACGGGCGATCAGTTGCTGCGCCGCCAGTTCTTCCTGGCGCTTGAGCAGGCGCTCGGCTTCGTTGGCGGTCGCCTCGGCCGCGTTCAGCGCCGCCTGCTGCTGGTTGCCGGTCAGCGTGACCAGCGCGGCGCCCTTTTCGACGACGTCGCCGCTTTCGAAATTCACCGCCTGCACGGTCTCGCTGACCTTGGCCGTGACCGTGATCGATTCGCGCGCCTTGGCCGTGCCCAGCGCCTGGATGGTGTCGCTCCAGGGTTGCTGCCTGACCACGGTGGTGGTGACCGAAACCGGAGCTTCCCCGTTTCCGCGGCCGCCGGTCTCCTTGCCACAGGCAGCCACCGCCCCGCAAAGCGCCAGCGTCAGGACGATATCGAACAAGCGGGGGCTGGGCATCGAGGCAGGCTATCCGGTCAAATCCTGTCGATTTTACCGACAGCATGTGTCGATCACGTATGCCATCGGCCATGGCGTTCTGGGCCGCGTTCCGGTCAACCGCAGCTGCAGCCATGCGTTGGCGGGCACCCGTGCGTTGCATGGCGATCCGGTCGTATGCTCTGGTTCCGCATGGCGCATCCGTCGATACGTGGCCGCGTTCATGCCCGTGATGCGTTGATGCTTTCATCGGCGCGAGCGGCATCCGCCTGGACTTTCCCTCTCCTTCCCCCCCCAGGGAGTCATCAGAATGATCTACGACAGCATCCTCGACACCATCGGCCGCACACCGGTCGTGCGCCTGCAGCGCATCGCACCTTCCGGCGTCGAACTCTATGCAAAGGTGGAATCCTTCAATCCCGGCGGCTCGGTCAAGGACCGCCTGGCGATCGCCATCATCCTGGATGCCGAGGCCAAGGGTCTGCTGAAACCGGGCGATACCGTGGTCGAGGCTACTTCCGGCAACACCGGCGTCGCACTGGCGATGGTGTGTGCGGCGCGAGGTTACAAATTCGTTGCGACGATGTCGGAAACGTTCTCGATCGAACGTCGCAAACTGATGCGCGCCTATGGCGCGAAGGTGATCCTGACACCCGCCGCCGAGCGTGGCAGCGGCATGGTGCGCCGGGCCGAGGAACTGGCGAAGCAGCACGGCTGGTTCCTGGCGCGGCAGTTCGAGAACCCGGCCAATCCCGCCTATCACCGCCAGACCACCGCCACGGAAATCCTGCGCGATTTCGCCGGCCGCCGCCTCGATCATTTCGTCACCGGCTGGGGCACCGGCGGCACGTTGACCGGTGTTGGCGAAGTGCTGAAGGTCGCCCGTCCCGAAGTGAAGGTCACCACCTGCGAACCCGCCGGCGCGTCGCTGTTGGCGGGCAGGGAGTGGCAGCCGCACAAGATCCAGGGCTGGACGCCGGACTTCGTGCCGGCCGTGCTGAACCGCGACGCCGCCGCGCAGATCCTGCCGATCGACGATGTCGTCGCGCGCGACACCGCGCGCCGCCTGGCGCAGGAGGAAGGTCTCTTCGTCGGCATTTCCGCAGGCGCCACTGTTGCCGCGGCACTGCAAGTGGCGAAGTCGGCGAGCGATGGCGAGGTGATCCTGGCGATGCTGCCCGACACCGGCGAACGTTACCTGTCGACGTTCCTGTTCGAGGATGTCAACGAAGGGTCCGACGACGAATGGCTGGCATCGCTGTAGGGTGCGCTCAGGCCCACCATCGCAGTTTGTCCGGATAGTCTCGTCGTTCCGGTAGAACGAACGGTGGGCTAAAGCCCACCTACGGCAGGAACAGCGCCGCGATCTGCAATGCCTTGCGATACGGCTCGGGATCGTCGCGATTGGTCAGCACCACCACCGTCAACCCGCGCTGCGGATAACGCACGATCACGTTGCGAAAGCCGATCGTTTCGCCCGAATGCCACACCGTCTCGCCGGTGATGCGCCAGCCGTAGCCGTACTCGACCGTGGGATCGTCGGTCTTCGTCCACGGCGTGAAAGCGAGCTTCCTCGACGCATCGCTGAGCAGGCGATCGTCGTACAGCGCCGCGTCCCATTTCGCCAAGTCGGCAATCGAGGAATAGATTCCGCCATCGCCGAGCACGGCGCTGGTGGAACTCTGGTCGGTACGCTGCCACTCGCCATCGGCCAGGCTGTAGCCGTAGGCGCGATTGGCCACGGTCGACACGCCCTGCTCGTAGGCGACGGTATCGTCCATGCCCAGCGGCGCGAATATGCGTTCCCGCAGGAAAGTCGCGTAGCGCTGTCCGGATGCCTTCTCGACGATCAGCGCCAGCAACGCGTAGGCGCTGTTGCTGTAACGGTATTCGCTACCGGGCGAAAAGTAGGTGCGGTCCTGGGATTCGAGCAGGTGCAGCACGTCGGCATCGTGCACCTGCACGGTGGCGTCCGGCGCCATCACGTCTTCGTAGTCGACCAGTCCGGAAGTGTGGGTGAGCAGATGCTTGAGGGTGACGGCATCGGCGCTTGCAGGCAGCGTCGGCAACCACTTGCGTACCGGGTCGTCCAGGCCCAGCCTGCCGTCCTCGGCCAGCAGCAGCACCGCGGCCGCGGTGAACTGCTTGCTCACCGACGCCAGGCGGTAATTGGTCTGCGGCGTGGCCGCGACACGCGCTTCGAGATCGGCGTAGCCATAGGAACGGCTGACCACCGGCTTGCCGTCGTGGATCACCAGCACGGAGGCGCCGGGAACCTCGCCCTGGTAGTCGCGCATCAGGGCATCGACCGATTCGTCCACGCGCGATCCTCCAGTGGCGCAGCCAGTCAGTACGGCAGCGAGCAGGCATGTGCAGATTACGGTTCGCATGCGCCGAATTCTATGTCGATGGCCGCTGCTGTGCGAATCCAGCCTGTGCCGTTCTGCAAAGAAAAACGCCGGCGAATGCCGGCGTTTTCAATGGTGACCATGGTCGGGCTCAGGCCGCCTTGTCCCACTTGCCGAGTGCGGCAAGACCATTGTCCTTGGCGCGGGCGAATACGGTCTCCTGCGCCTTGGCGACATTGTTGGCCAGGTCCTGCGACCACAGCTTCAGTGCAGCCGACTGCATCGCGCGGCCGTAGGAGAACGACAGCGGCCACGGATTCGGGCCGAGGCGGTTCATTGCATCAAGGTGCGCGGTGGCATCTTCGTCGCTCTGACCGCCGGACAGGAAGACGATGCCCGGCAGGATCGCCGGCACGGTCGACTTCAGGCACATCAGGGTCGACTCGGCGACCTCGTCGACCGAAGCCTGTTCGTCGCTGTCCTTGCCCGGCAATACCATCGACGCCTTCAGGATGGTGCCCTCGAGCATCACGCTCTGCTGGTACAGCGCATCGAACAGCGAGCGCAGCACTACTTCGGTGACTTCATAGCAGGTCTCGATATCGTGGCTGCCGTCCATCAGCACTTCCGGCTCGACCATCGGCACCAGGCCGCATTCCTGGCACAGCGCGGCATAGCGCGCCAGCGCATGCGAGTTGGCCTCGATGCAGGTGCCCGACGGGATGTCGTCGCCGATGTTGATCACCGCGCGCCACTTGGCGAAGCGCGCGCCGAGCTTGTAATACTCCTGCAGGCGCTCGCGCAGCCCGTCCAGGCCCTCGGTGACAACCTCACCCGGGAAACCGGCCAGCGGCTGCGGGCCCTTGTCGACCTTGATCCCCGGGATGATGCCGTTGTCAGCCATGATCCGGGTGAACGGCACACCGGCCCGGGTCGCCTGGCGGATGGTTTCGTCGTACAGGATCGCGCCGCTGATGTACTGCCCCAGGTTCGGCGTAGTCAGCAACAGTTCGCGGTAGGCGCGACGGTTCTCTTCGCTGTTCTCGATGCCCACGCCGGCAAAACGCTTGGCGATGGTGTTGTTGGACTCATCGATGGCGATGATGCCCTTGCCCGCGGCCACCATGGCCTGGGCGGTTTCGGCAAGCTGTTCGATGCTCATATGCGGATTTCGGCTGGCGGCGGGAAACGTCAATTATAGCCCGCCCGCCCGAGCGGGTCGGCGGTCCTCGCTACCGACCCACCTGTCTTGTGCAGCCCCGATACGCGTCAAAATGCTCAAATCAGCGACTTGCCGGCGACAGGGAGCCCCTCGGGTTTTCCACCATCGTCCTGCGGGACTGCTGCCGGCGGAGATAGTTCTGCAGCTCGCTTTTCTCCAGGCTTCCATCTTGGGTTTTGTCCCACTTCTGCTTCTGCACGAACGAAGCCAGATCGGAAATATTGCAATGACTACGCAGTCCAGCGGGGTCGGTGGCCTGCTTGCCCATGAAGTTCATCGTGGCCACGGTATAGACAGTCTCTGGCTCGGCAACCTCCGGACGCGGCTTGAACTTCCATTCCGACAAGGCGCCGGCACTGGCCTGTGAGAATGCATCCCAGAATCCTTCCACCGGCTCGTCTTCACCTGTGGCGCTGTTCCAAGCCTTCAGTAGTCCGAAGTCGGAGGTCGTACCGTCCGGGTTGATCGCATAGCCCATCGCCACGCAGACATTGTCGCCGCGCTCGGCAAAGGCGGCCGGATAGCCGGGCGCTGCCAGCTTGATGCCATCGGCCAGCATCCACTGATCGCGGATACCGCCTTCGTTCGCTATTTTCACACGTTCGGCGGCCATACCCGTCGCCGCAAACAACCCCAGGCAACCCGCTACCACCCAGCCAGCTTTCAGATGACGGTCCATGGTAAGCCTCCGTTTGGAGCCCCGTTAAACACCATGTGGGACCTGCTGTCAAACAAGCGTCGGGCCTGATGCGCCTGCGCTTGCCATCCGTTCACATGCAGCAAAACCGCTTCCGCCGCGAGCGTCAGGGCCTCATGAAATCCACCGGCTTCAACTGCATCCGGTCGAAAAGATCCGTGTCCAGCAGGCGCCGGGCGTCCTTGTCTTCGCGGATATTCGCAAGATGCTGAGGCAAGTTGGAGATCGAACAGCGACGGCGCAGTTCCGGCGCCAGCGTGGCGCCTTCTTTTCCGAACAACATCGTCGCCACGGTGTAGACGGGAACCGGTCGCTGCACTTCCGGGCGCGGCTGGAATCGCCACTGACGAACCGCCGCTGCGCCTGCCTCTGCGAATGCGGCCCAGAAGCCGGCGGCGGGTTCGTGCACGCCGGATTCGCTGTTCCAGCCTTTCAGCATCGCGAAATCTGAGGTGCTGCCATCCGGATTCAGCAGGTAGCCCACGGCAACGCAAACCTCCAGGCCGCGTTCGGCGAACTGCGTCGGATAGACAGGGGCGGCCAGACGGGTGCCGGGCGGCAGGGTCCAAGCTTGCTTGATGTCACCCTCGTTGGCGACGCGAATGGGCTCGATGGCGAATACCGAGGTGCTGAACAGGACCAGCACGGCAAACGCTGAGCTGTGCAAACGGGCCATTGCTTTGCCTCCGGAACCCACTGCTGTGAGTGCGGAATAGCACCAGCTACCAAGGCCGTCAAATCTCCCCCAGCCCCTGCGCCACGCCGGCTGCGCCGACCTCGAGGAGCCGCAGGGTGTTGGTCGCGCCATGGTGTTCCATGTGGTCACCGCTGGTGAAGATCACGCGGTCGCCTTCGTTGAGCAGGCCGGCGGCGAACATCGCCTTGAGCGCGGCGCGGGCGGCTTCGCGGGTGGCCAGGCCGCGGCTGTCGAAATCGATCGGGAACACGTCGCGCATCAGCGCCATGCGCCGGCGCGAGCCGCCATGGCGCGACAGGCCGTAGATCGGCACGCTGGAGCGGAACCGCGACAGGAAGCGGGCGGTGCCGCCGGATTCGGTCATCGCCACGATCGCGCGCACGCCGATGTGCTCGGACAGGAACATGGCCGCCATCGCGATCGCCTGGTCGGCGCGCTGCAGGTCGCGCTGCGCCTTCTCGAAATCGGTGTTGGCCTCGAACTGTTTCTCGGCGCCGATGCAGATGCGCGCCATCGCCTCGACCGCGCGCACCGGGAAATTGCCGGCGGCGCTTTCCTGCGACAGCATCACCGCATCGGTGCCGTCGATCACCGCGTTGGCGACGTCGAGCACTTCGGCGCGGGTCGGAATCGGGCTATCGACCATCGACTGCAGCATCTGCGTGGCGGTGATCACCACGCGGTTGCGCAGCAGCGATTCGCGGATGATCTTCTTCTGCAGGCCGGGCAGTTCGGCGTCGCCGATCTCCACGCCCAAGTCGCCGCGCGCGACCATCACCACGTCGCTGGCTTCGATGATCTCTTCCAGGTTCTCGATCGCCTCGGCGCGTTCGATCTTGGACACCAGCGCCGCATCGCTGCCGGCGGCGCGCGCGATCGCGCGCGCTTCTTCCATGTCGGCCGCATTGCGGCAGAACGATACGGCGATGAAATCCACCCCGATCTGCGCGGCCACGCCGATCAGTTCGCGATCGCGTTCGGTCAATGCGCCCAGCGACAAGCCACCGCCGAGCCGGTTCAGGCCTTTGCGGTCGGACAGCACGCTGTCGTTGAGGACGCGGGTGATGATGCGTTCGCCTTCGACGCTTTCGACCTGCAGCTGCACCACGCCGTCGTCCAGCAGCAATACGTCGCCGGCGGCCACGTCGCCGGGCAATCCGAGGTAGCTCACGCCGATCTGCGAGGCATCGCCCGGAGGGGCATCGTCGCGCGCGACCAGGTCGAAACGGTCGCCAGCGCGCAATCGCACCCTGCCCTCGGCGAAGCGTTCGATGCGGATCTTCGGCCCCGGCAGGTCGGCAAGGATGCCGACCTCGGTACCGACCCGTTCCGCCGCCTCGCGCACGGCCTGCGCGCGCGCCATCTGTGCCGACGGATCACCGTGCGAGAAGTTCAGGCGCACCACGTCGACGCCGGCACGCAACAGGGCATCGAGCACGCCGGGGGCATCGGTGGCCGGACCGAGGGTGGCGAGGATGCGGGTGCGGCGGCGATGCTCGGACATTCGATTCAAAGGCTCTGGAAGGGAATCCTCTATCCTAGCCCGAGCCGTGGTCGGAAACGCGACACATGCCCACCGATCTTTCCGCGTCGCTCGCCGCCTTGCCGGGGTTCCCGCAACTGCACGGCCCACGCGTGCGGCTGCGCGGCCCCCGGCCGCAGGACGCGGACGCCGTGTTCGCGCTGTTCTCCGATCCCGAGGTAATGCGTTACTGGAGCCGAGCGCCGATGACCCAGCGCGACGAGGCCTGCGCGCTGATCTCGGAAATGGAGGAGGCCTTCGCGCAGCGCGACAAGATCAACTGGGTCAGCGTCGACCGGCGCGACATGGTGATCGGCACCTGCACGCTGTTCCGTTTCGACGCACGCCACCGCCATGCGGAGATCGGCTATTCACTGCGCTCGGACCAGTGGGGCAAGGGGCTGGCGCGGGAGGCGGTCGGCGCGGCGCTGGATTGGGCGTTCCGCAGCCTGCACCTGCACCGCATCGAGGCCGACATCGATCCGCTCAACGACAATTCACGGCGGATCCTGCAGCGGCTCGGCTTCGTCAGCGAAGGCGTGCTTCGTGAGCGCTTTTTCGTGGGCGACGAGGCCAAGGATTCCGAGATGTTCGGCCTGCTGGCGGACGACTGGCAACGGCGCGAGCGATCCTGACCTGCACGGATGCCGCAAAAAGGAACCCCGGACTTGCCGGGGCTCCTGCTTGCGATACATCGCGCGCGTCACATCGACACGCCGCATCCTGCACGGAACACGGCGTTGTCAGTCTGCGCGCCCCAGCTGGAATTCGGGTTGCAGCCGACCGTTGCCTCGCCCACCAGCTGGCCGTCGTCGCTGAAGTACTGGTAGGTGCCGGCCAGACAGCCACCGGCCATCGACACGCTGGATGCCGCCACCATCAGAGATCCCATCAGGAGCAACTTTACGGAACGCATACGAGCCTCTCCCTGCCAAAGCGGCACATCGCCGCGCGCCGAAAGTAGGCCTGCTCCGGCATCGGGAATATCAAATCGTCGTGAAATATTCGTTGGGGCTCCCGGTTCCGTGACCGGGTGCCCGTATCAGGCCCGCTGGATTACCGGACGACAGGCGTCGATGTCGTTTATTTGCTGCGCCGCAGAACGTGTTTGCCTATGCGGCCAGCAAGGCAGGCAGTTGCATGGGCGTGGCCGCAAGCTGTCCGGCGCCCGCCTCGCGCAATTCGGCTTCGCCGCCGAAACCCCACAGCACGCCGATATTGGCCATGCCGTGATGACGCGCGCCTTCGATGTCCATGCGCCGGTCGCCGATCATCACGCAGTCCACGGCGGCGACACGGCAACGCTGCAGCGCCGCCGCAATCAACTCCGGTTTTTCGCTGAGGCTGCCATCGGGAGTCGCTCCTATCACGTCATCGAACAGGGCGCCGAATGGCAGGTGGTCGACGATCCTGCGCGCGTGCGGTTCGTTCTTGGCGGTCACCACCGCCAGGCGATGACCGCCGGCATGCAGGCTTTGCAGCGTTTCGGCGATACCCGGATACACCTCGTGTTCGGTCCAGCCGCAGCTTTCGAAGCGCTCGCGATAGTGTTCGACGGCCTGCTCGACGCGCGCAGCCTCGCCCAGCAGCGGTGCGAAACTGGTGCGCAGCGAGGGCCCGATCCAGCGCCGCAATTCCGGCTCAGGCGGGATCGGCAATCCCATCCGCGTGAGTGCGTGCGCGACGCAGCGGGTGATGCCGACGGCCGAGTCGATCAGCGTGCCGTCGAGGTCGAAGAAGAGCGTTGTCATTCGAGAGCGCGGATTCGGGTCCGGCACCTCAATCAACCGCGCGCCCTGAGCGCGGCCACGGCCGGCAACTCCTTCCCTTCCAGGAATTCCAGGAACGCGCCGCCGCCGGTGGAGATGTAGCCGACGTCATCGGCGATGCCGTACTTGTCGATCGCCGCCAGCGTGTCGCCGCCGCCGGCGATCGAGAACGCATCCGATTCGGCGATCGCGTGCGCCAGCGTTTCGGTGCCGCGGCCGAAGGCTTCGAACTCGAAGACGCCGACCGGGCCGTTCCACACCACCGTGCGCGCGTCCTCGATCATCAGCGCATAGCGCGATGCAGTTTCAGGCCCGATGTCGAGGATCAGGTCGTCGTCGGCCACCCGGTCGACCGGCTTGATGCTGGCCGGAGAGTCCGCCTTGAATTCCCTGGCGACGACCACGTCGGTCGGCACCGGGATGTCGGCACCGCGCGCCCTGGCGTCGGCCATGATCTTTTTCGCGGTGTCGATCAGGTCCGGCTCGTACAGTGACTTGCCCACGCCATGTCCCATCGCGGCGATGAAAGTGTTGGCGATGCCACCACCGACGATCAGCTGGTCGACCTTGCCCACCAGCGACGACAGCAGTTCCAGCTTGGTCGAGACCTTGGAGCCGGCGACGATCGCCAGCAGCGGCCGTGCCGGCTTGTCCAGCGCCTTGGCCAGTGCATCCAGTTCGGCCATCAGCAACGGTCCGCCTGCGGCCTGCTTCGCCTGCCGGATCACGCCATGCGTGGAAGCCTGTGCGCGGTGCGCGGTGCCGAATGCGTCCATCACGAACACGTCGCACAGTGCCGCGTATCGCTTCGCCAGCGTCTCGTCGTCCTTGCCCTCGCCGGGGTTCATGCGGCAGTTTTCCAGCAGCACGAGTTGGCCCGGCGCGACGTCCACGCCATCGAGATAGTTGCGCACCAGCGGCACTTCGCGCCCGAGCAGTTCCGACAGGCGCGCGGCGACCGGCGCCAGCGAATCGGCCTCGCTCCACACGCCTTCCCTGGGCCGACCCAGGTGCGACATGACCATCACCGCGGCGCCGGCATCGAGCGCATGGCGCAAGGTCGGCAGCGAAGCGGTGATGCGCTGGTCGGAGCTGACCCGACCGTCGTCCACCGGCACGTTGAGGTCCTGGCGGATCAACACGCGCTTGCCGGCGAGATCGAGGTCGGTCATGCGGAGGATGGTCATTGCAGTTCCCGTGATAGGCAGGCGTGCATTGTCCGTAGCCATGGCGGGACTGGCAAACCGGACAGCGCGGTTGCGCGATCGGCTACGGCTCGCCGGGCTCGGGCAGCGGTTCCAGATTCAGCCCGTAACGCAGGCTGCGCCCGATGCGCATCGCGTATCCACTGAGCAGTTCGGCGTGTTCCGGCGCCAGTACTTCTTCGGCGGTTTCGCGCCACAGTGCCAGCCAGTGGTCGAAATGTTCGGCGCGGATCGGATGCGCGCGATGCGCCGCCATCGGATTGCCGCGATAGGTGCCGGCGCGCAAGGCCACCGAGGTCCAGAACGACACCAGCGTGCGCTTGTGGTCGCCCCAGTCGTGCACGGCGGGATTGAAGACCGGTCCGAGCACCGGGTCGCGCTGGACACGGTCGTAGAAACGGTCGACCAGGACGACGATGTCGCGCTCGACAAGCGGCGCAGCATTGTCGGCGGGTGGGTTGGGCATGGCCGTCATGGTCGTGCGGCGACGGCCGCCATGCCTGATCGGTTCCGGAAACGGAACGCCCCGGACCGGCCGGGGCGTCGATGTCGCGACAGCTGCACGCTTACTTGCCGGCGACGACCTTGACCATTTCCAGGCACTTGTTGGAATAACCCCACTCGTTGTCGTACCAGCTGACCAACTTGACGAAGGTGCCATCCAGCGCAATGCCGGCGTCGGCGTCGAAGATCGAGGTGCGGGTGTCACCACGGAAATCGGTGGCGACCACCTTGTCCTCGGTGTAGCCGAGGATGCCCTTCAGCACGCCTTCCGACTGCGCCTTCATCTCGGCGCAGATCTCGGCGTAGGTGGCTTCCTTGACCAGTTCGACGGTCAGGTCGACCACCGACACGTCCGAAGTCGGCACGCGGAACGACATGCCGGTGAGCTTCTTGTTGAGTTCCGGGATCACCACGCCAACCGCCTTGGCCGCGCCGGTGCTGGACGGGATGATGTTCTCGAGGATGCCGCGGCCGCCGCGCCAGTCCTTGTTGCTGGGGCCGTCCACGGTCTTCTGCGTGGCGGTGGCGGCGTGCACGGTGGTCATCAGGCCGCGCTTGATGCCCCACTTGTCGTTGAGCACCTTCGCCAGCGGCGCCAGGCAGTTGGTCGTGCACGAGGCATTGGAGACGATCGCCTCGCCCTTGTAGGTCCTGTCGTTGACGCCGTAGACGAACATCGGCGTGTCGTCCTTCGACGGCGCCGACAGGATCACCTTCTTCGCGCCGGCGTCGAGATGCTTCTGCGCAGTGGTCTTGTCGAGGAACAGGCCGGTCGATTCGATGACGACTTCGACACCGACTTCGTCCCACTTCAGGTTGGCCGGATCGCGCTCCTGGGTCAGGCGGATCTTCTTGCCGTTGACGATCAGTGTGTTGCCTTCGACCGACACGTCGCCCTTGAAGCGGCCGTGCACGGAATCATGCTGCAGCAGGTAGGCGAGGTAGTCCGGCTCGAGCAGGTCGTTGATGGCGACGATTTCGATGTCGTTGCCGAAGTTCTGCACGGCCGAGCGCAGTACGTTGCGGCCGATGCGGCCGAAGCCGTTGATGCCTACCTTGATCGCCATGAAGCACTCCTGCAAAAGACGCGGACGGGAAAGACCGGTATTTTAGCGTTTTCCCGCCACCCGCTTAACCCCCACCCGCACATGAACCGGAATCGCACGGCGCTTCGCCTGTCTGTAATCGCTTTCCTGCTGCTGTCGGCGCCGATGGCGCTGGGCTGGAGCGCCTTGGGTCATCGCCTGATCGGCGAACTGGCGCAGCGCCATCTCACACCTGCGGCCCGCGCCGAAGTCGCCGACCTGCTGGCCGGCGAACCCGACCCGACCCTGTCCGGCGTCGCCACCTGGGCCGACACGCTGCGCGACCACGATCCCGAACTGGGCAGGAAGACCTCGCGCTGGCATTACGTGAACTTCGAACCGGGCCGTTGCGAGTACCAGCCCAAGCGCGACTGCCCCGACGGCAACTGCGTGATCGCGCAGATCGAAGCGCAGCGCGCGATCCTGGCCGACCGCGGCAAGACGCCGGCACAGCGGCGCGAGGCGCTGAAATTCCTCGTGCACCTGGTCGGCGACGTGCACCAGCCGCTGCACGCCAGCAATCGCAAGGACAAGGGCGGCAACGACTTCCAGGTCAGCCTGCGCACGCCCCTGGCGCCGGAAAGCTACGCACGCGACCGCTACGTCGACGGCGTGATGGGCACCAACCTGCATTCGGTATGGGACTACTACATCCTGGGATCGGCCGACCTGGGCACCGGCATGCCCGCCGCGCGCGGCAAGCAGATGCAGGCCTATGCCGATCGCCTCGGCGCGCTGCCCTGGCCGCCGCGCGACACCGCTGCCACCACCGACGCGGTGGCCTGGGCCGAAGAGTCCTGCCGCCTGCTCGATTCGCGGCAGATCTATCCCCGCCAGCACCGCATGGACAGCGTCTACCTGGACGCGCATCGTGCGCTGGCCGAACAGCGCGTGCGCCAGGCGGCCTACCGGCTGGCCGGCCTGCTCAACGCGACGCTCAACTGAGGCAGGCCAACGTGATGGCGCCGACCGTGCATCCGCATCATCACGCCGGCACCGGCACCTGGAGCTATGTCGTCGCCGACCCGGCCACCGGCGAGGCGGCATTGATCGATCCGGTACTCGATTACGAAGCCGCCTCCGGCCGCACTTCGACCGCATCGGTGCAGGCTCTGCTCGACTACGTCCACGAACACGGCTATCGCGTGCGCTGGCTGCTGGAAACGCACGCGCACGCCGACCATCTGTCCGCCGCGCGCTGGCTCAAGCAGCGGCTGCCTGAGGCCACGCTCGCCATCGGCGAGGGCATCCGCATCGTGCAGGCGACCTTCCGGCCGATCTTCAACCTGGGCGATGGTTTTCCGGTCGACGGCTCGCAATTCGATCATCTGTTCGCCGCCGGCGAATCCTTCGCCATCGGCGGGCTACAGGCCCGGGTGATCCCGGTGCCCGGCCATACCAGCGACAGCAACGCCTACCTGATCGGCGACGCGCTGTTCACCGGCGATTCTCTGTTCATGCCCGATGCCGGCACTGCGCGTTGCGATTTCCCCGGCGGCAGCGCGCAAACACTGTTCCGGTCGATCCAGCGACTGTTCGAATTGCCCGACGACACGCGCGTGTTCGTCTGCCACGACTACGGTCCCGGTGGTCGCCCGGTCGCATGCGAAACCAGCATCGGCGAACAGAAGCGCGCCAATATCCACGTTGGCGGTGGCATCGACGAAGTACAGTTCGTGGCGATGCGCGAGGCACGCGATGCGACCTTGTCGATGCCGGCGCTGATCATTCCAGCCGTACAGACCAATATCCGCGCCGGCGCACTGCCGCCGGCCGAGGGCAATGGCGTGCGTTATTTCAAGACGCCGATCGACCAACTGTAGAGATGTCCTTGCAAATGGCGCGTCCGACGGCGGTGCAATGCACGATCCGGCATCATGCGCGCATGACCCGCTCCTGGCCGCCCGCCCTGCTCGCCCTCGCCCTGTCGGCCTGTACAAGTAGCGGCGCGGTGAAGCCGCCACCATCCGCAACGGCGACGCCTCCCGCACCACGGACCACGCACGATCCGCGCCTGCGCGCCGCGGCGCCGTCTGTACTGGCTTCGCCGCGGGTGGTGCCGCTGGACGCGGCGACACGGGCCGCGCTGCCACGCGAAGTGGTCACAGCCTCGGCGCATGGGCCGGGATTGTCATGCGAAGGCGTGCCGCTGTCGGCACTGCTGCGCGCCGCCGGCGCCCTTCCAGTGGACATGCTGGGTGCTACTCAACTGGCGCAATACGTGCTGGTGCAGGCACGCGATGGCCACCGCGTGCTGTATTCGCTGGCCGAACTCGATCCGGACTTCGGGCAACGGCGCGTGCTGCTGGTCGACCGCTGCAATGGCCGGCCGCTGGAGAATGAGGACGGACCACTGCAACTGATCGCACTGGACGATGCACGTCCCGCGCGCTGGGTGCGCCAGGTCGAATCGATCACGGTGGTGGCCGCGCCATGATTCCCGCAATTCCTGCATTCCCCCCCCGGGCGACGCCGTGCCGCCACAACCGCTGGATGCAGGCCCTGGCCGCGATCGCGATGTCGTGCCTGGCAACGATCGTCCTTGCCGCAATACCGCAAAGCGTGCCCATGCCGCTCACCATATTCGCCGCCGCCAGCCTCAAGGAATCAATGGATGAGGCGGCCGCGGCCTACCAGCGCGCACATGGACAGCCGGTGCGCGTGTCGTACGCTGCCAGCTCGACGCTGGCGCGACAGATCGAACAGGGCGCGCCGGCCGATGTGTTCCTGTCGGCCGACCTCGACTGGATGGATTACCTGCAGCAGCGGCAGCTGATCGACGGCGACAGCCGTCGCGACCTGCTCGGCAACACGCTGGTGCTGATCGCGCCGAAGGCCAGCACCGCAAAAACACTCCTGCTGGAACGCGGCGTCGACCTGCGTCCGCTGCTCGGCGATGGCCGCCTGGCGCTGGCGCTGGCCGCCAGTGTGCCGGCCGGCAAATACGCGAAAGCGGCGTTCGTCTCGCTCGGCGTCTGGCCGTCGCTGCGGGCGAAAGTAGCCGAAGCCGAGAACGTGCGCGCGGCGCTGATGCTGGTCGCGCGCGAAGAAGCCCCGCTGGGCGTCGTATACGCCAGCGATGCCAGAGCCGAACCGGGCGTACGCGTGCTGTCGACTTTCCCGGCCAGCACGCACCCGCGCATCGTGTATCCGGTGGCGCGCGTGGCCGCGAGCCAGCATCCGCACGCGGACGCTTTCATGGCATGGCTGGCGACACCCGCCGCCGCGGCGATTTTCCGTCGCCGCGGCTTCATCGTGCTCTGAGCCGAACGCACGCGCATGCTCGCATTCACGCCTGAGGAACTGACCGCGATCGCGCTGAGCCTGAAAGTGGCGACGGCCGCCATGCTCGGCAGTCTGCCGCTGGGCATCGCAGTGGGCTGGCTGCTGGCACGCCGGCAATTCCCGGGCAAGCTGCTGCTGGATGCGCTGCTGCATCTGCCGCTCGTGATGCCACCGGTGGTGACCGGTTACATGCTGCTGATCCTGCTGGGCGCCAACGGCACGGTCGGCCGCTGGTTGCTGGAACAGTTCGGCTTCACCTTCGCGTTTCGCTGGACCGGCGCCGCGCTGGCCAGCGCGATCATGGGTTTTCCGTTGATGGTGCGCGCGATCCGCCTGTCGATTGAAGCGGTCGACCGGCGCCTGGAACAAGCCGCGGCCACGCTCGGCGCCGACCGCTGGCGCGTATTCTTCGGCATCACTTTGCCGTTGGCCTGGCCCGGCGTCGTCGCCGGCGCGGTGCTCGCCTTCGCCAAGGCGCTGGGCGAGTTCGGCGCGACGATCACTTTCGTCTCCAACATCCCCGGCGAAACGCAGACGCTGTCGTCGGCAATCTACGGCCTGATGCAGGTGCCCGGCGGCGAGGCCGGCATCTGGCGGCTGACCATCGTCGCGATCGCGATCTCGTTTGTCGCGGTGCTGCTGTCGGAATGGCTGGTACAGCGGCAGCGGCGGGAGTTGCGCGCATGAGCACTGCGAACATCGCAATGGCCATGTCCTCGCCTGTGAAGGATGGATTCCTGCGGGAGGGGGTTGTGTGGGAGGGGCTTCAGCCCCGACTGTCCTTGCAGATGTCGGGGCTGAAGCCCCTCCCACATGAGCCTTCCCCGCACCCCCACCCGGGAGGCGCCTGATGCTGCACCTGTCCATCGACCTGCAGCGTGGCGATTTCCAGCGCCAGGTGCGGATCGAGGACGACGCGCGCGTGGTGGCGCTGGTCGGCGCTTCGGGCGCGGGCAAGACCACCGTGCTCAACGCCATCGCCGGCCTGGTCCGGCCTCGCGCCGGCCGGATCGAGATCGACGGCCGCGTGCTGTTCGACAGCGAGCATGGCATCGACCTGCCCGCGCATCGGCGGCGTATCGGCTACGTGTTCCAGGACGCGCGCCTGTTCCCGCACCTGGACGTGCGCCACAACCTGCTCTACGGCCTGCGCGGCGAGCGGAAACTGCAGCCGCGTTTCGCG
Source organism: Luteimonas cucumeris (assembly GCF_007830035.1). Lineage (GTDB taxonomy): Bacteria > Pseudomonadota > Gammaproteobacteria > Xanthomonadales > Xanthomonadaceae > Luteimonas_C > Luteimonas_C cucumeris. The sequence goes on along the minus strand of NZ_VLKN01000001.1, from coordinate 562,589 downwards.
CTGGATACGATCGTCGAACTGCTCGGCATCGACAAGCTGCTGTCGCGGCGCACGCATGCCCTGTCCGGCGGCGAAGCCCAGCGCATCGCACTGGGCCGCGCCCTGCTCTCGCAACCGCAGATCCTGTTGCTCGACGAACCGCTGTCGATGCTAGATCAGGCACGCCGCGAGGAACTGATTCCCTACCTGCAGCGCGTCCGTGACGAGACCGCCTTGCCGATGGTGTACGTCAGCCACGTGCCCGCCGAAGTACGGCGCCTGACCGATGCGGTGCATGTTCTCGATTGAGTCGCGTAGGCGCATTAGCCGTAGGCGTAATGCGCCGAATGTCGCGAATTCCGGATGACACCTTGCGGCGCATTACGCCTGCGGCTAATGCGCCCTACATTGACTGGCCGCCGAAACCAACCGACGACGCCAACGGCGTCGGGGCGTGGGCCCGACGCGCCAACCGCCGGAACCACTCGCCGTCAGCCTTGCGTCGCCCCGGCATGCGCCGGATCGCCATGCGGCGAGAACTCCACCGGCACCCGCACGCGCCCGGCCACCGGCTTGCCATTCTTCATCTCCGGCTTGAACTTCCATTTCCATGCAGCCTCGACCACGGCGGCATCGAAGACTCCGGCCGGCTCGGAGCGATCCACCTTGACCGCCGTCGGCCGACCATCCGCCGCGACGTCGACGATCAGGACCACCATGCCGCCGAGCTTGTTCTGCAGGGCCACGCCTGGATACTTCGGCGGATTGAGGTTGCGGGATTCTTCGATGGTCTGCGCCGGCGATGTCGCTTGTGCCGTATCGGTTTTTTTCGTGGAAATGGCCGTACGCTCCGGCTTCGGCGGCGAGAAAGTAATTCTGGTACGGATTCGAGCCGGCACAGCAATACCATTTTCGACCAACGGCGAGTACCTCTCCCCCTTGAAGAATGCACGCGCGTCTTCGTCGCTGAAGGCGCCGGCTGGAGTCGAGGACTCAACCCTGGTGGCTACGACTTCACCGCGCTTGGAGATCTGCACCAGCACCTGCGCCTCGCCTGCGGTCTTGTACTGTGCGCCCCAGACGCCGCCGCCATGCGCATCGATGTAGATGCCGTCGTCTCCGCGCTTGAACCGTTGAGGCTCATCGAACTCGCCCATCAGCACGCCATCGCTGGATCGCATGATCCTGACCGTGGCGGAAGCGGCGGCCCCATGTTTGGCACCATCGATGGCAAGCGTCACCGACTGTCCCGGCGTCATCCTGGCATTGCCGCCATCGACACGCTTGTCGGCAAGTTCCAGACGCCATTGCAGCTCCGGCGCGCTTTTGCTGCCAGCCACATTGGCCGTCAGCAGCAAGGTATCCGGCGCTTCCGGGGATTTTCCAAAACCGATCCTCAGTGCGCCATCCTTGCCCGAAAATGCCCGGGAGGCGCCTGAAGGGCCGTGCCCCATGGCGCCATCGAGCACGAATAGCTCGCCCGGGCCGGATCGCATCGCCACATCCGCATACAGCACTTCGTCCTCGAACATCGTGCCCAGACGGGCCGGCGCCTGATCACGCTCCGGCTGCAGCGCCCAGACCGTATAACTCGCGCCCAGCAGCAGTGCGGCGATGGTGATCGCGCCAAGGCGCATGCGTCCGCGCGCCGGCTGTGGTTTTTTCAGCATGAGAATCCGCTCCCTCAATGATTGGCTGGACTGCCAATGGCAGCCGACCGGCAGTCCAAGGACGGCCAGCTGCGTTTTCAGCATCGCGTCGGCGTAGGCGCGGCGTGAATGGGGATGGCGTGCGAGCACGGCAGCATCGCAGGCGAGTTCCTGGTCCTGGCGGTAGGCGCGCGTGGCGTAGTGCAGCAGCGGGTTGAACCAGTGCACGCAGCGCAGCGCGACGGCCAGCAGGTTCAGGCGCACGTCCTGGCGGGCGAGGTGCACGCGCTCGTGCGCGAGCACCAGCTCGGCTTCGTGCGCGGGATAGCGCGACTCAAAATCGTCGGGCAGCACGATGCGCGGCGACCACGCGCCGACCACGGCCGGACAACTGGCGCCGACATCGGCACGCAGCAGGCCGGCTTCATCGCGGCGCGTGCGGCCGAGGCTGGCGATGAAGCGGCGCTGCTGATGCCAGAACACGCATGCCACGAGCAAGGCGCCTGCTGCCCACAGCGCGACGAGCAGCACGGGCCCGTGCAGCGCCCACCACGACGACGACAGCATCGGCGCTGACGATGCTTGCGCAAACTGCACATCGACCGACGCAGGGGACAGCGTGCGCGTCACGACCTGCCCGACCGGCGCCGGCAGCGACACCGCCAACAATGACAACGGCACCAACGCCCACACCGCATAGGCCGCGCCCGCACCGAACAGCCGCCGCAACGGCAGGCGCAAGGCCATCACCAGCAGCAGTGCGGCCGTGACCGCCAACGTCCCTTCCAGCAACCAGCCAAGCAGCACGTCACTGTTCATCGTCGAGCTCCGCAATCAATCGCTTGAGCTCGGCCAGATCGGCCGCGGAAAGCTTGCCGCGCTCGCTGAAATGCGCCACCAGCGGCGCCACGCGACCATCGAACAGGCGCTGCAGCAGGCCTTCGCTCTCGCCGAGCACCCAGTCCTCGCGTTTCAGCACAGGCGCATACAGGTAGCGGCGGCCCTCCTTGCTGGCCTTGATCGCGCCCTTGTTCAACAGCCGGTTGAGCAGGGTCTTGATGGTGGCCTCCTGCCAATGCTGGGTCCGTGCCAGCGCTGCGACCACGTCTTCGGCCGCCAGTGGATGCTGGCGCCAGAGCACGTCCATCACCAGGGATTCGGCCTCGCTGATCTGCATCGTTTACGCCTGTAATTTTTCTTGAGATTACACCCGTAAACGATCATGTCAAGCCCCGTTTAGGCGCCGGTGCGATACTGGGTCATGGCCTCCCCCGCCCTGTTCACCTCGCTCGACGACGCGGTCGAATCCCTGCTCGCCAGCATCGACGGTCCCCTGCACGTCGGCGCGCCTCTAGGCATCGGCAAGCCGCACCGGCTGCTCAATGCGCTGTACGAACGCGTCGTCGGCGATCCGTCGCGGCCGCTGCACCTGTACACGGCGCTGTCGCTGGACCCGCCCGACGGCAGTAGCGACCTGGAGCGGCGTTTCATCGGCCCGTTCGTATCGCGCCTGTATGGCGAAGACTTCCCGCGTCTCAGCTACGTGCAGGCGCAGAAGCGCGATGCGTTGCCGACGCACATCGAGGTCGAGGAGTTCTACGTGCAGTCCGGCGCGCTGATGAACTCGCGCCAGGCGCAGCGCCGCTACGCCAGCCTCAACTACACGCACGTGGCGAAGGCATTGGCCGACCGCGGCCTCAACTGCATCGTGCAGAAAGTCGCCAGCAACGACGAAGGCACGCGTTTTTCGTTGTCGTCCAACACCGACCTGACCTTCGATGCGATCGACGCGATCGTCGCGCGCGGCCTGCCGCGGCCGGTGCTGATCGCCGAGATCGATCCGCGCCTGCCATGGCTGGATGGCGTGCCAGCGGTCGACAGCAGTTTCTTCGACATGGTGGTCGCACCGCCGGCGCCGTATCCGAAGCTGTTCGCGCTGCCGCGACAGCCGGTGGGCGACATCGAATACGCGATCGGCTTTTACGCCAGCACGCTGGTGCGCGACGGCGGTACGCTGCAGATCGGCATCGGCGCGTTGTCCGATGCACTGTGCCATGCGCTGGTGTTGCGCCACACCGACAATGCCACCTATCGCAAGGTACTGGCGGCGCTGGATCCGGACATCGAACGGCATCCGGCCGTACTCGTGAGCGGCGGCCTGGATACTTTCGCGCAGGGCCTGTACGGCTGCAGCGAAATGATCAATGAAGGTTTCCAGCACCTGGTGCAGGCGGGAGTGATCCGCCGCAAGGTGGTCGAGAACGAGGCGCTGATGAAGCGCATCGTCGATGGCGAGGCCAGCGTGCTCGACCTGGAACTGCTCGATCGCGACGGCGAATTCCTGCACGGCGCCTTCTACCTGGGCTCGCCGGATTTCTACGAATGGCTGTACCGGATGGACGACGACACGCGCCGCGCCATCGGCATGCGCCGGGTCAGCGAAGTCAACGAGCTTTACGGCGGCAACGAGACGCTGGAACGCCTGCAGCGGCAGCAGTCGCGTTTCTTCAACACCTGCATGATGGCCACCGCGCTCGGCGCGGCGGTGTCGGACGCGCTCGACGATGGCCGCGTCGTGTCCGGCGTCGGTGGCCAGTACAACTTCGTGGCGATGGCGCATGCGCTGCCCGACGCGCGCTCGGTGCTGCTGCTGCGTGCCAGCCGCGACGAGCGCGGCAAGGCCGCTTCCAACATCCGCTGGAACTACGGCCACGCCACCATCGCCCGCCACCTGCGCGACATCTACGTCAGCGAATACGGCATCGCCGACGTGCGCGGCAAGACCGACGAGGACTGCGTGGTCGCGATGGCGGCGATCGCCGATGCGCGTTTCCAGCGCGGCCTGATCGACGTCGCCAAGCGCAGCCGCAAGTTGGCCGAGACGTTCCAGCTGCCTGCGCAGTGGGCGAGAAATTCCCCACGCAACCTGCGCGAACGGCTGGCGCCGCTGCGCGGCGACGGCACACTGCCTGACTACCCACTCGGCAGCGACTTCACCGAAGTCGAGCAGCGCCTGGTCAAGGCGTTGGGTTGGTTGAAGACGAATGCCGCAACGCCTGTATCGAAAGCACTCACCGTGTTCGGCGCGCTGTTCGCAGGCAAGAGCGAGGATGCCGAAGCGATGCAGCGGATGGGGCTGAACCAGCCCGGGAACTGGCGCGAAAAACTCTCGGCGCGACTGGTGTCTTACGCGCTGCAGAACACGCGGTAAGCCGTTCGTAGCGTGCGCTGTGCGCACGATGATTCGGTGTCGTGCGCATAGCGCACGCTACGAATTCCGAATTTCAGCACCGGATCGATCTTGCAATGGTTGATGGTATCGCCTTCGGCTCAACCCATCCTGCCGACCAGACTCGTTACAACGCCTTCGCCGCCGCGACCACCTTGTCGACGCTGAAGCCGAAATGCGGGAACAGCTTTTCCGCCGGGGCGCTGGCACCGAAGCTGTCGATGCCGATCACCGCGCCATCGAGGCCGACGTACTTGCGCCAGAAATCGGTGACGCCGGCTTCGATCGCGACGCGCTTGCGCACGGCGTTGGGCAGCACGGATTCGCGATAGGCCTTGTCCTGGCGATCGAACACGTCGGTCGACGGCATCGACACCACGCGCACGTTGACGCCCTCGCCGGCCAGCACGTCGGCGGCCTGCGTGGCGAGGCCGACTTCCGAGCCGGTGGCGATCAGGATCACATCCGGTGTCGCATCGCCGTCGCGCGCGCCCTTGTCGAGCAGGACGTAGCCACCGCGGGCGATCGCAGCCACCTGCGCTGCATCACGCGGCTGGTGCGGCAGGTTCTGGCGCGAGAACACCAGGCAGCTGGGACCGTCGTTGCGTTCGATCGCCGCGCGCCAGGCGACAGCGGATTCGACCGCGTCGCAGGGACGCCAGACGTCGTTGTGCGGGATGTAACGCAGGCTCGCCAGGTGTTCGACCGGCTGGTGGGTCGGGCCGTCCTCGCCGAGGCCGATCGAGTCGTGCGTGTAGACGTGGATCGCGTGCGCGCCCATCAGCGCGCTCATGCGCACCGCGTTGCGCGCGTAGTCGCTGAACACTAGGAAGGTGGCGTCGTAGGGAATGAAGCACTCGTGCAGGCCAAGGCCATTGCTGATCGCGGTCATCGCGAACTCGCGCACGCCGTAATGGATATAGTTGGCGTCGGGGTCGTCGCCGGCGACCGACTTGCTGCCCTTCCACAAGGTGAGGTTGGAATGGGCGAGGTCGGCGGAACCGCCGATCAGTTCCGGCAGCAGCGGCGCGTAGGCTTCCAGCGCCATCTGCGAGGCCTTGCGCGAAGCCACCACCGGGCCTTCGGCCTGCAGTTTCGCGATGTAGGCGTCGGCGGCAGCTGCGAAGCTTTCCGGCAATTCGCCGCGCGCGCGGCGTGAGAGTTCGGCGGCCTGCTGCGGATGCTGCACGGCGTAGGCGTCGAACAGGCGGTTCCATTGTTCCTCGCGCTCGCGGCCGGCGTCATTGGCGCGCCAGGCGTCGCCGATGGCCTGCGGGATCTCGAACGGCGCATGCGGCCAGCCCAGCGCTTCGCGCGTGGCGGTCACTTCGTCCTTGCCCAGCGGCGCGCCGTGCGAGGATTCCTTGCCCGCCTTGGCCGGCGAACCGAAACCGATCGTGGTGCGGCAGCAGATCAGGGTCGGCTTGTCGGACGAAGCGATCGCAGTTTCGATGGCGCGCCTGATCTCGACCGGATCATGGCCGTCGACCTTGCGGATCACCTGCCAGCCGTAGGCCTCGAAGCGCATCGGCGTGTCGTCGGTGAACCAGCCATCGGTATTGCCGTCGATGGAAATCCTGTTGTCGTCCCAGAACGCGACCAGCTTGCCCAGGCCCCAGGTGCCGGCCAGCGAGGCGGCCTCGTGCGAGATGCCTTCCATCAGGCAGCCGTCGCCCATGAACACCCAGGTGCGGTTGTCGACGACGTCGAAGCCGGGTCGGTTGAAGCGCTGCGCCAGCAGCTTCTCTGCCAGCGCCATGCCGACCGCGTTGGCGAAACCCTGGCCAAGCGGACCGGTGGTGGTCTCGATGCCCGGGGTCATGAAGTTCTCGGGATGACCCGGGGTCTTGCTGTCGAGCTGGCGGAAATTCCTCAGCTCCTCGATCGACAGGTCGTAGCCGGACAGGTGCAGCAACGCGTACTGCAGCATCGAGCCGTGGCCGTTGGACAGCACGAAGCGGTCGCGGTTGAACCAGCCGGGGTTGCCGGGGTTGTGGCGCAGGTAATCGTTCCACAGCACCTCGGCGATGTCGGCCATGCCCATCGGCATGCCCGGATGGCCGGAGTTGGCGGCCTGGACGGCGTCGATGGCGAGGAAACGAATGGCGTTGGCGAGGTCGCGGCGGCTGGGCGTCGTCATGGAGGGCGGGATCAGGGGCGGCGCCCGGCGATTCGCGGGCGGCGTATTGTCCCATCCCCATCCCCGGCTGTCGCCCTGCCGCAGGTCATCCGCCGCTCCGCGGGAATGCTCGTAATCGTGACCGCCGTCGCCCGGCCCGGCTTACGGGTCTCTTACGAAGCTCTTACACCGCTGCCCTAACGTGCGCGTCGCTGCGCCATGGGACACGGAATAGCCGTGCCTGCGAGCCAGTCACATCGTTCCAGGGGACAACTCATGCAAGCACGACTCGGAAATGGCGGCCGCCGGGCCAGCCAAGGCGGTTTCACATTGGTGGAAATGGCGGTGGTGCTGGTCATCATCGGCGTCATCCTCGGTGCCGTCATGATCGGCCGCGACGTCCAGCGCAACGCCGAATACACCCGCATCAAGCAGAAATTCGTCGACCAGTGGGTGGTCGCGTACAACACCTATGGCCAGCGCCTGGGTGCGCCGATCGGCGACAACCAGAGCGCGCCGCGGTTGATGGTCAACGGCTTCAACTTCGACGGCAACGGCGATTCGCTGTCCGGCGGCGACATGTCCAACGTCAGCGAACCGGACGCGATCTGCCGCGAGAACAAGCCGGCGCGGATGGTCCGTGACATGCAGACCGGCGACGAATTCAACCTGCGCAACCTGATGCTCAAGGCCGGCGTGACCCTGCCTCCGGGCCGCGGCCAGGGCATGGAAGACCGCTACGTCTATCTGGATACCAACGGCAACCCGCAGGAAATCCAGATCTGCTTCCAGTGGAACAAGCCGGGCACGCCGTCCGGTTCGGGCAACGTGATGGTGATCACCGGCCTGACCCCTGACCTGGCGCGTGCGCTCGACCAGGCCGTCGATGGCAAGCCCGATGCCCAGAACGGCGCTTTTCGTCAGGAAGGCGTAGTCCGCGCGACCGGTACCGAGTTCGACCCGGGCGTGCAGTGGGCCGGCAACAACACCCAGGGCTTCACCGACACCGGCACCGCCGACACCGTCGACACCGAAGCCACCGACGCCGACCAGGTACTGACCATGGTCGCCCACCTCAAGATGAACCAGTAAGGCACCGGCCATGGCCCTCGACCGCTTCGCCCTGCCCGCCCGGCTGCGCCAGTCCCGGCACGCGTCGCTGCTACTGTTCGCAGCGACGCTGGTGCTGCTGCTGGTCGCCGCAGCCTGGTTCACCAGCGCACGCAGCGACCTGGCCGAAGCCTACAGCCATGTCGGCAGCCGACAGCAGGCGCTGACCGCCGCCAACCAGCGCCAGCAGGAGGCGAAGCTGCGCGTGCAGCTGGCCGACAGCGCGCGCAGCCTGGTCGAGCGTGCCAGCGCCGGCGGCTTCGCCGAAAACGAATGGGGCGAGCGGCTGATCAACATCAGCCAGACGCCGCTGGCGCGCGACGAGGTCAATCACCTGCTGGCGGGCATGACCCGCGACCATGCGCGGATCTTCGGCGCCGACGTGTTCGAACTGTCGGTGACCCGCGCCGACGAAGGCCTGTTCGACACGCCCGGCAGCAAGGGGCCACCGCTGATGCTGAACCTGCGCGGCACCCTGCTGTTCCGCACCGCGCAATCCGGCAGTGGCGTCGCCGCGCCGGTCGCCGCACTCGCCGCCGCCCCCGCCATCGCCCCGGAGGCGCCGTGAGCACGTCCACCCTGATGCACCTGGACGGCCGCTGGCTGTCCTTCGACGGCGATCGCGTCACCACGCTCGACACCCGTCCCAAGCTCGACCGCGCCAGCGTCGCCATCACCGACTTCGGCGGTGCCGTCAGCCAGGTGATCGCGCTGGAAGGCAGTCCGTCGCACGCGGTCGCGCTGATTGAGAAGCGCCTGCGCGCCGATGGCCTGACCGACAGCGAAAGCAAGATTCTGATCCACCAGACCAAGACCGTCGGCAACGGCTACCAGGCGCTGTTCACCGCGGTGCCGCTGGACCGCTGGCAGCAGATGTTCTCCTGGGCCGAAGGCCACGACGACCACTGCCTGCTGGTGCCATCGGTGGCGCTACTGTGGCGGATGCTCAAGCCCGGTCGCGGCATCGTGCTGCACAGCGGCCGCCAGGTGGTGTTCCTGGCCTGCCTGCGCAATCGCTTCGTGCATGCCTCGGCGCTGGCCTACAGCGAGGACACCGGCGACCTGGCGATGACCGTATCGGCGCTGGCCGAACGCGCCGGCCGCGAGCTGACCGGCGCCGACGAGGCACTGGAGACGTTGACCGTGGAGTGGTACGGCGCCCTGACCCGCGCGCCCGACGGTCACCGCGCGCGGCCGCAGGTCCGCGGCGTCGGGCTGTCGGCCAGTCCGCTGTCCGCAGTCACCGACGACGAAATCACCCAGCGCATCGACGCCGATCCGGAGCCCGGCTTCCGCGACGACGACGATGCGATGACCTTCGACGGCCAGTTCGATCCGGTCGAAGGCAGTGTCGTTCCCGAACCGGAACCCGAGCCGGTGCCGGTGCCGGCGCAGCCGGCGGCCAGCCTGTACGCCAGCCAGGCCGCGGCCGAGGCCATCGCCCCGGGCCGCTGGCTCGACGAGGCGCTGCTGGAAATCTTCTCCGCGCGCAGCGGCGCCAGTGTCCAGCTCGGCCCGCACGTGATGGTGCGCGACGCGGCCGGCGTGCGTTACCGCAGCGGCATCGCCCGCCTGGCCGCCAGCGCCCACGCGCTGACCGCGGTCAATCCGCCGGCCAGCCGGTTGATGTACCTGGCCGAGCGCGCGCTGCCCTGGGCCAGTGCCGCGTCGCTGTTGCTGGCGCTGGCGCTGGGCGGACTCGGCGGACGCTGGGCGCTGGCCGCGCACGACGCCAATGGCCGCGCAGAGGCGCTGGATGCGCAGATCGCGGAGATCGACGCCGGGATCGCGGCGATGAAATCGCGACAGGCGATTCCGGAAAGCTATCCGCAGCTGCGCCGTTTCGTCGAACACGCCGGCAAGCTGCAGCAGGCGCTCGATCCGGGCGCGGTACTGCACGCGGTGCGCGTGGCCGCCGACGACGACGTCCGCATCCTGCGCGTGCGACTGGACAAACCCGCCCGGGATCCCGCCGACAAGGGCGGCAACGGCGATGGCCAGTCCCTGCGCGTCGACGGCATGGTCAAGCACGATCCCGGCAGCATGGAGGGCATGCAGGTCGCGCGCTTCGTGCAGCGCCTGCGCGCCGCCGGCTACGAGCCGGTCGCGATCGATCCGCAACAGGGCAACGCGCGCTCGCAATCGCCGGGCGGCTCGTTCTCCTACCAGCTCAAGCGCGCCACGGACGGCGCTGTCGACACTCCGGGAGACGCCTCGTGAAGCGCAAGTATTCGGCCAGCCTGGCGCTGGCGCTGTGGCTGTGCGTGGTCGCCTGGGTCAGCGCGATGATCGTCGCCAAGCCCAGCGTCGGCCGCCATTCGCCCGACGAGGACGAGGCCGCGGCGATCGCCCAGCTGCAGCTCAACATCAACCACGACCGCCAGCTGCTGGCGGCGCTGGACGCGCTCGAGGCCACCGGCAACGCGATACCGGTCGACCTGGCCGTCGCCGCGCCGGCGCCGGAAAGCACGAGCCTTGCGATGACCACGTCCGCCGACGGCGAACCGGTCGTCGCCGCACGACGCCTGTCGCTGATCCTGTCCACCGACCGCGGCCATCGCGCGGTGATCGACGAGCAACTGGTGCGCGTCGGCACGCGCCTGGCCGATGGTTCGCGCGTGCACCGCATCGGCCGTGACCGCGTCGAGATCGAGGACGCCGCCGGCGAACGCCTGCTGCTGCAGTTGCCCGCGCCGTTCTCCGCGCAGCAGACCGCAAGCCTGCCGGGATCGTCGCGATGAGCAATCGCCGCGCCATCGTGATCGCCGCGCTGGTGGTGATCGTCGCCGGCCTGATCGCGGTGCTGACCGTGCGCACGCTGGCCGGGCGTAATGCAGCGCCCGTCGCTGCGACGGATGCGCCGGTCGCGACCAGCGTGGCGCCGCCTGCGGAAACCGCGACCGAAACACCGGCGCCGACGACCGATGAAGCGCCACCGCCATGGGCCACGAGCGACGCGGCGAGCGATGCAGCACAAGCCGCGACCAGTACCACTGCCACCGCGACCGATCCGGTCCGCGAGCGCCAGCTGCGCGAACTGCAGCAGGCGATGAAAGGCGTGATCGCCGAATCCACGCAGCGTTCCGCTGCGACCTACCAGCACCTGAGCAAGGCGCTGGACACGCTGGAACAGATGAACGATCCCACCGTCACCGCGCAGATCAACCTGGACGCGGTGCGCAACAACCTCGACGTGAGCATGCGCATGCAGGCGCTGGCCCAGCAGCTGCAGCAGATCATGACCGAAGCCGACAGTCCCGAGCGCAAGCAGCGGCTGGACGCGACCATGGCGCAGTTCCGCATGCTGCAGTCGCAGCTGCGCAGCGATGTGAGCGCCGCCGGCAGCAGCCTGCCGGCGCCCGCCGCGCCGACGCGCGCGCCGGCTGCGTCTTCAATCGCACCGGCGGCCGCGCGCTGACATGACGACGCTCGCCCGCCATCGCTTTCGTGCAGGTGTCGCATCGCGCGGTGCGCGCGGTTTCACCCTGCTCGAGATGGCGGTGTCGGTGAGCGTCATCGGCGTGCTGGCGGTACTGGCTACCGGTACCTTTTCCGGCGTCGCCGACGTGCGTGCCCGCGCCCGTGCGGAAGCCGAGGCCGAAGTGGCGCGCCAGGCGATCCGCACCTTCATGCTGCGCAACAAGCGCCTGCCGTGCCCGGACCTGAGCGCCGACGGCAATGGCGCGCGCGAAGGCATCGGCGGCAGCTGCCCGGCCGGCGCGCAGGTCGGCTGGCTGCCGTACGAAAGCCTGGGCCTGGCGCGGCCGGTGCCGAACCAGCGCATGCGTTACGCAGTGTCGCGCGGCGGTGCCGACCTGGTCGCGCCGATTACCCCTGGTGGACTGGGTTCCGATCTGGATGCGGTCGCACGCCTGCGTCGCACCCTGGCCGCGGCCGCGCAGCTCCCCGACTCCAATGCCCGCCCCTACATCACCGGCATCGGCAGCAGCGCCGATGCGGAAAACTGCGGTCACATCGTCGCCAATCCCGCATTCGCGGTGATCGCACCGGTTGCCGACCGCGACGATGCAGGTGGCAACCATCCCGGTTTCGATGGCCTCAACCGCGACATGGCCGAAAGCGGCCAGCGCTGCATCGCCGCACCCGCGCGTCCGATGGACGCCACCTACGACGACGTGGTCATCGCCGAAAGCAGCAGCACGCTGCTCGGCTGGCTGGCCGCCCACACCCGCTGATTGAGACGACAAGGCAGAACGTTCGATGACACGTCACCCGCTCCGCTCCGCATCCACCCGCCGCACGCTGGCCGTGCCGGCCGCCGCGCTGGCGCTGACCCTGCTGGCAGCGGGCTGCACGACGCCGCGCAGCGTCAAGAGCCTGCCGCCGACCGAGTACAAGGCGCTGGAAGCCATCGGCAGCCGCGTCGGCGAGGAGTCGGCCAAGCTCGCCGACGAACATGCGCGCCTGCGCGAACAGCTGGAACGCGTGCAGGCGCCCAAACCACTGGCGCCGGTCGCACCGAAGTACGACCCGCTCGAGAACCGCATCGTCACCATCAACATGAACGATGCCAACGTCGGCGGCCTGCTATGGGCGCTGGCCGAGCAGTTGGGCATGAACCTGATCGTCGATCCGAGCGTGCTGGCCCGCGACCAGCGCGCCAGCCTGTACCTGAAGAACGTCACCGCACGCGAGGTCTACAACCACATCCTGACCGCGTTCGACCTGCACGGCGACACCCAGGGCGGTGCGCTGGTGGTGTCGCCGATGGAGGAGCGCATCTTCAGCGTCGACATGCTCAACACCACCACGTCGCTGGACCTGAGCACCGGCGGCGACGTGTTCGGCGCCGGCAGCAGTGGCGCCGGCGGCGGTGATTCGCTGCGCGGGAAACTGATCCTCGACGGCAACGTCGGCAAGCAGAACGATCCGTACAAGCAGCTGGCCGCATCGATCGAAAGCATCATCAAGGAAGACACCGCGACCCGCGGCGACCAGCCGCGCGAAGCGGCGCGCTACAGCCTGGATCCGCTGACCGGCTCGCTGTTCGTGCGCGCGCGTCCATCACAGGTGCGCGCGGTGGCGGAACTGGTCGAACGCAACCAGCGCATGCTCGGCCGCCAGGTGCTGGTCGAAGCGCAGCTGATCGATGTGCAGCTCAACGACCAGTTCCAGTTCGGCGTCGACTGGAACCTGCTGCGCGGCCGCGTCGCCGGCATCGTCGGCGACAGCGCCATCCAGCTCGACCCGGTCTCCGGTTCGCTGCCCGGCCCCAATACCGGCGGCACGCTCGACCGGCTGCTGACCATTCCGCGCCAGGTGATCGGCACGCCGCTCGGCCGCGGCGCCGGCATCGGCTACGCCGGCGATGCGTTCTCGGCGGCGCTCAACATCCTGCGCTCGTTCGGCAACGTCAAGGTGCTGTCCAATCCCAGCGTGCGCGTGCGCAACAGCACGCCGGCCTACCTGAGCGTCGGCAAGAACATCCGCTACGTCAGCAAGTCCACCACCAGCTTCAGCAATCCCGGCGGCGGCGCGACCAACACCTCGTCCGACGTGCAGACCGAATCGCTGTTCTCCGGCGTGGTGATCGGCGTGGCGCCGCTGATCCGCGACGACGGCAAGGTCGAGCTGCTGGTGCATCCGATGCAGACCGAGGTGGAGGCCGGCAGCCTGAACCTGGTCGAAGTCGGCAACGGCAACGCGGTGACGCTGCCGATCATCAACTTCAAGGGCATCACCACTACGCTCAACCTACGCGACGGCGACACGGTGCTGCTCGGCGGCCTGATCGACCAGACCGCGCAGAACGACGACACCGGCGTGCCCGGCCTGTCCGACGTACCCGGCATGGGCAACCTGTTCGGCGCGCAGGCGCGCCAGCACCGCAGCCGCGAACTGGTGATGGTGTTGCGGGTGACGGTGATATGAGTCTGATCTTCGCCGCGCTGAAGAAGCTGGAAACGCCGGCCCAGGCAGCGACGGCATCCCATGCGTACACGCCGGCCCAGGCGTCGTGGCAACGCTGGCTGCTGCCGGCGTCCACCGCCGCGGCCGGCCTGCTGGTCGGCGTCGGCCTGTTCGCCGCGCTGCGTCCGGCTGCGGATGCGCATGCGTCTGCATCCGTCGCGCCAAGCGTGACACCGTCCGCTGCCGCGCATCGCGATGTTGCGGCAACGGTCGTACCGGTTTCGAGCGCGACCGCATCGACGGCAACAGATTCCGCCGCTGCAATCGCGACTGCGCCTGCTGCGATCGCATCTGCGACAGGCAACGACCAATCCATCGCAACCGTGGCTGCACCTGCGCCTGTATTGCCGGTGGCGATCGCGACCCAGGCAATGCCAGCCGATGCCACGACGAATGCGTCGACGCCGGCAGTGATTCCAAGTGCGGTAGCCAGCGTCGCCGGAACATCGGCCTCGGCACCGGCGACCACGAATGTCGCACACGCGCCTGCCCCCATCGCGGCGCAGGAACCCGCGACGTCCGCGCCTCCGCTGACCGCCGAAATCCATGTCACCGACCGGTCCGACCTCGCCCCTGCCGAAGGCCAGGACGTGGCGCGGCTGGTCGCGGCGATCGGCAACGCGCTGCAATCCGACGATACCGCGCAGGCGCAGGCGCAACTGGCGCAGCTGGCCCGGCATCTGCCGCCGCGCAGCCTGACGTTGCTGCGCATGCAGGCCTGGGTCGCGCACGAAAGCGGTGACACCGCCGCGGCGCTGGCTTATTACCGGCAGATCGTCGAGCGCGTGCCCGGCGACCAGGCCACGGTGATCAACCTGGCGATGCTGGAAGCGCGCAACGGCCAGGTCGACAGTGCGCGTGATCGCCTGCGCCGGCTGCGCACGCTCGCGCCGGGCTCCAACGAGATCGAAAAGGCGATCGCGATGGTCGAGGCGCGCCTGCAATGAATCCTCACGGCGCCCACGTCGCGGCCTACCTGGCCCCGCTCGCGCTGGCGCGCGCGCCGTTCCCGCCGACGCCGGACGCGGAAGGCTATTTCCACACCGCCGCGCTCGAACGCGACCTCGCCGAAGCCAGCCATTGCCTGCTCGCACGCAAGGGCTTCGTGCTACTCACCGGCGAAGTCGGCATGGGCAAGAGCACCTTCCTGCGCCGGCTGTTGAATGCGGTCGAGCGCGAAGGCGCGGTTGCCTCGCTGGTATTCAACACCTTCCTGCAGGGGCCGGAACTGCTGGCCGCGATCCTGCGCGACTTCGGCATCGAGGCCAGTGCCGACGCCGCCGACAACATCGACCGGCTCAACCGCTTCCTGCTGCGGCGTTGGCAGGACGGCCACACCTGCGTGGTGGTGATCGACGACGCGCAGAACCTGAGCCTGGAAAGCCTGGAACTGCTGCGCCTGCTCAGCGGCCTGGAGAGCGGCCAGGAAAAACTGCTGCAGATCGTGCTGGCCGGACAGCCGGAACTGGACGCCCAGCTGGCGCGCCCGGAGATCCGCCAGCTGACCAGCCGCATCATCAAGCACATCCGCATGGACGCACTGGACGCGGCCGAGTGCGCACGCTACGTCGAGTTCCGCCTCACCGACGCCGGCGCCGCCGGCCGCATCCGCATCGATCCGGCCGCGCATGCCGCGCTGTATCGCGCCAGCGGCGGCAATCCGCGTCGCATCCACCTGATCATGGACCGCTGCCTGTACGGCGTGGTCGCGCGCGGGCAACCGCATATCGATGCCGCACTGGTGCGCGCGGCTGCGGCCGAAGCAGGCTTCCAGCCGCAGCGTCGCCGTTCGCGGCGTCCGCTACTGCTGGCGGTCGCGCTGCTGGCGACCACCGGACTGGTGACGGCGACCGGCATCGCGCTGCGTCCGGATGCCGTCCTATCGAAGCCAGTGACGGTTGCAGCCATCACTGCACCCAGCACCGCCGCCACTGCGACGGATGCGAACTGGAACACTTGCCTGCAACAACTCACGCCGGCCGACGACAGCGGCCAGACCCTGCAGGTACTACCGCTGCCGCCGCGCCACCACGCGGCCCTGTCCAAACGCACCGACGTCTGCCTGCAACGCCGCAACGACGGCTGGCTCGCGGCCTGGCAACCGCAGCTGCGCGCCGCCGAACTGCAGCCGGGCCGACGCAACGACCAGGTGCGTGCATTGCAGGCGCGTCTGCAGGCCGGTGGTTTCCTCGCTGTCGATGCCGCGCTGGCCGACGGCCTGTTCGGGCCGGTCACGCGCGAGGCGCTGACGCGCTTCCAGCATCACCACGGCGTGACCGCCGACGGCGTCGCCGATCCCCTCACCTTGCTGCTGCTGGAAACCGCGACCACGCGTACGTCCAGCGCCGCCCGCCCGGAACGCCCGCATGGCCACGGTTGACCTGTCTCCACCCCGTCCCGCCGCCGCGCCGCAGGATTCGGCCGCGCGGCTGGGCAACATCCTGTTCGAACGCGGCCTGCTCAACGCCGCGCAGCTGCAGTACGCGCTGCAGAAGCACAAGGTCGAGAACCAGCGCCTCGGCCCGCTGCTGATCCGCCACGGCCTGGCCAGCGAATCGGACATCGTGCGCGTGCTGGCCGAACTGCACGGCATCCGCTTCGCGCCGGTCGAAACCCTGCCCGAACCCGATCCGCAGGTGCTGGCGATGTTCAATCGCGAGCTCTGCCTGCTGCGTTCGTTCCTGCCGCTGCGCCGGGTCGAGAATTCGCTGGAAGTGCTGCTCGGCGACGCCGACGCCGATGCCGTCGCGCAGCTGGTGCTGCAGCGCTGCGGCCTGCGCTGCAGTTTCGTGCAGGGCGAGTTCACCCGCGTCAGCCAGCTGATCCGGCACACCTACTACTTCGCGCAGAACCCGATCGAGTCGCTGCTGGAACGCGAGATCAAGCGCATCGCCGCCGATGCCGACCACGCCTACAGCCCCGAGAAATTGCTCGACTACCTGTTGCACCTGGCGGTGCGCGAACGCACCACCGACATCCACATCGCACCGGCCGAGGACAGCATCCACGTGCTGTTCCGCGTCGATGGCGTGCTGCGGCCGATGCTGGCGATGCAGTCCTCGCTGCACCGTCTGCTGGGCTTCATCAAGCTGGCCGCGGAGATGGACATCTCCGAACAGCGCCGCCCGCAGGACGGCAGCTTCCGCGCCAGCGTGCTCGACAGCGCGCTGACCGTGCGCGTGTCGACGCTGATCAGCGACCAGGGCGAACGCATGGTGCTGCGCCTGTTGCCCGAGCACAGCGACCTGTCCGGCCTGACCGAACTGGGCTTCTTCAAGGAAGACGTCGACGCGCTGGAACGGATGTTCGCCAAGCCGGCCGGACTGGTGCTGATCACCGGCCCGACCGGTTCCGGCAAGAGCAGTTCGCTGCACGCGGCGCTGCGCATGCAGTCGCTGATCGAACGCAACGTACTGACCGTCGAAGACCCGATCGAATACCGCGTCCCCGGCGCCTGCCAGACCGAGGTCAATCGTCGCGCCGGCTATGAATTCGGATCGGCGCTGCGCCACTTCCTGCGCCACGACCCGGACGTGATCCTGCTGGGCGAAATGCGCGACGCCGAAACCGCGCAGGCGGCGATCGAAGCCGCCGCCACCGGCCACCTGGTGCTGTCGACGCTGCACGTGTCCGGCGTGTTCGGCGTGGTGCCGCGACTGCGCCCGCTGGGACTGGAAGCGCAGGTGATCGCCGACAACCTGCTGGCCGTCGTCAACCAGCGCCTGATCCGCCAGAACTGCCCGTTCTGCAGCAAGCCCGTGCCGTTCACGCAGGCCGAACGCGATTGGCTCGGCATCGACGATCCGGCCGCCGCCGGTCGCCGCGGCAGCGGTTGCGAACGCTGCCGCGGCAGCGGCTACTACGGCCGCCTGCCGGTGTACGAGATGCTGCTGCTGGACAACGCGATCGCCAACGCCATCGCCGACGACGCCGGCCGCGAAGCGGTTCGCAACCTCGCCTACGGCAGCGGCTTCGTCGACATGGTGCAGGTCTCCAAGCGCCGCGTGGCGATGGGCCAGACCACGACTGCCGAAGTGCTGCGCGTGGTCGGCGACGGACCGGCACCCGAGCGCAGCGCGCCATGAACGTCTACTACTACCGCCTGCTGCTCTCCAGCGGCCGCACCAAGTCCGGCCTGGCGCAGCTGGCGGTCGAACACGACAACTCGGCGCGGATCTGGCTGGAAAAGAACTTCGACGCGACCGTGCTGCTGCTGCATCGCCTGCCCGGCTGGCTGGCGGAAACGCAACGCAGCCTCTCGCATCTGCTGCGTCCCAACATCCGCCCGCCGGAACTGGCCGGCATGCTGCGCGACATGGCGGTGATGACCAGCAGCGGCATCCCTGTGCTGGAAGCGTTGCGCGCGGTATCGCAGGAAGTCGGCACCGGTCGTGCATCGAACGCCGCGCGCGTGGCGCGCAACCTGCTCGACGAACTCGACGCCGGCGCATCGATGAGCGAAGCCTTCGGCCGCTATCCCGACACGTTCCCGGAAACGGTGCGCAACCTGGTGATGATCGGCGACGAGACCGGCAGCATGGACCGCATGCTCACCGAGGCCGCCGACCACGTCGAGCGCGTCTCGCGGATGACCGCCGACACGCGCCAGGCGCTGATCTATCCGGCGTTCGTGTTCGCCGCGATCTTCGCCGCCGGCGGCTTCTGGATCTATTACGTGATCCCCAACCTCACCGGCCTGTTCAAGCAGATGAACGCCAAGCTGCCGCCGCTGACGGTGGCGGTGATCGCGTTCTCGGAATGGTTCACCGCGCACATCGTGGCGGTGCTGATCGGGCTGGTGGCGCTGGGTTTCGTGCTGTGGGTGAGCTGGCGCTACAGCCGCGGCTTCCGTCGCTTCACGCACTACATGCTGCACCGGCTGCCGATCGCGAAAACGATCATGAATTCCGCCGGCCTGGCCTTCCTCACCGAATACCTGTCGCTGCTGATCAAGGCCGGCGTCGACATGGTCAGCAGCCTCAAGGTGATGGAGCGCGCGGTGCGCGACGAGTACTACCGCGACCGCGTGATCGCGATTCGCCAGGTGCTCGAACGCGGCGACCGCGTGTCCTCGGCGATGCGCCAGGTCGGCGGCTTCCCTCCGATGATGGTGCGCATGATCGCGGTCGGCGAAGACACCGGCACGCTCGATCAGCAACTGGCCCGCCTGTCGGGCGAATACAGCCTGCGCCTGCAGCGGCTGATCACCAACCTGTCGGAAATCATCAAGCCGGTCGTGGTGCTGCTGGCCGGTGGCATGTTCATCCTGCTCATCGTCGCGCTGCTGCTGCCGGTCTACGACCTGGTCAAGCAGGCGATGTCCGGGCCGCAGTTCTGACCACGGAGGCCGCCATGGAATCGCACCCCGTCGCCCCACGTCCGCAGCCGCCGCGCGCGAAGTACGCGCGCGGCTTCAGTCTGCTGGAAACCGCCATGGTCGTGCTGCTGATCGGCGGCGCGATCGCCGTCGGCATGCTGGTGCTGCAGGCGCGCAAGCCGGTGCGGCAGGTGCAGGCACAGGAACAGGCGCTGCAATGGGCCGACCAGGCGCTGGTCGCCTACGCCGCCGCGAACGCGCACCTGCCTTGCCCGGTCAATACGCCGACCAGCGACATCGACGACTGCGTCGGCCCCAACCAGAAAGGCTGGCTGCCGACGCGCGCGCTGGAAGCGGTGCATCCCGGCGGCGGCAGCCCTGGCCAGCCATTGCGCTACATGGTCTATCGCGGCGGCGCTGCCGGCAGTGACCTGGCGGTCGCCAGCAACCAGTTCAGCCCGCACAACTGGAAGCGAGAAGCGCACGACTTCGCCGACATCAACGGCCTCGACCTGTGCGCGGTGATCGCCAACGCCGCGCGCGAAAGCACCAGCGCGGTCAAGGCCGACCGCGCCCGCACCTCCGACATCGACGGCAACGCGATCAACGTCGCCTACGGCCTCAGCGTCGCCGGCCCCACCCCGGGCGACAGCGGCCTGTTCGACGGCCTCAACCAACAATCCGTGGCGTCGATGGAATCACCGGCGCGCGGCGCCGACAGCGGCTACGACGACCGCGTGCGCGTGCGCGAATTCAATACGCTGGCGCAGACGCTGGGTTGCCATTACGCCGATGCGACCAATCCCGATGGCGTCGTACTGGCATCGCTGGACATGCTGGCGCTGGCGGTGGATGTGTCCGATGAGGTGGACGACCAGAACGAGGCGCTGATCCGGGACACGCAGTCGTCCTACGAGATGGCGATCGTCTCGGAAGTGTTTGCGGTACTCAACGTTGCACTGGCCGCAGCCAGCATCGCCAACTCGGTGTCCACCCTGATCGCCGGCTCGACACAGCTGGCGACGGCGGTCGCAACCTGCCCGGTACCGCCCTTCGTGAGCTGCGGCCTGATCGCGCCTTACACGGCCGCGGTCACCTCCGCCGGCGTCGCGATCGGGTTCGCGTCAGGAGCAACGGCACTGGCCGCCAGCGCGCTGGTCGCGATCTCGCTGGGCCTGGACAAGACGAAGCAGGCGCGCGACATGGCCAAGGCCGGCAGCAGCAAGGGCCCGCCGGACATCGCCGGACTCAAGCAGAACGCCTGCATCGCCGCGGAAGGCGGCACGCTTTACGAGAAGGCCGACGAAAACGGCAACATGATCCCGGTGCCTCTCGGCTTCTGGAAGGATGGCCTCAAGCAGGAAGTCGAAAAGCTCGAACAGAAACTGATCCAGACCATCGCCGACCGCGATGCGGCGCAAGCCCGCCTGGATTGGCTCGGCAGGATTCCATCGCACCTGATCGACTATCCGCCCAGGCCGGTGCGGAGAAGCTGGCAGGAATGCGTCACGGACGGCAACGGCAACCAGACCTGTCAGACGAAATACGAGTCCGACGCCTCGTACAACCAGCGCATCGACGACTGGCTGGAGACCAAGCGGCACATGGAAGAGGTGCTGCAGCCGAAGCTGGCCGCGATCCGTGCGGCCGAAGACGCCTACTTCCAGTGGGAAACCACCGTCGAACTGGTGGAGCAAGCGCGCACCGGGCGCGACCAGATGAACGAGGCGATCGGCCAGCTCGCACAGCAAGTCCAGCAGTGCGACCTTTCACCGCCGACCGAACTGGACGCGATACGACGCTGCAGCAACAACCGGGTCGCGTTGATGGGCATGTCCGCCAATCCCTGCAATCCGGACCTGTTGACCGCCGACCAGGTCGAGAAGCGCCAGTGTTTGGCCTGGAAGAACGAGGACCTGCAGGAGGCGGAGGCGAACGAACACGAGGCCCAGCAGGCATACGCCTCGAAGTTCTGGACCGCCTGGACCCTGCCGCAGCCGCCCATTGCCGCGTATCTGGACGATGCCGGCATTCCTGGCCTGCCATGGGTCTGCAGCGTGACCTGGCCGTGCAACGACCTGATCATCCTCGGCCAGCACGACAACGAGAACGACAAGCGCGAAACCTACGCCATGACCTACTACAAGCACCTGGGTCTGGTCGTCGCGGTCGTTGAGCAGACCAAGGAACTGGAAGCCAAGCGCGAAGCCTACGAAGAGGCGCAGGCCCAGTGCGACGCGCTGCGCGCGCTCGAGCTGGGCGGCAGCAATGGGGGCCAGACGATTCCGGTATGGGCCGGCGCCGAGGCGATCCTGCAAGGCGCCAACTGCAAGGGCGCGACCGGACCGGTGCAGCCATCCCTCTGCCCGTCGGCCGGAGCCACGCCATGATCGCACCGCGCCGAAACCGAAACAGAAACGGCGGCTGGTCGCTGGTCGAACTGGCGGTGGTGCTGGCGGTGATCGCGGTGCTCGGCCTCGTATTGTGGCGCGTGTTGCCGCTGGCGCCCAAGGTCGCCGCCGACGAGATCGCCGCACGCGAACTGGCCAGCGCCGAACAGGCGCTGCTCGGTTACGCGCTGGCGCACAACCGGCTGCCGGCACCGGTAGGTGCGGGCCTGCTTCCGGTCGACACGCTGGGCCTGCCGTCGCGGATGAAGCTGCGCTACCAGGTGCAGGCCGCATTGACGACCGCGCCAGACGATGACTTCAAGCCGCTGCTGCCACCGGAACTGGTTCCGACTGTGCCGACGCCGGCACCGACCCAGGTCAACGGCCTCGACCTGTGCATGACGCTGAAGTCGATCAGTGAGTTCCCGCTGCCGGACATGCAGGGCGTGCCGACTGCGTTCGCGTTGATGCACACCGGCCCGGCCGGGCACGACCAGGCCAAGAGCATGTCGTTCGCGCTGCCTGGCAGCGCCGACCTGGGCACGCGCAAGGTTGTCGCAGTCGGCCCCGGCGAACTGGCCAGCCGTCTGGCCTGTCCCGACCGCGTCGCCCGCACCCACGGCGCAGTGCGTTCCGCCTACGCCGCGTACGACATGGCGCGGATCGCGCAGGAGTACCAGGAGTTCCGCGTGTTCGCGATCCAGGTCGCGGAGATGAACGAGAAGAACGCGCACACCGGCGTGGTCTTCGCCGGTTTCGACATCGCCTGGGGCGTGGTGGTCGAGGCGATCGCGATCCTGCAGACCGCGGCCGGCTGGCCGCCGGAAGGCATCAGCATTGCCACCGGCATCGCCTCTCACGCGCTGGCCACCGCGCAGCTGGCGGTCGCGATCGTGAACATGGTGTCGGCCGAAGCCGGGCTGGAGGAAGCCAAGGAGGCCGTCACCGTGGCCGAGGCACAGCGCGACGCCGCCAACGTCAACCTGACCCGCATGCAGACGCTCGCCGACAGCACCCGGCGGCATGCGGTGCGACTGGACCAGAACGGACTGCAGCCATGACCGCACGCATCGACCACCGCCAGCGCGGCTTCTCGCTGGTCGAACTGGCCGTGGTGCTGGTCGTCCTCGGCCTCGTCACCCTGCTGCTGGTGCGCTTCCTGGGCACCGCTGCGCACGAGCAGCGCGAAGTCGCCAGCCGCAGCCTGCTGACCCGCGCCGACGACGCCCTGCTGGCCTACGCCATGGTCAACAGCCGCCTGCCCTGTCCGGACAGCGATGGTGGCGGCATCGAGGACTGCGCCGCGGGCCAAGTCGGCCGCCTGCCATACAAGACGCTCGGCCTGCCGGACGCCAATGCGCGCAGGATCCGCTACGGCGTGCTGCGTCGCCCCGCCTCGCGCCGCGAAGACGCCGACCTGACCGACAAGCGCGACCGCTACGACCCGCTGCAGGTGATCGGCGAGACCGGGACCGAATTGCCATTGAACCCCGCTACAGCAAACGGGCTAGACCTGTGCTGGGCGCTGCGCAATGCCGGTCAGTTGCCGCTGGATACCGGCTACCTGC
Source organism: Luteimonas cucumeris (assembly GCF_007830035.1). GTDB lineage: Bacteria > Pseudomonadota > Gammaproteobacteria > Xanthomonadales > Xanthomonadaceae > Luteimonas_C > Luteimonas_C cucumeris. Next base: position 539,297 of record NZ_VLKN01000001.1, on the reverse strand, counting down.
ACGTCACCCGCGCCGCGGCCAGCAGCCAGCCCGAGGCGCATGTCGCCTACGCGCTGGCGCTTCCACGTGGCGGCGGCGACTTCAGCAGCCACCAGAGCGGCTCCACGCCCGCATTCGACTCGCCGCGTCGTCCGCAGGGCCCGACTTACCACGACCGCGTGCTGGCCGTCGGTCTCGACCAGCTGTGGACGCGGATGCGCTGCGGCGACAACCTCGCTGCCGCCGGCCACGCGCATTTCAACGCGGCGGCATCGATCGCGCTGATGCACGTCGCGATGAAGGACTACAAGAAGCAGCTGGCGATCTCGGTGAAGCTGGCCGAGGCCAACGTCGCCAACGGTGCCGGCGCGGTCCTGGCCGGCGCATCGGCGACCGCCGGCGCGGCCGGCGGCATTGCCGACACCATCGCCGAGGGCCTGCTCACGTTCGGCGCGGTCGCGACCTACAAGGTGGCGCTGGCCTCGGTGGCCACCGCAGCCGCCGTAGCGGTCACCATCACTGCCTCGGTGATGACCGGCTACGCCGATTCCGCGCTCACGGCGGCCGAGCAGGCTTACGAGGACGTCGATCCCCGCATCGATGAAGCCGCCGCGCTGGAACCCCAGGTACTCGAACACGCCAAGACCGGCGACGCCGCCGGCCTGTACTGAACACCCCGGCGTCATGCACATCACCGACGCCCCGCAGGAAACCGACATGCCTCTTCAACGCCATTGCCGTCGTTCCCGCCACACCAGCGGCTTCACCCTCGTCGAAATGTCGGTGGTGCTGGTCATCATCGCGCTGGTCGTCGGTGCGATGACGGTGGGCCGCGACGTCTACCGCAGCGCCGCGGCCGAGCGGCTGAGCCACGACTTCGTGCAGGCCTGGGTGCTGGCCTACCAGCACCACGTCGACGGCGCCGGCGTTGTGCCGGGCGACAACTTCGACAACCCCAGCGGTCGGGTCAACAACGGCCTCAACAATTTCCTGTGCGACGACAACCTGCTCAACGCCATGCTCGCGCGCGGCGTGACGCTGCCGGCCGGTCGCGCGGAAGGACTCAACAACCGCTACGTCTACCAGGACAGCCGCGGCCAGCCGCACGAACTGCGCGCGTGCTTCGGCGCAGTGCAATGGTCCGAACCGCAGGGCAGCGTCGGCAACTACGGCACGCGCACGCGCAACGTGCTGCGCCTGGAAGGCCTGACTCCGGAGCTGGCGCGGCTGCTGGACAGCAAGGTCGACGGCGGCATCGACGCACGCCACGGCCAGTGGCGCGAGGCAGGCATGCACGACGCCAATGTCGCCGCCGCCAGCCCCTGGAGCCTGGAATCCGACGACACCATGAGCGGCTTCACCGGCCCGGACGAACAGGAAGCCGAGGTCAGCGCGTACCTGCGCATGACCCAGTGATCGCGGGTTTCGGAGGCTGCAGCGGCTTCGCTGGCCTCCGGCCGGGACTTTTTGCCCCTCCATCGGGGCTCCTTCGCCTCTCGGCCGAGACTTTTTGCCGCTCGATCGGGACTTTTTGCCCCTCGGCTGGAGCTCATGTGCCCTCCTGGCGGGACTTTTTGCCCCTCCGCCGGGGCTCCCGTGCCCCTCGGTCGGGACTTTTTGCCCTTCGGCCGGGGCTCCTGCGCCCCTCGGTCGGGACTTTTTGCCCCTCGACCACGGCTCCCGTGCCCCTCGGCCGGGACTTTTTGTCGAACTGCCGGGGCTCCCTTGCCCCGACGGACTTTCTGTCCTTCGGCGGGGCAACGAAGCAACAGCACTCGCGGTTAGTCGCTGTCAGCACGAAGCGATAGTCCCCCGTGTCACTCCATAGACCCGGAGGGCGGCGGCCATGGATGGCCGCCGTTTTCCGACCGAGCCATGGATGGCGAGTCGGAAAATCGCGTGCCACAACCCACCTTGCAGGATTGATTCGTCGGGGAAGGGCCTTCTCTTTGGTTACTTTCTCTTGGCCCCATCAAGAGAAAGTGACCCGCACGCGCAGCGGGCGGAAGCTGCTGACCTTGCGGCAAGAGCAGCGGAGCAGGCGTCGCAATACCAGCAAGGAGCAAAGTCGCTGGATTGTTCGCGCAGCTCACCCCGTCGGGGCCGTCCTTCGGACGTTCTGCGCTGCGCGCTTGTCCCGCCTTCGCGGGGATGACGGCTTTTAAAGGCAGAAGCAGCAGAACGAGCCTCCGCTCAAGACGCTTTAGGGACGGGCCGCGATTGAACGCCACGTCAGTCAAAACATCTGCATGAACTCGTTCGCGGTGACACCCGCCTGTTTGAGCAGGCCAAGTCCGCCCTCGCATCAGCGCGTCGTCGGCACTTCGTCTTCCATGGTCGGCAGGTCGTCGCCGCGGACGAAGCGCAGCACCGTCTCGCCCAGCACCACGTGGTCGCCGTCGGCCAGTTCGGCTTCCTGCACGCTAGCGTCGTTGACGCGGGTGCCGTTGGTCGAGCCGAGGTCGCGGATGCGGAAGTCCTCGCCTTCGCGCCAGATCGCGCAGTGCTGGCGCGATACGGTTTCGTGCGCGATGCACAGTCCGTTGTCGCGCGAACGCCCGATCACCAGCGGTGCGGTGGTGATCGCGATGCGGCGACGCCGTTGCGCGCCTTCGGCGACGATCAGCCAGCCATCGCCGCTGCCGCGCGCGGGCAGCGATCCGGTCGTCTGTGGCCGCGTATGCAGAGTGGACGGTGCATCGAAAAAACCACTGGCGGCGACATCGTCGGCACCCGGATCGCTGCGGATCCAGTGTTTCAGGCGCCGCATCAACGCCTTCTCGCTCGACCCGCCCGCTGCCGGCGTCGCCAGTCCGCGCCGGTATTCGGCTTCGATCTGCGCGGCCAGTGCCTGCGTGCGCGGCTCCGGCGTGGTCGCCAGTTCGGTCTGCAGGCTGGTCGCCAGCGTGCGGTATTGCACCAGCGCCGGCTGGTACAGACCGGCGGCGGCCAGCAGCCGCATGAACTCGCGCTGGTGTTCCTCGTTCCACTCGTCCAGCGCCACCAGCCGGCGCGCGCTGATGATCGCCTGCGGCAGCCGGCCGCGCGCCTGCTGCGCGCGACACAGGCGGGTCAGCAGTTCGCGCGTGCTCGCCGCCAGCCGCTGCCGCGCCAGCCGCAGCCAGTCTTCGTAGCTGTCGCAGTCGGGCAACGACAATCCGGCCATGAAATCGCCACCGAGCAGACCGACATGCTGCTCGACCGCGGCCAGCGCGGTGTCGTCCGGTTCGTCCAGCAACAAGGCTTCGGCGGCTTCGAGCATCTGCAGGTCGATGGCCACTTCCTGGCACGGAAACAGGCCCACCGTGTCGCGGCTCACGGTCATCAGGCGCGCGCCACCGTGCTGGTCGAGCACATGGTTGAGGTCGGCCAGCACCTGGCGCAGGTTGGTGCGCGCGGCGATCGGCGACAGCTCCGGCCACAGCAGTTCGGCGAGTTCCTCGCGCGGGTGGTGGCGACCGCGTTCGACCGCCAGATAGCCCAGCAGCGCCCAGCCCTTGCGGTAACGGATCGATGCGCCGGTGTCCGCGCCCTCGGTGGTCAGGCGACGTTCGCCGAGCAGGTGCAGTTTCAGCATGGCCGTGCCCTGCGCGCGCGCAGATCGCGAACGCACGTGTGCGCATCGGGCCAACGCTTCGCCGCGTTGACCGGCCTGTCCGCTGCTTGTGCATGCCGGCGCGATCGCAACCGCCATGTCATGACACGCCGCAATGCGCGGCGAGCCGGTGGCCGGTGATCGCAGACACCGACCCCATCCGGCGCAAACATCCGCTTCCCCCATCGTCGACGGATTGCGTCGACCCCCTGACGGAGTTTACCGCGTCAGCGCTGCCTGCAGTCCGCAGCGGTTTCCAACCACGGTGGGTGGCAGAGCCGCGCCGGATTCAGTCCGCCAGGCTCGGCCCATCCTTCTCGCCGCGCGACACCATCGCCGCGATGCCCAGGTCGCCGGTGACGTTGACCGTGGTGCGGCACATGTCGAGGAAGTGGTTCACGCCCAGCACCAGGCCGATGCCTTCCGGCGGCACGCCGACCATCGCGCAGATCAGCGCCACCACCGGCAACGAGCCCGACGGTACGCCGGCCGTGCCGATGCCGCCAAGGATGCACACCAGCATCACCATCACCTGCTGGCCCAGGCTCAGGTCGACGCCGAAGAATTGCGCCAGGAAGATCACCGTCACGCCTTCGAACAGCGCCGTGCCGTTCTGGTTGGCGGTGGCACCGACGGTCAGCACGAAGCGCGACACCTTGCGCGGCAGGCGCAGTTCCTCGTCGGCCACGCGCAGCGCGGTCGGCAGCGTGGCGTTGCTGGACGCGGTGGAGAACGCCATCAGCATCGCTTCCTGCACGCCCTTGAAGAATTTCGCCGGCGAGTAGCCGCCGATGAACTTCAGCGCCGCCGAATACACCACCAGCATGTGGAAGGCGAGCGCGGCAACCACCACCAGCACGTAGGCGCCCAGCCGCAGCAGCAGGTCCCAGCCGAACAGTACCGCCAGGTTGAACATGAAGCAGAACACCGCGTACGGCGCGAGGCGGATCACCAGGCCGATCAGCGTCATCGACACTTCGAACAGGCCTTCGATGCCGCGGCGCAACGTCTCGATCGCCGGCGTGGCCTTGCTCAGCACGATGCCGACGCCGAACATCAGTGCGAAGAACATCAGCGCCAGGATGCTGGCGTTGCTCGATGCCGCGCCGATCACGTTCTGCGGCACGATCGACAGCAGCATGTCCATGCCGCGCGGCTGCACCGCGCTGTCGCGGACGATGGCCTGGGTGCGCTCGGCGCTTTCGCTCAGCAGCTGCTGCGCGAGCGCCTGGTCGACACCGGTGCCGGGCTGGAACAGGTTGACCATCAACAGGCCGACGATCACCGCGATACCGGACAGCAGCACGGTATAGGCCAGCGTGCGCCAGCCGATCCGTCCCAGCGAGCGGATGTCGCCCATCTCCGACACGCCGACCACCAGCGCCGAAAACAGCAGCGGCACGATCAGCATGAAGATCAGGCTCAGGAACAGCGTGGCGAACGGCTGCGTGACGTACTTGGTCAGCCACTGCACCCAACCGGTGTCGGCACCGATGCCGTAATGCACCAGCATGCCCAGCAGCAGGCCGGCGAAGAAGCCGATCGCGATCTTCCAGTGCAACGGCATCTTATGGGGTGGCGGAGTGCGTTCGTCGGCCATGCTGGTTCCCGCTCGAAGTCGCGGCAGGATAACCCATGGGCGCCGGAGCTTCCGGATGTGGGCCCGCGATGTTTCCGGACATGCGGTCGGTACTTGGGATTCGGCTGATGGTTTTTTGCTGTCACCCCGAACGCAGTGAGGGACCTGCTTTCGGATTTGTGCGATGCACAAGCAGATCCCTCACTGCGTTCGGGATGACAAAGTGAGTGAGCCGCGCAGCTCCATTCCAGCGATGGCGGACGCGATCTAGGCCGCGCCGCGCCCCGGATACAGCGGCGGCAATGGCGATTCCTTGGCCACCCCGCTCTGCCGCCATGACGGACCAGCCTTGAATGCGTCTCGCAATGCGGCGCGTGCGGCGACGGCATCGCCACCGCCCCAGCGCGCGCGACGCAGCTGTTCGACCGCATCGCGTTGCGCGCCATCATCGAGCCGTTGCAGCAAGGCATCGAGGTCCGTCACTGGCGGCGTCGCCATGGTACAGAGCGTGTCGGTGATGTCGGCGAGATCGCCGGCGTCGAGCACGCGCTTCAGGTCGGACAGCGACTGCCCGCCGGCAGCGACCGTCGTCGCCTTCATCGGTGCGGAAGTCGCGACCGCGCCATGGCGGCGGTGCAATCCCCAGGCCAGCGTCAGCAGCCACAGCAGCGCGAACACCACCGTGGTCACCGCCCACACGCCGACGCCGTGCTGCACGCCGGGGATGCGGATCCAGCGTTGCGTGTTTTCGGGCTGCGCTGCCGTCGTCGGCGCAACCGGCGCGCGGGTGTTGCCGGAACCCGGCGCCACCTGCAAGGCCAGTGGCGGCAAGGTGGCGGTTTTCGCCGCGTCGGCGCGTACATCCCACCATCCCAGGCGTGGTCCCTGCAGCGTCAGCTTGCCGTCGCGTGCCGGCACGATCGAAAAGCGACGCGTCAGCTTCACCTGCGGACGGCCGTCGACGAAACTTTCGTCGCTCTGCACCGGCTCGGCGAACACCTGCGCGCCATCGCTGCCGGACAGCTGCAGTTCCGGCATCTGCGCTGCCGTCGCGCCGTCGGCCGTCGCCTCGATCACCACCGTCGCCGCTTCGCCGGCACGCGCCTGCTGCGGTGTGGCGATGTAGCGCAGGCGCAGGTCGCGCAAGGGCAGCCACGGCTGCGGCGCATTGGTCGGCACCGGCAGCACTTTCAGGAATCGCGGCGCGCTGCTGGCACGCAGTTCGCGTTGTCCATCGCCGAGCATGTCGTCGAAGAAACCGCCGGCGCCACGACCGCGGAAACGCGCAGCGGGAATGTTCAAGGTGCCGCTGCGCTCGGGAATCAGCAGCATGCGTCGTTCGACCACGTTGTAGCGGCGGCCGTCTATTTCGCGCGCGTACTGCAGGTCCTCGCCGACGCGCTGCATCGATGCGCCCTCGGGCGTGTCCAGCTCCAGTTGGCCGGACAGCAGGGGCACCGCGTAGTACAGCCGCATCACCAGGCCGACGGCCTGCTGCACGTAGGGCTCCTCATCGTCGACCTCGACCTCGATGAAGACCTGGCCACCCGTGCGCGCCGGCGCTGCGGCCGCAGGCGTGACGGTCAGCGTCAACGGCTGCGTGCGCTGCGTGCCGACTTCCAGCGCGGGAATCTCCAGCGCGCCCTCGCGCCTGGGCTCCAGCGCCACCGCGTACAGCACGCGCGAGCGGCTCTGGCCGTTTTCCATCACGAACTGGCGGCTGCTGGTGTGGCCGCTGAGCTCGAAATCGCGCAGCAGCGCGGAGTAATCCGGCGCATCGGTGCCGGACTGGTCGGTCTCTATGTTGAGCGTGGCGGTTTCGCCCAGCGCGATCTGGTCGCGGTCCAGCCAGGCACGTGTCTGTGCCTGCAGCGCGAACGCCGGCAGCAACAACGACAGCAGGATGATGATGCGCGCGACGCTACGACTCATGGTGATGATCCGGATTGTTGGCGGCGTTCCTGTTCCAGCCTGAATTTCGCACGCAGCAGGCCGCCGGGGTCGTCCGGCACGCGCCGCAGCCAGGCTTCATTGGCCTGGCGGCGTTCGCGCTCGGCCGGGGTTTCGACGCGGGCCTGGGCCGGCTGCGGCTCGCCTTCGGCCTTCTCCTGTCGCGGCTGCTCCATCGCGCGCTGCATGCGTTCGCGCTGCGCGGCATCGGCGGCCTCCTGTTCGGCGTTGTCCTGCGGCCTGGTTTCGGCCCCGGACTGGCCCTGTTTTTCCTGTTTCGCGGGATCCGGTGGCGTCGGCGGAGGTTGCTGCTGAGAAGCATCGCCGTCGCCGGAAGAAGGCGAGGACGGCTGCGACTGCTCGCCCTGGTTCTTGTCCGGTTTCGAATCCTGCTTCGAATCCTTGTTCTTCTTTTCCTGCTTGCCGCCCGGCGGCGGCTTGCGCTTCATCGCCGCTTCGACCGCGCGCTTGTTGGCGATCGCATCGTCCATGCCGGGCTGGGCCTTGAGCGCGCGGTCGTAAGCGGCGATGGCTTCCGGATAACGGCCGGCCTTGGCCAGCGCGTTGCCATGGTTGTAGTGGCCGTCGGCGCTGTCGATGCCTTGCCACGCTTTCTCCGCCGCCGCGAAATCCTGCTTGCGGTAGGCCTCTACGCCCTGCAGCAGTTGCTGGTGCGCCTGCTGGTCGGCGCGCCGCCATAGATCGCCGTCGGCAGCGCGGACCGGAGACATCGGCAATGCGACGCACAGCAGCAGCGCGGCCGTCGCCGACGCACCGCCGCGACGGAACGCAAACAGCGCCAGCAACAGCAACGGCGGCAGCAGCCAGTAACCGCCGTCCTGCCAGTGATAGCCCTTTTCGCCACGCGACGCCGCGCCGCCGGCCTGTGGTGGTTCAAGCACGCCGAGCGCGCGCAGATCGCCATCGCCGGTGGTGGCGGTGGCGTAACTGCCGCCGGCCGCGCGTGCCATCGCGCGCAGGGAGGCTTCGTCCAGCCGTGTCTGCGCGATCGTGCCGCCGGCCGTGCGATAGGCCGCGCCAGTGGTGCTGCCCAGGCCCAGCGCCGACACGCGATAGCCGGCGCGCGACGCGCGCTGCGCCGCCGCGATCGCATCGCCATCGGCATGATCGGTCAGCAGCAGGATGTCGCCGCGATCGAACCCGGCCTGCTTCAGCAGTTGCACCGACACGTCGATCGCGCGATCGCCGCGGCTGCCATCCATCGGCATCACGTCCGGCGCCAGCGCATCGAGGAACAAGGCGAGGTTGGCCGCATCGTCGGTCAACGGTGCGACGGTAAACGCATCCGCCGCAAACGCCACCAGTCCCACCTGGCCGCCGCTGCGCTCGCGCAGCAGGGCCGCGATCTTGGCGCGCGCCTGCAGCAGGCGCGTCGGCGGCAGGTCCGCCGCCAACGTGGCGCTGGACAGGTCGAGCGCGATCACCAGCGGCGCGCGCGTCTGCCACAACGGCTGTTCGACCTGTCGCCAGGATGGTCCGGCCATGGCGAGCACGGCCAGCGCATAGGCGATCATCGCCCACAGGCCGAAGCCGCGCGCGACCGGACTGCTGCGCTCGAGCAGGTGCGGCAGCAGGTGCGGATCGATCACCTCGCGCCAAACGCTCTCGCGCTTGCGGCGCGCATTCCATCCGGCCCACAACAACGGCAGCGCCAGCAACGCCCACAACCAGTGCGGGCGCAGCCAATGCAACGTGGTCGGCCAATCGATCATGCCGACCTCCGCATCGGCAGCGCGAACGCCAGCAGCGACAACGCCAGTGCGCCCGCCAGTGGCCACGGATAGCGCTCGATGCGCGGACGCACGCGTTGACCGGGACGCTGCACCGGCTCGATGCGGTCGATCTCGGCGTAGATGCCGGCCAGCGTTTCGGTATCGCGCGCGCGGAAGAAACGGCCACCCGTTGTTTTCGCGACCGCCTCCAGCGTGGTTTCGTCGATTTCGTCCTCGCCGCCAGGACCCGGCAGGCGGAATCCGAACACCGACAGGCCACCTTCGCCGCCGAACGCGATGGTGTGCACGCGCACGCCGTCGTTCTTCGCCAGCTCCGCGGCCTTGATCGGCGTCAGTGCGCCGGCGGTGTTGACGCCATCGGTCAGCAGGATTACCACCCGCTGTTCCGCCGGCTGCGTGCGCAGGCGCTTCACGGCGAGTCCGATCGCGTCGCCGATCGCGGTTTCGCGGCCGGCCAGGCCGACCACACTGTCGCGCAACTGGTCGCGCACGGAATCGCGATCCAGCGTCAGCGGCGTCAAGGTGTACGCGCGTTGGCCGAACACCAGCAGGCCGATGCGATCGCCGGCGCGACGATCGAGGAAGTCGGCCAGCACCGCCTTGGCGGCGGTAAGGCGGTCGACGACATTGCCGCCCAGCGCCATGTCCTCCTCGCTCATGCTACCGGACAGGTCCACCGCCAGCATCAGGTCGCGCCCGACCTGCGGCGGCGCGATCGCCGGACCCAGCTGCTGCGGGCGTGCCGCGGCGATGCACAGCAATCCCCAGGCCAGCCAGGCCAGCACATGCGCATGTCCGCCGGCGCCGCCACCGCCCTGCGTGGCGATCGCATCGAGGCGCTCGTCGAACGGCACCTTAAGCGCCGCCGACGCACTGCGTCGCGGCGGCAACAGGCGTCGCGCCAGCCACGGCAGCGGCAACGCCAGCAGCCACCACGGCCAGGCGAACAGGTCGAACAGCTCACGCAACGCGGACAGGCCCTCGCTCATCGGCGTACCGCCATCAGCTGCAGATAGCGGCGCCGTGCCAGCGGCAATACCTCGGCAAGCTGCTGCGCATCGATGTCGCGACGATAGCCGCCGTCCAGCAGCAGGCGACCGGCACCGCTGGAGAACACCTGCCGTGCATCGTCGCCATCAAGAAAGCGCAACCAGGCATCGCCGTACAGGCGATCGGCAGCCGGATCGTGCCGGCGCGCCGCGCGCCGCAGCAGTTCCGACATCGCGGCAACGCCTGCGCTCGCCGTCGGCGCCTGCGCGACCGCGTCATCGAACAGCGCGACGATGGCACGCTGTCGCCGCTTGAGCCGCACGACGAACCAGCAGGCCACGGCGACTGCGATCAGCAGGATCGCCGCCAGCATCCACCAGCCCGGCGCCGGTGGCCACCAGCCCGGCGCGGCCGGTTGATGGATGTCGCGCAGCACCAGCGTATCGGGCGACACCATCACGCCACCCTGGCCTGCGCGCGACCGAGCAATGGCAACCAGGCATCGCTGCGCGCATCGCTGGACAACGACTGCACGCGCACGCCGCTCGATGGCAGCTGCTCCAGAGCCGCTTCGACAGGATTGCCGAACTCCTGCCGCCAGCGCTGGCGTTGTGCCGGGTTGGCCAGGTCGAGTTCGATGCGATGATCGCGCGCCGCGAACGGCAGCAAGGCCTTGGGCGGCTGGCTTTCGAGCGGATCGGTCAGCAGCAGCACGATCACTTCGTTGTGCTGCGCCAGCGCCGGCCAGCGTCGCGGCGGCAAGGACGCGACGCTGCGCGGATCGGCGAGCACGACCAGGCGCGAACCGGGTCGCAGCACGCGCGCCGCGTGGTCCAGCGCGACCGCGAGCCCGGCATCGTCGGTTGGCGCTGCCGCATACCAGCGCACCAGGGCATCCAGCACGCGCAACGCACCGCGAGGTCCGGCCGCAGGCGCCACCGGCGGCTCGCAACGGCTGCCTCGCAATGCCGCAAGGCGGTCGCCATCGCGCACCGCCGCCCAGGCCGCAACCGCGCCCGCACGCGCGGCCTGCACCGACTTGAAGCGCACGCGCGTACCGAAATACAGCGCCGGCGCGGTATCTGCGACGATCAGCGTCAGCCGTTCGCGTTCCGCCTGGAACAGCTTCGTGTGCGGCTTGCCGCTGCGCGCGGTCAGGCGCCAGTCGATGTGGCGCGCGTCGTCGCCGCGCGCGTATTCGCGCGATTCGGCGTACTCCATGCCGCGCCCGCGCAATGGCGACAATGCATGGCCGCTGCTGCCGTAATGGCCGCGCTTGGCCGGACGTCGCCCCTGCGCGGTGCTGCGCAGCGCGATCAGTTCGGACAGCGTCGGCGTGATGCCGGGCGTGCGGAAATCGGGAATCGCCAAGATCAAGGGCCTCGGCCAATGAACTCGCGCCTGTGCACTGGCGGGTCGAGGCGATCAAGGTACTGTCCGCCGGCGTCCGGCTTTCCGGAATTCAGCGGTAGGCGCAAACGCGTCGCCTTACCGATTCCCGACTCCCGATTCCCGGTTCCTGGCCTCACGGTAACGGTACCTTGTCCAGCAGCGCGGCGACCAGGCGGTCGCCGTCCCAGCCTTCGGCGGTGGCCTCGTAGCTCGGCAGGACGCGATGGCGCAGCACGTCCGGCGCGATCGCGCGCACGTCATCGGGAGTGACGAAGTCGCGTCCGGCCAGCCAGGCACGTGCGCGGGCGCAGCGTTCCAACGCGATCGAGCCGCGCGGGCTTGCGCCCCAGGCGATGCGGCGCGCGAGTTCGGCGTCGTAGCGCTGCGCTTCGCGCGAGGCCAGCACCAGTTCGATCAGGTAACGCTCCACCGCGGGGGCCAGGTGCAGGTCGAGTACCGCGGCGCGCGCGGCGAAAAGATCCGCCATCGGCATCTTGGCGACCGCGGCGGCGGTCGACTGCAGCGTCTCGCGCGCCTGCGCGCGCGCCAGGTTCAGGATTTCGGCCTCGGCGGCAGCTTCCGGATAGCCGATCCGCACGTACATGAGGAAGCGGTCGAGCTGCGCCTCCGGCAACGGGAACGTGCCTTCCTGCTCGATCGGATTCTGCGTGGCCATCACCAGAAAGAGTTTTGGCAGCGGATAGGTATGGCGGCCGACGGTGACCTGGCGTTCGCCCATCGCTTCGAGCAGTGCGGACTGCACCTTGGCCGGCGCACGATTGATCTCGTCAGCCAGCAGCACCGGATGGAAGATGGGCCCCGGCTGGAACTCGAAACGCCCGTCCTGCGGCCGCCAGACTTCGGTGCCGGTCAGATCGGCCGGCAGAAGGTCGGGCGTGAACTGCACGCGCGCGAAATCGGCGTCCAGGCGCGAGGCCAGGGCCCGGATCGCGCTGGTCTTGGCCAGGCCGGGCGCACCTTCGACCAGCAGATGGCCATCGGCCAGCAAGGCGATCAGGAGCCGCTCGATCAGCGCCTGCTGGCCGACGATCGTCTCCGAAAGGCGATCCGACAGCTCGCGGAAGGCCTGGTGGAGCCTCGGGGCTGCGGCGATTTCCTCGTTGCGGCTATCCATACTCGATCTGCGGCCTGTGGGGTCTGGGCGCAGTTTGACCGACTCAGGCTGAATTGGTTCGCGATCGCCGTCGCGCACCACAAAAGCAAACGGGGCCCGAAGGCCCCGCTGCTGTGCCACAAGTCATGCAGGTATCAGTGATCGCGTTGCGCGACGCGCAGCACCTTCGGCGTGACGAAGATCAGCAACTCGGCCTTTTCCTTGTTGCGACCCTTCTTGCGGAACAGGTTGCCGAGGAACGGAATGTCGCCCAGGAACGGCACCTTGGTGACGCTGTTGCGATCGGTGAACTCGTACACGCCGCCGATCACCACGGTCTGTCCGTCCTCGATCAGCGCGGCGGTGTTCACCTCGCGCTTGGAGATCTGCGGCACGTCGCCGATGTCGGTATCGGTGAAGCCATCGATCTCGTCTTTTTTGACGTTCAACGCGAGAAACACCCGGTTGTCGTTGGTGATGGTCGGAGTGACCTTCAGTTCCAGTAGCACGTCCTTGAACTGGACGTTCGGCAGCGCCTGGCCGCCTCCGGTGCCGACACCGGTCAGCGTCACGTAACCGACCTCCTTGCCCTGGCGGATCACCGCCTCGCGCTGGTTGCTGGTCAGTACGCGAGGATTGGAGATCACTTCGCCGCGCTCTTCGCGCTGCATCGCCGACAGCTCGAGATCGATGGAAAAATTGGCACCGAGCAGCGTATAGGCGATCGAGCCGGCCGGGTTGGTCACCGGAAGGTTCACGTTCAAACCGTCCGGAATGATGTGCTCGCCGTCCTCGGTGATGGAAACGTTGTTCAGCAGGTTGCCGCTCGTGACTGCCTGGTTGCCGCCATACATCTTTGTGCCCGCCACGCCGAAACGCGCGCCCAGTTCGCGGGCAAAGGTATCGGTGGCAATGACGATGCGGGCCTCGATCAGCACCTGGTCGACCGGACGATCGATCTCATTGATCAGTTCCTTCATCGCCGTAATTTTCTTCGGGATGTCGCTGATCATCAGCGTGTTGGTGCGGCCGTCGGCGACCAGGCGGCCACGTGGCGACAGGAAGCCACTGTCCTGATTATTGCTTTGACCGCCCCCGCCGATGCCCTTGGCCTCGGTCAGCGCCTTGTAGATGTCGACGGCGTTGTGATAGTTGATGCGAATGTATTCAGTGGTCAGGCCCTCGCGGTTCTCCAGCTCGATGCGGGCGTTCTCGCGGTCTTGCTCGAACTTGGCGATCTCCGCCTGCGGCGCCACCCAGATCACGTTGCCGTCGCGGCGCTTGTCCAGTCCCTTGGCGCGCATGACGATTTCCAGCGCCTGGTCCCACGGCACATTGATCAGGCGCACGGTGATGTTGCCCTGCACCGTGTCCGAAGCCACCATGTTGAGCTTGGATTCCTCGGCGATGAACTGCAGCACGGTACGCACCGGCACGTCCTGGAAGTTGAACGATACCGGTGCGCCGGTGAACGCACGCGCCGGCGCCGTCTGGCCGGCGGCAATCGCCGACTTCACTGCGCCACGGGCCTGCGACGAGGCGCGCGGCACGACTTCGACGATGTAGTCGCGACCGGTCTGGTAGGCCAGCGATTCATACGGGCCACTGGTGCTGAGCACCAGGCGCGTGCCCTTGCCGTTGCCCTGCGCATCGATCTGCCGGACCGGCGTGGCGAAATCGGTGACGTTGAGCGGTTTCTGCAGGGCCGGAGGCAACGAGGCATTGCCGACGTCGACGATCACGTTGGAACCGTCCTTGCGCAGGTCCGGCACCGCCCCATCGCCGCTGAAGCGCAGGATCAGCTTGCCTGCGCCGCCATCGCCGCGCTTGAAGTCGATGTCGGAAACGGCGAGCGCACCCGGCACGCGGGTGGCCGGATCGACCGCGACCGCCACGGTCTGCGCGGTCAGCGGCAGCGCCGCCATGCCGTCGGGACGTGCGGCCCCGGCGCCGGCTGCTGCGGCCAACAAGCCGCATGCGAGGCCGCCGAGCACTGCCAGACGTACCTTCCTGGATCCGGCAGCGTGAGAACGGTGGGCGTTGAACTGGCTCATGTGCTTTCCCCTAATCATTTGTCTTCCAGCGCCACCGTGGCCGAGCGTTCCAACCAGCCTCCCGCGCCGTCCGGTACCAATTCCACAAGTTCAATGCGGTCTTCATGCACGGCGGTCACGCGACCATCGCTCTGCCCCATGTACTCGCCTGTCTGCACGCGGTAGGTCACCTTGTCGGGTGCCATCACCAGTCCTATCACGTTGGCACCCAGGCCCAGCGTACCGACCATGTCCAGGCTGTCGAGCGGGAACTGCTCGAGCTGCTGCTTGCGACGCTGCGAGTTCGGCCGTGGACCACTGCCTTCGTCGATGTTGGCGAAGGCCGTGCTGAACGGGTCGCGCATGGCCTGCGCGGCGTATTCGAATGTCTCGAACTGCTGCATCAACGGGATCTGCTCGAGCGGCGGCGCTGGCCGCGCGCGCACTTCGGCAACCCATTTCTCCAGGTTCGGCGCTTCGCCGGGAGTGCTGGTGATGCCGCGGCCGCAGCCGCTCGTCGCCAGCAGCGCGAGCACCGCCAGCACGATCGCACCGTGGCGCTTTGCGGGTGTACCGATGAGGTTCATCGCTGACCTCCCGCCGGTGCGGCAGTCGCGGGCTTCGCCGGCGTCGTCCCTGCTGGCGTCGCTCCATCAGCAGACGTGGTTTCATCCTCGTCGAGGTAGCGGTAGGTCTTGACCGTGCCGGCCAGCTGCAACGCACTGCTGGCGTCGATCTTGCCGTCCTTCGCCTTGGGCTTCAGTTCGATGTTGTGGAAAGTCATGATCACCACACGCGGCAATGAAGCGACACCACTGACGAAGGCACCGAACTGGTGGTAGCTGCCGACCATGCGCAGGCTGATCGGCTTCTCGGCGTAGAACTCCTTCGGCACCTCGGGTTCTGGCTGGAACAACTCGTTCTGCAGCCCCGTGGCGAGCGCGGTCTGCGAGATGTCGACGATCAGGTCGGGCATCTCGGTCTTGCTGGGCAGCTGGCGCAGCATCTGCTGCAGCACCTGCTCCATCTGGGCCAGTTGCTGCTTCAACGGCTCCAGGTTCGCGGCACGGCCCTGCTTCTCCTCGAAGTCGGTGCGCAATTCGCTTTCCTTGCGCTCCAGGCCGGCCAGCTCCTCGCGCTTGTCGCGGACGAACAGCCAGTACGCCAGGAACACGATCAGCAACCCTACGATCACGCAGAAGCCGATCTTGGCCTGCCGCGGCCAGGAGCCGATGTTGTTGAAATCCAGTTCCTTCAATGAAACCTTGCGCTGGCTCATGACGCCGCCCCCCCGGTGGCTTTGGCTGGCGCTGCGGGCGCGGCGACCGGCGCCGCTTCGCCTTCCTTCGGCGCGTTCGGATTGGCCAGCTTGACCTGCAGCGTGAATGCGTAAGGCAGCACCACGTTGCGGGTCGTCGCGATTATCGTGCCCTTTTCGGCGTCTTTCGCCTCGATCACGTTCACTTCAGGGCTGGTCATCCAGCCAGAGCTCTCGAGATTGCGCATATAGGTGGCGACACGGGCATTGGATTGCGACCGGCCCGACAAGGTCAGCAATTCGCCTTCCTGCTTGATCCCGGTCAGGACCACGCCGTCGGGAATGGTGCGTACCAGTGAATCGAACAGGTGCACCATCTGGTAACGGTTGACCTGCAGTTCCTCGATCACTTTCTTGCGCGCCAGCAGCCGGCCTTTCTTTTCGTCCAGCAGCTTGATCTCGTCGATCTGCTTCTGGACCTTGTCGATCTCGCCCTGCAGGAACGCGTTGCGATCGTTCTGGCCGCTGATCTGGCTGTTGTAGTAGCCGATGATGAAGAACGAGAGCAGTACCGCCACCAGGGCCGACAGGCCCAGCATCACGAAAAACTCCTGCTGGCGTTGCTTGCGCCGTTCGGCGCGCCAGGGGAGCAGATTGATCTTGGACATCAGTCGAAGCTCCTCAGCGCCAGACCGCAGGCGATCATCAATGCCGGAGCATCCTGTGCCAGTGCATGGGCCTGCACGCGCGGGCCCAGCGTCATGTGCGCCAGCGGATTGGCGACGACCGATGGCACGCCCAGTTGTTCCTCAAGCAGCTCGGACACGCCCGGCACCGAGGCACAGCCGCCGGCAAGGACGATCTGATCGACGCGGTTGTACTCGCTGCCGGCATAGAAGAACTGCAGCAGACGGCTGACCTGCTGCACCATCGCTTCCTTGAACGGTTCAAGCACCTCGACCTCGTAGCTTTCCGGCAGGCCGCCCTGGCGCTTGGCCAGACCTGCCTCCTCATAGCTGAGGCCGTAGCGGCGCATCACCTCGTCGGTGAGCTGCTTGCCGCCGAAGACCTGTTCGCGCGTGTACAGGCTGCGACCATTGCGCAGCACGTTGAGCGTGGTCATCGAGGCGCCGACGTCGACCAGCGCGACGATGCCGTCGCGCGGCGTATTCAGATGCATCGCCATCAAGGCGAAGGCGTTCTCGATCGCGAAGGCCTCGACATCCATCACCCGCGCGGACAAGCCGCCAAGCTCCAGCGCCGATTGCCGCGTTTCGACATTCTCGGAACGCGATGCCACCAGCAGCACCTGGACCATGTCCGGACTGTTGGGCATCGAGCCGAGCACCTCGAAATCGAGGTTCACTTCCTCGATCGGATACGGAATGTAGTTCACCGCTTCGAGCTCGACCTGCGCTTCGAGTTCGTCATCGTCCAGACCGGCGGGCATCGGGATGATCTTGGTGATCACCGATGACCCGGCCACGGCGGCAGCGGCATGCTTGGCCTTGCTGCCGGAACGGTTGACGGCGCGACGGATCGCCTCGGCGACGGCTTCCACCTCGACCAGGTTCTTCTCGACCACCGCATTGGGCGGCAACGGCTCGACTGCGTAATGCTCAACGCGATAACGGTCGCCCGTACGCGAAAGCTGCAGCAGCTTGACTGCAGTCGAACTGATATCGACGCCGATCAACGGCGCCTGAGATTTTGAGACCAGACCCACGGTTTCTCCCCTTCCCACGGGTGCTTACAAGCACATACTGCGTGGACACATTAAATAACGGACTTTTCACAGTCTGACAATCCCCCCCACTTGCCGGGATGGTCGAGCTGTGACCGTGATCGCCCATTAAACGCCGGGACTGCCCTTGTCGGTCAGGCGGCCCCGGTCCCCGCGTCATCTATACTCCGCGACTACGACATCCGCAATCGGAAGCCGCCCGCTCCATGTCCCAATTCCGACGTTTGCTGCGCTGGGGGCTGCTCGCCTCCGCCGGCCTGATGCTGCTTGGCCTGCTGGCCGCCGGCACGCTCTATTACGTGGTCACCTCGAAGCTCCCGGACGCGCAGACACTGCGCGACGTCGAGCTGCAGGAGCCGATGTACGTCTATGCCCGCGATGGCCGGCTGATGGCGCTGTTCGGCGAGAGCCGGCGTTATCCGGTGAAGATCGACGAGGTGCCGGACCGGGTCAAGCAGGCGTTCATCGCGATCGAGGATGCGCGCTTCTACAAGCATCACGGCGTCGACTACAAGGGCATCGCACGCGCGGTCTGGCTACTGGCTACCACCGACGACAAGCGCGTGCCCGGCGGCTCCACCATCACCCAGCAGGTCGTGAAGCAGTATTTCCTGAGCTCGGAATACAGCTACACGCGCAAGCTGGCGGAGATCCTGCTGGCGATCAAGATGGAGCGCGAGCTGAGCAAGGACGAGATCTTCGAGCTGTATCTCAACAAGAGCTTCTTCGGCAATCGCGCCTACGGCATCGGCGCAGCCGCGGAGTACTACTACGGCAAGTCGCTGCAGCAGTTGACGCTGGACGAGATCGCCACGCTTGCCGGCGTACCGAAGTTCCCGTCCAGCGGCAATCCGCTCAGCAATCCCGAACGCAATCGCATCCGCCGCGACTACATTCTCGACCGGATGGCGGAACTGCAGTACATCAGCCCCGCCGAGGCCGCCCAGGCCAAGGCCCAGCCGATGCACGCCGCGCCGCACGAACGTCCGACCGAGGTGTATGCGCCGTATGTGGCGGAAATGGTGCGGCGGGAAATGATCGCGCGCTATGGCGGCGACGTTCTCACCAAGGGCTACCACGTCACCACCACCATCGATCCGACGATGCAGCAAGCCGCTGACGTCGCGGTGCACCAGGGCCTGCGCGTCTACGACCACCGCCACGGCTGGAACAAGGTCGAGCGGCATTTCGACCTGGCCGACGGCGAGACCATCACCGCGATCGCCGCACGCCTGTCCGGCATCCCGGCGCAGGCAGGCCTGGTACCGGCCATCGTCACCGCCACCGGCAGGGACGGCAGCGCGACCTTGGTGCTGGCCGACGGCAGCGAATTGACGCTCCCCGCCTCCGCCGGCGCGAAATGGCCCGGCAAGAGCCCGGCGGCGCTGTACAAGCGCGGCGACCTGGCACGCATCCGTCGTGGCGAGAAGGAAGGCGAATGGCTGGTGGACCAGCTGCCGCGCGCCCAGGCCACGCTGGTTTCGCTGGAACCGGAAACCGGCGCGTTGCGCGCGCTGATCGGTGGTTTCAGTTTTGCCGGCAACAAGTTCAACCGCGCCACCCAGGCGCGTCGCCAGCCCGGCTCCAGCTTCAAGCCGTTCCTGTACGCGGCGGCGTTCGAGCGCGGCTTCAATCCCGCCTCGATCGTGCTCGATGCGCCGGTGGTGTTCCGCGACCGCCGTGGCCACATGTGGCGCCCGCAGAACGACGACGGCCGCTTCCGCGGCCCGATGCGTCTGCGCGAAGCACTGGTGCAGTCGCGCAACCTGGTGTCGGTGCGCCTGCTGGATGCGATCGGCGTCGATTACGCACGCCGTTACATCAGCCATTTCGGTTTCGACGAGGCGCAGCTGCCGCCGAACCTGTCGATGTCGCTGGGCACCGCCTCGCTGGCGCCGCTGGATATCGCGCGCGGTTACGCGGTGTTCGCCAACGGCGGCTTCCAGGTCAAGGCCTGGTTCATCGACGAGGTCAAGGATCGCGATGGCAAGCTGATCTTCAAGGAAAAGCCGGCCGCCGCCTGCCGCAGCTGTGGACAGCGCGCCGGCCAGGAACGGACCGCCTCGCACATCGTCGATGGCTTCAACCTCGGCCCTGCGGTTACGCAAGCCAAGCCCGCCGAATCGAAACAGCCGACCAAGGAAGGCGATACGCCCGCGGCGGCGCAACCGACCGCCGTCGGTGCCGACAGGGTACTGGCGCCGCGGGCGATCGACGAGCGCGTCGCCTACCAGCTGGTATCGATGATGCGCGACGTCGTGCTGCGCGGCACCGGCACCGCCGCCAAGGTACTGGGCCGCGAGGACATCGCCGGCAAGACAGGTTCCACCAACGACCACCGCGATGCCTGGTTCTCCGGTTTCGGCGGCAATCTCGCGACCACCGTGTGGGTGGGGCGCGACGACTTCCGCTCACTCGGTTACCGCGAGTACGGAGGCAAGGCGGCGCTGCCGATCTGGATCGACTACATGCGCGTGGCGCTGAAAGACGTTCCGATCGCCAGCAACGAACCACCGGCAGGCATGGTGGAAGTGTCGGTGGGTGCGAACGGCACGCTGTTGCCGGAGGGCAGTGGGGGCATCACCGAGTTCGTCAAGGTCGAAGACCTCGAGCGCATGGAAACCTACACCAATTACGATACCGAACAGGTGCCGGACGAGGCTGCGTTCGATATCTTCTGAGGCAGGCGGGCCCAGGCCCGCCTTGAGTCCAAACCACCATTGCCGTGAAAGTGGAATGGCGGTGGCGGGCCGGACCCGCCCCACGTGGCCGCGGCTGTCACGCGTCCTGCGCACTCAAACGATGTACAGTCGCAACAGGCTTTGATCGGGAGCTTGCCGTGCGACACGCCCGTCAGCATGCCGAGACGCGCATCCGCGAGCGCCGCCATCGCCTCGCCCACGAAGCCGCGCGCCTGATGGCCGAAAGCGGCATCCGCGATTTCCACCAGGCAAAGCTGAAAGCAGCGCAGCGACTGGGAATCCACGACGACGCCTCGCTGCCGCGCAATCGCGAGATCGAGGACGCACTGCGCGAATACCAGCGCCTGTTCCTTGGCGACGCACAGGCGACCGGCCTGCGCGCGCGCCGCGAGGCCGCCTTGCGCGCGCTGGAATTCTTCGCGCCATTCGATGCGCGCCTGGTCGGCCCGGTATTGGATGGCACGGCCGATACCAATGCACCGGTCATGCTGCAGCTGCATGCGGACGATGCCGATGCGGTGCCGCGTTTCCTGGAAGAACACCGCATTCCCGCCGAATCGCGCACGCGCCGCCTGCGGCTGGACCGCGAGCGCAGCGACGATTTCCCGGTGTGGCTGTTCAGCGCCGAGGAACTGACCTTCGACCTGACCGTGCTGCCTGCCGACGTGCTGCGCCAGGCGCCGCTGTCGGGCATCGACGAGAAACCGATGAGACGTGCGTCCGCATCGCAGCTGCGCCAGCTGTTGGCGGAGGACGAGATTGCGGGCTACGAGACTGGAACCTGAGCGGCGCGGCGCACTGATGGAAACCCGGGTCCTGTCCGTGCATCACGGAAGTCGCCGCTATGGCCAGTTGCTTCGCCGCCTGCAGGACGATGCTGGCGGCACGCTGGTCGCGCTGTATGCGGCCACGGCACGCGAACGCTCCGTTCTGGCATCACGATTCGCCCGCGATCTGGAACGTCCCCTCCAACGGATCGAACTTGCGCGGATCGTCAGCAGGTATGTCCGCGAGACGGAAAAGAACCTGTCGAGAACATTCGAGGCGGCCCGCGAGTCTGGTGCCATTCTTCTCTTCGATGAAGCGGATGCGCTTTTTGGAAAGCGCACCGACGTCAAGAGTGTCCACGACCGTTACGCGAACCTGCAGCGGAACCGAATTCTCCAGCGTCTCGAAAACCAGCCCGGAACAAGCGTGCTGGCAGTCACCACTTCGCGATGCACGACGCATGTGTGCGCCATGATCCGCCCGGCCAGTCCCCGTGCCCCGGCGCGATAGTTCGCTGGAGCCGAAAACACAAACGCCCCGCGATGGCGGGGCGTTTTTCCTGCGTGTCGAAGCGTTGCCGGTCAGCGCTTGTCGACGCCCACGTATTCGCGTTTGTCGTAGCCGGTGTAGATCTGTCGCGGACGACCGATTTTGGCTTCCGGATCTTCCTGCTGTTCCAGCCAGTGCGCAACCCAGCCGGCGGTGCGGGCTATCGCGAACATCACCGTGAACATCTCGGTCGGGATCTTCAGCGCCTTGTAGATGATGCCGCTGTAGAAGTCGACGTTCGGGTAAAGCTTGCGCTGCACGAAGTAGTCGTCCTTCAGCGCCGCTTCTTCCAGCTTCATCGCCACGTCCAGCAGCGGATCGTTGACGCCCAGCTCGTTGAGCACCTGGTGGCACATCTCGCGGATGATCTTGGCGCGCGGGTCGAAGTTCTTGTAGACGCGATGGCCGAAGCCCATCAGCCGGAAGCCCGATTCCTTGTCCTTGGCCTTGTCGACCGCCGACTGCACGTTCTTCACGTCGCCGATCTCGGCCAGCATCTTCAGCACCGCCTCGTTGGCGCCGCCGTGCGCCGGCCCCCACAGCGCGGCTACGCCGGCGGCGACGCAGGCGTAGGGATTGGCGCCGGTGGAGCCGACCAGACGAACGGTGGAAGTCGATGCGTTCTGCTCGTGGTCGGCGTGCAGGATGAACAGCAGATCCAGCGCCTTGGCGGCAACCGGCGGCAGTTCCAGCGGCTCGCTCGGCACCTCGAACATCATGTGCAGGAAGCGGTCGACGTATTCCAGGTTGTTGCGCGGGAAACGCACCGGCCAGCCGATCGAATAACGGTGGCAGGCGGCGGCGATCGTCGGCACCTTGGCGATCAGGCGGATCGCGGCCAAGCGGCGCTGTTCCGGATCTTCGAGATCGAGCGTGTTGTGGTAGAAGCTGGCCATCGAGCCGACCATGCCGACCATCATCGCCATCGGATGCGCGTCGTGGCGGAAGCCGCCGAGGAAGTTCTTGAATGCCTCGTGCATCATCGTGTGATGCGCGACTTCGTGATCGAAGGCGTCGAACTGCGTCTTGTTCGGCAGCTCGCCGTTCATGAGCAGGTAGGCGACTTCGAGGAAGCTCGACTGGTTGGCAAGCTGCTCGATCGGATAACCGCGATACAGCAGCACGCCGGCATCGCCATCGATATAGGTGATGGCCGATTTGCAGGCAGCGGTGGCGGTGAAGCCGGGGTCGTAGGTGAAGCAGCCGGTTTCCTTCGGCAGCTTGGCGATGTCGATGCAGCTGTTGCCTAGTGTGGGCTTGAGCACCGGCAGGGCGACGGCCTTGTCGCCGGCATTCAGGGTGACTTGATCCAGTTCGGACACGAACGTGCTCCTCAAAGGCCGCGCGCATCCCCATGGACGGCAGGACGGCGGTTAGGGACGGAAGCGCGGCGTTGCCGCGTCGCAGCAATTATCGCATAGCCGTCCGAGGCAGGGCTCTAAACGAAAGTCCTATCGCCGCGAGCGGGCGGATTCGAGCGCGCATCGATGCGCTACTACGAAAACGCGAACGGCCGCCCGAGGGCGGCCGCTGCGGCGAGACCTGGCTCGAACGCTTACTTGGTATAGCGACGCTTGAACTTGTCGATACGGCCGCTGGTGTCCATCACCTTGTGCTGGCCGGTATAGAACGGATGCGATGCCGACGAGACTTCGATCTTGACGAGCGGATACTCGTTGCCGTCCTCCCACTTCACCGTCTCCTTGCTGGAGAGGGTCGAGCGGGTCAGGAACTTGAAGTCCGAAGTGACGTCCTGGAAGACGACAGCGCGGTATTCGGGATGTACGCCGTCTTTCATGGCGGGCACCAATTATATGCAGGGAAGTCGGATATTGTAGACCGATACTTCCCTGCGGCGCAAATACCCCTGCTCGCCTCAACGGGCGGCCAGGGCCTCTCGGATCAGGGTCTGGAAGCGGTCCTGGTCGTAGGCCATCAGGATGGCGGCATTGTCCGGTTGTCCGCCCTGCCGCAACCAGTCGACCAGGGTCGCACCCCGAGTCAGCCGGCCCGCCAGTTCGACCGC
This sequence comes from Luteimonas cucumeris, assembly GCF_007830035.1. Taxonomy (GTDB): domain Bacteria; phylum Pseudomonadota; class Gammaproteobacteria; order Xanthomonadales; family Xanthomonadaceae; genus Luteimonas_C; species Luteimonas_C cucumeris. The sequence goes on along the minus strand of NZ_VLKN01000001.1, from coordinate 515,864 downwards.
GACCGGGCGTTCCAGCATCTGTGTGGCGGCGTCCGGATGCAGGGCATGGGCCATCGCCAGGGCATCGGCCGAATGCCAGCGCTCGCCGCGGCGCTCGGCCGACCAGGCCCGGGTCTGGCGCGAAATCATGTCGTAGAACCGCGCCCGCGGCGAGTCGACGCTCAGCCAGCTGTCGACCTCGCGCTGCTGCAGGCCATGCACCAGCACCGCCTCCCAGTCGACCAGGTCGAAGCGTGGGAAGGCTTCGACCACGATGTGCGCCGCCTCCGGGTCGAAGTGGATGTTGAACTCGGCGGCAGGCGTGATGTTGCCGTGGCTGCTGACGGCGCCGCCCATGATCACCAGCCGCGCGATGCGCTGGGGCAGGGTCGGATCGAGCTTCAGCGCCAGCGCGATGTTGGTCAAAGGGCCCAGCGCGACCAACAGCAGCCGGCCTGCGTGCTCGCGCGACAGGCGCAGGATGGCAAGCGCGGCATGCTCGGCCTCTGCCTCGCGCCGCGGTGGCGGATGACCGACATCGCCGAAGCCATCGCGGCCGTGCACATAGCCCGCATCCGGCGATGGATGCAGCAGCGGCGACGCGCTGCCGGCATGGACCGGAATGTCATGCCGCCCGGCGACCTCGCACAGCTTCAGCGCGTTGCGCACGGTGTGCTGCAGGCCGACGTTGCCGGCTGTGACGGTCAGGCCGACGATGTCGTGGCGGGTGTCGTTGAACGCCATCAGCAGCGCGAGTGCATCGTCGACGCCGGGGTCGGTATCGATCAGCAGGGGGATTGTGTTGGTCATGGGATCAGCAGTCGGGAATCGGGAATCGGGAATCGGGAATCGGGAATCGGGAATCGGGAAGAGCTTGCGGCCTTGGGTCTCTTTTGCAAAAAGGCCAAGGGGATTGGGCTTGATCTTGCGCCCGAAAGCGGCTGCAAGAAGCAATTTCGCGTCTATCCCGCATTCAAGTGAAGGGGAACAGTCAGCCGACCACCTCAGGCCGACGCGTAACGGGCCGCGCCGCCCACCCAGCGCTGCACGATCCGGTCGGCGATGTCGGGCGAGTCCGCCAGCAGCGCATCCGCGATCTCGCGCACCTGCGGCAGCAATGCTGCGTCGCGCGCCAGGTCGGCGACGCGGAACGCGGCCAGGCCTGTCTGGCGCACGCCGAGCAGCTCGCCAGGGCCGCGCAGTTCCAGGTCCTTCTCGGCGATGACGAAGCCGTCGCTGGTCTGGCGCATCGTTTCCAGCCGCTGCCGCGCCATCGCCGACAGCGGCGGCTGGTACAGCAACACGCAGCTCGACGCCGCGCTGCCGCGCCCCACGCGACCACGCAGCTGGTGCAGCTGGGCCAGGCCCAGGCGCTCGGCATTCTCGACGATCATCAGCGACGCATTGGGCACGTCGACGCCGACCTCGATCACGGTGGTCGCCACCAGCAGGTCGATCGCGCCGTCCTTGAACGCACGCATCATCGCCTGCTTGTCGTTGGCCTTCATGCGGCCGTGCACGAGACCGACGCGCAGCTGCGGCAACGAGGCCGAGAGGTTCTCGTAGGTGCTCTGCGCGGCCTGCGCGATGACTTCGTCGCTGTCGTCGATCAGCGTGCACACCCAGTACGCCTGCCGGCCTTCCGCGCAGGCGCCGCGGATGCGTTCGATCAGTTCCGGGCGGCGCTCGGCGCTGAGCACCACCGTCTGCACCGGAGTGCGCCCCGGAGGCAGCTCATCGATCGCGGACACGTCGAGATCGGCGTAGGCCGCCATCGCCAGGGTGCGCGGGATCGGCGTGGCCGTCATCACCAGCTGGTGCGGCACGCTTCCCTCATCACGCTCATCCTGAGCCTGTCGAAGGACGCCCTTGTCGCGCAGCGCAAGGCGCTGGTGCACGCCGAAGCGATGCTGCTCGTCGACGATCGCCAGCGCCAGGTCGTGGAAGACGACGTTGTCCTGCATCAACGCATGCGTGCCGACCACCATCTGTGCCGCGCCCGAGGCCACGGCATCGAGCACGCCCGCGCGCGCCTTGCCTGTGACCTTGCCGGCGAGCCAGGCGATGCGCACGCCGAGCGGCTCCAGCCAGCCGCGCAGGTTGGCCAGGTGCTGCTCTGCCAGCAGTTCGGTCGGCGCCATCAGCGCGGCCTGCTTGCCGGCCTGGATCGCCAACAACGCCGCCAGCGCCGCGACCACGGTCTTGCCGCTGCCGACATCGCCCTGTACCAGGCGCAGCATCGGCACTGGCCTGGCGAGGTCGCTGCGCACCTGCTGGTACACGCGCTGCTGTGCGCCGGTCAGCGCAAACGGCAACGCCTCCTGCAGTTGCAGGGCGAGCGCGTCCGCGTCCGCCAGCGCGGCCGCGCGTTGTTGCTGCAAGGCGATGCGCTGCCGGCGCAGGCTGAGGTGATGCGCCAGCAGTTCTTCCAGCACCAGCCGCTGCTGCGCCGGATGCAGGCCGGCCGACAACGCGGCGAGGTCGGCGTCGCGCGGCGGCCGATGCGACGTCAGCAAGGCCTGCTTCAGCGATGGCAATTGCAGGCGTGCGCGCAGCGGTGGCGGCAGCAGTTCCAGTGCCTCGTCATCGGGCAGCCGGTCCAGCGCCAGTCCGATCAGCTTGCGCAGCGTCGCCGGGCCGATGCCCTCGATTGCCGGGTACACCGGGTCGAGCTGCTCGCCGAGCGCGCCGGCCGCGTCGTCATCCAGCAACCGATAGCTTGGATGCACGATTTCCAGCCCGTGCTGGCCCGCGCGCGGCGCGCCATAGCAGCGGATGCGCGCACCAGGCCGGAATTGCGCGACCTGCACGGCGCGGAAATGGAAGAAGCGCAGCACCAGCGTCGCCTGCGAATCGTCGCCGATCGCCACGCGCAGCATCGGTTTGTAGCGGAAGCCGCGCTCGACGGCCTCGACGCGGCCCTCGACCTGCGCCGCGACGCCGGGCTGCAGCGCGCGGATCGGGGTGATCGAGGTACGGTCCTCATAGCGGCGCGGCAGCTGCAGCCACAGGTCCTGCAGCGTGAGCAGGCCGCGCGCAGCGAGCTTTTCGGCCACGCGCGCGCCGACGCCGGGCAAGGTGCCCAGTGGAAGATGTGCGACATCGACGCCTGCGTCGAATCGGTGGGAAGCCGGCATGCGACAAGCATGCCGGTGTCGGACGGGTTCGCGCCAGTCCGCGGGTGATCCGGGAATGCAACCGCTCTCGCGCCTGCTGCGCTCGCACCCTCACCCACTCGCTCCGCGTCCTGGCCAACGCGCACGCGCGTTGGCGTTCGCCAGCCTGCGAGCCAACGGCTCGCAGGCTGGCTTACTCACCCCGCAGACGCGGGAGAGGAGAAACGCGGATCAGAACTTCGCGCTCAGTTCGACGCCGTAGAAACGCGGCTCCGATACGGTTGCGCCGGTGGTACCGAACACATCGGTGCCGTAGGTGTGCAGGCCGGTGACGTAGCGGTTGTCGAATACGTTGGTGCCGTACATGGCCACGCCCCAGCGGTCGTCGGACGAGGTCCAGCTGGCACGCAGGTCGCTGCGGTTCTGCGCGCCGCCCACCTCGAACGCCGGGAACCCGGCACAGGTGCCCTGGCTCAACGATTCGTCGCTGCAACGGCGCGCGCCGCGATAGGCGTGACGCAGCGAGAAACGGATGTCGCTGCCATCGCCCAGTTCCCATACGTAGTTGGCACCGGCCGCGAACGACCAGTACGGCTCGCCGGTGGGCTGGCCATTCAGGCTGGTGCCTTCCGGCGTGACGTAATCCTTGTAGCTGGCGTCGATGAAGGCGGCGTTGAAATCCAGGCCGAATGCTTCGGTGGCCTGCCAGCGCGCCGCGAAGTCCAGGCCATACGCTTCCTGGTCGCTGGTGTCGGTGATGTAGCGCGGGATGTCGCCGGTGGTGTCGAGGCGGATCGCCTGGCGGTTGTCGTAAACGTAGTAGTACGCCGACGCGTCGAACTCCAGCCGGTACTGCGGCAACGACTGCTTGATGCCGGTCTCGAAGTTCCAGACATCCTCGTTGTCAAAGCTGGCGCCGGGCTGGAACGAGTTGAAGCCGCCGGCCTTGTAGCCCTTGGCCAGCGAAGCGAAGACCATCGCGTTGTCGTTGAGATGGTAGTCGGCGACGAAGCGCGGACTGACATCGCTCCACGAATTGCTGTCGCGGGTGATGATGCCCTTGTTGGCCATCGACACCGGATCGGTGAACGCCAGGTCGAACATCAGGTCCTGCGCGGTGATGCCCAGCATCGCCAGCACGCCCATCTGCTCGAGCGCGTACAAGGTCGCGTCCAGTTCCGGTGCGGAGCGATGGTCGTTGAACCAGCTGAAATCCTTCTCGTCGCGCGTGTAGCGCAGGCCGAAAGTCAGGTTGAGCTTGTCGGTGGCGTGCCAGATGACGTCGCCGTACAGCGCGTAGGCCTTGGAATCCAGGGTGTTCTGATAGGCCTCGTTCCAGGGATTGCCAAGCAGATTGAGCGGGATGCCGTTCGCATCGAGCAGCATCTGGCCGAAGCCGAACGGCCCCATGCCGGGTGGAATCGGAAGGGTCGGCGGCACGGCGCCGAGCTGCACCATCGCACTGTCGACGCTATCGCTGAACAGGTTCACCTCGCTGCTCTGGCGCGCGCTTTCCTGGTAGTAGCTGGCGCCTGCGACCCAGTCGATGCGATCGCTGCTGCCGGCGAACTTGAACTCCTGGTACCAGCTGCTGTTGCGCTCGCGGTTGGCGGTGTCGATGTACAGGTAACGGCGATTGGTGGCGTCTTCCTCGGCGCGGTTGACCGTGTCGAAACCGCGCCAGGCGCTGGTCGAGGTGAAACTGCCCCAGCCGGTGGCATGGTCGACGATCAAGGTCACGCCGTTGAAGCGGCGCGATTCCTCGTTGTCGATGACGTCGCTGTAGGTCGGCTGGTCGCGCGGATCGAGATAGGCGTCGGTATCCACCGGAAACATCGGCAGCCCGGGCGATGCCGGCAACGACACGATGCCGGTGCTCGGCCGCGACTTCTGGTCGAGGTTCTCGTGATCCCAGCTCAGCAGCACCTGGGTGGCCTCGCTGACGTCCATGCGGAACGCGGCGCGCGTGGCCCAGTTGTCCTCCGGATTGAGATCGACGCCAGTGGCGGCGTCCTGCAGCCAGCCATCGCTGCGGTTGACCAGCGCGTTCATGCGGAACGCGATCTTGTCGTCGGCCGGCGCATTGAGCATGGCCTCCAGATAGCGCTTGCCATGATTGCCGACACGCAGGTTGGCGTGGCCCTCGACCTGGCTGGTCGGGCGCCGGGTGATGATCGATACCGCGCCGGCCGCGCTGTTGCGGCCGAAAAGCGTGCCTTGCGGCCCCTTCAATATCTCGATGCGTTCGACATCGGTGAACGGCAGCAGCGTGCCGCCGCCACGGCCGGCGTAGACGCCATCGACGTACACGCCGACCGCCGGATCGGTGCCGATGCCGAAGTCGCCGGTGCTGATCCCGCGCAGCTGGAAGCTGGGCTGCGTCGGCTGCGTGCTGCCCACCACCAGGCCGGGCACGAAGGCATCGAGATCACCCATGTCTTCGGCGGTGATGTCCTGCAGCAATTGTTCGTTGACCACCTGCAGCGCGATCGGCACGTCCTGCAGCTGCTGTTCGCGGCTCTGCGCGGTAACCACCACCGTGTCCAGCGTCACCGCGCTGTTCGTCGATGGCGCCTGGGCGGCGGACTGCTGCGCTGGCGGAGGCGTGTCGGCATCGACGGCGTCCTGCGCCCAGGCTGCCGTCGCGAACGGCAGCACGCAGGCGCCGATGATCGCGCGCCGCAGACTCAGCGCCAGGATGTGTTGGTTCAAGGACATGCTTTTCTCCCCGGATCGGTTGTAGACCTTGTATGACGTGGCCGCGACGCGCACCCCCTCGCACGCCGCGGCCACGATGAAACTCAGTTGCAGTCACCTTCCATCGCGCTGATCCAGTCGCGGATCAGCGCCACGCCTTCCTCGTGCACGACGTCGCGTCCGAGCTCGGGCATCATCACACCCGGATCGTCGCTGTCCATGCGGAACGCGAGGATCGATTCGTCCGGCTTGCCCGGCACGATGCCGAAACGATGGCCGCCGGTGCCCGGCCCCGCCGCGATCGGCGGCTTGCACAGGCCCAGGTGCCGCGGCGAATGCTTGCCGACATCCAGCCACAGGCCCGACGTGTCGGCCGGTCCCTGCGCGTTGTGGCAATGGCCGCAGTTGATGTCCAGGTATGCGCGTGCGCGATCGTCGAGGCTGGCGCGTGCGGCGTCCTGCCAGTCGGCGTTGCGCGGCACGTCCTCGGCAGGAAGGCCTTGCAGGTAACCGAGCGCCGCCAGGTGCGCGAGCTGGTTGCGGCTGCCATCGGCATAGGCGTAATCGCGATCGAGATGCCGCGCCTTGGGCCCCAGCGGCACGATCTGGCGCGTGGTGTTGTTGCTGGCGTGGCAACCGGCGCACTGGTTCTGGTCCGGCACCTGGTAGGTGAAGTCCTGGCGGCTGCCGTCGGCGACCAGTTGCAGCGGCACGCTGTCGCCGGTGCGCGCCAGTTCGGCTTCGGTCTGCTCCGCGTTCCAGACATAGGCCAGCGCGATCCATCCCGCTTCGCGCCTTACCAGCAGGCGGGTCTCGATCATGCGCACGTTGTCGAGGTCGAGACCTTCGCCGGCGTGGTCGCCGCTCTGGTCGTAGGTGCGCGCGACCGCATCGCGATTGGCCGGGTCGGCTTTCGGATAGTAGAAAGTCTTGCTGAGGATGGTGCCGACCGGAAAGTCGAAGCTTTCGCTGGCGTGGTACTGCGCGGCCTTGCCTTCGGGCATCCACACCGTACGCAGCTTGTGCGCGTAGTCGCTGAACAGCGGCGTGTTGAGGTCGAACGGCACCACGCCGGCGTTCAACGCCAGCCGCTTGCCGTCGCTGGTCACGACGTTCCAGTCGCTGAGCTTCGGTGGATTGCCTTCGGCATGGAACCGCACCGGTGCCGGCTGGCGCGCGCAGGCGGCCAGGCACAGCGCCAGCAGGATCGATACGAAGCAGGCGCGCACCGTGCGCGCGGTCAACCTGGACTGCACTGCTTATGCCTTGGTCAATGTCACTGCCGGCAGCCTGTCCAGCGTGCATTTGAACGGCGCCATGTCGGTGTTGGGACTGGCGTTGTTGTTGGGACCGTCGGCATTGACCACGCCTGAGACGTCCGACAGACAGATCTGTGGGCCCTGTGCGCGCTTGGGGTTGTAGTAGCCGTCCCACATCACGTCGGGTATGCGTCCGTTGAGCCCGAACATCGCCACCTTCAGTGCCTTCAGGTCGAGGCCGTCCGGCGAATCGCCGCCGCCGGACAGGCGGTTGCCGTGCACGTGGATCTCTTCCGGATACGGATCGAAGGCCGCCGAAGGCTTGTACATGCTGTCGTAACCGGCCGAATAGTGGCTGGCGATCAGGATGTTGGCGGTCTGGTTGTCGGCGATCTCGTTGTCGAAGATCTCGACCTTGTCGTTGGACATGATCACCACGCCCGAGCCGGCCGGCACGGCCGCCACCGCGGTGCCCTTGCGGCCGAAGTTGGAGGTGTTGTTCTTCACGATCCGGTTCTTGAACACGCGCGTGGTATGCCCCGGCTGCGGCAGGTCGGGCATGTTGAACACCAGGATGCCGCCGGTGTTCTCGGTGGCGACGTTGTCGTGCACGTCGGCACCGATGCAGTTCTCGATCTCGATGCCGGCGACGTTGCGCTCGGCGCGATTGCGGCGCACCACGATGTTCTGCGACTGGCCGACATAGATGCCGGCGTCGGATGCGCCGATCACCACCGAATCCTCGATCAGCACGTTCCTGGTCTGCACCGGATACAGGCCATAACCCCCGTTGTCGGTGTCCGGACCGTTGGTCCATTCCACGCGTACGCCGCGGATGACGATGTTCTCGCCTTCGTTGACCTTCACGCCGTCGCCCTTGCTGTCCTCGATCGCCAGGTTCTCGAGGGTGAAGTCGCTGGCATTGACGATCAGGCCTTCGGCGCCGCTTTTCTGGCCCTTGAAGCTGAGCACGGTCTTGTCCATGCCGGCGCCGCGGATCGTCACGCCGTCCACGCGCAGGCTGAGGCTGCGGTCGAAGGCGTAGTGGCCGGCGGGAATCTCGATCACGTCGCCGGGCTTGGCATCCAGCAGGCGCTCCTGCAGCGTCTTCTGGAATTGCGTGTCGGCTGCCGGCGCGGCCGCGGTCGGCGCTGCGCGCTCGCAGCCTGCCAGCAGCGTCGCGACGACGATGGCGGCCAATAAAGTGATGCGTGTCATGACTGATCCTCCCCTTTGGGCGCCCTGCTGGCGCCATGTCATATCCCTGCAGTCTCCAGCGGACAGCGGTCGCAGGTGGAGGGCAACGGCGGCATACTGGCGGGGGGAAAAACGGACAAACTGCACTCCATGCGATCCAGGCAAGCCCGCATCGATCCACGGCTGACCACCGCGGACACCGCCACCAACATCCTTTCCGGCCTGTGCCAGATGGCGGATGAAGCGCGCATCACCTGCGAACCCTGGTTCGCCGGGCTGCCCCTGAGCCGTGTCCGGATCGACGATCCGACGGTCCGCGTGTCCTATCGCCAGGCCAGCCGCATCGTCGAGGCGGCCTTGCGCGCCCTGCCCCGGGCGGACATCGGCCTGGTGCTCGGCTGCCGCCAGAACATCGGCAATTTCGGCCTGCTCGGGCTGGCGATGATGACCGCATACAGCTTCGGCGATGCGATCGGGATCGGCCTGCAGTACGCCGGACTGTCCGGCAGCCTGATGGACCTGGAGTTCGATACGTCCGACCCGGCCGCGGTGTCGATGGTCGCCGTGCAGCGCGCGCCGGACGAGCACCTGCTGCCATTCCTGTGCGAAGAGCTGTTCGCCAGCACGCTGATGCTGTGCCAGGGCCTGGTCGGCACATCGTTCCGGCCGCTGCGGCTGGAGCTGACCTATCCCGCACCGGCCTATGCCAGCCGCTATCGCGAGGTGTTCGACTGCCCGGTGGCTTTCAACATGCAGCGCAACCGGATCATGGTCGATACGAGATGGCTCGACTATCGCCTGCCGACCTACAACCCCGTCAGCGCACAGCAGGCATTGGCGCTGTGCCGCGCGCAGCTGCCGCACGAGCGTCGGCCGAACGAGATCGTCGCCAGCGTGCGCCGCCTGCTGCGCGAGCGGCTGCAGGAAAACCCGAGGCTGGCCGACATCGCTGCCGAGCTGCACCTGACCGAGCGCACGCTGCGCCGGCACCTGGCCAGCGCCGGCACCGGATTCAAGACGATCCATGACGAGGCGCGCAGCGACCGCGCCCACGACCTGCTGCACCAGCGCGACCTGCCGATCAGCCAGATCGGCGCCGTGCTCGGCTTCAAGGATGCGCGCGAGTTCCGGCGCGCGTTCAAGCGCTGGACCGGCACCACGCCGAGCGAAGTGCGCGAGCGCGGCTGATCCGGCCCCGTCAGCCCAGCACCATCACCGCATCGACCTCGAACTGCGCGCCGCGCGGCAGCGCCGACACCTCGATCGTGGAACGCGCCGGATACGGTGCGGCGAAGTATTCGCCCATCACCGCGTTGACCGCGGCGAACTGGTCCAGGTCGGTCAGGTAAAGGCCGACGCGCGCCACGTCGTCCATCGAGCCGCCAGCGGCTTCGCAGACGGCGCGCAGGTTGTCGAAGGCGCGTCGTGCCTGCGCCTCGATATCGCCTTCGACCAGCAACCCGCTGGCGGGGTCGAGCGCAATCTGCCCGGACAGGTAGACGGTGTGGCCGCTGCGCACGGCCTGCGAATAGGGGCCGATGGCGGCGGGAGCTTTGCTGGTGCTGATCGGGTCGCGGGGCATGGTCCTGTCCGGAGGTTGCAAGGAAGGACCGTAGTTTAGCCGCGCCTACAAGCGCTGCACGCCATGCACCACGTTCAGTCGCCGCACGCGCCGGATCACCTCGGCCAGGTGCTTGCGGTCGTGCACTTCGATCGCGAAGCGGATCCCGGCGACGCTGGTGTCGCGTTCCAGGTATTCGACGCGATCGATGTTGGACTCGGCCTGCGCGATGGCCGCGGCCACCTGCGCCAGCACGCCGGGACGATTCTCGACCTCGATCCGTAGCGCGGCCTGGAAATCGCCGGACACCTCGCGGTCCCAGCCGATCGGTACCCAGCGTTCCGGTGATTTGCGGTAGTCGACGACGTTGGGGCAGTCCAGGCGATGCACCACGATGCCCTTGCCGGTGGTGTGGAAGCCCATGATCTCGTCGCCCGGCAACGGCAGGCAGCAGTTGGCGAAGCTGATCACGCCGCGTTCCTGTCCGGTGATCAGGATCTTGTCCTGCGGCAACACTGCACGCGCGCTGTCCAGCAGGTCGCCCATGCCCGGCGCCTGCCGTGCCAGCACCTGCGCCACCTGCACCGGCATGCGGTTGCCGAGCGCGATGTCGGCCAGCAGGGCTTCCAGTCGTGGGTAGCGGAACTCGGCCAGGTAGGCCTCCAGCTGTGCGGCCGGCAGCCGCTCCAGCGAGGTGTTCAGGTCTTCCAGCGCGCGATCGAGCATGCGGTGGCCGAGCTGCACCGCGTCCTCGTGCTCGAGGTGCTTGAGCTGGTGGCGGATCGCGGTGCGTGCCTTGCCCGATACGACGAATTCCAGCCATTGCGGATTCGGTGCGGCCGACTTGGCGGTGATCACTTCCACGCGCTGGCCACTGACCAGCTTGGTACGCAACGGCACCAGCTTCTTGTCCACGCGCGCGGCGACCGCGTGGTTGCCGACATCGGTATGCACCGCGTAGGCAAAATCCAGCGCGGTGGAATTGCGCGGCAACGCCAGGATGTCGCCCTTGGGCGTGAACAGATAGACCTCGTCCGGGAACAGGTCGACCTTGACGTTCTCCAGGAATTCCAGCGACGAACCGGTGCTGCGCTGCGATTCCAGCAGGCCGGCGATCCAGCTGCTGGCACGGCTCTGTGCACTGTTGCCGGCGCCGCCGTGCTTGTACGACCAGTGCGCTGCGATGCCGCGTTCGGCGATCAGGTCCATTTCCTCGGTGCGGATCTGCACTTCGATCGGCGAACCGTAAGGCCCGAACAGCACCGTGTGCAGCGACTGGTAGCCGTTGGCTTTCGGGATCGCGATGAAATCGCGGAAGCGTCCATCCAATGGCTTGAACACCGAATGCACCACGCCCAGCGCGTGGTAGCAGTCCGGCACCGTGGCCACCACTACGCGGAAGCCGAACACGTCCATCATCTGGTCGAAGCTCTTTTGCTCGGCGCGCATCTTGGTGTAGATGCTCCACGGCGTCTTGACCCGGCCGACCAGACGGTGCGCGAGGCCTTCCATCGCCAGCCGCTGCGCCAGCTGCGACTGGATCTTGGCCAGCGCCTCGCGCCGCACCACCGGCTGGGTGCGGATGCGCTTTTCGATCACCGCGTGGCGCCACGGATGCAGCGCGCGGAAACCGAGGTCCTGCAGTTCCGACTTGAGCAGGTTCATGCCCAGCCGCTGCGCGATCGGCGCGTAGATCTCCAGCGTCTCGCGCGCGATGCGCTCGCGTGCTTCGCCCGATTGCGCGCCGAGCGTGCGCATGTTGTGCAGGCGGTCGGCCAGCTTGATCAGGATCACGCGCAGGTCGCGCGACATCGCCAGCAGCATCTTGCGGAAGCTTTCCGCCGCCGCTTCCTGGCGATCCCGGAACTGCAGCTTATCCAGCTTGGTGACGCCTTCCACCAGCTCGGCCACGGTCTCGCCGAATTCGCCGGCGATGGCCTCGCGCGACAGCGGCGTGTCCTCGATGGTGTCGTGCAGGATCGCCGCGATCAGCGTTTCGGCGTCCAGGCGCTGCTCGGCCAGTACCGTGGCCGCCGCGACCGGATGGGTGATGTAGGGCTCGCCGGACTTGCGCGTCTGCCCGGCATGCGCCGCGGCGCCGACCGCCCAGGCGCGGCGGATCAGCGCGCGCTGCTCGTCACTGAGATAGGACGCCGTACTGTCGAGCAACTGCACGTAGTCCGGAACATCCTGCGGCAGCGGCGCGGAGGACGTGGTCAGCGCATGGTCATGGACGTGGGCAGGCTCGGCGGGGGTCATGCGGTGAGCGTAGCGCGGAACAGCCGGGAACCGGGAGTCGGGAGTCGGGAATCGGTGAACAGCAAGCAAAAGCCCCGCAGAAGCGGGGCTTTTTTAACGCCAGAGGAGCACGAGGCGGGCTTTGACGATTCCCGATTCCCAGCTCGATCAGTCGTCGCCCTTGGACAGGTCGTCGTCGGCGACCACTTCCGCGGCGGCCCATTCCAGCGCTTCGCGTTCGGCACGTTCCTTCTCGGCCTTCTCGACCTGGTCGATATAGCCCTGGTCGATGCGGCGCGCGGCGATTTCGCGCAGCGCCAGCACGGTCGGCTTGTCGGCGTGCTCGCTGTTGTCGATCTTGGACTCGACGCCATTGGCCAGCTGGCGCGCGCGCTTGGCGGCCATCATCACGAGTTCGAAGCGGTTGTCGACCACTTCCAGGCAATCTTCAACGGTAATGCGGGCCATAGGCTTCCCGGCGGCCGCTTGGCCGCTCATATCTATACGGAGGGCGCGGATTGTAGCCATGGCCGCACCCGGAGCGCAAGCGGCTTCCTTGAAAATCAATGGCTTGGGCACGCTCTTGAGCTGTTCCAAGTTGGATCGACAAGCTTCTGGCTCCATGACTGTCGTCCCGAACCGACCTCGGGACGGCAGGCTGAACCGATTACTCGTCGGACAACAGGGCGGTGATGAGCCCGGCGTGGCGCACGACCTGGACATCCTTGCGCAGGCGGCTGGCGGTGAAGATCGCACACATGTCGCCGACGGCGTTGTCGAAGTGCTCGTTGACGATCACGTAGTCGAATTCGCCGTAATGCGACATTTCCTCGCGCGCGGCGGCGAAACGCTGCGCGATGGTGGCTTCGCTGTCCTGGCCGCGCTTGCGCATGCGCTCCTCGAGCGCGGCGCGCGACGGCGGCAGGATGAACACGCTGACCGCATCGGGCACCCGCTCGCGCACCTGGCGCGCGCCTTGCCAGTCGATCTCCAGCAGCACGTCCTTGCCCTGGGCCAGCAACGGCTCCACCGATTGCCGCGCCGTGCCCTTCCAGTCGCCGTGCACGCGGGCATGCTCGAAGAACTCGCCGGCGTCGATCATCGCCTGGAACTGCGCTTCGGAAATGAAGTGGTAATGCTCGGCATGGCGCTCGCCCGGCCGCGGCGCGCGCGAGGTGAACGAGATCGACAGGGCGATGTTGGCGTCGCGCCCCAGGCAGGCATTGACGATGCTGGATTTTCCGGCGCCCGACGGGGCGGCGACGATGAAGAGGGTTCCGCGCATAGATCAGTGATTCGTGATTCGTGATTCGTGATTGGTGATTGGTGATTCGTGAAAGCGGGCGCAATATCGATCGCAAGCCATCGCTCTTGAGATCACGAATCCCGAATCACGGCTACTCAATGTTCTGCACCTGCTCGCGGATCTGGTCGATCAATACCTTCAGCTCGACCGCGGCATTGGTGGTACGCACGTCGACCGACTTGGAGCCGAGCGTATTGGCTTCGCGGTTGAATTCCTGCAGCAGGAAATCCAGGCGGCGGCCGACCGGTTCCTTCTGCGTCAGCACTCGGCGGATCTCGACGATATGGCTGTCGAGACGGTCGAGCTCTTCGTCGACGTCGAGCTTCTGCAGCCACAGCACCAGCTCCTGTTCCAGCCGGCCCGGGTCGGCCGTTTGCGGCAGGTCGGCCAGGCGCGTTTCCAGTTTCAGGCGCTGGCCACTGCGGATCAGCGGGATCAGCGCGCGCACTTCCGCAGCCTGGGCGGCGATGGCGTCAACGCGTTCGGCGATCACTTCGGCCAGCTTGCCGCCTTCGCGTTCGCGCGACACCACGAATTCGCCGAGCACCGTGTCCAGCAGCGCCAGCGCCTGCGCCTGCAACGCCTCGGGATCAGCCGATCGCGACTGCAGCACGCCGGGCAATTGCAGCAACTGGCCGAAGTCGGTGCGCAGGTGCGGGAAACGGTCGTCCAGGTCCTGCGCAATGGCGCTCAGCTGCGACACCAGCGGCTGGTTCAGCTGCAGGTTTTCGGCGGCATCGGTCGGTCGCAGGCGCAAGGTCAGGTCCAGTTTGCCGCGCGAGATGCGCGCGGCGATGCGTTCGCGCAACGCCGGCTCCAGCACCCGCAGCTCCTCGGGCAGGCGCACGCCGATTTCCAGGAAGCGGTGGTTGACCGCACGCAGTTCGCAGCCGAGCACGCCGGCCTCGGTGTTGCGCTCGCCGGCGGCGAAGGCGGTCATGCTGCGGATCATGCGGCGACGCTCTTGTGTGGCGGCCGGGAAGTATGCCATTCGCAGGCTCATCGCCGGGACCCAAGGCGGGGAAACGAGGCGGGCCGGTTGCTGCGGGCGTTCGCGTCGAGCGTTGCGATCCCTGCCGCTGCGCCTGCTCCTGCTAGACTGCCGCGCCCTGTAGCCCAGCCTCATGAACGCCATCCTTCGTCCCAGCGGCCGCACGCCGGCGCAAATGCGCGAAGTGCGCATCGAACGCGGCTACACCCGGCACGCGGAGGGCTCGGTGCTGGTGTCGTTCGGCGGCACGCGCGTGCTGTGCACTGCCAGCGTCGAAAACCGCGTGCCCGGTTTCCTGCGCGGCAAGGGCGAAGGCTGGGTTACCGCCGAATACGGCATGCTGCCGCGGGCCACGCATTCGCGCAGCGACCGCGAGGCCGCGCGCGGCAAGCAGGGCGGTCGCACGCTGGAGATCCAGCGCCTGATCGGCCGCGCGCTGCGCGCCTGCATCGACCGCGGCGCGCTCGGCGAGCGCACCATCACCCTGGATTGCGACGTGCTGCAAGCCGACGGTGGCACCCGCACCGCCGCGATCACTGGCGCCTACGTCGCGCTGGTCGACGCGGTGCGCTGGCTGCGTGCGCGCAAGGAGATCAACAAGGACCCAATCTTCGGCGCGGTCGCGGCGGTTTCGGTCGGCGTCTACCGCGGCGTGCCGGTGCTGGACCTGGACTACGCCGAAGACAGCGACTGCGACACCGACATGAACGTGGTGATGAATGACGGCGGCGGCTTCATCGAACTCCAGGGTACGGCCGAGGGCCATGCCTTCCGCCGCGACGAACTGGACGCCCTGCTGGCACTGGCCGAGCAAGGCATCGGCGAATTGCTGGCTGCGCAACGCGCGGCGCTGGAGAACACATGAAACTGCAACGATCCACCCAGACGCTGGCGCTGGTGCTGCTGGCCTGCGCAATGTGGGCGCTGGCCTTCCAGACCAAGACCTGGATGCTGCGCCAGGGCGGCGCGTGGCCCTATCTGTTCTGGGCGCTGGGACTGCTCGGCGCCGGCGTGCTGGTGTACGGAGTTATCCAGTTCCGCGCCGGCGGCAATACCCGGCGCTGATCCGCGGCTTGGCACGCCACGCATCGACGCCATGAAACTGGTCCTGGCCAGCAGCAACGCCGGCAAGCTGCACGAACTGCGCGAACTGCTCGCCGGCGACGGCATCGAACTGCATGCGCAATCGGAATTCGGCGTGGTCGACGCCGAAGAGACCGGCACGACCTTCATCGAGAACGCGCTGATCAAGGCGCGGCATGCGGCACGCGCGACCGGCTTGCCGGCGCTGGCCGATGATTCCGGATTGTGCGTGGACGCCTTGCACGGCGCGCCTGGCCTGTACTCGGCGCGTTACGGCGGCGCGCACGGCGATGCCGACGCCAACATCGACAAGCTGCTGCACGAACTTGACGGCATGCCCGAAGCATCGCGCAGCGCGCGCTTTCATTGCGTGCTGGCGCTGCTGCGCCATGCCGAAGATCCCGAACCGATCGTGGTCGAAGGCAGCTGGCGTGGCCTGATCCTGCCTGCGCGTCGCGGCGGTGGCGGCCATGGTTACGACCCGGTTTTCCTCGATCCGGCTTCGAACCTGTCCGCCGCTGAAATGACGCCCGCGGACAAGAACCGCGTCAGCCATCGCGGCCTGGCGCTGGCCGCGCTGAAGCGACGCCTCGCCGAACTATAGGCGTGCGCCTGGCGCAACCAGCCCAGAAACCCGATCAACGGCGTCGCCCCGCGACGCGCTCCTACAATACGCAGATGCTGACCCCGCCACCGCTGTCGCTGTACGTGCACCTGCCCTGGTGCGTCCGCAAATGCCCGTACTGTGATTTCAACTCGCACGAGGGCCGAGGCGTGTTGCCGTTCGAAGCCTATGTCGACGCGCTGATCGCCGATCTCGACCACGACCTGCCGCTGGTCTGGGGTCGCAGCGTGCAGACCGTGTTCTTCGGCGGTGGCACGCCGAGCCTGTTTCCGGCGGATGCGGTCGATCGCTTCCTGCAGGCGGCCTCGTCGCGGTTGCGCTTTGCGCCCTCGCTGGAAATCACCCTGGAAACCAATCCCGGCACTACCGAGCACGGCCGCTTCGAGGATTACCGCGCCGCCGGCGTGAACCGGCTCAGCTTCGGCCTGCAGAGTTTCGACGATGGCTGTCTGCAACGGCTCGGCCGCATCCACGACAGTCGCGAGGCCGAGCGCGCGGTGAAGCTGGCGCAGGATGCCGGCTTCGACAACTTCAACCTCGACCTGATGTATGCGTTGCCGCAGCAGACCCTGGCGATGGCCGAGCGCGACGTCGAGCGCGCGATCGCACTGCAGCCCACGCACATCAGCCACTACCAGCTGACGCTGGAGCCGAATACCGTTTTCGCCGCCCGGCCGCCGGCCGGCATTCCGGAACACGACGACGCCTGGGACATGCAGGAACGTTGCCAGGCGATGCTGGCCGACGCCGGCTACGCGCAGTACGAAGTCTCCGCATACGCGCAACCGGGTCGGCAATGCGCGCACAACCTCAACTACTGGCGCTTTGGCGACTATCTCGGCATCGGCGCCGGCGCGCATGGCAAACTGACCCTGGGCGCCGAACAATCGATCCTGCGTCGCTGGAAGGTCAAGCATCCGGCCGATTACCTGGCCAAGGCAGGGCGCGCGGAGGCGATCGGCGGTGACGAGCGCATCGAAGCGCGACGCCGGCCCTTCGATTACATGCTGAACGCGCTGCGCCTGAACGAAGGTTTCTCGCTGGCCGGCTTCGAGGCGTGCACCGGGCTGGATCGCAGCGCCATCGCCACGGAACTCGCATTGGCCATCGACCATGGCTGGCTCTCGGTCGAAAACGATCGCGTCATGCCGAGCGAGCTTGGCCGCCGTTTCACCAACGATGTGATCGCGCTGTTCCTGCAGGACTGACGCGGCGCAGGCCAGCGCCCAGGCGCGTCTTCTGATCATGGCCGGCTTCACGCGCTGCCATCGTCGCGCGCATCATGCTGCGCCGATGCTCGATTCACTTGCCGTGCAATGCCCCTACTGCGGTGAACGCTTCGACGCGCTGGTCGACGCCAGCGCCGGCGACGCGGCTTACGTCGAGGATTGCCCGGTGTGCTGCCGGCCGATCGAGTTGCGCCTGCAACTGGACGAAGCCGGCCAGATCCTCGCGCTCCACGCCACGCGGGACGATTGAGCGCAGCCGGCGCGCGGTGGCCGCCGTCGCCGCGACATCGCGTTACAAGGAAACGTGTGTGGCGCAAGCGGCGCCGGCCGTGCTATTTAACACGACACGATTTTCGCAGGGGGCGAAAACGGGCAGGCCATGGTGCATCCCAAAGACACCCAATACGCGACCCTGGTCGGCAGCGACCTGCCACCGCGCGTGCGCAGCGCGCTGGAGCAGTTGCTGTCGGTGATCTCCGAGGAGGTCGTGCGTGGCCTCGGCAAGATGTTGAACGAGCTGGAGCAGCAACTGTTCCAGCAGGCCAATCATGCCCGCAGCTCCACCGCCCAGGACGACCAGTTCAACGCATTGCGCAGCCTGCGACTGACCCGCGCCGATTTCATCCCGCGCTACCTGCACGGCCTGGAGGACACGCTGGCGCGCCTGCGCACGCCGCGCATCGAGATCGAACCGGCGCTGGTCGCCAAGCCGGGAAGCCAGCAGTGGCAGCTGGTCGACCATGAATCCAGCGACGACGAAATGAAGCTGCGTGACCTCGCAGTGCGCTACGAGTCGCGCGCCACGCTGACGCTCTATCTGCTCGGGCAACGCTTCGGCGTGATGGCCGCGAGCCCGGCCTTCGAGACCGAACGCCTGCCGGTCGGGCCGCGTGCGCTGCTGCGCATCGCCCATGACACCGCGATGACCCTGCACCACGACAACGTGCTCCGGCAATTGCTGTATCGCGCCTTCGAACACCATGTGCTGGCCGGTTACCCGCCGCTGGCCGAGCTGATGAACGACGCACTCGGCAAGGCCGGGATCCTGCCGGGCCTGGAGTTCGTGCCTGCACGGATCCGTCCTGCCGCGCAGGCGCCCGCTGCGACCGCGAGCGAACCAGTCTCGCGTGATGGCACCCGCAAACCTGTCGCCACGGCGCCGGCCGCCGATCCCGCCACGACGCCGTACACCGGCTGGCTGGGACAGGCCGATGCCCCCAGCGCCACCGACGACGCCATGCAGTTCGCGCTGCTGCAGCAGCTGCTGTCCGGGCGCCGCGGCCTGATCGGCAAGCTGCAGGCCGGAAGCCCCGCCTCCAGCGCCGAGGCGCTGGCCGCGCCGGCGCTGGACGAGATGCTCGGCACGCTGCAGCGCAACCCACGCAGCGCCGCAGCGCCGGAACAGAAACGCTCGCTGCGCGACGTGCAGCAGGCCGTGCTGGCGATGGCCCGCCAGCAGCGCGGCTCGGCGGCCACGCTGTCGCGCGAGGACAACGACACCTTCGACCTGCTCGGCCTGCTCTACACCGAACTCGAACGCGAGGTGCGTGGCGACACCCTCGCCCGCGAGCTGCTCGATCGCCTGCAGGTACCGTTGCTGCGCCTGGCGCTGCAGGACCGCGCCTTCTTCGTGCGCAGCGAACATCCCGGCCGCATGTTCCTCAATACGGTGGCCGAATCCGGCGCGACCTGGCTGGGCGACGACGGCGTCGATCCGCACTTCGAAAACCAGCTGGCGCAGACCGTCGAACGCGTCGTCAACGATTACGAAGGCGACGTGCAGGTCTTCGAACAGGCCAACGCCGACCTGCAGCAGCAGTTGCAGGTGCAGGCGCGCCGCGCCGAAGTCAGTGAGCGCCGCCATGTCGAAGCCGCACGCGGCAAGGAAAAGCTGGCGGTCGCCAAGCAGCGTGCGGCCACGGTACTGGACGAGATGATCCGGCAGCAGCCGCTGCCGCGCTTCGTGCAGACGCTGCTGCGCCAGGCCTGGGCCGACGTCCTCACCCTGGTGCTGCTGCGCAACGGCGAACAGTCCGAACTGTGGCGCACGCACCTGGAGTCGACGCGTCGCATCATCGAGGTCACCTGCGCCAAGGACTCCACGCTCGACGCCGATCTCGCCACCCAGATCGAGCAATCGATGCTGCAGGTGGGCTATCACGCCAACGAAGCCGCGGCGATGGCGCGCCAGCTCAGCCGCGCACCGACTGAAAGCGATGATGCAGCCTCGCGCACCGAGCTCAGCGTCAAGCTCAAGTCGCATACGCGCCTGGGCGAGGATGCCACGGCGAAGAAGGCCGAAACGCGGCCGCGCAATGGCGAGGAACAGGCCTGCTACGAGCATCTCCGCTCGCTACCGTTCGGCACATGGATGGAATTCACCAACAACCAGCAGGGCGACAGGACGCGCCGGCGCCTGTCCTGGTACAGCCCGATCACCGACAACGCATTGTTCGTCAACAACCGCGGCCAGCGCATCGCCGAAATGACGCTCGACCACCTGGCGCGGCTGATGGCGAAGAACCAGATGCGGGTGGTGACCGTGGAAAGCAGCCGCCTGGTCGATCGTGCCTGGCAGGCGACGCTGTCGGTGCTGCGCAGTTTCGCCGGGCAAGGCGAACAACCGGCATGGACAGCACCGACATGACCAGCCCCGAATTCCGCCGCGCGCGTCGACGCCGCGCGATCGAGCGCATCGACGTGATCGACACCATGACCGGCGCGGTCATCGGCCAGCTCGGCAACCTGTCCGAGTCGGGACTGCTGCTGACCACCAGTACGCCGCCGCGCGAGGACGCGCTGTATCAATGGCGCTTCAACCTGCCGCAGCCCGGCGGCGGCGCGGCGACGATCGAGTGTGGCGCGCAAGTGCTGTGGCTGGATCGTGCCAGCGCCAGCGGCCAGTTCTGGGCCGGCGCACGCTTCATCCTGCTGCCGAAGCCGGCACAGGAAGCGGTGAACGCATGGATCGAAGCGCCTGGTGGCGAATACGAATGAATGCGACGTGAAAATAGACGCGGATCGACCCCGGCTTCACCCTTGACCAACGGCACCCGCGGCACCGCGCAGATTGCGGCAGAATCGCGACTCGTCCCATCGAGAAGCATCCGCGATGTCATCGCCCGATTCCCGCGCGCCCGACTTGAACCGCCTCTATGCCGATCACCTCACCACGCTCAAGCGGCGCGCCGATGAGGCGCTGGCGCGTGGCGGCTTCGACCACCTCGTCGTGCCCAGCGGCACCCAGCATTACCAGGTGTTCGACGACCGCGACTATCCGTATGCGGTGAATCCGCAGTTCAAGGCCTGGCTGCCGCTGACGCGGGTGCCCAACAGCTGGCTGGTGTACACGCCGGGCGAGCGGCCCAAGGTGGTCTATCACCAGCCGTTCGATTACTGGCACGTGGTGCCCGACGCGCCGAGCGGCTGGTGGGTCGAGCATTTCGACATCGTCGTCATCCGCAAGCCGGAGGAAGCGCTGCAGCAGTTGCCGAAGAACGCTTCGCGCTGCGCGATCCTCGGCGAACCGCAGAGCGCGCTCGGCAATTACGGCGCGTTCAAGCCGAACAACCCCGAAGCGGTGATCAACTACCTGGAATACCAGCGTTCGTACAAGACGCCGTACGAACTGGCGCTGATGCGCGATGCGCAGCGTCGCGCCGTGCGTGGCCATCGCGCTGCCGAACGCGCGTTCCGCGCCGGCGCCAGCGAGTTCGGCATCCATCTGGCCTATTGCCAGGCGGTCGGTCAGGATGCCGGCGAACTCCCGTACAACAACATCGTCGCGCTCAACGAGCACGGCGCCGTGCTGCACTACACGGAACTGGGCCGGCTGCCGCCCAAGCCGGTGCGCAGCTTCCTGCTCGACGCCGGCGCCAGCTGCCACGGCTATGCCAGCGACATCACCCGCACCTATGCCGCCGACACCGCGAGCGAGTTCCAAGCGCTGATCGATGCCGTCGACCAGGCGCAACTGGGCATGGGCCGCAAGGTACGCGACGGCGTCGACTACAAGCAATTGCACATCGACGCCCATATCACTTTGGCCGGCATCCTCAAGGATTTCGGCGTGCTCAAGGTGTCGCCCGAAACCGCGCTGGAAACCGGCGTCAGCGCCGCGTTCTTCCCGCATGGCCTCGGCCATCCGATCGGCCTGCAGGTGCACGACGTCGCCGGCTTCGCCGAATCCGACCGCGGCGGCAAGATCGCGCGCCCACCCGGCCATCCCTACCTGCGCATGACCCGCGTGCTGGAACCGGGCATGGTGGTGACCATCGAGCCGGGCATCTACTTCATCGACATGCTGCTGGAAGAAGTGAAGCAGAAGGGCCATGCCGACAGTGTCGACTGGTCGCGCATCGACGCGTTCCGCCCGTTCGGCGGCATCCGCATCGAGGACGAGGTGCTATGCACCGACGGCGAGCCGGAGAACCTGACGCGACCGGCGTTCGCTGAAGCGGCGTAGGTCACGCGACACGCCTGCAGCCGGATATCAGGCACGTTGGCCTGAGGGCTTCTTCGTCATCCCGGGCGCAGTGAGGGACCTGCTGCATTTCCTGCAGAGAAGCAGATCCTTTACTGCACTCGGGCTGACAGTCAGCTTGACGCCGCCATCAACGCCTCGATCTCATCCGCACTGCGTTCCAGCTTGTCGGTCAGCACGCGATGGCCATCTGCGGTGATGACCACGTCGTCCTCGGTGCGGATGCCGATGCCGCGCCACTTCGCCGGCACGGTCTTGTCGTCCGGCGGGATGTAGAGGCCCGGTTCGATGGTGAAGGCCATGCCCGGTTCGAGCAGGCGCGATTCACCGTCGATCCGGTATTCGCCGACGTCGTGCACGTCCAGGCCCAGCCAGTGCCCGGTCTTGTGCCGGTAATAGCGCTTGTAGCTGCCGTCGGCGATGTTCTTATCCAGCTTGCCTTTCAACAAGCCCAGCCTGAGCAGACCGTCGGTCAGCGCATGCACCGCGGCGACATGGCCGGCTTCATAGGCGACGCCCGGTCGCGCCTGCGCCAAAGCCGCCTGCTGCGCGGCGCCGACCAGGTCGTGCAGTGCGCGCTGCTCCTTGCTGAAGCGACCGTTGACCGGGAAGGTGCGGGTGATGTCGGCGGCATAGCCGCGATATTCCGCGCCTGCATCGATCAGTACCAGGTCGCCGTCCCTGGCCTGCGCGTTGTTGGCCCGGTAGTGCAGCACGCAGGCGTTGGCGCCGGCACCGACGATGCTGCCGTAGGCCGGTTCGGCCTCGTGGCGGCGGAACACGCGTTCGATCTCCGCCTGCAGTTCGTACTCGCGTACACCGGCACGCGTGGCGCGCATCGCCGCGCGGTGCGCCTCGACGCTGATGTCCGCCGCCCGCTGCATCAGCTTCACTTCGTCGCGCGACTTGAATAGCCGCAGCTCGTCGAGCAGGTGGCCCAGCTCGAGGAATTCGTGCGGCGGCTGCGCGCCCTGGCGCACCTGTGCGCGCACGCGATTGAGCCAGCCGATCAGCTTCAGGTCGAACTCGGTGTCGCGACCGAAGTGGTAGTAGACGCGCGTGCGGCCCTCGAGCAGGCCGGGCAGGATCTCGTCGAGGTCGTCGATCGGATACGCGTCGTCCATGCCGAGTTTTTCGACCGCGCCTTCAGGCCCGAAGCGTGGGCCATCCCAGCCTTCGCGGTCGAGGTCGCGCTCGCGGCAGAACAACAGGCTTTCGCCATGGCGGCGCCCGGGGATCAGCACCAGCACTGCTTCCGGTTCGGCGAAACCGGTCAGGTACCAGAAATCGGAATCCTGCCGGTACGGGTAATGCGTGTCGCGGCTGCGGATGCGTTCCGGCGCGGCCGCCAGGATCAGGATGGCGTCGTCGCCGGCGATCCGCATCAGCTGCTTGCGGCGCTTGGCGTAACTGGAAAGAGTGATGCCGGTGGCGAGGCTCATGGATGGATTGTCGCGATCGTACGCAGGTAGTGGGCCAACCGTAGCCCGGGCAAGCGCAGCGCACCCGGGGCCGGTCGAATCAGTCCCGGATGCGCTGCGCTTGCCCGGGCTACATCAATTCAACCGCTGCCGGTGCCGCGGCGCCAGCACGCAGTCGCCATGCAGCAGCAGTGCCGCGACACGGACGAATTCCTCGATCTCGGCGTAGGCCGCCTCGTCTTCCTCATCGCCATCCGGCTCGGGCGTGGCGGCGGCGAGGCGGGCCAGGTCGTCGAGTGCTTCGCGGCCTTCCTCGGACAACGGCGGATCCTTGCCGCCGGCCAGGCCGAAGCCGCCGAGGAAACCGCGGCACCAGTCGAACAGGGCTTCGCTGCGTTCGGCCAGCGGGGCATCGTCGTCCGGCAGCAGCAGCGCGAAACCGAAATCGCGATCCTCGAACTGCGCACGGCTGGCGGCATGCAGCGACTGCAGCGCGCTGCCTTCGGCGGCACGCGGTGCCTGGTCGTCCGCCAGTATCTTCGCCAGCCAATCGGGCGCATCCGCGCCGCCGCCGGCCATCCAGCCGCATAGCGCGCCATGCAACTCCGACGGCGCGATGGACAGCGTCAGCGCACGCACTTCGGCATCGACACTGGACCAGCTGGGCAGATCGTCGGACACGGCGGCCGCAATGCGTGGGGGAAAGAGGCGCAGTGTAGCAATGCGCGCGCGCGGCCGCCCTTGTTGCCGGCTGCGGCCGGCCTCTACACTGGCTCGATCGGACTTCGATGGCCCCTCCGCCGCGTGCGCATCTTTCGAGACACAGGAACGCGGTTCGTCCTTGCCGTTGTCGCCGGCCTGCTGGCCGCCAGCAGCGGCGGTGCACGATCGGAAACCCGCGATTTCTATTTCCAGCGCATCGCCGAGGAACGCGGCCTCGCCCAGAAGACCGTCACCGCGATCGTGCAGGACCCGCAGGGATTCGTCTGGGTCGGCACCGAAGGCGGACTGCACCGTTACGACGGCCAGCGTTATCGCCTCTACCGCGGCGATCCGCGCAATCCCGACAGCCTGCCCGACAACCACGTCACCGCGCTGGACAGCGATGGCGCGCAGGCGCTGTGGATCGGCACGTCCACGCAATACGTGGCGCGGCTGGACCTGCGCAACGGCCGCATCCATCGCTACCAGCCGACGCTGCGGGATCCCGCTGAATCCTCGCGCCGGCAGGTGCGCGCGCTCGCCTTCCAGCCCGGGCGCGGCCTGTGGATCGCGACCCGGCACGGCCTGGAACGGCTCGACCCCGGCAACGGCCGACAACGCCAGATCTTGGCGCTGCCGCCTTCGCCCGCCCTGCCGCGCCAGGCCCTGCTGGCCGATGCCGGCGGCGTGCTCTGGTATTCGACGCCACAGGGGCTGTACCGGATCGACGGCGTGGATCGCACCCAGCGCATCGGCCCCGCCCTGCCCGCACTTGCCCTGCACAGGGATGGCGACGGGCGCTTGTGGCTGGGTAACGCGCAGGGCCTGTACCGGATCGATGCCGCACGCCGCGAGCTGATCCGGCACTGGCCCGCGGCCGGCGCGGCGGCGCAGGAAGTCACCGCCATCACCAGCGCCAACGACGGTTATCTGTGGGCCGCCGTCGGCCGCGCGGGCCTGCGCCGGATCGCGGTTGCCGGCGACCAGGTCGACACCCTGCTGCACGACCGCGCGGTGCCGGGCAGCCTGCCCGACGACGCTGTCGGCGCCCTGATGATGGACAACACCGGCCTGCTCTGGGTCGGCAGCGAGTACCGCGGCATCGCCATCACCGACAGTCATGGCGCGCGCTTTCCCTACGTCTACGATCCGGCGCTCCTGCAGGCCGGTGACATGAGCGTTCGCGCCATGGCCGAATCCGTGGACGGCCAGCTGTGGCTCGCCACCGACCTCGGCCACCTGCTGCGATATCGCCGTCAGGACGGCCAACTCGAGGATTTCGGCACGCCACTGCCGCAGGGCGACACGGAAGCGGCTTCGCGCATCACCGCGTTCACCGCGGGCGACGCGGGCAATTACTGGCTGGCGACCACGGTCGGGCTGTACCGGTTCGACGGCGCCAGCGGCGCACTGACCGCCGTTCCCCTGCCCGGTGACGTCGCCACGCCCAACCTGCGCGCGGTCGTGGTGGCGGCGGACGGCACGCTCTGGCTGGGCGCGCTCGACACCGGCCTGTTCCATTTCGATCCGGCCCACGGCGAAGTGCAGCGTTATACCGCCACGGCCAGCGATCCGGCGCGGCGGCTGAGCCATTGGTCGGTGCTGGCCTTGTTGCTGGATCGCAGCGGACGTCTGTGGATCGGTACCGGCGACGGTCTCGACCTGCTCGCCGACGGCAAGCTACAGCATTTCCGCTATGCCGCCGGGCAAGCCGACAGCCTGCCTGGCAACATCGTGCGCGCGCTGCTGCAAGGCGGCGATGGCCGGCTCTGGGTCGGCACCCAGGCCGGGCTGGCGGAAATACTGGGCGACGCGGCAATCCGCTTCGCTCCCGCTTCCGCGCAGGACGCGCCGGAACCGGCGCCGATGGTCTATTCGATTGCCGAAGACGCCGCGCACCGGCTGTGGATGGGCACGGACGTGGGCCTGCAGCGCTTCGATCCGACCACGCGGCAGCTGCGCCGCTACACGCCGCTGGACGGCGTGCAGGATCTCGAATTCAACGGCGGCAGCGCCCTGCGACTGCGCGACGGCCGCCTGGCGATCGGTGGCATCCGTGGCATCAACCTGTTCGATCCGACGCGGATCAGCGACAGCCGTTACGCGCCACCGCTGCGGCTGCTGTCATCGCGCATCGGCGACGCGCCGGTCGACAGCGACGCGCAATGGAGCGGGCAGGCGCCGATCACGATGCCGCAGTCCGCTGGCATCCTGCAGCTGCACCTGGGCACGCTGGATTTCGCCGATCCCGCCGCGCTGCGCTACCGCTATCAACTGGAGGGCTACGACAAGTACTGGATCGACAACGGCAGTCGCGCCGACATCACCTACACCGGACTGCCGCCGGGCCAGTACCGGTTGCGTGCCCAGGCCACCAACCGTGACGGCCTGTGGAATGCGCAGGAACTGACGCTGCCGATCACGGTGACGCCACCGCCTTGGCGCAGCCCGATGGCGCTGACCCTGTACGCGTTGCTGGCGCTCGTCTCCGGTGCATTGCTGGCGTGGCTGTGGCTGCGCCGGCGCCGCGCCGAACGCGGTTATTTCGAGCAGATCCGCGAACGCGAGGAACGCCTGAAGATCGCGCTGTGGGCGTCGGGCGAACACTTCTGGGACAACGACCTCGTCGCCAACTGCGCGCATGTGCTCAGCGTCGAGGATCCCAGCGGCAGCGACAGCGCGGTGCGTACGCTGCGCTTCACCAATCCCGACCTCGAGGTGCATCCGGACGACCTGACCAACGTCCGCGAAAGCATGCAGGCCCATCTCGAAGGCCGAACGCCGATGTTCCTGTCCGAACACCGCGCGCGCGGCCGCGACGGCAAGTGGATCTGGATCCGCGCGCGCGGCCGCGCCGTGGCACGCGACGCCCGCGGCCGCGTCATCCGTGTCGCCGGCACCGCGCGCGACATCAGCGACCGCCGCGACGCCGATCGCGAGCGCCGCATCGCCAGCGAAGTGCTGCGCAGCATGAACGAAGCAGTGTCGGTACTGGACGAGAACTTCGTGTTCGTTGCCGTCAACCCCGCTTTCACCCGCACCACCGGCTATGCCGAGCACGAGGCCATCGGCCATTCCGCCAGCATGCTCGACAGCCTGCAGCACGATCCGCAGTTCTATCGCGATGTGCGCACGCAACTGGTCCGCGACGGCCACTGGTCCGGCGAGATGTGGCAGCAGCGCAAGAACGGCGAGGAAATCCTGTGCGCGCTGGAAACCACGCTGGTCGAAGGCGCCATCGACCAGCGCAACCTGTATGTGGCGGTGCTCAGCGACATCACCCACGCCAAGCGCACCGAGCACGAACTGCGCCTGCTGGCCAACTACGACACGTTGACCAACCTGCCCAACCGCGCGCTGCTGTCGGAACGGCTGTCGCAGGCGATCGTCAACGCGCGTCGCGAGGACCGCCGCATCGCGGTGCTGTTCCTGGACCTGGACCGCTTCAAGGACGTCAACGATTCGCTCGGCCACGCCACCGGAGACCGCATCCTGCGCGCTTCCGCCGCGCGCCTGCGCGAAGTCGCCCCGCCCGGCGCAACCGTGGCGCGTCTGAGTGGCGACGAGTTCACCGTGCTGCTGGAACACCTGCAGGACCCGGAGGAGGCCGACCGCCTCGCCGAACGCATCATCCGCGCGTTCGAGGCACCGCTGGCGGTGGAAGATCGCCGCGAGATCATCATCTCGCCATCGATCGGCATCAGCCTGTACCCGGATCATGCGCAGGTCCCCACCGACCTGCTCAAGCACGCCGACACGGCCATGTACCAGGCCAAGGCCGCGGGCCGCCGCACCTACCAGCGCTATACCGAGCAGATGGAATGGGAACTGCGCCAGCGCGCGACGTTGTCCGGCGCACTGCGCAAGGTGCTGGAGAACGGCGAACTGCGCCTGGTCTACCAGCCGCGGGTGTCGCTGCGCACCGGCGAGATCACCGGCGTGGAGGCGCTGCTGCGCTGGGAACATCCCTACCTCGGCGTGATCCCGCCCTCGCATTTCATTCCGCTGGCCGAGGAAAGCGGGATGATCCTGCCGATCGGCGAATGGGTGCTGCGCGAAGCCTGCACCACGCTGCGGCGCTGGCGCCAGCATGGCCTGCAGGCGCTCAACATGTCGGTCAACGTCTCGGCGTTGCAGCTGCTGCGCGGCGACCTGCCGACGCAGGTCGCGCGAGTCCTCGCCGACACCGGCATCCCCGGCGAGCACCTGGAGCTGGAACTGACCGAAAGCGTGGTGATGACCAAGGCCGCGCAGGCCGCCACGACGATGCAGGCGCTGCGCGACCTCGGTGTGCGCCTGGCGATCGACGACTTCGGTACCGGCTATTCGTCGCTGGCGTACCTGAAGCGGCTGCCGATCACCACGTTGAAGATCGACAAGGCCTTCATCGACGATATCGTCCAGGACAAGGACGACAAGGCGATCACCAGCTCGATCATCGCCATGGCGCACACGCTGGGTCTGTACGTGGTCGCCGAGGGCGTGGAACACAAGGTGCAGGCACAGCTGCTGCTGGCGCAGCATTGCGACGAGGTCCAGGGCTACTGGGTGGCCCGTCCGCTGGATCCGTACCGGTGCCTGGCGTTCCTGCGCAACTGGCAGGCCGGGGTCGCCCGGTTCGAGCAGGCCGAGCCCGCCGAACCGGCTTGACCGGCCGGTGCGCGGTGCTATCGTGCCGCCATGGACAACGCCGACGCCATCGCCCAGTTGCGTGCCCTCGCCGCGCGTGTCGAGCAACTGGTCGCCCATGCGCAGCGTCTGGCCGAGGAGAACCGCAGCCTGCGCGCGCAGCAGGAGCAGCTGGCCGGCGAACGTTCGCAACTGCTGGCCAAGAATGAACAGGCGCGTTCGCGCGTGGAAGCCATGATCACGCGCCTGAAGTCGCTGGAGCAGCACACATGAGTTCCAGCAGCGAGCCGGTCAACGTGCGCCTGCTCGATCGCGAGTACACAATCGGCGTGGAACCGGATGAACGCGACAGCCTGCTGGCAGCGGCCAAACTGCTCGACGGGAAAATGCGCGAAATCCGCGGCAACAACCGCATGGCCGCAGTCGACCGCATCGCCGTGCTGGCCGCGCTGAACCTGGCGCACGAACTGCAGCAGTTGCGCGATGACAGCGGCAGCCGCGATCGCGAACTGTCGCGCACGCTCGGCGACCTGCAACGCAAGCTCGACAGCGTGCTCGACGCGCCAGCCTGAACACGCACTGCCGGATCCACGTCGCCGAAGCCGACGAACGGGCGACGACACGACCTTCGCCACGCTATACTTCGCCTGCGTCCTCTGCCGTGTTCGACGGCGTGTGCAAACATTCGCCTTGTCCCTTAAAAACGACACCGGGAACGCGACCGAAGTCAGGTGTGCAAGTCCGCCACGTTGCGGAAAGCCCGAAGGCCTCCAAGCGTTCCCACTTGAACCCCGGGTTCAAGGTCGTTTCGCACGCATCGCCATGGCGGAGGATGCATTTTTCTTTCTGTCATCCCGTTTTCGTCAGTGATCCCGAACATGGCGAGGGATCCGCTTCCCGCTTCAACAACCGCTCCCTCGCTACGCTCGGGGTGACGGATTGACGCGGATTTCCCGCGGCACATTGATACGTCATGCCCGGCGGTGCGCGACCCTGCGCCAACACAGGCTTTCAAATCACCCGCGTCGCCCGCAGAATCCGCGCATGCTTCACGCGCCCGCTTCCGAATGACTTCCGATCGCACCACGTTGCGCCGGCAATTGCGCCAGCGTCGCCGTGACATTCCCGCGGGCGGGCGTATCGCCGCCGCCGAGCAACTGGCCGGGCACCTGCTCGCGCTGCCATTCGCGCCCAGCACAGGTTATGTCGCCGGTTATTGGGCGATGGATGGCGAAATCGCATTGCATGCCTGGCAGTTGCGGCTGCCGCCCGGCCTGGTTTATTGCCTGCCGGTACTGCATGAAAACCATCTGCGCTTCGCACCGTGGCGACCGGGCGACCCCCTGGTGGCCAACCGCTACGGCATTCCGGAACCGGACCTGGCGCCGGATTCGCTGCTGGAAGCCGAAGCGATGTCGCTGGTGGTGGCGCCGCTGGTCGGTTTCGACGCGCGCGGCCATCGGCTCGGCATGGGCGCCGGCTGGTACGATCGCAGCTTCGCGTTCCGCCGCGAACGTGCGGCGCCACCGTGGCTGGTTGGCGCCGCGTTCGCAACGCAACAGGTCGACGAACTGCCGATCGAACCGTGGGACGTGCCACTGGATGCGGTCTGCAGCGAACGCGATGTCCTGATCCCACTGAAGATGCCCGCATGAGCCCACGCAAACGCTACTGGCTGATGAAATCGGAACCCGATGCCTTCTCGATCGACGACCTGCAGCGCGTCGGCACCGAGCCCTGGAGCGGCGTGCGCAACTACCAGGCGCGCAACCACATGCGCGACATGCAGGTCGGCGATGGCGTGCTGTTCTACCACTCCAGTTGCGCCGTGCCCGGCATCGTCGGCATCGCCACCGTCGCCACTACCGCGTATCCGGATCCGACCCAGTTCGAGCGCAAATCCGATTACTACGATCCCAAGAGCACGCGCGAGCAACCGCGCTGGGACCTGGTCGATGTCGCGTTCGAACGCAAGCTCAAGCGCGTGATCCCGCTGGAGGAGATCAAGCAGCACGCAGCCGCACTCGGCGACGGCTTCGCATTGACCCAGCGCGGCTCGCGCCTGTCGGTGCTGCCGGTGACCGCAGCGCAGTGGAAGCTGCTGCTGTCGCTGGAATAGCCAGGCTATTGTCATCCCGAGCGCAGCGAGGGATCTGCTTTATTGTTCCTTTTTCACTGGCTACGGACTCCCGATCATGAGCGAAAGCAAACGCCTCGCCGGCGAAAAGGCCATCGACTACGTGGAAGACGGCATGGTCGTGGGCGTCGGCACCGGTTCCACCGTCGCCTTCTTCATCGATGCGCTGGCACGGATCAGGCATCGCATCGCAGGCGCGGTATCGAGCTCCGAACAGAGCACGCAGCGGCTGCGCGGCCACGGCATCGAGGTGATCGACCTCAACAACGCCGGCCCGCTGGCGCTCTACGTCGACGGCGCCGACGAGTGCGATCCGCGCAAGCACCTGATCAAGGGCGGCGGCGCGGCGCTGACCCGCGAGAAGATCGTCGCCGAGGCCAGCGAGAAATTCGTCTGCATCATCGATCCGGCCAAGCGCGTCGACGTGCTCGGCAGGTTCCCGCTGCCGATCGAGGTGATTCCGATGGCGCGCAGCCTGGTGGCGCGAGCGATCGCCGCGCAGACCGGTGGCCAGCCGGTGTGGCGCGAAGGCGTGACCACCGACAACGGCAACTGGCTGCTGGACGTGCACGGCCTGGCGATCAGCGACCCGGTGGCGATGGAGCGCGAACTGAACCAGATCCCCGGCGTGGTCAGCGTCGGCCTGTTCGCGCGCCGTCCAGCGGACGTGGTGATCGTCGGCGGCGAGCCGCCGCTGGTGCTTTGACGCTCGTCCGTTTCATCGGACTCGCGATCGCAACCATATTTCGTTCCGTCATCCGACGAAAGCTGGGATCCAGTTCCTTGGCGGTCGCGTGCCTGTAGTGATGCGACCTGACATGCAAAGGCTTCCGCCTTGCGGCGGGTTCCTTTCTTTGCTGGCCCAAAGAAAGGAACCAAAGAAAGGGCCTGGAGCCGGTGTTGAGAATGCTGCATATGTCGGTACGGGCTCGAATTGCTTTCGGTACGGCCGAGGTTCCTGTTCTCGATCAGGATTTGTGAATAGGCACCCGCAGAGATGTCGCTTCGTGATCAAGGCAATAAAGCCCAACGCCGTCATTCCGCTTTGCGCCGGGATGACGGATCAAGCGTAACCGGCTGATCTGCCTCGCATCTCCCGGCCTGAGACGCTGCGGCGCGATACTGACATCCCATACGCCCGGTGTTATCGCGCGCCATGACCCTGCGCTGCCTGTTCGTCGACTTCAACTCGTTCTTCGCTTCGGTCGAGCAGCACGACAACGAGGCGCTGCGCGGGCGCCCGCTGGCCGTGGTGCCGGTGGTCGCGGCGACGACCTGCTGCATCGCCGCCAGCATCGAGGCCAAGCGCGACCACGGCATCGGCACCGGCACGCCGGTGTGGGAAGCGATGGAACGCTGCCCGGACATCGTGCTCGTCGAAGCGCGGCCGGCGCGCTATGTCGAAATCCACCATGAGCTGATGGCGGCCATCGACGACTGCATTCCCAAGGGACACGCGGAATCCATCGACGAGGTTCCCTGCTACCTGATCGGCAGCGAGCGCAAGCGCGAAAATGCCGAGGCGATCGCGCGCCGCATCAAGCAGACGTTGATCGACCGCGGCTATCCGACCATCCGCTGCTCGATCGGCATCGCGCCGAACCGCTTCCTGGCCAAGACCGCCTCCGACATGGTCAAGCCCGATGGCCTGACCGTGCTGGAACAAGTCGACCTGCCGCACGCGCTGCACGGGCTGGAACTGCGTGACTTCTGCGGCATCGGTCCTGCGATGGAACATCGCCTGCGCGCGGCCGGCATCGACACCGTCGAACAACTGTGCGGCGCCACGCGCGAGCACCTGCGCGCGGCCTGGGGCGGCATCGAAGGCGAGCGTTATTGGCTGCAACTGCGCGGCTTCGACGTGCCGGAGCGCGCCACCCGGCGCGGCTCGGTCGGCCATTCGCACGTGCTCGGCCCGGAACTGCGCACCTTCGAAGGCGCCCGCGCGGTGCTGTTCAAGCTGCTGGCCAAGGCGGCGATGCGATTGCGCAACGACCGCTTCCTCGCCGGCGGCCTTTCGATACGCATCCGCTTCGTCGGCCTGGAAAAACGCTTCGAGCGCGATCTCGCGTTCGCCCCGATCGACGACACGCCGGCGCTGCTGCGCCTGCTGGCCGAACAACTCTCGCAACTCGAAGGCGCGATCACGCGCCGGCGCTGGAACCCGCGCCGCAATCCGCCGCTGTCGGTGGCCGTCACCCTGGTCGGCCTGGAACCGATCGGCAACGTCACCGACGAACTGATGGCCGATCGCCGGCGCGACCGCTCGATGAGCCGGGTGGTGGACAGCATCAACCGCAAATACGGCAACAACGCCGTCTATTTCGGCGCGATGCAGCAGGCCATGGCCCACGACGCCGCGCCGATGCGCATTCCCTTTTCCAAGATCCCGGAAACCGCGCTGGAGCAGGACGTGCAACCCCGCAAACGCGGTGGCGCACAGTCGGCCGAGGCGATGGACGAGTTGTACCTGCGACGCGAGCGCCAGTACAAGGTGCTGGCGGAGACGGCGCATCGCGAAGCGCGGAAGCGCAAAGCGCCCGGCACCGGGGAGCCGCAACCGTTCAAGGCCGGCGCAGGAGGCTGGAATACGACCGGGAAGCGGAAACCGGAACCGGAGATCGGCGAAACCCGGCCGCTGTTCTGAGCGTCGCGGCTTGCCGATAGACTAGGGCCTGTCAGGTTACCGGAGTCCGCCATGTCCATCGTCCGTCCGCTACTGCTCGCGACCTTGCTGCTGAGCGGCTGTGCCGCCGCAGGCGATCCCTGGGTGGAGGTCGGTGGACAGCGCTTCTCGGTGGAAGTCGCCGATGACGACGCCGAACGCGCGCGCGGCCTGATGTTCCGCGAACAGATGGCCGCCGACCGCGGCATGCTGTTCATCCACGACCGCCAGGAGCCGCTGGCGTACTGGATGAAAAACACCAAGATCCCGCTCGACATCCTGTATTTCGACAACGACCGCAAGCTGGTAGCCCGACAGGTCGACGTGCCGCCGTGCAGTCTGGGCAACAACTGCCCGAATTATCCGAGCGAAGTCCCGGCGCGTTACGTGCTGGAATTGAACGCCGGCCAGGCCGCGCGGTTGCAGCTGCAGGAAGGCGCCGAACTGAAGCTGTCGCCTGCGATACCGCCGGCCCGCTGAGGCATTGGCGCCCGCACCCGCAACGTCGATAGCTCGACTCCATTCACAAGTCCGCGCCAAGGGCCGTCGAGCTGGCACGACCCCCAGAAAATCGCGCGTTGCAGGCCTTGATTCCGCGCGGAGACAGCGTCAATCTTTCCTCATGCACGACCGCTTCTCCCTGCCTGAGTGGAACAGCCTCGCTCATCTGGATGACGACACGCTGCCGCTGCTGAGTACGGCGCTGCTGATCGCCCGCGACGAGTATCCCGCGCTCGACGCGGACCTTTACGACACGTTGCTGCAGGAACATGCCGAATCGCTACGCGGCGAGATCGATGCGATCGATGCCTGGCCGCTGAAGATGGCCGCGATCAACCGGCGCCTGTTCGACGAACTCGGCTACTCCGGCGACAGCGAAGAGTATTACGACCCGCGCAACAGCTACCTCAACCAGGTGTTCGAACGTCGCCGCGGCAATCCGATCTCGCTGGCGATGGTGCAGATGGAAGTCGCCCGCAGGCTGGGGGTGCCGCTGGACGGCGTGTCGTTTCCGGGGCATTTCCTGGTGCGCCTGCCGGTGGACGACGGCCTGCTGGTGATGGACCCGTTCAACCGCGGCCGTCCGCTCGACGTCGACGAACTGCGTGAGCGCGCCAAGCCGCATCTGGGTGGTGAACTGCCGGACGATGGCGCGCTGCTGCACATCCTCAATCCGGCCTCGCACCGCGCCATCCTGGTGCGGGTGCTGCGCAACCTGCATGGCGTGTATGCCGAAGGCGACGACTGGGAGCGCGCGGCGCGCAGCGCGGACCGCATCCTCAAGCTGACCCCGGACCAGCCGGAAGCGCTGCGTGACCGTGGCCTGGCCTATCTGGAACTGGGCCACCGCAGCGGTGCGCGCCACGACCTGGCCCGTTACGTGCAGCAGAATCCGAAGGCATCGGACATGACTTCGATGCGCGAACGCCTGGTGGAGCTGAACACCGGTTCGTCGCGGATGCACTAGTCCTAGCCTCCTGCAGGATCGGCTTCGGCCGCCGCTGCCAGGAACCGTTTCCTGCACTCAGGTTCGCCGGGCGCGATACGCGGCCAGGTCCAGGGTCATCGCAATCAGATCGATGCCGGGCGCGAAGCCGTCCACCACCTGCCTGGTCGGCACGAAGCCGTAACGCGCGAAGAACCCACGACTGAACTGCGAGGTTTCGATCCGCACTTCGTGGAATGCCGGGTCGACCGCGATTTGATCCAGCCGGAAACGCAACAGGGCATCGCCCAGGCCCTGCCCGTGCCGATCGCCGCGGATCATGCCCCAGCACAAGGCAGCGCTGCCGGGCCGATCTTTTTCCCGCGCGTAGCCGCCGCAGCCGACCGGCGAGTCGCCGGCGTCCATCAACAGGAAATAGGGACCCGGCAACACATCGACATGATCGAGGAAGTCCTGGCGCTCCTGCTCGGCGAAGTATTTCGGTACGTTGCTGTCGAACAATGCCAGGCCGGCATCGCGATCCGCAGGCCGCCAAGGCTGGAAGTTCACCGCGAGTGCTTCATCCATGACGCGATCCAGTCAACGGCGGCGCTCAGACCACCATCATCTCGAAATCGTCCTTGGTCACGCCGCAGTCCGGACAGGTCCAGGTCTCGGGGATGTCTTCCCAGCGCGTGCCCGGCGCGATGCCTTCCTCGGGCAGGCCGGCAGCCTCGTCATAGATGAACCCGCAGACGACACACATCCAGGTGCGGTAGGCGGCGGTGGCGGCGACTTCGGACATCGGAGCGATAATACGGACCTGCGGGATGACATTGTCCCACCCCGCGCCCGCTCCGGAAACCTCTGCAGGCTGCCCATGAATGCTCGCTGGCCGCGCCGCGGCTTGTACCTGCTCACGCCGGACCTGGCCGACACCGGGCAGTTGCTGGCGCGCGTCGACGAGGTGCTGGGCGACGCGGCCCTGCTGCAGTACCGCAACAAGGCCGCCGACGCCGCCCTGCGCCGCGAGCAGGCGGGCGCGCTGCTGGCGCTGTGCCGCCGCCACGGCGTGCCGCTGGTCATCAACGACGATGTCGCCCTTGCCGCTGCCATTGGCGCCGACGGCGTGCATCTGGGCGAGGACGACGACGATCCGTCGGCCGCCCGCGCCTGGTTGCGCAACGATGTCCTCATCGGCGCGTCCTGCTACGACTCGATCGAACGCGCGCAGCGCGCGGTCGAGGCCGGTGTCGACTACGTCGCTTTCGGCGCTTACTTCCCGTCGCCGACCAAGCCCCACGCGCGACGTGCGACGCCTGGACTGCTGCGCGCCGCCGCGTCGCTGCGCGTGCCGCGAGTGGCGATCGGCGGCATTACCCCCGACAATGCGCCTTCGCTGATCGCCGCCGGCGCGGATCTGGTCGCCGTCATCAGCGGCGTGTTCGACGCCGCCGATCCCGCCGCTGCCGCGCGCGCCTACCGGGACTGTTTCGAAGCATGAGCACACGTACCAACACGCAGAAATCCCATGAACTCTTCGCCCGCGCGCAGGCGCTGATGCCCGGCGGCGTCAATTCGCCGGTGCGCGCCTTCAAGTCGGTCGGCGGCGAGCCGTTCTTCGTGCAGCGCGCCGAGGGCGCGTATCTGTACGACGTCGACGGCAACCGCTACATCGACTACGTCGGTTCCTGGGGGCCGATGATCGTCGGCCACAACCATCCCGCGGTGCTCGATGCGGTGCTGCGCACCGCACGTGACGGACTCAGCTTCGGCACGCCCAATCCGCTGGAAGTGACCATGGCCGAAACGATCGCGCGGCTGGTGCCGGGCTGCGAGATGGTGCGCATGGTCAACTCCGGCACCGAGGCCACGCTGTCCGCGATCCGCCTGGCGCGCGGCGCGACCGGACGCGCGCGCATCGTCAAGTTCGAAGGCTGCTACCACGGCCATGGCGACAGCTTCCTGGTGAAAGCCGGCAGCGGCGCGCTGACCTTCGGCGTGCCGACTTCGCCCGGCGTGCCGAAGGCGCTCGCCGACCTGACATTGACGCTGACCTACAACGACTTCGAAGGCGCCACCGCGCTGTTCGACGAATGCGGCGACGACATCGCCGGCCTGATCGTCGAGCCGGTGGTCGGCAACGCCAACTGCCTGCCGCCGCGCGATGGCTACCTGCAGCACCTGCGCGAACTGTGCACGCGCCATGGCGCAATGTTGATCTTCGACGAAGTGATGACCGGCTTCCGCGTCGCGCTCGGCGGCGCACAGGCTCGCTACGGCGTGAGGCCAGACCTGTCCACCTTCGGCAAGATCATCGGCGGCGGCATGCCGGTCGGCGCCTATGGCGGCCGCGCGGAACTGATGCGGCAGATCGCGCCGAGCGGGCCGATCTACCAGGCCGGCACGCTCAGCGGCAACCCGGTGGCGATGGCTGCGGGCCTGGCGATGCTGGAACTGGTCCAGGCGCCGAATTTCCACGCGGACATCGAACGTCGTACCAACGCATTGTGCGACGGCCTGGAAGCAGCCGCGGGCGAAGCCGGCGTGGCGCTGACCACGCAACGCGTCGGCGGCATGTTCGGCCTGTTCTTCAGCGACGAGAAGGTCGACACCTATGCGCAGGCCATCGCCTGCGACAGCGCTGCGTTCAACCGCTTCTTCCACGCCATGCTCGAACGCGGCGTGTACCTGGCGCCATCGGCATTCGAGGCCGGCTTCATGTCCAGCGCGCACGACGACGACGCAATCGCGGCGACACTGGTCGCCGCGCGCGAAGCCTTCCGCGTGGCGAAAGGCTGATGGCGGTCGCGCCGGCGCTGGTCCTGTTCGACCTGGATGGCGTGCTTGCGCGCTACGACCGCGCGGCACGGCTGGCGGTACTGGCGACGCGTAGCGGCAAGACCACGGAACAGGTGAAAGCGGCGCTGTTCGACTCGAAGCTGGAGGACGAATCCGACCTCGGCCGCTGGCGCCCGCGCGAATATGCGCAGGAACTGTCGCGCCGGCTCGGCGCGACCGTCACGCTGGACGACTGCATCGCCGCGCGCGCCGCATCGATGGCCGCGGACCAGGCGGCGCTGGGTCTCGTCCATCGCATCGCCGAGCGCGCACGCGTGGCGATCCTCACCAACAACGGCCTGTTCCTGCGCGCGCACCTGCCGGCGATGTGCCCGGCGCTGTTCCCGCTGTTCAGTGGCCATGTGCACTGCTCGGCCGAATTCGGCGTCGCCAAGCCCGACCCTGCGATCTATCGTCGCTGCCTGGCGGTGCTGCAGACGCCGCCGGCACGGGCGTTGTTCGTCGACGACAATCCGGACAACGTCCGCGGCGCAATCGAGGCCGGCCTGGACGCCATCCACTACACCCATACCGCAGCGCTGGCGGAAGCCTTCGCGTCGCGGCAGCTGACGGGAGCACCGCTGCATGCGCCTTGAGACGATCGCCATCCACGCCGGCGGCGAAGTGGACCCGGAAACAGGCGCTGTCGCACCGCCGCTTCAC
Source organism: Luteimonas cucumeris (assembly GCF_007830035.1). Classification (GTDB taxonomy): domain Bacteria; phylum Pseudomonadota; class Gammaproteobacteria; order Xanthomonadales; family Xanthomonadaceae; genus Luteimonas_C; species Luteimonas_C cucumeris. The sequence goes on along the minus strand of NZ_VLKN01000001.1, from coordinate 477,616 downwards.
TTCAGCACCACTTTCAAGCACGGCCCGGCCGGCGAGCGCGTCGCCGGCTACGAATACCAGCGCGAAGGCGACCCGACCAACGACCGCCTGCGCGCAGCGATCGCCGCGCTGGAAGGCGGTGCCGTGGCGCTGACTTTCGCTTCCGGCATGGCGGCGATCAGCGCCTTGCTGGAATCGCTGCCCAACGGCGCGCGCATCGCGATTCCGGACGACTGCTACGCCGGCCTGCGCGTGCTCGCCGCGGAATTCCTGCCCGAACGCGGCATCGTCGTCGCGACCGTCGACATGACGGACCTGGCAGCGGTGCGCGAGGCCTGCTCCGATGGCATCGACCTGCTCTGGGCGGAGACGCCCTCGAACCCGCGCATGAAGGTCTGCGACATCACCGCGCTCGCGGGCATCGCGCGCGAAGCCGGTGCGTTGCTGGTCTGCGACAACACCTTCGCCTCGCCGGTGCTGCAGCAGCCGCTGGCACTTGGCGCGGATGTGGCGATGCACTCGACCACCAAGTATTTCGGCGGCCACAGCGACGTGCTCGGCGGCGCGCTGGCGTTCGCACGACGCGATGCGCTGTACGAACGCGTCGCCCATCGCCTGCACGTCACCGGTGCCAACCTCGCGCCGTTCAGCGCCTGGCTCACCCTGCGCGGCTGCCGTTCGCTGCCGGCGCGCGTGGCGCTGCATTGCGCCAATGCACGTCGCGTCGCCGAATACCTGGCCGCTCACGATGCCATCGAGCGGGTCAACTATCCGGGCCTGCCCTCGCATCCTGGCCACGCCACCGCGGCGCGGCAGATGCGCGATTTCGGCGGCATGTTGTCGATCGAGGTGCGCGGTGGCCGCGACGCGGCATTGGCGATGGCCGGCCGGCTGAAACTGTTCACCAACGCCACCTCGCTGGGCGGATGCGAATCGCTGATCGAGCACCGCGCGTCGGTCGAAGGCGCGAACCCGGTCTCGCCGCAGAACCTGCTGCGCCTGTCGGTCGGGCTGGAGCACATCGACGACCTGATTGTGGATCTGGAACGGGCGTTACGGGCCTGAGGCAGTCAAGCCGACGCGGCAACAACAGCAGATCCCTCACTGCGTTCGGGATGACACGAATCAGGGAGTTCGCTCGCCTGGAAGAGTGCGAGTGTCGTTTTTCCCGTCAGCCGCGGAATTCATGCAGCGCCGTTTCCAGGCGCTGCAATCCTTCGACCACTTCCTCGTCGCCGATATTGAGCGCCGGCACGAAACGCAGCACATCCGGGCCGGCCTGCAGCAGCAATACGCCGTGTCTGGCTGCCAGGTCGAGGATCTCGCCCGCCCGGCCGCGATAGGCATCGGCCAGCGCCGCGCCGAGCATCAGCCCGCGACCGCGCACTTCCGAAAACAGGCCCAATTCATTGCCGAGTGTGGCGAGCCGCGTCCGGATCACAGCGGATTGGCGTTCGACATTCGCAGCGATCTGCGACGACGACAACTTGCGCAGCGCCACGCGCGCCACCGCAGCGGCCAGCGGGTTGCCACCGAACGTGGTGCCGTGCGCGCCGAACTGCATCGTTTCGGCCACCTTCGGCCCGGCCAGCAGCGCGCCGATCGGGAAACCGCCGCCGAGCGCCTTGGCCAGCGTGACGATGTCCGGCACCACGCCGTCCTGCCAGTGCGCGAACAGCGTGCCGGTGCGGCCCATGCCACACTGGATCTCGTCCAGCACCAGCAACGCGTCATGGCGATCGCACAAGGCGCGCACGGCCTGCAGGAAACCCGCGGCCACCGGCATCACGCCGCCTTCGCCCTGCACCGGCTCGATCAATATCGCGGCGACATCGCCGGGTGCCATCGCCGTTTCCAGTTGCGTGATGTCATTGAAGTCGACATGGCGGAAACCGCCGGGCAAGGGCTCGTAACCTTCCTGGTACTTCGGCTGTGCGGTCGCCGTCACCGCCGCCAGCGTGCGGCCATGGAAACTGCCACGGAAGGTGACGATGACGCGCCGCTCCGGTGCGCGTCCCTGCGCCGTCGCCCATCGGCGCACCAGCTTGATCGCGGCTTCGTTGGCCTCGGCGCCGGAGTTGCAGAGGAACACGCGCGTGGCGAAGCGCGACGCGTCGACCAGTTCCTCGGCCAGCCGCAGCGGCGGTTCGCTGTAGAACACGTTGCTGGTATGCCACAGCTTGCCGGCCTGCGCGGTCAGTGCCGCGACCAGGTCCGGATCGTTGTGTCCCAATCCGCATACGGCGATGCCGGCGGCCAGGTCGATGTACTCCTTGCCGTCGAGATCCCACAGACGCGAGCCCTGCCCGCGGTCCAGGATCACTTCGCGCGGACGATAGATGGGGAGGTAATGGTGCTGGCCGAGGGCGACGAGATCGGCGGTGGCAGGCGTGGTCACGAAGGCATTCCGGGAATTTTCCGGAATTGTAACTGCGACACCGCCATGGCCTGGCCCGCCTGCACAACGACAGGCGGACCATGATGTGCGCCGGCTAGCGTGCGATCTGATCCAGGTTCAATGCCACCAGCCGGTCGCGATCCGCACCGGCGCGCGCGCTGCGCGCATGTACGGCGACGTCCGCCTTGCGCTCGTCCGCGCTGGCCACCAGCGCCGCGGCGAAGTTCATGCCCGGATCGGTCGGCCGCAGCTGCAGTGCCTGCGCGATGCGGACGCTGCCATCGCCCTTGGCCACGATCGCGCGCAGCGCGGGCGCATCGACCTTGCCGATGCCGGGCATGTCGTAGCCTTGCAGGCGGACGATGTCCTGCAGCGTTTCGGCGTAGTAGCCGGCATCGAACAAGGCCAGCGCCCTGGCATCGGGCGTACCTGCCTTGGCGATGCGCGCATCGAGGCTGGCCGCAAGATCACGTGCGACCTGCCCGTCGCGGCTGGCGTAGATCGCGGCGCGGCGCAGCGTTTCCATCCTTGCAACGATCGGTGTCCGCGCGGTCAGCAGGGCATCGGTCCTGGCGACCAGTTGGCCGAGGTCATAGTCGCCGCGCGCTTCGTTCCAGCCCTTGCCACCCCATTCCAGCGATGGCGCGCCGGCGGTGTCGAACGGATGGCACAGCAAGGGCGGGCCGGCGAGAACCGACACCGGAAACAGCAGGGCGACCGAGAATATCGCGCCGCACAGAAGCGTTCTTGTCGAAAGGTGTTTCATCGGACATCTCCGGTTGCGTTCGAGGTCCATTCGGCCGCCTTGACGCTGCCGCCGCCGGACCGCGGCACGGGTGTGCGCAGTGGAAGGACGCGGCGGCCGCGCGGAGTGTTAACCGTCAGCGGCGTGATTCGTCGAGCAGCGCTTCATTGTCGGCACGGGCGCCGAACGCATCCGGCCAATTCATCCACCAGCGCTTCATGCGCGGATACGGCAGGCTGTTCCACCAGGGGTTCAAGGCATCGGCGCCGCGTGCACGGAATCCTTCCCGGGTCACGTCCGCGCCGGCGGGCATGATTTGCGCCAGGCGCTCGAACACCGGGCCGTCGCCCAGCTGCGGATAGCGCATCAACAACGACAGCAGCGTGATCGCATCCTGCGGCCGCGCTGCGTCCACCAGCCTGCGCACGGCATCGCCATCGGCGGCGACAGCGTGGCCCTGTGCATCGATGTCGTGCAACGCGGCGATGAAGGAGGCGCTGGCGCCGAGATCGTAAGGCGTGCCCGGCATGCGCTCGCCGCGCAGTTCGACGCGCGCGCCCTGCGGCACCAGTACTTCCCAGTGCAGGTTGTCGACCTGCACCCAGCCGCTGCGCACGGTCAGCTGGCCGTGGCCTGCGGCGTCCACCTTCAGCAGGAATTCGCAGCCCAGGTCGTAGACGTCCGTGGCCGGCGTCGACACGCCCAGCGCGCCCGGCGGCGCCCAGACCCGCGCCCACAGGCTGCCGTGCTGCAACTGCACGCGATGGCGCCCACTGCGCGTCGCGACCAGGCTGAAACGCGAGTCTTCGCCCACTACCAGCTCGCCGATGCGCGCGGCGCGCAGGCGTACCGAGGCACCGTCGCCGGTTTCCAGGAGGCTGCCGGATGCGAGCGCCGCCGCAGCGGTCACGGCGCGGCCGTCGATGCGCGCCTGGCCGCTGACCGCGGACAACTGCCAGGCCTGTCCCGTCGGCCAGTGCAGGCGGTGCCGATACCAGCCACCGATACCGATCGCGAACATCACCACGACGGCGGCGCTGGCCAGCGCGATGCGGCGCCAGCGCGCGCGACGTTTTCCATGCGCTGCCGGCATCGGCTGCGACGGCGACATCGTGCTGCGGCGATCGTTCCGCAAGGCATACGGCGCCAGCAACCGCTCCAGGCGCGCGACTTCGGCATCCACAGGGCCACTGCGGTCCCACAGGTAATCGTCGGCGCGAATCGGTTCGTCTTGCGTGTTCATGCCGCGTTTCCTCGCGTGTCGTCGCCCGGCGCCAGCGCCATGCGCAGCATCGCCATGCCGCGATGCAGGTTGACGCGCACGCTGCCCGGGGTCAGTCCCGTGCGTTCGGCAATCTCCGGTCCGGTCAGGCCTTCGACGAGACGCAGCAGCAGCGTTTCGCGATAGGCACCGGGCAGGCTGCCGATCGCGCGCAGCGAACGCTCGGCCTCCAGGTGCTCGTCGGGTCGTTCGGTCGATGCCGTTCGATCCGCTTCGATGCCGGTCAAGGCCTGTGGACGGCGTTTCGCGTCCAGCGCGGCATGTCGCGCGATGCTTATGATCCAACCGGGGAAGGCGGCCGCGTCGCGCAGTTCGTGCAATCGCCTGATGGCGGTCTCGAACACATCCTGGGTCAGGTCGTCGGCGTCCGCTGCCTGCACGTAGGCCAGCAGGATCCCATGCACCACCGGCGCGAAACGACGATACAGCGCGTCCATCGCACGCCCGTCGCCGGTGCGCGCCACGTCGACCAATGCCGCGGTGCTGGCCGCTTCGATCACCGGGTCCTGCCTTGTCGCCCAGCAACAGGACGTTACGCGAAGGCCGAGTGTTAACGCGGCCGCCGGTCGGCTGTTATCCCCTTTCCTGCGAATCCGGGAAGGAGGTCACCAGACACCGGTATTGGGCATCGACGCCCACGGTTCCTGCGGTGGCAGGTGGCCATCCTGCAGCAGCTCCACGGAGATCAGGTCCGGCGAACGCACGAACGCCATGTGGCCGTCGCGCGGCGGGCGGTTGATCGTATAGCCCATCGACTGCAGGCGCGCGCAGGTGGCATAGATGTCGTCGACGCGGAACGCGAGGTGGCCGAAATTGCGCGCGCTGCCGTAATCCTCTTCCGAGCCCCAGTTGTAGGTCAGTTCAATCTCGGCATCGGGTGTTTCCGGCGCGGCGAGGAACACCAGCGTGTACTTGCCCTGCTCGTTCTCCATGCGCCGGTTCTCCTTCAGGCCGAGCCCTTCGCAGAAAAAACGCAGGCTGGCGTCGATGTCGCGGACGCGGATCATGGTGTGCAGGTATTTCATCGGTTTCTCCAGATAGGCGGGCGAATCATGCAGCTACGCGTGGCCGGATGAGGGCATTGCATCGACTCAATCCAGGAACAGGTCGGGCAGCAGGGGTTGCGAGGGATCGACGGCGTACTGCGACAGGTCGGTGACGCCGGCTTCGCGCAGCACTTCGTCGTCGATCAGGAAGCGGCCGCTGAAGCCGCTGGCCGGCCTGACCAGTACGGCATGCGCGGCATCGGCCATGATCTCAGGCCTGCGCGCATTGGCGAGGTTCACGCCGGGAATCATGTTGAGCGCATCGGTCGCGATCAGCGTGCGCGGCCACAGCGCATTCACCGCCACGCCCTGCGGCCCGAACTCGCCGGCCAGCCCGAGGGTGACGAAGCTCATCCCCATCTTGGCCAACGTGTAGCCAGCGTGGGGTGCCCACCATTTCGGGTCCAGCGATGGCGGCGGCGCCAGCGTGAGGATGTGCGGGTTCGGTGCCTGCAGCAGATGCGGCAGGCAGGCCTGCGCGCACAGGAAACTCCCGCGCGCATTGACCTGCTGCATCAGGTCGAAGCGTTTCATCGGCGTATCCAGCGCACCGCGCAGCCAGATCGCGCTGGCGTTGTTGACCAGGATGTCGATACCGCCGAAGGCGTCGACGGTCGCGGCGACCGCGGCGCGGACTTCGTCTTCCTCGCGGATGTCGCATTTCAGCGCCAAGGCGCGGCCACCGGCCGCCTCGACCGCCTGCGCGGCGTCGTGGATGGTGCCGGGCAACTTCGGGTTGGGCACGGTCGATTTCGCGGCGATGGCGATGTTGGCGCCGTCGCGCGCGGCGCGCACCGCGATGGCCAGGCCGATCCCGCGCGACGCGCCGGTGATGAAAAGAGTTTTTCCAGACAGCGTGGTCATGACGGAGACCGGGTATCGAGTGGTGCGCGGAGTGTAAACCCCGCTGCATGAGCAAGCTCTCTAAAGCCACGCATGCGTCCTTCGCCATGCTGTTCGCGGAGTGTGGCACCGCTCGACAAACGTGCATCGGCCGCGCGGCGATTCATGCGGCTTCCCTATAATCGGCCGATGCCCACTGCCTGGTTAGATAGTCTGGTCGCCTGGATCAGCGCGCATCCGCACGCTGCCGGGCTGTTGATCGCCGCGATCGCGTTCTGCGATGCGCTGGCGGTAGTCGGCATCGCGGTACCGGCCCTGCCATTGCTGTTCGCAGTCGGCGCGTTGATCGGCCTGGGCCACATCGATGGCTCATATGCCCTGGCCTGCGCGGCCATCGGCGCCTTCGCCGGCGACGGACTGAGCTACTGGATCGGCCATCGCTGGGGGCCGCACCTGAGCGAACAATGGTTGTTCCGTCGCTATCCGCAGCTGCTCGCACGCGGCGAGCGGCTGTTCCGCCGCCACGGCAGCATGGGCATCCTCATCGCGCGTTTCGTCGGCGCGGTGCGGCCGTTCGTGCCGGCGATCGCGGGCATGCTGCGGATGCCATTGAAACGCTACCTGCCCGCCAGCCTGGTCGCCTGCGTGGCGTGGGCCGCGGCGTTCCTGGCGCCGGGCTGGATCTTCGGCGCCTCCTACGACGCCGTCGCTGCAGTCGCCGACAAACTGGCGATCGTGCTGTTCACGCTGCTGGCGGCGCTGGCGCTGGTCTGGGCGGTCGTGCTCTATACCTATCGCTGGTTCGCCGACCATGCCAACAACCTGCTGGCGCGCGCCCTGAAATGGACCCATGCGCACCCACGACTGGGCCGTTATGCGGCCGCACTGATCGATCCGAACCGGCCCGAATCGACATCGCTGGTCCTGCTGGCGGCCTGCCTGCTGGCGATCGGCTGGGCCTGGTTCGCCTGGCTCGCGGCACTGCTCGCACGCGGTGGACCGCTGGCGATCGACCGCAGCATCTACGATGCCATGTCGTTGCTGCGCAATCCCCTCGCCGACCAGTTGATGGCGTCACTGGCCTCGATCGGCGACGCGCAGGTACTCGTGCCTGCCTCCGTGGTGGCGCTGGCGTGGCTGCTGTGGCGCAAGCGCTGGATGGCCGCTGCCCACTGGCTGGGCGCGCTGGTGTTCGGCCTGGCACTGACCGCGCTGCTTGGCGCGGTGGTCGACATGCCGCGACCACCGACCGCGCCGAGCGGTTTCGGCTTTCCTTCGATCGCGGTGACGATGACCACGATCACGCTGGGCTTCTTCGCGGTATTGATCGCGCGCGAACTGCCTGGCCGCCGTCGCGTCTGGCCGTACCTGCTGAGCGGCGTGGTAGTGACACTGCTGGGCTTCGCGCGACTGTACCTGGGCGCGCACTGGCTCAGTGACATCGCCGGCGGCATGTTGTTCGGCGTGGCGTGGCTGCTGGCACTGGGCATCGCCTACCGACGGCACGTGGCGCGCTCGTTCCTGATGCGGCCGCTGGCCGCCTTGTTCTACGGCACTTTCCTGGTGGCGGTGCTGTGGCACACACCGCGTGAGTCGGAACGCCTGCTGGCGCAGTTCGTGCCGGCACCGCCGGCACACACGCTGGCGATGGAAGACTGGTGGCGGCACGACTGGACCACGCTGCCGACGCGCCGCAACGAGCACTCGTCAAGCCTGGCCTGGCCGCTGGACCTGCAGGTTGCCGGCCCGCTGCAACCGCTGCGTTCGCAGCTGGAAGCCGCCGGCTGGCGCGTGCAGTCGCAGGCAGACTGGGTCGCGACCCTCGGCCTGCTCGACGACGACACGTCGCCACTGCAGCAACCGGTGCTGCCGGCCACGCTGGACGGCCATGCCGAGGCCCTGCTGATGCTGCATCCGGGCAGCGACGGCAAGCAGCAGTACGCGTTGCGGCTGTGGCAGGCGCCGGCACGGCTGCACGACGGCACGCCGTTGTGGATCGGCACCACGCAGACACTGCATTACGTGCGGCCGTTCGACGTGGCCGGACTGTGGCAGCCGCAGCAGGATCCAAGCGCCGCGCATGACGAACTGCGCAAGGCCCTGCACGGCAGCGACGTGCGCGAAGAAGCCCATCCACGTACTGGCAACAGGATTCTGCGGGTACGCACCGGCGATTGACGCCGCCATCGCCCAGCGACGCGCCGCGTTGCAGAGCAGCGGCTTCGCTCTACCGAGGCTGCTTCACTGGATCAACTCCAGCAGGCGATCAAGTCGCAGGTGCGGATCATCCTGCTGCAGCAGCGATTGCCGGCGTGCATCGTCCAGCGGCAGCAGTTCGGCCAGCCGCCAGCCGACCCAGGCGGCTTCATCGAAGCGCGCCCTCGGTGCCTTGGCGTGCTCGCCACCGATCTGGTCGAGCAGGTTCGACAACAGGGTCGCCAGCAGACCGTGCTGCGGCTGTATCTCGTCGTCCGGATCGCGCACCAGCCACTCGATGTCGCCGACGATCAGGCCGTTGTCGCGTACCCGCGTCTGGCGCACGTGGAAACGGCGCGCACCGCGCACCTGCAGTGTCAGCAGCCCATTGTCGGTGCTGCCGAAATCCTCGATCCGCGCCTCGGTGCCGAAAGCCGCCGTGCTGGCCGGCACGCCGACTTCCTCGCCCTCCAGGATCAGGCACACACCGAAGCCGGCATTTCTGTGGCTGCAGTCGCGCACCATGTCCAGATACCGGGGCTCGAATATGCGAAGACCGAGCGGAGCACCGGGCAGCAGTACGGTGTGCAGGGGAAACAGCGGCAGCGATTCGGTGTTCGCCATGCCGGCAGTGTAAGCAGGTTGCGCGCGTTTTGGCTTCTTCCGAAGCATGAGCTGCCGCCCATTCAGCCCACAGAACCCCACTCGCGTTTTTCGCTCCTGCTCCTGCTCCGCTCTTCCCTATCATGCATCGTGCATGTCCGCAGACCCGGAGGGCGGCGCACATGGATGTGCGCCGTTTTCCGACCGAGCCAGGAGGGCGAGTCGGAAAATCTCCGAGGACTATCAACCGCAACGTTAGCTCTGATCGGGGAAGACCCTTTTCTTTGGTTACTTTCTTTTGGGTCAGCAAAAGAAAGTGACCCGCACGCGCAGCGGGCGGAAGCTTTGCTCCGTCAGTAAAGCCAAGTCTGTGGATCCCCGCCTTCGCGGGGATGACAGCTAGAAGCACCAGTACTAGCAACAGCAACAAGTGTGCAATCGCACAACTCTCACCGCGCTCGTGCCCGCTATCGCCTCGGCGGGCATCAACCGCAAACTTCAAAACCTCAGGCGGAAACTCTCAACGCCTCGAGAAACCTCCGCGGCGCCCCATCAAAACCGCCATTGGACATGAACACGACATGGTCGCCACGCGCCGCCAGCCCACGCAACATGACGACCAGCGCATCGACATCGCCCGCCGTGCGCGCATCGCCGCGCATCGCCGCCACTACCCTGCCGGCATCCCACGCCAGTTCCGGCCGCTGCAGGAATATCACCGCATCGGCCGCATTCAATGACGGCGCCAGCGCATCGGCATGTGCGCCCAGGCGCATCGAATTGCTGCGCGGTTCCATCGCCACCACGATGCGCGCGTTGCCGACGCGGGCGCGCAGGCCGGCCAGCGTGGTCGCGATCGCAGTGGGATGGTGGGCGAAGTCGTCGTAGACGGTGATGCCGTCGATCTCGCCGAGCACTTCCAGGCGGCGCTTGACGCTGCGGAATGCGGTCAGCGCGGGAATGACGGCGGCGATCTCCACGCCGACCGCATCGCAGGCAGCCAGTGCCGCCAGCGCGTTCATCACGTTGTGGCGGCCCAGCAGCGGCCAACGCACCACGCCTATCTCCACACCGCGATGCACGACCGCGAACGCGCTGCCGTCGTCGTTGAGCAGGCGTGCGCTCCAGTCGAAACCGGCGCCGAGTCCGAAGGTTTCCAGCGGCGTCCAGCAGCCCATCGCCAGCACTTCGGCGAGGCGCTCGTCCTCGCCGTTGACGATCAGCCGGCCGCGTCCGGGCACGGTACGGACCAGATGGTGGAACTGGCGCTGGATCGCAGCCACGTCCGGGAAGATGTCGGCGTGGTCGTATTCGAGGTTGTTGAGGATCGCCACCGTCGGCCGGTAATGCACGAACTTGCTGCGCTTGTCGAAGAACGCGGTGTCGTATTCATCGGCCTCCACCACGAATTCGCGGCCCGTGCCGATCCGCGCGGACACGCCGAAATCCTCGGCGACGCCGCCGATCAGGAAACCGGGCTCGCGTCCCGCCGCATGCAGCAGGTAAGTGAGGATCGTGGTGGTCGTGGTCTTGCCGTGCGTGCCGGCGACGGCGATCGTCTCGCGCCCCGGCAGCACGTGCTCGCGCAACCATTCGGCGCCCGAAGTGTACTTCAGCCCGGCATCGAGCACGTACTCGACTGCGGCGTTGCCGCGCGACAGTGCGTTGCCGATCACGATCTCGTCGCAGTCCGGCGAGATGTTGTCGGGCGCATAGCCCTGCTTCAACGCGATGCCCAGCCTTTCCAGTTGCGTCGACATCGGCGGGTAGATCGCCTGGTCGCTGCCTTCGACGTCATGGCCGAGTTCGCGCGCCAGTGCCGCGACGCCGCCCATGAAGGTTCCCGCCACGCCCAGGATATGCAGTTTGCTCATGCGAGGTTTTCTTGTGCCGTCACCCCGGCGCAAGCCGGGACCCAGGATTTTGCATGCAGATTCGAAACATCAAAGGCACTGGATCCCGGCTTGCGCCGGGATGACGGCCAGAACAATCAGCCCACTTCCGTCGCAGGCGCGATCGCCTCGATGATCCGGTTGAACACCTCGTCCAGCGTTCCGACGCCATCGACCACGGTCAGCTGGCCATGCTGGCGGTAGAACTCGATCACCGGCGCGGTCTGCTGGTCGTACACCTGCAGGCGCTTGCGCACCGATTCGGGGTTGTCGTCGGCGCGGCCCTCGGCCTTGGCGCGGCCGGCGATGCGTTCGATCAGCAGCTCGTTGTCGACTTCCAGCTGCAATGCGATGTCCATCGGCTGGCCGATGCGTTGCAGCAGGCTGTCCATCGCCGCGGCCTGCGCCAGGTTGCGCGGATAGCCGTCGAGGATGAAACCGTTGACGGTGTCCGGACGCGAGAAGCGCTCCTCCAGCATGCCCAGCAGGATCGCGTCGGAGACCAGGTCGCCGCGCGCCATGATTTCCTTGGCCTCCAGGCCCAGGGGACTGCCGACGGCCACTTCCGCGCGCAGCAGGTCGCCGGTGGAAATGTGCGGCACCTGCAGGTGCTGTTTCAGCTTCGCCGCCTGCGTGCCCTTGCCGGAACCGGGCGCGCCGAGGAGTACCAGTCGCATCGCTTGCTCCAAAACGTCAAAAATTCGAGCCGCCGCGGGGCGTTACACTGCCCGGACCGCGCCGGAAAACCGTGCCAGCTTACCTTATTCCCGTCGATTCCCTGCCCAGAACCAGAGCCCAGCCCATGCCCGGAACCCTGCTCTACGCCCAGTCCGGCGGTGTCACCGCTGTCATCAACGCCACCGCCTCGGCGGTCATCACCGAGGCGCGTGCGCGCAAGGTCAAGGTGCTGGCGGCGCGCAACGGCATCCTCGGCGCGCTGCGCGAGGAACTGATCGATACGTCGAAGGAATCCGCCGCGGCGATCCGCGCGCTGGCGCACACGCCGGGCGGCGCGTTCGGTTCATGCCGGGTGAAGCTGAAATCGCTGGAAGCCGACCGCGCCCGCTACGAGCGCCTGCTGGCCGTGTTCAAGGCGCACGACGTGCGCTGGTTCCTCTACAACGGTGGCAACGATTCCGCCGATACGGCGCTGAAGGTGTCCCGACTCGCGGCCGAGTTCGACTACCCGCTGACCTGCATCGGCGTGCCGAAGACGGTCGACAACGACCTGGCCGTGACCGACTGTTGCCCCGGCTTCGGTTCGGCCGCCAAGTACACCGCAGTGTCGGTGCGCGAGGCGGCGCTGGATGTGGCCGCGATGGCGGAGACCTCGACCAAGGTGTTCGTCTACGAGGCCATGGGTCGCCACGCCGGCTGGCTGGCCGCCGCCGCCGGCCTGGCCGGCAAGGGCAGCGACGACGCGCCACACCTGATCCTGTTCCCGGAACGGCCCTACGACGAGGCCGACTTCCTGGCGCAGGTGAAGAAGATCGTCGCGCGCGTCGGTTACTGCGTGGTGGTCGCCAGCGAAGGCATCCGCAGCGCCGACGGCAAGTTCGTCGCCGATGCCGGCGGCGGCAAGGATTCGTTCGGACACACGCAGCTCGGCGGCGTGGCGTCGTTCCTCGCCGGCCGCGTCAAGGACCAGCTCGGCATGAAGGTGCACTGGACGCTGCCCGATTACCTGCAGCGTTCCGCGCGCCACCTCGCCTCGAAGACCGATCTGGAGCAGGCGATGGCGGTCGGCAAGACCGCGGTGCAGTTCGCACTGAAAGGCATGAACGCGACGATGCCGGTGATCCGGCGCACGTCCGATGCGCCCTATCGCTGGAAGATCGAGGCCGCGCCGCTGGAAAAGGTCGCCAACCACGAGAAGACCATGCCCGCAGGCTTCATCCGCAAGGATGGCTACGGCATCACCGCGTCGGCGCGCCGTTACCTGGAGCCGCTGATCCGTGGCGAATCGCCGCCGCCGTATGGCCGCGATGGCATTCCGAAGTACGTGACGCTGAAGAATGTGGCGGTGAAGGCGAAGCTGGCGGATTTCACAGGCTGAGTCGTGTGCGGTCCGTTGCCGCGTGCACGCGTCGGCGGATCGCTGCCTATCGCTACGGCCTCACCTGCGCCTCGCTCCGCCAAGGCCGCCCATGATCAGACGCGCGGTGCTGGCGATGTCGTCGGTTTCGGCGATGTCGATGCCGTTGAGCAGCACGACCGGCGAGCGTCGGGCGGGGCATGTCGGCTTCGTTTCGAGTGCCCAGGCTTGCTGGAAAGCGGCAGCCAGTGCCTGCTTGCCGACATGCTCCGTTGGCGCGACGCTGTCCAGCTGCGTGGTGAAATCGGAACGGATCAGGTAACCGCGTTCGCCGATCTCGACGCGGGGATTCTTCCACGTCGTGGTGATCCAGGCCGGTTCGCCGACGAAGGCGATCCGTCGCGGGCTCGCCGCCATGTCGCGTGGCAGATGGCGCGGCGCGGTATCCAGCAGCACCACGCCGTTCACCGGGATGTCGGTCAGCGGCAATGACTGGCGGATGCCGAGCGTGGGCACGGTCGCCGTTTCCAGGGTGAGGTCGATCTCGTCGCAGCCGACGACCGGTCCGATCACCAGCGCCTGGTGCGCGCCATGGCTGACCGCGCGCAATCCCAGCGCGACATCGAGCGTGTCGGCAGCCGCGCCGGACAATGTCGCATCGATCTGGCGACTGCCGCCGAGGATCCGCGGCGGAAAGACATGCGCCTCGACCTGCGCGGTCGCGTCGGCCTTGACCGGAATGGCGGCGCCCAGGCCCTTGCCTGCCGTCCACGTGGTTTGCACCTGTCCGATCTGGAGCGTGCCGGCGCCGGATTGCAGGCTACTGGTGAAACGTGCCGGCTGGTTGAGAACGTTGAAACTGCGCTCGACCAGCGTGCCGCTGGCATTGCCGACTTCGACGTCGATGCGACGCTGTTCGTCGGGCAGCGCGTTGAACGACTGGAAGATGGACGCGGCGTAGGCGCTGCTGATCCACAACGCGGTGTCCGCCGCCGGATCCAGCACCCTGGCGAGCTGGCCATCGATGTCGCGCTCCAGCTGCGCCACGCGCTCGCGCAGCGATTCGACGTCGTTGGGCAGGCTGTCGCGCGATGGCAGATCGAGCGCGGGCCGGTCGCCGCCGAGAATCCAGATGCCCTGCGGCGTGGCGATCGGCGTGGCCAGCACGAACGAGGCATCGATCGTCGATGGCGGCATGCTCAGGCGCAGGTCGTAGGACGAAGCGCCGGCCTGGATCGTGACCGCCTTGTCGAGCTGCAGCGGAACGATCGCCGGCACGCGCAGCGGCAGGTTCAGCGCCAGGCCATCGGCCAGTCGTTCGGTCGCACGCGAAGACACGATGCCGTTGACGAGGCGGGTGCCGCCGACGGTGAGGTTGCGCCAGTCAAGCTGCGGCGCGATGTCGAGCATCGACAACGAGAAATGTGCGGTGTCGACGCCGTCCGCGGCCTGCCTCACCTCACGCAGCAACAGCAGCGCCGAGCCGCTGATGCGCACCGACAGCTGTGGACGCCGTTCGCTGCTGGCACGCAGCACCACTTCCACACGCGTGGAGCCGGACCTCGGCGCGGCGTCGAGCGACAGCACCTCGAAGGTCATGCCCGGAACATCCGCCAGCCGGATGCGGGAGCCCTCCAGCGTATCGAGCGCATGGTTGAGCGTGCGGCTGGCGATGAACATGCCGACCTTCCAGTCGTCGGGCACGCGTCGCTGTTGCAGCTGCTGGCGCACTGCTTCCAGCTCGATGATCTGTCCCTTCAGCGTGTCGACGAGTTCGACGCGCTGCAGTCGCGACGCGCGCCAGCCGATCAACGCGATCGCCGCGACGACCACGATCGCCACCACGGCAAGGACGATCGCCAGGGCACCACCGTTCGACTTGCTGGGCAACAGCATGATCCACACCTCCGTATCGGGCCGGTCGCGCAGGGTGCCTGTAACGCGACACGCCCATCCTGACTTCCAGGCTGGGGCCGCGCAACCTGCGCGCAGGCACGTGACGATGACGAACGTTTGCCCATGCCATCGGCACCGGCGCATCATCGCGACATCGACCGCTTTTGCAGGAGGATCGTGATGAATCTCGCCGAGCAGCTCGAAAACCTGGAATCCGGATTCTGGACCGGCACGCGGCAGTATTACGAGGAACACCTGGCCACTGAATCCATCGCCGCCTATCCCGAACCCGCGGGCGTGATGTCGCGTGCGCGGATACTGCAATCGATCCAGGGCAACGCACGCTGGACGCACGTCGACCTGGAGGACTTCGCCATGCGGGAACTGGCGCCTGGCGTGGCACTCGTCACCTATCGTGCCGTTGCAGTCCGCAACGACCGCGAGCCGCCTTACCGCGCGCTGGTAGGCAGCCTCTACCTCCGGCAGGATTCGGCCTGGAAACTGGCCTTCAACCAGCAGACGCCGCTGCCAGATGAGAAGTGATGCACGCCGGCGCAACACAGGGCAACGCGTGCGGCGCATCGCTTAGACTCGATAAGGAATCGATCACTCGCTGCCACGCATGGATACCCGTCAACTCAAGGCCTTGTGCTCGCGCCTGCCAGGCGCCAGCTCGCGCATGCTCGATGCGCCGATGAACGTGCTGGTCTATTCGGTCGGCGACAAGACCTTCGCCTACTTCAAGACCAGCGAGCCGGAGCGGTGGCGTTTCAGCATCCGCGTCAGCGCGGAACGTTTCATCGAGTTGACCGACGTACCCGGCATCAAGCCGGCGCGATGGCTGGGCCGTTATCGCTGGGTCACCATCGTCGATGTCCGCAAGGTTCCGGCCGACTATCTGGTCGAACTGGTCGAGTGGTCTTATCGCAAGGCACTGGATTCGTTGAGCAGGAAGCGACGGATCGAGTTGACCGGCAGTCCGTAACGCGAGTGTTGAGTCGCTCGCGCTAGAGCGAATCGTGCCCCAGGTCGAGCTCGCGCACGCGCTTGGCGTCGCGTCGCTGCTCGACCAGCGCGCGGATGCGTTCGCGCACGCTTTCCGCCTCCCTGATATCGCCGATCACCATCGTCGGCGTGGTGGCGTCGGAAGTGCTGAGCACGATGTTGCCGATGCCGGCCATGCGCTGCCAGAAGCTCTGCCGGAAATGCGTGTCCTTGACCCGATACAACTCCAGGTCATGGGTCACGCGGTTGAACACGCCGCGCCTGGTCTTCAGGCGCTGGTCGGTGAGCGCATAACGGGTACTGCGCGTGACCAGCGCACGCCACAGTGCCCACGGGATCGGAACGAGCAGCACGCAGGCCACCCAGGACCACAGGTTCTGCCATTGCGAGGGCGTGCCGCTCCAGACCTCGTGCTCGCCGACGCCGGTCGGGAGGCTGTTTTCGACTTCGTCCATGCCGGTGCTCCCGCGGACAGGTGGATGTTCGTTGCCCGGATCATAAACGCGGCGGCGGAGGTTCGATCATCGATGCCGGCGCCGGAGATCGTCCGGCCCCCGGCCCCGGCGACGCCGGAGAGGCGGTCCATGGTCGACATGGAGGCGCCCGCCCGTCCCGACAACGGAACGGGCGTCACAGTCGCGGTTTGGTTGTCCGCCGGGCCTATGCCATAGTCGGGAAGCTGTCTTTTGGGCATACACCACGGGAGGGGTTCATGCTGGTAGAGCACGGTTTGTGGATGGCGCTGATCTGCGCTGTCATCGCCATCCTTTACGGGATTTTCTCGGCACGCTGGATCAATCAACAGCCGGCCGGCAACGAACGCATGCAGGAGATCGCGGCGGCGATCCAGGAAGGCGCCCGCGCCTACCTCAACCGCCAGTACACCACCATCGCCATCGCCGGCGTGGTGCTGCTTTTCATCATCGGTTTCTTCCTGGGCTGGCCGACGGCGTTCGGCTTCCTGCTCGGCGCGGTGCTTTCGGGCGCGGCCGGCTACATCGGCATGAACGTGTCGGTGCGCGCCAACGTACGCACCGCCGAAGCCGCGCGCCGCGGCATCGGTCCGGCGATGGACGTGGCCTTTCGTGGTGGCGCGATCACCGGCATGCTGGTGGTCGGCCTGGGTCTGCTGGGCGTGGCCGGCTACTACGGCCTGCTGCTGTACAGCGGCAAATCCATCGACCAGGCGCTGCACGCGCTGATCGGGCTGGCATTCGGCAGCTCGCTGATCTCGATCTTCGCGCGACTGGGTGGCGGCATCTTCACCAAGGGCGCCGACGTCGGCGCGGACCTGGTCGGCAAGGTCGAGGCCGGCATTCCCGAGGACGATCCGCGCAACCCGGCGGTGATCGCGGACAACGTCGGCGACAACGTCGGCGACTGTGCCGGCATGGCCGCCGACCTGTTCGAAACCTATGCGGTCACGGTGATCGCGACGATGTTGCTAGGCGGACTGATGGCCGCCAGCGTCGGCGCCAACGCGGTGCTGTACCCGCTGGTGCTGGGCGGCGCGTCGATCATCGCGTCGATCATCGGCACGTTCTTCGTCAAGGCCAAGGACAGCAGCGGCATCATGGCCGCGCTGTACAAGGGCGTGATCGTGTCCGGCGTGATCGCCGCAGCGTTCTTCTATCCGATCACCACCTCGCTGATGGGCGAATCGCCGCTGGGTGCCGGCAACCTGTACCTGTGCGCACTGATCGGACTGGGCCTTACCGGCGCGATCGTGTGGATCACCGAGTACTACACCGGCACGCAGTACGGGCCGGTGCAGCACGTCGCGGCGGCGTCGACCACCGGGCACGGCACCAACATCATCGCCGGCCTCGGCGTGTCGATGAAATCGACCGCGCTGCCGGTACTGGCGGTGTGCTTCGCGATCTGGGCCTGCCATTCGTTCGCGGGTCTGTACGGCATCGCCGTGGCCGCGACCGCGATGCTGTCGATGGCCGGCATGATCGTCGCGCTCGACGCCTACGGCCCGATCACCGACAACGCCGGTGGCATCGCCGAGATGGCGGAACTGCCGCCGGAAGTACGCAACATCACCGATCCGCTCGATGCCGTCGGCAACACCACCAAGGCGGTCACCAAGGGTTATGCGATCGGCTCGGCAGCGCTGGCTGCACTCGTATTGTTCGCCGACTACACGCACAACCTCAGCGCCAACAACGGTGGCATGACGCTGGCCTTCGACCTGTCCGACCACATGGTGATCATCGGCCTGCTGATCGGCGGCCTGATCCCGTACCTGTTCGGCGCGATGGCGATGGAAGCCGTCGGCCGCGCGGCCGGCAGCGTGGTCGAAGAAGTGCGTCGCCAGTTCCGCGAGATCCCCGGGATCATGGCCGGCACCGCCAAGCCCGATTACTCGCGCGCGGTCGACATGCTGACCAAGTCGGCGATCAAGGAGATGATCGTGCCCTCGCTGCTGCCGGTCGCGGTACCGGTGGTGGTCGGCCTGCTGCTCGGGCCGAAGGCGCTGGGCGGCGTGCTGATCGGCACCATCGTCACCGGCATCTTCGTGGCGATCTCGATGACCACCGGTGGTGGCGCCTGGGACAACGCCAAGAAGTACATCGAGGACGGCCACCACGGCGGCAAGGGTTCCGAGGCGCACAAGGCCGCGGTCACCGGCGACACCGTCGGCGATCCGTACAAGGACACGGCCGGCCCGGCGGTGAACCCGCTGATCAAGATCATCAACATCGTCGCGCTGTTGATGGTGCCGCTGCTGTAATCCACGGTTGCGGTACGATCCGGAAAAAGCCCCGCATTGCGGGGCTTTTTTTTGTGGTGCTGCGACCGCACCGTAGCGTGCGCTGCGCGCGCGACAGCGGGCCTGACATCCAAGTCGTGCGCGCAAAGCGCTAGGTCATACGGAGCCCGCCGTCTTCAGGCTTCGAAAGCCGCCGTTGCCACATCGAACCAGGGCGTACACAGCAGTTGCTGGCGCCCACCGTGCTTCAGCGAACCGATCCAGACTTCCCGCGCGTCTGGCTCGGCTTTGACCGGCCGGAAGTCGTTGGCGAACGGAATCACGCCCAGGCACCAGCGCACGCGTTCCGGAGGTACCTGCGACGGGATCGCGAACCCGAATTCGCCGTCCAAAACCGCACCAGGTTCGACCCGCGCCGCCAGCGGCGTCGGCGGAATGATCGGCACCGGATCGGGCAGCGGCAACGCGCGATGACTCAGCGTGATGTCGCCGCCGTCCTCGGACAACAGCGGCGCGGCGATCTCGCCCTGCACCAGTTTCCGGGTGAGCACCGCATGCCGGTTGCCGCGATCGAACACCATCAACGGCGTCTTGCCGGTATTGCGCAACCGATACCCGACCTTGAGTTTGTCGGCGGCATACTCGAAGCGTGCCTCCAGCTCCATGTCATCGCGCACGATCCGGCTGACGTTGCGGGCATCGGCTGGCATGGCTTTCTCCGTCGCTGCGTTGCGGGGCGTGGCCGAAGATGCGCCAGCGGCCGCATGGCCCGCCGTCATCGATGCGACCAGCATCCAGCCGGATACTCGCATGCACGAACGCCTCAACGCCTGATTCCTCGACAAAAGACGGGCGGCGCACCGAATGCGCCGCCCGTCACCCATATTCCTTCACAGGTTTTTCCCCGATCCTCACGTCGAACCGGACGGATTACAGCGAGTAGCTGGGTCGATCCGGCAATCCCAGTTCCTCGCGCAAGCCGTTCTCGGTCAGGTGATCGGGATTGGCCGTCGTGGCCGGCGTGCGCGGGTCGCCATCGAAATCGAACGGCGTCGCGCTGGTTTCCAGGCCTACGGCCTGGCGCTCGGCGTTGGGAATTTCCCTGTTCTGGGTAGGCTGATCGGGGCCCGGGCCGGTGTAGGTGCCCGGCTGGAACGTGCCGTTGACGCCGTTATAGGCGTGCGACATCTCGTGGTACAGCACTACCACCGGCGCCGGGAACGCATCCATGTGGAATGACGGGTTGTAGCTGATGATCACGTCCGAACCTTCGCCGGCCCTACCGTTGCTGATCTCGGCGTTGCCACGGCCCAGCGTCTGCGCGTAGCCGTTCTGCTCGTTGGCCAACTCGCGGATGGTGACGGTGTTGCCGTTGGCCGCGGCGGCGTCGAACTCGGCGAGCATCTGCTGCCCGTTCGGCGAACTGCGCAGGAATTCGATCTCCGCGCCGATGCGCTGACGGAATGCCTCCGAGCCTTCGACCTTGACGCCCTGCGTGCCGAGCCTGCTGTCGAGCTCGACATTGACCACGACCTGGCCGTTGTCGCGCGCACCGGTGGCGAAGTTGATCGCGTCGATGCCCTGCTGCGCGTAGACCTTGTCGCCGGTGGTGACGCCCTCGACGGCGTCGGTACCGTCGCCGGTATAGATGCGGTTGCCGTCGCCGCCGCTGCGGATCACGTCGTCGCCCAAGCCGCCGGACAGCATGTTGCTGCCTGCGCCGCCGTCCAGGTCGTCCTTGCCCTGACCGCCTTCGAGGAAGTCGACGCCATCGTTGCCGAGCATCACGTCGTCGCCGTCGCCGCCGTAGACCACGTCGTCGCCGCTGCCGGCCTCGATGCGGTCGTTGCCGGTGTTGCCGAAGATGTCGTCGCGCCCGGCGCCCGTGGTGATGCTGTCGTTGCCGGTACCGCCGTCGATGCGGTCGTTGCCGGCACCGGTGGTGATGCTGTCGTCGCCGGCGCCGCCGTCGACGACGATGTTGACCTTGACGTTGGACGCAACATTGATGGTGTCGTTGCCGGCGCCGGTGCGCAGGGTCAGTTCCTGGTCTTCGGCCAGGCGCATCTCGTAGCTTTCGCCGTTGACCGAGACGTCCAGCGTGCCGTCGTCGCGCTGGGTCACCTGCACGTCGTCGTTGCCGGTGCCTCGGGTGGTGACCACTAGTTGGTCGCTGCTGACGTAGGTCTGGCCGAAGCCGGCTTCGGCGATGGTCTGCTCGCGGGTGACCGTGGACTGTTCGCCTTCGGCCAGCTGCGAGGTGCGGACGCTCTTGCCGTCCGGGGTCTGGCCCGAGGGCAAACGTGTGCCGGTGTCGCTGCCGTCGATGGCGATCGCCGCATCATTGGCGGCCAGCGGGGGTGCCTCCGGCTCCGGCGCGGCGATGCTGGTCGGCACGGTCGTCAGCGTCTCCGGCTCGGCGGGGTTGTCCCAGTAGCTGGGCGTCGACGGCGACTGCACGGCGGGGTCGAGCTGGACGGTCATGGCATCTCCCTTCGGATTCCGATGCGGTGGGGCATGGGCTGGAAAGCATGTATACGGACCCGTACGGCGCCGACCAAGCTGGGGCGTACCCTAGCGATCTGGGGTGTCGCCCGGGATGCTGCGATGCAGCACCAGCGCGTAGAATGGCAACCAACCTCACTTTCCCCCTTTCATCCGTCGCCCTAACCGGGAGCGGAAAACCGATCGGAGCAGCACGCAATGGGCCTGGACCTCGTCCCCACCGGCAAGAACCCGCCGGACGAAATCAACGTCATCATCGAAATCCCCAAGGACGCCGAGCCGGTCAAGTACGAGGTCGACAAGGCCAGCGGCGCGATCTTCGTCGACCGCATCCTGTCCACGCCGATGCGCTACCCGTGCAACTACGGCTACATCCCGCACACCCTGTGCGGCGACGGTGACCCGGCCGACGTGCTGGTGATCCTGCCGCTGCCGCTGATCCCCGGCTCGGTGATCCGCTGCCGCCCGGTCGGCGTGCTGAAGATGTCCGACGAGGCCGGCAGCGACGAGAAGATCCTGGCCGTGCCGGTCGACAAGGTCTTCGCCGGCTACAGCCACATCGACGACATCGCCAAGGTCAGCCCGCACTGGTGCGAGCGCATCGGCCACTTCTTCGAGCACTACAAGGACCTGGAAAAGGGCAAGTGGGTCAAGCTCGATGGCTGGGGCGGCGCGGCCGAGGCCAAGGCGATCCTCAACGACGCGATCAAGCGCTACAGCGAGCTGCCGGACAAGCCGAACTTCTGAGTCGCGCACTAGGGCCGGCACCAGCTGGCCCGCAGACCACGTAATCCCTAGCCTTCCGCCATCCCCTACACGGTGAGGCGAAACATGGATGGCGTGCGTCCCTACCTGGCGTCCGAGTGGTCGCCGACCTGCCTGCGGCCGGTACGGCCCGATGCGCTGGCCGCCGCGGTGGCCGATGAAGACCTGCTCGCGCACCTGGTCGACCTGGCCGGCAGCGATCAGCTGACCGGTTTCCTCGGCCAGACCGACGACGCCATCGCGCTGGCGAAGGGCGACCCGACCTTCGCCGAGCAGCTCGACCCGCTGCTGGGCCGCATCCGCGAGGCTTTAGGCGAATTGCCGGTTGGCGACCTGTCGCGCGTCGAACGCGACGCGGTCGAGGCCACACAGCGCAATCTCGACGCCCACCTCGGCCCGGTCGATCCGCCCGGCACCCCAGGCGAAGTGCCCGGCGGTGGCCTGGAGGCGCATGAACAGGCCGGCAGCCACCTGATCGAGCGCCATGTCGGCAAGAGCGAGCAGGACCTGGTCGATCGCCTCCAGAGGGAGAACATCAGCGCCTCGTCCAGTTTCCGCGACCTGCCCGCGGCCGAACACTTCGTTGCCGCCACGATTGCCGAGCACCAGGACGAGATCGATGCCTGGGTCGGCGGCGACGGCGGCCGGCGCCTGGTGATCGACGCCCGTTTCGACGCCAGCACCGGCATCTCCGTGCAGCGCGGCGAATCGCAGGCCGAGGATGTTTTCTCCGTGAAACTCGTGCTGGAACGTTCCGACTCGCTCGGCATCGGCTATAGAATCGTCACCGGTTATCCCACCGCGCCCTGAGCGATGCCGATGAGTGGTTTCCCCGCGTTGCAGAACTTCCTGTCCGCGTACTTCCACCAGGACTGGGCGGTCGAACACGACAGCCCGCAGGCGGTGGTCGACTACTACCTCGAAGGCGAATCCGAACGGCAGGTCGCGCAGCTTCGCGACGAGATCGCACGCCTGCTGGCGCAGGACCTCGACGAGGACACGCTCGCCAGCCTGGTGCAGGAACTGGGCAGCGAATACGACGCAAGCCAGGATGGCGGCACTTACCGCGACTGGCTGCGCGACATCGAAGAGCGCCTCGCGGCCTGACGGCTGTCCCCTCTTACCATCATCCCTCGCGTGCGCGGAAGGCGTATGCGCCGCTGTTTGGAAGCGTCCTAGGGTCTGCCCTGATTAACGACCGTGGGCACGATCGTCAGAATGCCATCCATCTTCGGCGGAGGCGGCGGCATGTTCGATCCGGTACGCATCGGCGAACCGCAACGCGATCTGCGGGTCTCGCCCGTCGAGCCGCCCGCCATCACCTCGCCTGCGCAGATCCAGCGCACGCTCGACGACGCCGCGTTCGTCGACCGGCCACGGGCCGCCGCCACGCTGGTCGATGGCCTCGATGATCGTCAGCTGTCGCAACTGGGCGCCAGCGTGGAAGGCGCCGCGGTCCTGGGCACACTCGATCGCGCCCTGGCCTCGGCCCCGCACGATCTGGACGTGCACGCGCAACGCACGCGACTGGCCGAGGCGATGGACCACAGCGTCCATCCGGTCGATGCCGATCCGGTGGGATTGCGTTCGAACACGCAGCCGCAGGCTTTCTTCGAACGCGTCGTTACCGATCCTGTCGTCGTTGGCGACGCGCGCACGACCGGGATCACCGAGCGCGTCGGCGACAACACCGTCACCTGGACCGTCGATGGCCAGGGACGCCCGATCCGCGCCGAAGCCGACCTGAGCCAGGTGTTCACCGACCTCGAGCGCAGCAACGCCGAAACCGACGCGCAGCGCGAAGCCGCCGATCGCGGCATCGAAGGCGATCATGGCGGCCATCTGATCGGCCACCGCTTCGTCACCGACCAGGGCCTGAAGAACCTGTTCCCGCAGGACGGCAACTTCAACGTCAGCGCCTACAAGACGCTGGAGAACGAATGGGCCGACTGGATCGACAGCGGCATGGACGTGCGCATCCGCATCGACCTGTCGCCCGCGGGACAGGATCGCCCGGATCGCGTGCGCGTGTCGTATGAAGTGGTCGATCCGGCTTCCGGCGACGTCGTGTACGATCAGCGCGTGACCTTCCGCAACGAAGCCGGCCAGAAATACGAACGCGTGCCGCTCGCGGACATGGCGAATTACGGGACCCATCGCGATCCATGACCCGGGATGAGTTGATCGTCGAAATCGGCCGGTTGATCGTTGCCGATCACAAGGTTTCATCGCAGCCCTGGGACCAGTACGCGCTGGTGGTCTGGCATGGCGACGACGTGTCCAAACTCAACGGCTTCCGTTACCTCGGGCACGGCGAAGGCACGCCGGCGACCCCGGAATCGTTCGAACTGGAAGACCGCCTCGACGAACTGCGCGAGGTCACCCGGCTCGACGGCCGGCAACCCTGGCTGGCCTGCGTGGTGCAACTGGATCGCGCCACCGGCAAGGCCACGGTCGATTTCGAATACGACGACGCCGCCCGCTGGCACGTGACGCCGGCCAGCGTCGCGCGGGTCGCCGCGCGCGCAAGACCTGCGTAACCGCAGCAAACGTCCAGGCAAGCGGAACATCGCACGCGGCATGCGCCGCGCGCGCTGGATCAGTCGCGACGCAGGCGCAAGGTGGTCAAGGCGATCAGGCGCGACACCACGATGGCGATGTACATGACGCCGGCGAACATCGCCAGCATCGTCAACGCACGCGCCGGCGGCGTCACCGGCACGATGTCGCTCAGGCCCACGCCGGACAACAGGCTGAAACTGAGGAACAGCAGTTCCATCCAGGTGCGCGGCGATTCGGTGTTGACCGCGGCGGTGAAGCTGCCCGGATACCAGCTCTGGCACACCGAGAACGCGAAGGCGAATGCCCACGCCAACAGGGTGAACGTGGCGCCGGCGGCCAGCAGCTCGTCCATGCTGACGCGGTTGTCGGCGAGCATGTACGCGGTCAGCGCGCCGGCCGCGTAGAAATACAGCGCCGATTCCAGCATGTGTGCCATCGGCAGCAGCTGCGTCTGCCCGCCGATATTGGCGGCCAGCGACAACGCCACCGACGGAACGGCCAGCAGCCATGCGATCCAGTTCACGGCATGGCTGCGGTTGACCACCCACAAGGCCAGCGCCAGCACCACGATGCCGAAGGCGCCGAACACCGCGCGTCCGGCCGCGGTGTTTTCCATCAACGGATTGACGAGGACGGTCAGCAGCTGCACGCCGAGCAGCCAGCCGGAGGGATGGCTCCTGAGGCTGGCGGTCCAGCGCCCGAAGCCGAGCGGGTCTTCCGGTATCGGCTTCGAGGGCGCAGCCATCATTTCACCTGCGCGGCGGGTGCGACCGGCACGTTGGAGCCGGCCTGGAACGGGAAGCGCTGGAAGATCTCGAAGATCGCGCGATCCACGTCCTGCAGACGCTCCTGTGGCGAGCGACGCGTGACACGGCCGATGGCATCGCCGGTCCAGACCAGTCGATTGCGCTGCGCGTCGACCAGATCGATGGTCAGCGTGCCTTCGGTGTAGTTGCTGACGTGGGCCTCGTCGTACCAGTAGGGCACCGCCACGTAACGACGCGCCCGGTAGTTGTAGAAGTACTGGTAGTCGACCATCGGCACGTTGTAGATGTCGGTGCGATCCTGCAGGATGCCCTGGAAATTGACTTTAAGGTCCGGCGACTTGGCGTCGTACCTGAAGCCGCGCGCCTCCATCTCGCGCCTGACGTTGGCACGGATGCGATCGGTAATCCAGGTGGAGTAACCGGTGTTCTCCTCCATCGCGATCGGCTCGTAGAACGCCCAGCTGCGATAGCGCGAGAAATCGGCTTCCGGATCGGTTTCGCTGCGGATGCGCGGACCGGTCGCGCAGGCGGACAGCAACGCGGCGAACAACAGCAACAGACCGCCTCGCCAGGAAAAAACATCACGGGGTTTCATGACCAATGCTCCGGTTCGTTACCTGTCGCGAGTCTACGCCGGGCCTGTCGACCCGGCGCGAACGATTTCCGAACGGTTCACCTGTAGCCGACCAGCGCCCAGCGGCCCGGTCGGCGAGCCTCAGCCGGCGCGATAGACCTCGGCACCCTGCGCCCGGAATTCCGCCGATTTTTCCGCCATGCCAGCGTCCAGTGCCGCGGTCTCCCCGACGCCGTGTTCAGCGGCGTAGTCGCGCACGTCCTGGGTGATCTTCATCGAACAGAAATGCGGTCCGCACATCGAGCAGAAATGGGCGAGCTTGTGCGCATCCTTGGGCAGGGTCTCGTCGTGGAATTCCTTGGCCTTTTCCGGATCCAGACCCAGGTGGAACTGGTCTTCCCAGCGGAACTCGAAGCGCGCCTTGCTCAGCGCGTTGTCGCGGACCTGCGCGCCGGGATGGCCTTTGGCCAGGTCGGCCGCATGCGCGGCGATCTTGTAGGCCATGATGCCGTCGCGCACGTCCTGGCGGTTCGGCAGGCCCAGATGCTCTTTCGGCGTGACATAGCAGAGCATGGCCGTACCGAACCAGCCGATCATCGCCGCGCCGATCGCCGAGGTGATGTGGTCGTAGCCCGGCGCGATGTCGGTGGTCAGCGGACCCAGCGTGTAGAACGGCGCCTCGCCGCACTCGGCCAGCTGCTTGTCCATATTCTCCTTGATCAGCTGCATCGGCACGTGGCCAGGGCCTTCAATCATGGTCTGGACGTCGTGCTTCCACGCGATCTTGGTCAGCTCGCCTAACGTTTCGAGTTCGCCGAACTGGGCCGCGTCGTTGGCGTCGGCGATGCAGCCCGGGCGCAGGCCATCGCCCAGCGAGAAGGCCACGTCATAGGCCTTCATGATTTCGCAGATGTCTTCGAAATGCGTGTAGAGGAAGTTTTCCTTGTGGTGCGCCAGGCACCACTTGGCGAGGATGCTGCCGCCACGGGAGACGATGCCGGTGATGCGCCTGGCGGTCAGTGGCACGTAGCGCAGCAGCACGCCGGCGTGGATGGTGAAGTAGTCGACGCCCTGCTCGGCCTGCTCGATCAGCGTGTCGCGGAAGATTTCCCAGGTCAGTTCCTCGGCGCGGCCGTCGACCTTTTCCAGCGCCTGGTAGATCGGCACCGTGCCGATCGGCACCGGCGAGTTACGGATGATCCACTCGCGCGTTTCGTGTATGTGCTTGCCGGTGGACAGGTCCATGACCGTGTCGCCGCCCCAGCGGATCGCCCAGACTAGCTTCTCCACTTCCTCGGCGATGCCCGAGGACACCGCGGAATTGCCGATGTTGGCGTTGATCTTGGTCAGGAAGTTGCGGCCGATGATCATCGGCTCGCTTTCGGGGTGGTTGATGTTGTTGGGCAGGATGGCGCGGCCGCGGGCGATCTCGTCGCGCACGAACTCCGGCGTGATGAACTTCTGGATGCTGGCGCCGAACGTCTCGCCTGGATGCTGTTTCAGCAGCATGGCGTCACGCACCGCGTCGAGCCGCTGGTTCTCGCGGATCGCGACGTATTCCATCTCCGGGGTGACGATGCCGCGGCGCGCGTAATGCATCTGGCTGACATTGGCGCCGGCCTTGGCCACGCGCGGCAACAACCGGTTCGGGAAACGCACCGCATCCAGGCGCGCGTTGCTTTCGCGGCCACGGCCGAATTCGGAACTCAGCTGCGACAGCCACACGGTGTCGCCGCGCGCCTCGATCCACTTCGCGCGCAGCGGCGCGAGACCGGCGGACAGGTCGATCCGCGCATCCGGATCGGTGTAGGGACCGGAAGGGTCATACACCGTGACGGGCGGATTGTCCTCGCCGCCGAACAGCGTCGGCGTCTGCGACAGCGTGATCTCGCGCATCGCCACGCGCACCACATGTCCATGAGCGGCATCACGCGAGCCTTCGACGAAGATCTTGCGCGAGCCGGGGATCGGCCGGGTGACGGACTCGGACAGCTGCTCGGTCTGCTGCAGCAGGGAGGCGGGTACTGCGTTCATGGCATTCGTCCTGTCGTGGGCGGGACGAAGCGGCGGCGCATGGACCGGATGCAGGAGGTGCTCAGGCCGGCGCTCTGCGACCGCCGCGGCTGATCCCTCCCAACGCACGTCCTGCAAAGCTTCCCTACGCCGGTGTCAGCCGATCAGGTTCGAAGGGACTGTCTCAACCGCCGGAAGAAACCGGCGGTACCCCCGCTTCGGCGCCTATTGAATCATGGGCAGCGGTCGGTCGCCACGTGCAGGCTTCGTGGGAGCGACTTGCCACCCGCGCGCTGTTGAGCTTTGCCGCCGGGGACCTCGCAGCAGAACCACCGGACGAAGGGGACGATCGCGCAGGGCCGTCATCATCGGATCCCCTTGACGCAACGCACCATCGTCCGGTATTGCTGTCGCATGCACGCCGCGCCCGCCATCGCCCGCTTCGTTCCATTGCCGTCCCGCGGCAATGCGTTCGCGGCTGCGACGACGATTACCACCACGACCACCACCTGTTCCCGGGTGCGGACGCGCGTGTCCTTCTGATCGACCACGCCGCTTCGCACCCGAACAGGGTGCGGGCTGGCAGCCCTCCCCGGATCGCAGTGCGGAGCCCAACCGGAGCTCCGACATGCCGTCTGCGCCTGCTTCAAACGAACCTTCTTCCTGCCACGTGCACAAGTTCGGCGGCAGCAGCCTGGCCGATGCCGCGCGCATCTGCGGCATTGCAGCGTTGCTCGACGATGACGCGGCCACGCGCCTGGTGGTGGTGTCGGCAATGCAGGGCACGACGAACTCGCTGGTGGCATTGGCCGACATGGCACGCGCCGGCGACGACTGGCAACCGGGCTGGGAAGCGCTGCGACAACGCCACCTGCAGGCCGCTGCGGCGATCGATGCGCAGGAGCGGTTTGCGCTGCAGGCCACGCTCGGCGACGAATTCGATGGGCTCCATCGTAACCTTCAAGCTGTCGCCGTCGATGACGACGTTGATGAGCGCATCCGCGCGCGTATCCACGGCCTCGGTGAAATCCTGTCGTCGCGGCTCGTACACGCGGCCCTTGGTGGCGAAGCCGCGGGCTGGCAACGCCTCGACGCACGCGAGGTCCTGGTCGTGCACCCCGGCGAAATGGGCGTGGGCGTGGACTGGGATCAAAGCCGGCGCCGCTTCGCGCAATGGCGCGCGCGACATCCCGGCTGCAATGCCGTCGTCACCGGCTACATCGCCAGCGACGCGCAAGGCCATGCCACCACGCTCGGCCGCAACGGCAGCGATTATTCGGCCGCGATCTTCGCCAGCCTCTGCAATGCCGACGCGCTGACCATCTGGACCGATGTCGACGGCGTGCTGTCGGCCGATCCGCGGCTGGTGCCCGATGCGGTCTGCCTGCCGTCGCTGTCGTATGCCGAAGCCTGCGAACTGGCCTATTTCGGCGCCAAGGTACTGCATCCACAGACGCTGGCGCCGGTGCAGTCGCGCGGCATTCCGCTGCGCATCCGCAATACGCTGCGGCCTCAGGCGCCAGGCACGCTGATCGAGGCGCGCGCCAACGCCGGCGACGTGCCAGTCAAGGGCCTGAGCCTGGTCAACGATCTTGCGATCCTCGAATTGATCGGCAGCGGCATGATCGGCGTGCCCGGCACTGCTGAAAAACTGTTCGCCGCGCTGCATGGCGCCGGCGTGTCGGTGACGATGATCTCGCAGGGCTCGTCCGAACATTCGATCTGCTGCGTGGTCCGCGCCGACCAGGCCGAACGCGGCCGCGCAGCGATTGCCGCCGCGTTCGCAGAAGCGATGGCCGACCAGCGCACGCAGGCCGTGCGCGTGACGGCGGACATCTGCGTGCTGGCCGCGGTCGGCGACGGCATGGTCGGCACGCCGGGCGTGGCCGCGCGCCTGCTCGGCGGGCTGGCGCAGGCGCGGGTCAACGTGCGCGCCATCGCGCAGGGCGCCAGCGAACGCAACATTTCGCTGGCCATCGCCCGCGCCGATGCCACGCGAGCGCTGCGCGCCGCGCACTCGGCATTCTGGTTATCGCCGCAATTCGTGTCAGTCGGCATCATCGGTCCCGGCCAGGTCGGCCGCGCGCTGCTGTCGCAACTGTCGGCGACCCTGCCGCGCCTGCGCTCGCAATCGCGGCTGGACCTGCGCATCCGCGCGATCAGCGACAGCCGGCGCATGGTGTTGTCGGAGACAGGATTGAACCCTGGCCTCGCGCTGGATGCCTTGCGCGACGACACCGCGCAGGCGGCCGACCTGGATCTTTTCGCCGCGCACGTGCGCGCCGAGCACCTGCCGCATGGCCTGATCATCGACTGCAGCGCCAGCGACGCGGTCGCGGCGAAATACCCGCAATGGCTGGCCGCCGGCATCCACGTGGTGACGCCCAACAAACATGCCGGCAGCGGCGACTGGACGCGCTACGCCGCGATCCGCGAAGCGCAGCGCCAGGGCGGTGGCCGCTTCCTGTACGAGGCCACCGTCGGCGCCGGACTGCCGGTGATCCTGACCCTGCGCAACCTGCTCGACACCGGCGACGTACTGCACGGGATCGATGGCATGCTGTCGGGCACGCTGGCCTGGCTGTTCAACCGTTTCGACGGCAGCCAGCCGTTTTCCACGCTGGTGCGCGAGGCGCAGGCGCTGGGCTACACCGAGCCGGACCCGCGCGACGACCTGTCGGGACTCGACGTGGCGCGCAAGCTGGTGATACTGGCGCGCGAGGCCGGGCGCGAACTATCGGTCGAGGACGTGGAAGTGGAGAGCCTGGTGCCGCTGGAATTGCAGCAAGTCGGCCGCGAGGAATTCCTCGCGCGCCTGCATGAACTCGATGCGCCGATGCAGGCGCGACTGGCCGCCGCCGACGCGCAAGGCTTGGGCCTGCGCCATGTCGCGCAGCTCGGGCAGGACGGACGTGCGCGCGTCGGGCTGGTTGCCTTGCCGGCCGATCACCCCTGCCGGCACACCCGCCTCACCGACAACCTGGTGCAGTTCCGCAGCCTGCGCTATACGGACAACGCGCTGGTCGTGCTCGGTCCTGGCGCCGGCCCGCAGGTCACCGCCGCCGGTGTGTTCGGCGACATGCTGGCGATCGCGCAATCGCTCGGCGCGCAGACCGGCGCTCCTGTCATCGCCGCGGGTGCAGGCGCATGAGCCCGCAACGCTCGCATGCACGCGCATTCGCGCCGGCCAGCGTCGGCAATATCGGCGTCGGTTTCGACCTGCTCGGCCACACCGTCGATGGTCCACGCGATATCGCCATCGTGCGCCGCATCGACGAACCGGTGGTGCGGATCGCCGCGATCGGCGGCGTGGCGCCGGGTGCGGACTCGCTGCCTTTGGCGGCGGAAAAGAACACCGCGGGACAGGCCCTGATCTCGCTGCGCAAAAAGCTCGGCGTCGCGCACGGCTTCGAATTGCATCTGGAAAAAGGCATCGCGCTGGGCTCCGGCCTCGGCGGCTCGGCTGCCTCGTGCGTGGCCGCGGTGGTCGCCGCGAATGCCGTGCTCGATGTCCCGTTGCGGCGCGAGGACCTGTATCCGTTCGCACTGGATGGCGAGTCGGTATCCAGCGGCAGCCGCCACGGCGACAACGTCGCGCCGATGCTGCTCGGCGGCGTGGTGATGGCAACGGCCACGCGGATGATCCCGTTGCCGGTACCCGACTGGCTGCACGCGGTCGTCGTGCATCCCGACCAGGTGCTGGAAACACGGCGCGCGCGCGCGGTGCTGGCCGAGCCGTATCCGCTGTCGCTGGTGGTCGAACAAAGCACGCACCTGGCGCTGTTCCTCACCGGCCTGCAGCGCGGCGACGCCGAGCTGATCCGCGAAGGACTGCACGATCTGTTGGTGGAGCCGCGGCGCGCACCGCTGATCCCGGGATTCATGCAGGTCAAGCAGGCGGCGCTGGACCATGGCGCCCTGGGCGCCAGCATTTCCGGCGGCGGGCCCAGCGTGTTCGCCTGGTTCGCTTCGAAAGCGGAGGCGACGTTGGCGGCACCGGTGATGCGCGCGGCATTTGCGGCCGCGGGATTCGATGCGCGCGCCTATGTCTCGCCGGTGGCGGGGCCGCGTGCGGAGGTGATCGAGCAGCCTGGGCTTCGCGCATGAAGTTTCCCAGCATCCGCGGCATCGCAAGGCCCGCTTCCATCGATGAGGCCCTGGCGGCAGGCCTCGCGTCCGACGGCGGCCTGTACGTGCCGGAACGCTTCCCGAAATCTGCCCTTTCGGGCCCACCTACCACCCTCGCCGAAACTGCACAGGCGGTGCTGGCTCCGTATTTCGAGGACTCCTCGCTGCGCGAACAGCTCGGCGATATCTGCGCGCACGCTTACTCCTTCCCCGCGCCGCTGCGCCCGTTGAAGGGCGAAGGCGACTGGTTGCTGGAGCTGTTCCACGGCCCGACCGCCGCGTTCAAGGATTACGCCGCGCGCTTCCTGGCCGAAGCCTTGTCGCGATTGCGCGGCGACGACGCGCCGCCGACCACGATCATCGTCGCCACCTCCGGCGACACCGGAGCCGCGGTCGCATCGGCGTTCCATCGCCGGCCCGGCCTCAACGTCGTCATCCTCTATCCCGATGGCCGCGTCTCGCCGCGCCAGGCGCACGGCCTCGGATGCTGGGGCGACAATGTGCGCGCATTCCGCGTCGATGGCAGCTTCGACGACTGCCAGCGGCTGGCCAAGCAGGCGCTGTCCGACGAGGCCCTGCGCCGCGAACGGCCGCTCAGTTCGGCCAACAGCATCAGCCTCGGCCGCCTGCTGCCACAGACGGCGTATTACGCGCATGCGGCCTTGCAGTTTCGCGCCGCGCACGACGCGCCGTTGAACTTCATCGTGCCGACCGGCAACCTCGGCAACGCCTGTGCGGCCTACGTGGCCAAACGCATGGGGCTGCCGATCAGCGAAATCCGCTTGGCGACCAATGCCAACGACGTGCTGCCGCGCTTCTTCGCCGGCGCCGACTATCAACCGCAAGCCACGCGCGCGACGCTGGCCAATGCCATGGACGTCGGCGCGCCCAGCAACTTCGAGCGTCTGCGTCACTGGTACGGCGATGACGATGCGCTGCGCGCCGACTTCACTGCCGAACCGGTCGACGACGATGCCATCCGCGGCACGATCCGCGAGGCACCGCGGCGCCACGGCATCGTGCCCTGTCCGCACACCGCGACCGGCCTGCACCTGCTCGAACACCTGCGCGCGGAAGGCGATGCCCGTCCCTGGGTCGTGGTCGCGACCGCGCATCCGGCCAAGTTCGAAAACATCGTCGAGCCGCTGGTGGGTCATGCGATCGAACCACCGCCGGCGCTGGCCGCATCGCTGGCGCGCCCGGCCTTGGCTACCGCGCTTGCCGCCGACTACCACGCCTTGCGCGCGCAACTGCTGCAATGAGTCCGGCATCACGACCTGACGCCGTTACAGACGAAACTATTGACACGCCGCAATCGGGCGTGTTTATCTCGTTGTCATGACGCAGCGCAGCAACCACCCGCAGATCGCACAGGCCCGGCCGCAAGCCGTGGTTGACGCATCGCGCCTGGCGTTGCTGCTCGCGACTTCGGTGGCGCTCATTCTTGTACTCGTACTTATTACCGAGCCAATCAGCGCGGAGTACGGGTTTGCGTAAGTAACGCCAACAAACCCAGGTCGAAAGAACCAAGACCCCGCGCCCGAAACGGCGCGGGGTTTTTGTTTTTGCGGCCTGGAATCCACTTCCTCAAGGGAATTCCGGTTCGTGAGAAGCAATGCCATCAAGCAAGGTCCCGCACGCGCTCCGGCACGCGCAATGTTGCGCGCCACCGGCCTCGACGATGCCGCCATCGCCAAACCACTGGTCGCCGTCATCCACACCTGGACGGACGTGTCGCCGTGCAATTTCACCCTGCGCGACCTGGCCCGGCACGTGCGTGGCGGCGTGATCGCCGGCGGCGGCACGCCGGTCGAGTTCAACACGATCGCGGTCACCGACGGTA
Source organism: Luteimonas cucumeris (assembly GCF_007830035.1). GTDB lineage: Bacteria > Pseudomonadota > Gammaproteobacteria > Xanthomonadales > Xanthomonadaceae > Luteimonas_C > Luteimonas_C cucumeris. Next base: position 443,820 of record NZ_VLKN01000001.1, on the reverse strand, counting down.
TCGCCATGGGTAGCGACGGCATGCGCGCGTCGCTGGCGTCGCGCGAGACCATCGCCGATTCGATCGAACTGGCGGTCAGCGGCCATTGCCTCGACGCGATGGTGCTGCTGGTCGGCTGCGACAAGACCATCCCGGCGGCGGTGATGGCGGCGGCACGGCTCGACATCCCCTGCGTGATCCTCTACGGCGGCACGATCATGCCGGGGCGTTGCAGCAAGGAAGGCAACGACAAGGCACTGACCGTGCAGGACGTGTTCGAGGCAGTCGGTGCGCATTCGGCCGGAAAAATCGACGACGCCGAACTGCATCGCATCGAATCGCATGCCTGCCCGGGCGCCGGTGCCTGCGGTGGCCAGTACACCGCCAACACGATGGCGATGGTGCTGACCTTCCTCGGCCTGTCGCCGCTGCAGTACAACGACATCCCGGCGGTCCATCCCGACAAGGCCGGCGTCGCGCGCGCCTGCGGCGAACTGGTGATGCAGCGCCAGCGCGATGGCGCATCGACCCCGCGCCGGCTGATCACCACTACCGCGCTGCGCAACGCCGCACGCGCCGTCGCGGCCACCGCCGGCTCCACCAACGCGGCGCTGCACCTGCTGGCGATCGCGCACGAGGCGGGTGTCGCATTCGGCCTGGAGGAATTCGAAGCCGCGTCGGCGCACACGCCGGTGATCGCCGACCTGAAGCCCGGCGGCCGCTACACCGCCGCGGAGATGTTCGAACAGGGTGGCATGGCGACTCTGGCTCGCGAGCTGCGCGCAGCCGGCCTGATCGAGGACGTGCCGACGATCACCGGCCGCAGCTTTTTCGCCGAACTCGACCAGGTGCCGGCACCCGCCGCGCAGGACGTGATCCGCGCCGTTTCGAATCCGATCAAGCCGCGCGGCGGTTATTCGATCCTGTACGGCGATCTCGCACCCGAAGGCTGCATCGTCAAACTCGCCGGCCATGGCCGCGAGCATTTCGAAGGCACGGCGCGCGTGTTCAATTCGGAGGAAGCTGCATTCGCGGCCGTGCAGAACCGGCTGATCGCCGCCGGCGACGTGATCGTGATCCGTTTCGAAGGCCCGGCCGGTGGCCCCGGCATGCGCGAAATGCTGGCCGTGACCGCGGCGCTGGTCGGACAGGGATTGGGCGACGACGTCGCGCTGATCACCGACGGCCGATTCAGCGGTGCGACGCATGGCTTCATGGTCGGTCACATCTCGCCGGAAGCCGCCCGCGGTGGCCCGATTGCGCGGCTGCGCGACGGCGACACGGTACGCATCGACGTCGCCACTCGGCGCATCGATGTCGCTGCCGACCTGTCATCGCGTCTGCCAGTGCGCATCGCGCCCCGCGTAAGCACCGGCGTGCTCGCCAAGTACGCGCGCGACGTGCGCTCGGCGTCGCAGGGCGCGGTAACCGCGCCCGGTCCGCTGGATACCACCGAAAGCGCGACGCGCGACATATCCGTTTCAGTCATCACCAATGACGCGCGGGAGATGCTGATCGTTTGACCCTGTGAACGACCATTCCACCTTCACTCCCATCACCCAACAAGGCCATCGCAATGACCAGCACCAGCAAACCCCGGATCACCATCGTCGGTTACGGAAGCCAGGGCCGCGCGCATGCGCTCAACCTGCGCGATTCCGGTTTCGACGTCACCGTCGGCTTGCGGTCGGGCGGCCCGACCGAAACCAAGGCCAGGGCCGACGGCTTCACCGTCAAGGCACCGGCCGATGCGGTGAAGGGCGCCGAGATCGTCGCCGTGCTGACGCCCGACATGGTGCAGCCGCAGCTGTATGGCGAGGTCATCGAACCGAACATCGCGCAGGGCGCATGCCTGCTGTTCGCGCACGGTTTCAACGTGCATTACGGCCAGATCACCCCGCGCGAGGACCTCGATGTCGTGCTGGTCGCACCGAAGGGTCCGGGCGCGCTGGTGCGTCGCGAATACGAGATCGGTCGCGGCGTGCCCAGCGTCTACGCCGTGCACCAGGACAAGTCAGGCAATGCGGAAACGTTCGCGCTGACCTACTGCGCCGGCATCGGTGGCGCGCGCCAGAACGCGATCCGGACCACCTTCAAGGAAGAAACCGAGACCGACCTGTTCGGCGAGCAGGCCGTGCTCTGCGGTGGCGCGACGAAACTGGTCCAGGCCGGCTGGGAAACGCTGGTCGAAGCCGGTTACCAGCCGGAAGTGGCCTACTACGAGTGCCTGCACGAATTGAAGCTGATCGTCGACCTGTTCTACGAAGGCGGCGTCACCCGCATGCACGAGTTCATCAGCGAGACCGCGCAGTACGGCGCGCTCACCCGCGGCCCGTACGTGGTCGACGACAACACCCGCGCGCAGATGAAGAAGGTGCTGACCGAAATCCAGGATGGCACGTTCGCGCGCCAGTGGATAGCCGAATACGCCGCCGGCAACGCCAACTACAAGTCGATGAAGCAGGCCGACCTCGAGCATCCGATCGAAGCCGTCGGCAAGAAGCTGCGCGCCAACATGAAGTGGCTGTCGACTTCCCCGCAGCAGGCGCAGCCACCCGCTGCCGCGCTCGAACCTCAGACGGCGGCCGCGTGATGAACGGTGCCCGCTGGCTGGTGCAGGCACTGGCCGCAGAAGGCGTGGACACGCTGTTCGGATATCCGGGCGGCGCGATCATGCCTTTCTACGACGCCCTGCACGGCGCGGCCTCCAGCGGGCATGCGATGAAGCATGTCCTGGTCCGCCACGAACAGGGTGCGGCTTTCGCTGCCAACGGCTACGCCCGTGCCAGCGGGCAAGTGGGCGTATGCGTCGCGACCTCCGGTCCTGGCGCGTCGAACCTGGTCACCGGCATCGCCGATGCGATGCTGGACTCGGTGCCGATGGTGGTCATCACCGGCCAGGTGCCGACCACGCTGATGGGCACCGATGCGTTCCAGGAACTGGACGTGTTCGGGATGACGTTGCCGATCGTCAAGCACAGCTTCCTCGCGCGCAGCGTCGACGACCTGTCGCGCATGCTGGGCGAGGCGTTCCGCATCGCCCGCTCGGGCCGTCCCGGGCCGGTGCTGATCGACCTGCCCAAGGATGTGCAGAACGGCGATGCCTCGCACCTGCCCATGCACGCGCCGCTGCCGGTCGAACGCGCGCCGGCGCCGATGGACGCATCGCTGCATGCGGCGCTGGCGCTCGTCTCGCAGGCGCAGCGCCCGGTGGTGTATGGCGGTGGCGGCATCGCATTGGGCGATGCGGTGCAGGCCTTCCGCACCTTCGTCGATGCCACCCAGATTCCGTCCGTGCTGACCCTGCGCGGGCTGGGTGCATTGCCGACCGGTCATCCACTCAATCTGGGCATGCTCGGCATGCACGGCAGTCGCGCGGCGAACCTCGCCGTGCAGGAATCCGATCTGCTGATCGTGGTCGGCGCCCGCTTCGACGATCGCGCCACCGGCAAACTTGCCGAGTTCGCGCCGAACGCGCGCGTCGTGCACATGGACCTCGACGCGTGCGAGATCGGCAAGCTGCGCCACGCCGATGTCGGCGTGCGCGGCGACATCCGCGCCACGCTGACCGCATTGACCCTGCCCTGCGCCGCGCACCTGCACGGCCGCAACGGCGCGTTCCGCCGGCAATGGCGCGCGACCTGCCAGCAACGCGCACGCGACCATGCCGCGCGCTACGACGCGCCCGGCGACAGCGTCTATGCACCGGCGCTGCTGAAGCAGTTGTCGGAACGCGCACCCAGGGCCGTGGTCGCCTGCGATGTCGGCCAGCACCAGATGTGGGTCGCGCAGCACTGGCGTTTCAGCGATCCGCGCCAGCACCTGACCAGCGGCGCACTCGGTGCGATGGGCTTCGGCCTGCCAGCCGCGATCGGTGCCCAGCTGCAGGATCCGGACGCGCAGGTGATCTGCGTCAGCGGTGATGGGTCGTTCCTGATGAACGTCCAGGAACTGGCCACCCTCAAGCGCTACGGCCTGCCGGTGAAGATCGTGCTGCTCGACAACCAGGCGCTGGGCATGGTGCGGCAATGGCAGGAACTGTTCTTCGACAAGCGCTATTCCGAAGTCGACCTGTCCGACAACCCCGACTTCGCCGCGGTCGCCACTGCGTTCGGCATCCATGCCCTGCACGTCGATCGCGCCGATCGCGTCGACAACGCATTGCAGGCGCTGCTCGACTCACCCGGCCCTGCTCTGCTGCATGTCGCCATCGACCAGGCCGCGAATGTCTGGCCGCTGGTGCCGCCGAACCACAACAACGCGCAGATGCTCGACGCCGATGAAGCCACTTCGTTGCTGATCGGCAACGCGCCCCACCTTTCCCCGCCCAAGGATGCCAGCCATGCGATATCAGCTTGATCTGACCCTGCGCCAGGCCGAAGGCGCACTGGTGCGCGTGCTCGGCACCGCCGAACGCCGCGGCTTCCGTCCCTTGGCCGTCGACGGCGAAGCGCAGGCCGATGGCGACCGCTGGTACCTGCGCATGACTGTCGAAAGCGAACGCTCCGACGAGTCGCTGCAACAGCAGCTGGCGAAGCTTTACGACTGCCTGGACGTGCAGGTGACGCCATGTTGAACAAACCCGCGGAACAGTTCCCTCCACCCTGTCATCCCGAACGCAGTGAGAGACCTGTTGTTTCTGCCGTTGAAAAGCAGGTCCCTTGCTCCACTCGGAATTACATTTTGGATACGCCGCACGACAAACCCAGGCTGTGGTTCGACGGCGACATCGTCGATGCCGACGCACTGCATGCCGACCTGAGCACGCATGCCCTGCACTACGGCAGCGGTGTGTTCGAAGGCATCCGCAGCTACGCCACCGCGCACGGTGCCGCCATCTTCCGACTGCCGGAACACCTGGAGCGCATGCGCCAGGGCGCGGAACTGCTCGGCATGGACTTCGACGTGGCTCAGGCTACCGAGGCCACCGTGCAGACACTTCGCGCCAATTGCCATCGCGACGCTTACATACGTCCGCTGACCTGGGTCGGCGCGGGTAGTTTCGGCCTCGACGTGTCCGGCCACCCGCAGCACATGATGGTGGCGACCACGCAGAGCCTGGTGCACCTCAATGGCGCGCGCGCGCGCATCGGCGTGTCGTCGTGGCGGCGCAATCCGGCCGATTCGCTGCCGCCGCTGAAACTGTGCGGCGGCTACGTCAATTCGATCCTGGCCAAGCGCGAAGCCCGGAGCCGTGGCTACGGCGAGGCGCTGTTCGTCGACCACGACGGCTACGTGGTCGAATGCACCGGCGCCAACGTGTTCATGGTCAAGGACGGACGCGTCACCGCGGTCGAGCACCGCGACGCATTGCCCGGCATCACCCGCGACACCCTCATTACGCTGAGCGGCGCGACGTCGCGCGCGGTGACGCTGGCCGAACTGCAGGATGCCGACGAGGTGTTCGCCTGCGGCACCGCCGCCGAGGTCGCACCCGTGGCCGAAGTCGAAGGCCGCAACTATGGCGACAATCCGGTCAGTCGTGAACTGGCGGCGCTGTACGCACGCGTGGTGCGCGGCGAGGAATCGACCTCGCACGCCTGGCTGACGCCGGTCTGATGGATCCCGCCGTAGCCAGCGATGTTGCCGTGACTGCCGCCGACGTACTGGCGGCGCAGGCGCGGCTGCGCCGCTACCTCGATGTGACGCCGACACACTATGCGGAACGTTTCGGTTGCTGGCTGAAACTGGAGAACCTGCAGCGCACCGGATCATACAAGGTTCGCGGCGCACTGAACGCGCTGCTGGCCGCGCGCGAGCGCGGAGATCGGCGCCAGGTCATCACCGCCTCTGCCGGCAACCACGCGCAGGGCATGGCCTGGGCCGCCTACCGGCTCGGCATCCCCGCGATCACGGTGATGCCGAAAAATGCGCCCGAAACCAAGATCGCCGGTGTCGCGCACTGGGGCGCGGCCGTGCGCCTGCACGGCGAAAGCTATGACGAAGCGAAAGCGTTCGCCGCCGAACTCGCCGCACAGAATGATTTCCGCCTGCTGTCCGCGTTCGACGATGCCGACGTGATCGCCGGCCAGGGCACGGTCGGGCTGGAGATCGCCGCGGCGATGTCGCCGGACGTAGTGCTGGTGCCGATCGGCGGCGGCGGCCTCGCCTCGGGTGTCGCGCTGGCCCTGAAATCACAAGGGGTGCGCATCATTGGCGCGCAGGTCGAGGGTGTCGATGCGATGGCGCGCGCGCTGAAAGGCGATCGCGGTCTGCGCGATCCGGCCACGACGCTGGCCGACGGCGTGCGCGTCAAGGAGCCTGGCCATCTCACCCGGCGCCTACTGGAATCGCTGCTCGACGACATCGTCATCGTCCGCGAAGCCGAACTGCGCGAGACACTGGTGCGGTTGGCGCTGGAGGAACACGTGATTGCCGAAGGCGCCGGCGCGCTGGCGCTGGCCGCCGGCCGGCGCGTCGCCGGAAAGCGCAAATGCGCGGTCGTTTCCGGCGGAAATCTCGACGCCGGCGTGCTGTCGCGGTTGCTGTCGGAAGTGCGGCCGCGGCCGCCGCGCAAGCCGCGCCGGCGCGTGCGCGAGCGACTTCCGTTGCCGGCAGCGAAGCCACTCCCGCTTCCTGCCGGCCTTCTTCCCGACCTGGACACGCCTTCTCCTTCGAGACACCGCACCCGTACCGACATTACCGAGGAACTCCTCGCATGAACGCAGCCGCACCCGATCACGTACGCATCTTCGACACCACCCTGCGCGATGGCGAACAGTCGCCCGGCTGCAGCATGTCGCCTCAACAGAAAGTGGTGATGGCGCGCGCGCTCGCCGAGCTTGGTGTCGACATCATCGAGACCGGCTTCCCGGCCAGCTCTCAATCCGACCGCGAGGCGGCCGCGCTGATCGCGCGCGAACTGCGCGAGACCACGCTGTGCGTGCTGTCGCGCTGCCTGCCCGGCGACATCGAAGCCTCGGCGCGCGTATTGCAAGCCGCCGCGAAGCCACGCCTGCATGTGTTCCTGTCGACCAGCCCGCTGCATCGCGAGCACAAGCTGCGGATGAGTCGCGAGCAGGTGCTGGAAGCGACCGCGCGCAACGTAGCCCATGCGCGCAGCCTGGTCGACGATGTCGAGTTCTCGACCGAGGACGGTACCCGCACCGAGAAGGACTTCCTCGCCGAAGTGATCAGCGCGGCCATCGCCCACGGCGCCACCACGATCAACGTGCCGGACACGCTGGGTTACACCACGCCGTCGGAAATGCGTGCCCTGTTCCAGCGGCTGATCGCCGAGGTGCCGGGCGCGAAGGACGTTGTGTTCAGCGCGCACTGCCACAACGACCTGGGCATGGCCGTGGCCAACTCGCTGGCCGCGATCGAAGGCGGCGCGCGCCAGGTCGAATGCACCATCAACGGCATCGGCGAGCGCGCCGGCAACTGTGCGATGGAGGAACTGGTGATGGCGCTGAAGGTACGCGGCGCCTACTTCGACGCCGACACCCGCATCGACACGCGCCGCCTGGTGCCGACTTCACAGCTGTTGTCGCGGCTGGTCGGCATGCCGGTGCAACGCAACAAGGCGGTGGTCGGCGCCAACGCCTTCGCCCACGAATCCGGCATCCACCAGCACGGCATGCTGCGCCATCGCGGCACCTACGAAATCATGAATCCCGAGGATGTCGGCTGGCCGGCCTCGCAGATGGTGCTGGGCCGTCACAGCGGTCGCGCCGCGGTCGCGCATCGCATGCAGGCGCTTGGTTACGTGCTGGAAGACGATGCACTGGATCGCGTGTTCGCCGAGTTCAAGGCGCTGTGCGAGCAGCAGCGCGTGGTCGAGGACGACGACCTGAAGCGTTTGATGCAGGGCGATGCTGGCGACGACGGTTATCGCCTGGCATCGATGACGGTCAGCGACCGCGGCCAGCGCGCAGTGGCGCAGGTCGAGCTGTCCGACCCTCGCAGCGGACACGTGATCGAAAGCGCCTTGGGCGATGGTCCGGTCGATGCGCTGTTCGCCGCACTGTCCGCCGCCACCGGCGTCGAACTGAAGCTCGAGAGTTACCAGGTGCACAGCGTCGGCATCGGCAACGACGCACGCGGCGAGGCGAACCTCAGCGTGCGCCACGAGGATGGCGAGTACCAGGGCACCGGCACCAGCAAGGACATCATCGAGGCGAGTGCACTGGCGTGGCTGGACATCGCCAACCGCGTGCTGCGCACGCGCCAGCCGCAACGCATCTCCGCATCGGCCTGACCGGAAATCACCATGAACGCCCCGAAAACCCTGTTCGACAAACTGTGGGACGCGCACGTCGTCACGCCGGAGAGCGACTCGACGCCGGCGATCCTCTACATCGATCTGCACCTGATTCACGAAGTCACTTCGCCGCAGGCCTTCGCCGAACTCGACGCGCGCGGCCTGCGCCTGCGTCGTCCTGACCTGACCAAGGGCACGCTCGATCATTCGACGCCGACGCTGCCCGCCGACGCCGGCGGTCGCCTGCCCTACGCCAGCGCGGAAGCCGAAACCCAGGTGGACACGCTGCGCCGCAACTGCGCGCGCCATGACGTGGAACTGTTCGATTTCGACAGCGCCCAGCGCGGCATCGTCCATGTGATCGGGCCGGAACTCGGACTGACCCAGCCCGGCATGACCATCGTCTGCGGCGACAGCCACACCGCGACCCACGGTGCCTTCGGCGCGCTCGCGTTCGGCATCGGTACCAGCGAGGTGGGACACGTGCTTGCCACGCAATGCCTGCTGCAGCGCAAGCCGAAGACGCTGGCGATCACCATCGACGGCGAACTCGCGCCCGGCGTCGGCGCCAAGGACCTGATCCTGCACGTGATCGGCGTGATCGGCGTCAATGGCGGCACCGGCCATGTGATCGAGTACCGCGGCTCGACCATCCGCGCACTGTCGATGGACGAACGCATGACAGTCTGCAACATGTCGATCGAGGCCGGTGCGCGGGCCGGCCTGATCGCGCCGGACCAGGTGACCTTCGACTATCTCGCGACAACGCCGCGTGCGCCACAAGGCGTCGACTTCACCCGTGCCGTCATGCGCTGGCGGGAACTGCACAGCGACGATGGCGCCCGGTTCGATCGCGAGGTACGCATCGATGCGCGCACGGTCAAGCCGACGTTGACCTGGGGCACGCATCCTGGGCAGGTCGCCGCGGTCGACGCACGCCTGCCACTCGCGCGCGATGCCGACGAAGGCAAGGCGCTGGCCTACATGGGCTTCGATGGCGGCGATGCGCTGGCGGGTCGTCCGGTCGACGTGGTGTTCGTCGGCAGCTGCACCAATTCGCGGTTGTCGGACCTGCGCCAGGTCGCCAGCGTGCTGCGTGGGCGACGGGTGCATCCGCGCGTGCGCATGCTGGTGGTGCCAGGTTCCGAGCAGGTCAAGCGTGCGGCGGAGGCAGAAGGCATCGATCGCATCGTGCGCGATGCCGGCGCCGAGTGGCGCGAACCGGGCTGCTCGATGTGCATCGCGATGAACGGCGACCTGGTCGGTCCCGGGCAACTCGCCGTATCGACCAGCAATCGCAACTTCGAAGGCCGCCAAGGCAAGGGTGCGCGCACGCTGCTGGCCTCGCCACTGACCGCGGCGGCGTGCGCGGTGATGGGCGTGGTCGCCGATCCGCGCGACTTCCTGCCATCGCCTCCCGTACGCAACCGTTCCCTGCGGGAGGTGGCCTGATGTCCACCTTCACCGAACTGGTGTCGCGCACCGTGGTGCTGCGCGAGCGCAACATCGACACCGACCAGATCATCCCCGCGCGCTTCCTGACCACGACCGAACGCAAGGGACTGGGCCGCTACGCTTTCAATGACTGGCGCTGGCTGGCTGATGGCAGTACCAATCCGGAATTCGCGCTCAATCGCCCAGAGAACGCCGGCGCGCAGATCCTGGTCGCCGGCCGCAATTTCGGCTGCGGCTCCTCGCGCGAACACGCGCCCTGGGCACTGACCGACCTGGGCCTGCGCGCGGTGATCAGCAGCCAGATCGCCGACATCTTCCGCAGCAACGCACTGAAGAACGGCCTGCTGCCGATCGTGCTCGATGACGCCATCGTCGACGAACTGCTGGCGCAACCCGGCATCGAGCTGCGCATCGACGTGGCCTCGCGCAGCGTGTCCCTGCCGGATGGCCGTCACTTCGAATTCCCCCTCGATTCCTTCGCCCAGACCTGTCTGCTGCAGGGCGTGGATCAGCTCGGCTATCTGCTCAAGCAGCAGTTCGCCATCACCCGTTTCGAGAACAGCCGCCTCACCGCGCATCCGCCACAGGAGTTCCACCATGCACGCTGAAATCGTCGTATTGCCCGGCGACGGCATTGGCCCCGAGGTCACCGCGGCCGCCGTCGCCGTGCTGCGCGCCGTCGGCCAGCGCTATCGCCACCACTTCAACCTGCACGAGCACGCGATCGGCGGCGCCGCGATCGACGCCTGCGGCGATCCGCTGCCGGAAAAGACGCTGGCCGCATGTCACTATGCCGATGCGGTGTTGCTGGGTGCGGTCGGCGGCCCGAAATGGTCCGATCCGGGCGCGAAAGTGCGCCCCGAACAGGGCCTGCTGGCGCTGCGCAAGGCCATGGGCCTGTACGCCAACCTGCGCCCGGTGCAGCCGCATCCGGCCACGCTGGGCGCAGCGCCGATCAAGCCGCATCTGCTGTCCGGCGTCGACCTGGTGGTGGTGCGCGAGCTCACCGGTGGCATCTATTTTGGCGACAAGACGCGCGATGGCGGCAGCGCCAGCGACGTCTGCCGCTACAGCGTCGGCGAAGTCGAACGCGTGGTGCGACGCGCCTGCGAACTGGCGCGGGAGCGCCGTCGCCACGTGACCTCGGTCGACAAGGCCAACGTGCTGGAAACCTCGCGACTGTGGCGCGAAGTGGCGACGCGCGTCGCCCGCGACGAATTCCCTGACGTCACCCTGGAGCACCAACTGGTCGATTCGATGGCGATGCACTTGCTGTCGCGACCGCGCTCGTTCGACGTGATCGTCACCGAGAACATGTTCGGCGACATCCTCACCGACGAGGCTTCGATGCTGGCCGGTTCGATGGGTCTGCTGCCCTCGGCCTCGCTGGGCGACGAACGTGTCGGCCTGTACGAGCCGATCCATGGCTCGGCGCCGGACATCGCCGGCCGCGGCATCGCCAACCCGATCGGCGCGATCCTCAGCGTCGCCATGCTGTTGCGGCATTCACTGGGCCTGGCGATGGAAGCCGGTTGCGTCGAGCAGGCGGTATCGGCGACGCTCGACGACGGCATCTTCAGCGCCGAACTGGCACATGGCCACGCGGCAGGCACCCGCGAAATCACCGCGGCCGTGCTGGAGCACATTGCAGCGGATTGCCACGTCGCCGAGTTGCGCGATTGAGCGCGTCGTAGAACGGAGCTTGTTCCCTGCTTTTGCTTGTCTCCTTCCCCTTCAAGGGGAAGGCCGGGATGGGGATGGGTTTGATCTTGCAGGGAGGATCAACGTCAAACCCATCCCCGCCCAACCCTCCCCTTGAAGGGAAGGGCTTCAACGCAGCGAGGCGTTGATCCTGTCGAGTACCGCCGAACCCGGACTCAGTTCGGCCGCCTGCAGCGTGTTCAACGGTACCGGCACCGTGTTGAGGTGCCCATGCAGGTCGTTGGACTGCTGGTCGAAGTACAGCAATCCGGTCACTACCTCGCCCATTGCGTGGCGCTGCTGGATCAGGTTCATCGCCGCCAGCCGGTCGCAGGGATCGTAGGCTTCGTCCAGCTTCCGCAGGCGCAACACGGAGCCATCGTGTTGCTGTACTTCCATGGTGTCTCCAGCCGCGTAATCCACCACGATCTCGGCGCGTGGCACCATCACGTCGAGCTGGTTGACCGCGTCGTTGTGCTCGCGCACGTAATCGTAGCTCCGGGTGCTGCCGGGGTGGTTGTTGAAGGCCACGCAGGGACTGATCACGTCGAGGAAGGCCGCGCCACGATGCGTCAATGCGCCCTTGATCAGCGGCACCAACTGGTGCTTGTCGCCCGAGAAGCTGCGCGCGACGTAGCTGGCGCCGAGTTGCAGCGCCATGCTGACCATGTCGAGCGGACTGTCGGTGTTGGCGACTCCCTTCTTCGACACCGATCCCTGGTCGGCCGTGGCCGAGAACTGGCCCTTGGTCAATCCATACACGCCGTTGTTCTCGACGATGTAGACCATGTTCACGCCGCGCCGGATCGCATGCACGAACTGGCCGATGCCGATCGAGGCCGAATCGCCGTCGCCGGACACGCCGAGGTAGATCAGATCGCGGTTGGCGAGGTTGGCGCCGGTCAGCACCGACGGCATGCGTCCGTGCACGGTGTTGAAGCCATGCGACTGTCCGAGAAAATAGTCCGGCGTTTTCGAGCTGCAGCCGATTCCGGACAGCTTGGCGACGCGATGCGGTTCGACATCCAGTTCCCAGCACGCCTGGATGATCGCCGCCGAAATTGAATCGTGTCCGCAGCCCGCGCACAGCGTGCTGATCTTGCCTTCGTAATCGCGCCGGGTGAAGCCGATCGCGTTGCAGGCGAGCGTGGGGTGATGGAGCTTTGGTTTGGCGAGGTACGTCATGGCTGCTTGCTTCCCACCGTCATTCTGTCATCGCGACCCCGCGCCCGATCCGGTGTCGGGATGAACAATAGAAAGCAAGCCGCGATAATCACGCGACCCTCTCCGCTCTCGATTCCGGCCGCAAACGCGCTGATATCGCATCCGAAATGAATCGTGCCGTGATCGGCGTGCCGTCGTAATGCAGCACGGCCACCAGCCGCGCCGGATCGATGCCGAATTCGTTCACCAGCAGGGAACGCAACTGCGCGTCACGATTCTGCTCGACCACGAACACCGAATCGTGCGCATCGATGAAGGCCTTCACCGAATCCGGGAACGGGAACGCACGCACGCGCAGCGTGTCCAGCGCGATGCCACGCTCCTGCAGCCGCTCGATCGCCTCATCCATCGCCGGACTGGTGGAGCCGAAATGGATCGCGCCATGGCGCGCCGGCATGTCGGACTGCCGCAACAGCGGCTGCGGCACCAGCGATCTGGCCGTGTCGAACTTCTGCAGAAGTCGTTGCATGTTGTAGACGTAATCCGGTCCGCGCTCGGAGTACTGTGCCTGCGGATTGCGCGAAGTGCCGCGGGTGAAATACGCGCCTTTGTCCGGATGCGTGCCGGGATAGGTCCGGTACGGAATACCGTCGCCATCGACGTCCTTGTAGCGGGCGAACTCGCGGCCTTCGTCGAGTTGCTCCGCGGTCATCACCTTGCCGCGGTCGTAACTCCGGGCGTCGTCCCAGGCGAACGGCGCGCATAGGCGCTGGTTCATGCCGATGTCGAGATCCGTCATCACGAACACCGGCGTCTGCAGGCGATCGGCCAGGTCGAGCGCGGCAGCGGCGAATTCGAAGCATTCGCGCGGGTCTTCGGGGAACAGCAATACATGCTTGGTGTCGCCGTGCGAGGCATAGGCGCAGGCCAGTATGTCGGATTGCTGCGTGCGCGTCGGCATGCCGGTCGATGGTCCACCGCGCTGCACGTCGATGATCGTGACCGGGATCTCGGCGAAATAGGCCAGACCGATGAATTCGCTCATCAGCGAGATGCCGGGGCCCGCCGTGGTGGTGAAGGCGCGTGCGCCGTTCCAGCCGGCGCCGACCACCATGCCGATCGAGGCTATCTCGTCCTCGGCCTGGATGATGGCGTGGCGCGCGCGGCCCTGATCGTCGACGCGGTACTTCTGGCAATACTTCTGGAACGCCTCGGCCAGCGACGACGACGGCGTGATCGGATACCACGCACAGACCGTTGCGCCGCCGTAGACACAGCCCAGTGCCGCCGCGGCATTGCCTTCGACGAAGATCCGGTCACCGACCGCATCGGCCTTGCGCACCTGCAGGCCGATACCCTTGTCCGAGAGTCCGGCCATGGGTGGCCGGGTGGAGGGGTCCGCATTCAACAGGTGCTCGCGCACCCAATTGCGACCCAGGTGCAGGGCTTCGATGTTGGGCTGGAGCAGCTTTTCCTTGCCCTTGTACTGCTCACCGATCAGCGCTTCGATGACCGGCACGTCGATGTCCAGCAGTGCACTCAGCGCACCGACATACATGATGTTCTTGAACAGCTGGCGCTGGCGCGGATCGCTGTAGGTGGCGTTGCAGATCTCGGTCAGCGGCACGCCGATGACGTTGACGTCGTCGCGGAACTTCGACTTCGGCAAGGGCTTGCTGTTGTCGTAGAACAGATAGCCGCCAGGCTCGATCTCGGCGAGGTCGGCGTCCCAGGTCTGCGGGTTCATCGCCACCATCAGGTCGACGCCGCCACGCCGGCCCAGCCAGCCGCGCTCGGATACGCGCACCTCGTACCAGGTCGGCAGGCCCTGGATGTTGGACGGGAAGATATTGCGTGGGCTGACCGGCACGCCCATGCGCAGGATGGCCTTTGCGAACAGTTCGTTGGCCGAGGCCGAGCCGGAGCCGTTGACGTTGGCGAACTTGACGACGAAGTCGTTGGTGGATTGCAGTGGGGCGAGGCTCGGCGTCATGCGGCGCCGCCCCGGCGGAAGCAGAACCCGTTCACGCCGCCTCCTTGTGTTTCGCGCCACGACAACCCGAACCGGCATACATCTCCAGCAACAGGAACTTCTGCATGTCCCAGGCTCCGGTCGGGCAACGCTCCGCGCACAGTCCGCAGTGCAGGCAGACGTCCTCATCCTTCACCATCACCCGCATCGTCTTCAGCGGCTCGGACACATACAGGTCCTGCTCTACATTCAACGCCGGTGCGGTGAGGCGTGGACGCAGGTCCGCTTCCTCGCCGTTGGCAATGAAGGTGATGCAATCGGTCGGGCAGATGTCGACGCAGGCATCGCACTCGATGCACTTGTCGCGGGTGAACACGGTCTGCACGTCGCAATTCAGGCAGCGTTGCGTCTCCTTCCACGCCGTTGCCGGGTCGAAGCCGAGTTCGACTTCGGTGCTGATGCTGTCCAGCTTCCTGGCCGCCTCAGACCACGGCACCACGTAGCGCTCGTCCGGCGAGATCGCGTTGTCGTAGCTCCATTCGTGGATGCCCATCTTCTGCGAGTCGAGCTGCACCAGCGGGTCGGGCCGTTCACGCACGTCCTCGCCATGCAGCAGTTTGTCGATCGAGATCGCGGCCGCATGGCCGTGGGCGACGGCCCAGATGATGTTCTTCGGCCCGAACGCGGCATCGCCCCCAAACAATACATGCGGCAAGGTCGACTGGTGGGTGACCTTGTCCACGACCGGCATGCCCCATTCGTCGAAGGCTATGCCGGCATCGCGTTCGATCCAGGGAAAGGCATTCTCCTGGCCTACCGCGATCAACACCTCGTCGCAGGCATGGAATTCGTCGGGTTCGCCGGTAGGCACCAGCCTGCGCCGGCCTTTGTCGTCGTATTCGGCGCGCACGCGCTCGAAGGTCATCCCGGTCAGCCGGCCGCTGGCGTGGACGAAAGCCTTGGGCACGCGGCAATCCAGGATCGGGATGCCTTCGTGCTGCGCATCCTCCTTTTCCCACGGACTGGCCTTCATTTCGTCGAAGCCCGAACGCACCAGCACCTTGACGTCGACGCCGCCGAGCCGGCGCGCGGAGCGGCAGCAGTCCATCGCGGTGTTGCCGCCGCCGAGCACCAGCACGCGCTTGCCGACCGCGGTGACGTGGCCGAAATACACCGAAGCCAGCCAGTCCAGGCCAACATGGATCTGCGCGGCGGCTTCCCTGCGTCCGGGGAGATCAAGGTCGCGCCCGCGCGGCGCACCGCTGCCGACGAAGATCGCGTCGTAGTTTTCGGCGAGCAGCGCCTTCATCGAATCGATGCGGCGGCCACCGACGAACTCGACGCCCAGGTCGAGGATGTAGCCGGTTTCCTCGTCGATCACGCTTTCCGGCAATCGGAAACGCGGCACCTGCGTGCGCATGAAACCACCGGCCTTGGGGTCGGCCTCGAAGACGGTGACGTGGTAACCCAGCGGCGCCAGATCACGCGCGACCGTCAGCGACGACGGCCCGGCGCCGACGCAGGCGATGCGCTTGCCGTTGCCCTGCAGCGCGGGTTTCGGCATGCGCGCCTGCACGTCGCCCTTGTTGTCCGCGGCCACGCGTTTGAGCCGGCAGATCGCGACCGGCTCGGGATCGTCGCCATTGTTCTGCTCGACGCGCCCGCGCCGGCACGCCGGCTCGCAGGGACGATCGCAGGTGCGACCGAGGATTCCGGGAAAGACGTTCGAGTGCCAGTTCACCATGTAGGCACCGGCGTAACGGCCGGCGGCGATCAGGCGTATGTACTCGGGCACCGGCGTGTGCGCGGGGCAGGCCCACTGGCAGTCGACGACCTTGTGGAAGGTGTCCGGGTTGCGAATATCGGTCGGTTTCACCGCGATCCCCGCTTGCTGGCAGACCGGACGCGCCGGCCATCGCTTGCCGGCCGAGTCTAGACCCGAATGCGGGAGCGCGTCATCTGGGGCCAGGTTGGTTTCTTGGGTCGAGCGGCAGGTCCTAACAACGGCCCGCCACAAGCAACGCCCCGCTCACCCTGAGCTTGCCCGAAGGACGACGCAACCACCCCGCTCATCCTGAGCTTGCCGAAGGACGACGCAAGTTCCCGACCCTACGGGTCGGCTTTTCCGCCCGCTACCGCGTGCGGGTCACTTTCTTTGTTGGCCCAAAGAAAGTAACCAAAGAAAGGGCCCGAAGCCGGCTTGGCAGGCGTTGCACTCGATGTTCGCTAGTTCAGAACCGCTTTCATCGTTGCCGGAGTTCTTGTTCTCGCCTGAAATTTGATTGCTGCGTTTGGTAGTCCTCCGCAGTCTGCCGATTGGTTCGACTTAGCTGCGCTGTTGGCTGTTGGCTGTTGGCACGAACTAGCAGCGATCCGAGCCACTTCACAGACCCGGAGGGCGGCGGCCATGGATGGCCGCCGTTTTCCGATGGAGGCAGGATGCCGACTCGGAAAATCTCCGAGGACTACAAAGCGCAACGTGAGCTGTGATCGGGGAAGACCCTTTTCTTTGGTTACTTTCTTTTGGGTCAGCAAAAGAAAGTGACCCGCACGCGCAGCGGGCGGAAGCTCTTTGGCTTGCAGCAAGAGCAGCGAAGCAGGCTCCGCTCTACAGCAGCAGGAAGCAATATCACTGCAACCCCGCCTTCGCGGGGATGACAACCTTGCCGTCAGGCCGGGGTGCGCGCCTCGTCAGGCCTGACCTTGAACCACGCCGCATACAACGCCGGCAGGAACAGCAGCGTAAGTGCGGTAGCCACGATCAGCCCTCCCATGATCGCCACCGCCATCGGCCCATAGAACACCGAGCGCGACAGCGGGATCATCGCCAACACCGCCGCCAGCGCGGTCAGCACGATCGGACGGAAGCGGCGCACCGTGGCGTCGATGATCGCGTGCCAACGGTCGTGGCCAGCGACGATGTCCTGCTCGATCTGGTCGACCAGGATCACCGAGTTGCGCATGATCATGCCGGCCAGCGCGATCGTGCCGAGCATCGCCACGAAGCCGAACGGCACCCGGAACACCAGCAGGAACAGCGTCACCCCGATCAGGCCCAGCGGCGCGGTCAGCAGCACCAGCGCCACGCGCGAGAAGCTGCGCAACTGCAACATCAGCAGCGTGGTCACCACCAGCAGGAACAGCGGCATGCCGGCATTGACCGAGTTCTGGCCGCGCGCCGAATCCTCCACGGTGCCGCCGGTCTGCAGCAGGTAACCATCGGGCATCGCCGCGCGGATCTCGTCCAGCGTCGGCTCGATCTGCGCCACCACGCTGGGCGGCGTCAGCCCGTCCTCGATGTCGGCGCGCACGGTCACCGTCGGCAGGCGGTCGCGATGCCAGATGATGCCTTCCTCGAAGGCGTACTCGAGCTTGGCCACCTGCGCCAGCGGCACCGACGCGCCACTGGCGGTCGGCACCGCCAGGCTGGACAGCATGTCGAGCCGCGCGCGCTCTTCGTCGGGGCCGCGCAGCAGCATCTCGACCAGTTCGTTGCCTTCGCGATAGGTACTGACGCGCAGGCCCGACAACGAACCGGACAGGAAGCTCGCCAGCTCGGCCGAACTGATGCCCAGCGCGCGCGCGCGATCCTGGTCTATGCGCAGCCGCACGACCTTGCTGGGCTCGTCCCAGTCCAGGTTGACGTTGGTCGCATGCGGATTGGCACGCACCTTGTCGGCGACCTGGTGCGCGATCGCACGCACGCGGTCGATGTGCTCGCCGGAAACGCGGAACTGCAGCGGGTAGCCGACCGGCGGACCATTCTCCAGGCGCGTCACCCGCAACTGCAGTTCCGGGAAGCGCGGGATGATGTCGTCGATCAGCCAGCGACGCACGTCCTCGCGTGCCTCGAGATCGTCGGCGCGGACCACGAACTGGGCGAAGTTGGCCGCCGGCAGTTGCTGGTCCAGCGGCAGGTAGTAACGCGGCGAACCGGTGCCGACATAGGCGACATAGTTGTCGATGCCCTGGCGTCCTTTCAGCAACGCTTCCAGCCGCTGCGCCTGCGTCGCGGTCGCGCGCAGCGACGAGCCTTCGGCAAGTTCCATGTCGACCATCAGTTCCGGACGGGTCGAATCCGGAAAGAACTGCTGCGGCACGAAACGGAACATCAGGATCGAAGCGACGAACGCCGTCACGGTGATGCCGATCACCCACCAGCGATGCGACAGGCATGCGTCGAGCAGGCTGCGGAAGCGACGATAGAACGGCGTCTGATAGGGATCGTGCTCGTGCCCCACGATCGGCGGCGGGGCAAGCATGAAGGCCCATCGTGGAAAGCGTTCCGCGGCGCTCTGTCGCAGCGCGCGCCAGCGCCCGGATGGCGAGGTCGGCTTCGGTTCCTGCCTGTGCGCCAGGTCCGGCAGCATCTTGTCGCCCAGGTAAGGAATGAACAGTACCGCCACGATCCACGACATCACCAGCGCGATCGTCACCACCTGGAACAGCGAGCGCGTGTATTCGCCGGTGCTCGACGCCGCCAGCGCGATCGGCAGGAAGCCGGCCGCCGTCACCAGCGTACCGGTCAGCATCGGGAAAGCGGTCGATTCGTAGGCGAAACTTGCCGCCTTCAGGCGACTGAAGCCCTGCTCCATCCTGATCGCCATCATCTCCACCGCGATGATCGCGTCGTCGACCAGCAATCCCAGCGCCAGTACCAGCGCGCCCAGCGAGATCTTGTGCAGGCCGATGCCGAAGTAGTGCATCGTCGCGAAGGTCATCGCCAGCACCAGCGGGATCGACACCGCCACCACCAGGCCGGTGCGGAAACCGAGCGAGAAGAAGCTGACCAGCAGCACGATCACGATCGCCTCGGCCAGCACGCGCACGAACTCGCCGACCGAGTCCTTCACCGCCTGCGGCTGGTCGGCGACCTTGCGCAGCTGCATGCCGGCAGGCAGCGTCTGCTGCAGGCGCTCGAACTCGCCTTCCAGCGCGCGACCCAGGCGCAGGATGTCGCCGCCATCCTTCATCGCCACGGCGATGCCGACGGCATCCTCGCCCAGATAACGCATCCTCGGTGCGGCCGGATCGGAGAAGCCGCGCTGCACGGTGGCGACGTCGCCCAGCCGGATGGTGCGACCGCCTGCGCGGATCGGGAAGGCACGGATCGCCTCGACCGAATCGAACGCGCCATCGACGCGCAACTGCACCCGGCTGCCGGGCGTCTCGAAGAAACCGCCCGGGGTGATCGCGTTCTGCTGCTCCAGCGCCTGCTTCACCGCCGACAGCGGGATGCCGAGCGTGGCCAGCTTGGTGTTGCTGACCTCGATCCAGACCTTGGGATGCTGCAGGCCGATCAGTTCGATCTTGCCGACATCGGGCACGCGCTGCAGTTCCAGCTGCAGGCGCTCGGCGTAGTCCTTCAGCACCGCGTAATCGAAGCCCTGTCCGCTGAGCGCGTAGATGTTGCCGAAGGTATCGCCGAACTCGTCGTTGAAGAACGGGCCGACCACGCCTTCGGGCAGGGTCGGCCGGATGTCGCCGATCTTCTTGCGCACCTGGTACCAGAGCGGTTCGATCCGCGACGATTTCAACGAATCGCGCGCCACGAAGATCACCTGCGATTCGCCCGGCCGCGAGTACGAGCGGATGAACTCGTACTGGCCGGTTTCCATCAGTTTCTTCTCGATGCGCTCGGTGACCTGTCGCGACACCTGCTCGGCGGTCGCGCCCGGCCACAGCGTGCGTACCACCATCGCCTTGAACGTGAACGGCGGATCCTCGGACTGGCCCAGGTGCTTGTACGACCAGACGCCGATCAGGCCCAGCACCAGCATCGCGTACAGCACCA
Organism: Luteimonas cucumeris; assembly: GCF_007830035.1. GTDB lineage: Bacteria > Pseudomonadota > Gammaproteobacteria > Xanthomonadales > Xanthomonadaceae > Luteimonas_C > Luteimonas_C cucumeris. The sequence continues at coordinate 423,552 of NZ_VLKN01000001.1, read as the reverse complement.
GGTTGCGGTTGCCCAGCGCCCATTCGGACAGGTTGAACTTTCGCATCGGTTGGCTCTTCTCCCCTCTGCCTGCGTGGAGAGGGCTGGGTGGTATACGCGGGTGGGAGCGCGTTATCGGCGCGATCGGTGACGCAAACGCTGCGTCAGGGTTTTGCCGTGCTTGCGCTGGATCGCTTCAGCGGTTCCGGATCGACCGGCCGGTTGTCGCGATCGACTGGCGTCACCAGCTGGTTCTCGCGCAGCAGGTGCCCGCCGGCGGCGACCACCAGCGCATCGGGTTTCAGGCCATCGAGCACCGGTACGCTGTCTTCGCCGAAGGCGCCGGTGCGTATCGGCGTGGCATGCACGCGCCGTGTCCGCGGATCGACCACCCAGACCGCGTGGCGGCCATCGGCGCCGCGCTGCAGCGCCGAGAGCGGCAAGGCCATGGCCGCATGTCCATCGGCCGCGGCGACGTAAACGCGTGCGCTCTGGCCCAGTTCCACCGCCTGCGCCGCCTCGCCACGCAGGGCGACGCGCGTGGCGTAGCTGCGGGTCTGCGGATCGGCCGCCGGGGCGATCTCGCGGATCGTGCCGGGCAGGCGCTGGCCCGGTGCGCTCCACAGCTCGACCTGCACCGGCTGGCCGACACTGAAACCGCGGATGCGCGATTCCGGCAACGCGATGGCGACCTCGCGCCCGTCGTCGCCGGCCAGCGTGAACACGGTCTGCCCGGCGGCCACCACCTGCCCGGCTTCGGCCTGGCGACTTGCGATGACGCCATCGCGCGGCGCGCGCAACTGCGCGTACTCGGCCTGGTTGCGGGCCACGTCGAGATTGGCGCGCGCGGCGCGGGCCTGGCCTTCGGCAGCCTTGAACGCGGCGTTTTGCGCGTCCAGTGCCGAGCGGCTGACCAGTTGCTGCTCGGCCAGCTGAGCGTAGCGGGCCTGGTCGGCGCGGGCGCGGCCCAGTTCCGCCTCAGCGGCAGCCAGTTGCGCCTGCGCGCCCTGGGCCTGCAGGCGCAGGTCGCCGGGATCGAGCACCGCCAGCAGGTCGCCACGCTTGACCCGGGCGCCGACTTCGACGTCGCGCCGGACCAGTTTGCCGCCGACCCGGAACGACAGCGCGCTTTCCTCGCGGGCGCGGATTTCGCCGGCGAAGGCGACCGCGGCAGCCGTGGCATCGCCTGCCCGGGTCACCAGCACCGGCCGCGGCGCTTCGGCGGGTTCGTCGGCGCTGCTGCAGGCGGCCAAGCATCCGAACGCGGCGGCGAGCGTGGCCACCCTGACTGTCACGGACATGCACGACTCCGGCTTTATTAATGCACTGACCGGTATAGTAAAAATATCAAACCGATTAGTCTAGTATTGCCCCATGAGCAAGCCAGCAGCCGCCAGCAAGCCCCTCGACCGAAGCAAAAATCCCAGTCCCGGGCGCCCCAAGGACCTCACCAAACGAGCCGCGATCCTGGAAGCGGCGAAGCAGCTGTTCACCCTGCACGGCTACGACGGGGTCAGCATGGACCAGATCGCCAACGAGGCCGGGGTTTCCAAGCTCACCGTCTACAGCCACTTCGGCGACAAGGATGCGTTGTTCATGGAGGCGATTCGCGTCAAGTGCGAGGAGCAGATGCCGGCTGACCTGTTTCCGGCCGACCTGAAGGGCCCGCTGCGGGTCCAGCTGACCCGGATCGCGCAGGCGTTCTTCGCGTTGATCACCAGCGACGAGGCGCTGTCGATGCACCGCATGATGCTGACCCAGTCCAGCGACATGCGCGTGCGCCAGATGTTCTGGCAGGCTGGTCCGCAGCGCGTGCAGGAAGCCTTCAACGAATTCCTGCAGGCACGCATGGCCGCCGGCGAACTGGTGGTACCGGACATCGCCCGCGCGCCGTCGCAGTTCTTCTGCCTGCTGAAGGGCCAGCTGCACATGCAGATGGTCAGCGGGCTTTGCGCCAGGCCGGGCAAACGCGAGATCGATGCGCATATCGATGCCACCGTCGACCTGTTCCTGCGCGCGCATGAGCCGCGCTGAGCCGGTGTCCGCCGCAGCATCGCGGACGTCCGCGGTCGCGGATGACAGCTGTCACCGATGGGTCGTCATACGGGAGTCTCGGTTACTTCCGGCACTCAGAAGCAAATGGCGCGTGATTGATGCTGTCTCCCACGTTGTCGCCCGGGACCGGTAAAATCGCGGGCCGACCGCAACAGGCACTCCCATGACGATCGATTACGCCAAAGCCCGCGAAACCATGGTCGAGCAGCAGGTACGTCCCTGGGACGTACTGGACCTGCGCGTGCTTGCGGCGCTGGGCACCGTGCCGCGCGATGCGTTCGTGCCCGAGGCGCATCGCACGCTGGCCTACGCCGACCTGGAACTGCCGATCGGCCATGGCCAGTCGATGATGAAGCCGGTGGTCGAAGGCCGCATGCTGCAGGCGCTGGACATCGATGCCGGCGACGAAGTGCTGGAGATCGGCACCGGCAGCGGCTTCATCAGCGCCTGCCTCGGGTATCTGGCACGCGATGTGCTTAGTCTTGAAGTGGTGGCGGAGCTGGCCGACTCGGCGCGCACGCGTCTGGCGCAGCACGGCCATGACAACAACGTGCGCGTCGAGACCGCCGATGCGCTGGCGTGGGAAACCACGCGGCGCTTCGATGCGATCTGCGTGACCGCTGCGGTCGATACCGTGCCGCTGCGCTTCATCGAATGGCTGCGTCCTGGTGGGCGCCTGTTCGTGGTACGCGGCCGCGCACCGGTGATGGATGCGGTTTGCCTGCACAACGAGGTCAACGGCCTGCGCACCGAATCGTTGTTCGAGACCGAGCTGCCGTACCTCGCCGGCGCCGCGCCGAAACCCGAATTCCAACTGTGATGCGATTGCTTTCCGAAACCCGCGCAACGATGCGCGGCTACCAATAAAAAACCAAGGACCTCCCCGCATGAGTCGCCGTCCGCTGTTTTTCGCCCTCGCCCTGGCCCTGTTGCCGGCCAGCGCCTTCGCCGAAGACCTGTTGCAGACCTATGAGCTGGCACGCACCGGCGACCCGCAGCTGTCCGCCGCCGAAGCCAACCGCCGTGGCACCAAGGAAGGCGCCGTGCAGGCGCGTGCGGCGATGCTGCCGCAGCTCAATGGCAGCATGACGTTCAACCGCACACGCGACAGCAGCTTCTCCGACGGCGTCATCGATCCGGAGACCGGCGATGTCCAGGCCAGCAACAGCTTCCGCGATTCCAGCAATCGCGGTACCGGCGTCAACCTCGACCAGATGATCTACGACCGCAGCAACTTCACCCGTTTGAAAAGCCAGAAGGCCTTGGGCCGGGCCAGCGACTTCTCGCTGGAAAGCGCCAACGACACGCTGATCACCCGCACCTCGCAGGCCTATTTCAACGTGCTGGTGGCTATCGAAACGCTGGCTGCCGCCGAAGCGCAGGAAGCGGCGACCAAGAAGCAGTTCGACTTCGCCGACAAGCGCCTGGAAGTCGGCCTCGCGCCGATCACCGACGTGCACGAAGCGCGCGCCCAGTACGACAGCTCGCGCGCCAACACCATCGTGCGCCGCAATGAACTGGAAGACGCCTACCAGGCGCTGACCGAGATCACCGGCCAGCCGGTGCGCAACCTGCAGGGCCTGCCGGACGATTTCAAGCCGGAACTGCCGCCGGAACAGACCATCGATGCCTGGGTCGAGAGCGCGGTCAAGAACAATCCCGCGTTGATGGCCAAGGAACTACAGGTGCAGTCGGCCAGCGCCGACGTCGAAACCGCGCGCGCCGGCCACTGGCCCAAGCTCTATCTCAGCGGCAGTTATGGCGACACCTACTCCTGGGGCGACACCACCCTGCCGGGCCTGCCGCCGTTCCCGCGCGAGACGCACAGCAACAGCCGCGGCTACGGACCCAGTGTCGGCCTGACGTTGTCGGTGCCGATCTTCTCCGGCGGCGCCACGCAATCGCAGGTACGGCAGGCGATCGCCCGCCGCGATGCCGCGCAGAACGAACTGGAACAGCAGAAGCGCGCTCTGGCACGCAACACGCGCAGTGCCTACCAGGCATTGATCGCCGGTGTCAGCGAAGTCGAGGCGCGCCGCCTGGCAGTGGTCTCGGCCAAAGCCGCGTACGACGCCTCGCAGGTCGGCCTCGAAGTCGGCACGCGTACGGTGATCGACGTGCTGATCAACCAGCAGACCCTGTTCAACGCGCAGCAGAACTACGCGCAGGCCAAGTACGGCTTCCTGCAGAACCGCCTGCGCCTGGAAGAGGCCGCCGGCACGCTGGAGGTGTCCGATGTGCAGGACATCAACCGCCTGCTGACCGTCAACGCCGAAGCGCAATTGCAGCCGGCGCAATGATGCCGACGCGGGCCGGGGTCATTACCCGGCCCGCTTTGTAGAACGGAGCTTGCTCCGCCGCCTTTCATGATGTCGTCGGCGACTTGCCTCACTACGTTCGGTTTTTTCGTCCGCTGCCGCGGCCGAGTCACTTTCTTTGCTGGCCCAAAGAAAGTGACCCGTGTGCTTCAGCGCACGGAAGCTCTTGATCTTTGCCTTATTCGCCGCCTCAACGACGCAACCCATCAAGCTTGGATCCCGGCGTTCGCCGGGATGACGGCTTAACCGGGATGACGGCTTAAGAAGGAACGGAGCGGAGTAACTCCGCTCTACAAACCTTGACCGCAATCACGCAACTCAGCGCTGCGGCAGATCCGGTTCGATCAGCGCCATCGTCCGCGCCAGCGCACCGCGACCCTGCGCGACCAGCGACAGGCCGGCATGGCCCATCGCGGCGCGCGCGGCGCCGTCGGCCAGCAGGGCCTCCAGCGATCCGCCCAGCGCCTCGGCGTTGTCGATGATCCGCAATGCACCGGCTTCCTCGAGCCTAGCGGCAATCTCGGCGAAGTTGTGCAGGTGCGGGCCGGTGACGATCGCCTTGCCCAGCGCCGCGGGTTCCAGCAGGTTGTGTCCGCCGATCGACTGCAGGCTGCCGCCGACGAAGGCGACATCGGCGCAGGCATAGAAGTCGGTCAGTTCGCCGAGCGTATCGATCACGAACACGGCATCGTCAGTACGCGGCCAGCGATGCTGGCTGCGCGAGGAGACCGGCCCGCTCTCGGCGCGCGCCAGTTCCAGCACCGGCCTGAAGCGCTCCGGGTGCCGCGGCGCCCACAGCAGCAGCAACTCCGGCCAGCGCCTGCGCAGATGGCGATGCGCGGCGATCACCGCGGCCTCCTCGCCCTCGTGCGTGCTCGCCGCGATCCACACCGGGCGCGCGACGCCAAGGCTGGCCTGGAATGCGGCCGCGAATCCGGCGGCATCGGCCGGCACCGCAACGTCGTACTTGAGATTGCCGGTAACCACGACGCGATCACGGTGCGCGCCCAGCGCGACGAAGCGCTCGCCGTCGGCATCCGACTGCGCCGCCACCTGCGTCACGCTGCGCAGCGCGCGACCGATCAACGGCCTCAGCACGCGATAGCCGCGCAACGATCGTTCCGACAACCGCGCATTGAGCACGTAGGACGGAATGCCGCGGTCGCGGCAGCCGAACAGCAGGTTGGGCCACAATTCGGTCTCCAGGATCAGCGCGATCCTGGGCCGGAAATGATCGAGGAAGCGGCCGACGGCGCCAGGCAGGTCGTAGGGCAGGTAGACGTGCTCGACCGCATCCAGCCATAGCGAACGGGCACGCGCCGAACCGGTCGGCGTGATCGTGGTGACCACCAGCCGCAGGTCCGGGCGCGCGCGTCGCAGCGCATCGACCAGCGGCGCGGCCGCATTGACCTCGCCCACCGACACCGCATGCAGCCACACCGTGGCGACGTCCGTACGCGGCGAATAGGCGGCGTAGCGCTCGTTCCAGCGCTGGAAATATTCGCGGTGGCGGAACCCGCGCCATATCAGGTGATATAGCGTGACCGGCGCCAGCAGGTACAAGGTCGCCGAGTACAGGGCGCGCAGAATTCTTTCGATCGGATCACCCCGCATGCCGCCAGCATAGCGAAGCGGCGCGCATTGTTGGCTAGAATCGATGCATGTCTTCCGATTCCCCCGCCGGCCCGGCGCCACTGTCGCCACGCCACTGGCCGATGTGGCTGGCATTGGGCGCGATCTGGCTGGCCGCGCACCTGCCGTGGACGCTGCAACGCGGACTCGGCCGTGGTATCGGCAGGCTGGCGCTGCGGCTCGCGCCGGACCGGCGCAACGCCGCGCAGACCAACCTCGCGCTGTGCCTGCCGGAACTGTCCGAAGCCGGACGCGCGCAGTTGCTGCGCCAGAGTTTCGACGACCTGGGCATCGGCCTGTTCGAATTCGCGCGTGCCTGGTGGGGCTCGGTCGCCACGCTGCGTCGCGACGTCGACATTGAAGGCCTGGACAAACTCGCCGCCCTGCAGGCGCAGGGCCGCGGCGTGCTGCTGATCTCGGGCCACTTCATGACCCTGGAAACCTGCGGCCGCCTGCTTTGCGACCACGTCTCGCTGGCCGGCATGTACCGTCGCCACCGCAATCCGGTGTTCGAGTGGGCAGTCAAGCGCGGCCGCCTGCGTTATGCCAGCGCGATGTTCGCCAACGACGAACTGCGCGGCGCGATCCGCCACCTCAAGCGCGGCGGCTTCCTGTGGTACGCGCCGGACCAGGACATGCGCGGCAAGGACACCGTGTTCGCGCCGTTCTTCGGCGTGCCGGCATCGACCATCACCGCTACCCACCAGCTGGCGCGACTGACCGGCTGCGCAGTGGTGCCGTTCTTCCATCGCCGCGAAGGCGGGCGCTACCTGCTGCGCGTCGGCGATCCGCTGCCGGATTTTCCGACGCAGGACATTGTCGCCGACTGCACTCGGGTCAACACCGCGATCGAACAGATGGTGCGCCAGGCGCCGTCGCAGTATCTGTGGATCCATAGGCGCTTCAAGCGGCAGCCGGATGGGCGTGCTTCGATGTATGCCAGGCCGCCGGGCTGATTCCGCGTTGTCCGTTCACCTTGCCGGCTTCGTGCCGTCTTGTAGCAAGATCAAGAGCTTCCGTGCGCTGAAGCACACGGGTCACTTTCTTTGCTGGCCCAAAGAAAGTAACCACTGCGCCGCAGGCGCGAACGGCGCAGCCGGCCCGAAGGGCGAAGGGCGTAAGCCCTGAGTAAAAGAAAGGGCACGAAGCCGGCTTGGCAGATGTCGCACGCGGCAGTACAAGCACAAAGTACCTTTCGTCGCTGCCGAGATTCTTAGTCTCTCTTGAAATTTGATTGCAGCGCTTGCTGGTCCTTCAGCCGGCCAATTGCTTTGACCTTTGCTGTTGTCGCTCTTGCTGCTGTTGGCTATTGGCTGTTGACACGAACTACCTGCAATCCGAGCCGCCCCATAGACCCGGAGGGCGGCGGCCATGGATGGCCGCCGTTTTCCGACCGAGCCATGGATGGCGAGTCGGAAAATCCCCGAGGACTACCAATCGCAACGTTAGCTCTGATCGGGGAAGACCCTTTTCTTTGGTTACTTACTTTTGGGTCAGCAAAAGAAAGTGACCCGCACGCGCAGCGGGCGGAAGCTTTGCTCTTTACTGAAAGAACAGCGAGCAAGCTCTCCGCTCCACGGGAAAGCAAAGTCACTGGATCCCTCGCGGGGATGACGGCCAAGCAAGGGCCAAGCAAGGGCCAAGCAAGGGCCAAGCAAGGGCCAAGCAAGGGCCAAGAGTAAAGCGAGGCATAGCGAAAAGCGGAGCAGCAGCGCAAGCTCAACTCTCTACAAGTCTTCGCGCTTCCGCCCCGCCTCATAAAGCTTGGCGTACTTCAGGAACGCATAGAACGCCTGCGTGCGCGCAGCGAAATAACCGGCCCAGCCGTTGAGAAAATAACGCTTGCCGAAATACAGCTTGGCGAAGGCCAGCGGCGGGTACAGCAGCAGGCGCAGGCCCAGCAGGGCCGGCCGGCGCGCGCGCTTGTATTCGACCAGGCCGCTGGAATAACGATTGATCTTGTCGACCCGGTCCTGCAGGCGCGGCTCGCCGTAATGCAGGAACGGCGCGTCGAGATCGATCGCACGGCCTTCGATTTCCGGAGCGGCATGCACCGGCACCTCGTTCATGCGCCCGCACGATCGCCGGAACAGGCGCAGCTGCCAGTTGCCACGCGTGCCGGGATGCGACCAGCGCCAGAACAGCCATTCCTGGCGTGGCAGGCGGTAGCCATCGGCGCGCGGCGCGCGCAACTCATGTTCGATCGCGATGCGTCCGGCCTCGCTCAGGTGTTCGTCGGCGTCCAGCAGCAGCACCCAGTCGTGGTGCGCGCGATCGATCGCCGACTGCTTCTGCGGCCCGTAACCCTTGAACGGCTCGATATCGACGCGTGCGCCGAAACGTTGCGCGATCGCGCGCGTGGCATCGGTGGAATCCGAATCGAGTACCACGATCTCGTCGCAGAATGCCAGGCTGGCCAGGCAACGTTCCAGCGTCGCCGCGTTGTTGTAGGTGGTCACCACCGCCGACAGCGGCACGCGCGCGGCCGCCTCGCTCATCGGCCGTTGCGCGCCAGCAGGCTGCCGGCATACAGCGCCACCAACAGCAGAGTCAACCCGCCCCAGAACGTGGAATAGAACGCCAGGTGCGTGTTGAGCGGAAACACGGTGACGCACAAGGCCAGCATCGCCGGCCGCGCCCGTTCGCGCGATGCCGCATCCGCATAGCGCCATGCATGCCAGGCCATCGCCGCGCCGGCCAGCCACAGCAGCAGGCCGATCACGCCGGTTTCGCTGAGGATTTCCAGCACGATCTGGTGCGCATGCAATGCCGGGCCCACGCCCCAGGCTGGCGACTGTCCGGCGCGTGGATCGCAATCCGGGAACGCTTCACGGAAACCACGTGCACCGACGCCGTTGACCGGATGCGCGGACACCATGCAGATCGCGGCGCTCCAGATGCGTCCGCGTCCGGACAGCGCGGTATCGATGCTGCCATCGTCCGCGGCCATGGCCTGCGTGGTGCGGTCGATGCGCCCACGCACCTGTGGCGAACTCAGCGTCAGCGTGACCAGCAGCACCGCGCCGAAAGCGGACACCGCCAGCAGCCGCTTCCAGCCGAACAGGTGCCAGCCCGAGAACACCAGCACCAGCGCGTAGGTGATCCACGACGCGCGCGCGCCGGCCAGCACCACCACGATGCCCACGGCGGTCGCGGCCACCAGCCAGCCGACGAACGCGAAGCGCCGGCCGGCGGCGTACAAGAGGAACGGCGACAGGCTGGCCAGCACGATGCCAAGCTTGAGGTTGCAAGGCCCCAGCACGCCGCTGAGCCGGTCGGCGGCGCTGCTCGCGCCAGCCGGGCACATGGTGTCGCCGCTGATCGCCTGCTTGATCGCATCGATGCCCCAGAACAGCGGGCTGGTGCCGGTCAGCGCCTGCAGCAGCGCGTCCAGCGTCCAGATCGCGACGATGATCGCCAAGCCGCCGAACGTGATGCGGCGCCCGCGCGTATCGCCGGCCGCGGCGGCGGCCAGCCACAGGAACGGCAGGTAACGCAGGTCGACCAGCGCCTCGCGCAGGGCACGGCCCCGGTCGAGCGCGTCGAGCGCGGATACCGCTTCCGGCATCCAGTAGGCGAAGAACAGCACGCTGGTCAGCGCCCAGGTCGGGCCGCTCAGCAGCGCCGCGGTGCCACGGAAGCGCGCCAGCAGCAGCCGGATGATCGCGGCCAGCGCGCCGAGCACCATCACCGCTTCGGCGTAGCCCGGCGCCGGCCACAAGGCCACGAACGCCAGCACCCAGGCGGGTGCCCAGCGCCAGCCGGGTGCGTTATCCAGGGAGCGGGTCGAAGCGGTCATGTTGCGGATCGGCGAGTTCCCGGTAGCAGGCCAGGGTTGCAGCCTGCATCGCCTGCAACGTGTAGGCGGGCATCGTAACGGTTGCCGGCGGCGGTTGCGCGAGCATCGCGCGCGCGGCCGCGGACAACGCGGCAAGTTCGAACGGGGCCACGGCGCCCTGCGGTTGCAGTTCGCGCAACAACTCGCCGACGCCGCCATGTGCCCAGCCCAGCACGGGACGGCCGACCGACAGCGCCTCGATCACGGTGCGCCCGAACGCCTCGGGGTTGCGCGAAAGCTGCAGCACCAGGTCGCTGGCCGCATACGCCTGGGCGATGCCTGACGTTGGCGGCGTGATCGCCACGGCATCGGCAATGCCGGCCTGCGCCGCCTCGCGCTCCAGCTCGGCGACGTAGCGTTCGCGCCCGGCTTCGCGCGCGCCGGGCATCCACAGCCGCGCATCGCTGCCGGTGCCGCGCAGTTGCGACAGCAGCGCCACGGCATCGGCGTGGCCTTTCAGGCGCGTGCCGCGGCCCGGCAGAAGCAGCAGCGGACCGTCGCCATCGAGTTGCGGATACAGGGCCGCGATCGCGTCGCGCGCGGCACGATCCGGCGACGGCGCAGGCGGAAACTGTGCCGGGTCGATCCCGCGCGGAATGACCCGCAGCCGGTCACTGTCAGTTCGCGGGTAGCGCTTCAGCACGTAATCGCGCACGGTCCGCGACACGCAGATTACACACTCGCCGCGGGTCATGATCGCGCTGTATCGCGAAGGCGAATTAAGTCCGTGCACGGTGGTGACGAAATGCGGGCGCGGCCCGGACGGCCATCCGCGCAGCGCGTGCCAGCCGATCCATGCCGGCAATCGCGAACGCGCATGCACGATGTCGGCACCGGCTTCGAGCAGCAAGGCACGCAGTGTCGCGACATGGCGCAGCGTCAGCAGCGACTTGCGGCCAATGTCCAGTTCGACATGCTCGGTGCCGGTGGCGCGCAGTGCCGGCAGCAGCCGCCCGCCAGCGGAAACGACGATGGCGCGATGGCCTTCGCGCACCAGCGCATCGGCGATCTCGATCGTGGATCGCTCCACCCCGCCCGATTCGAGCGCGGGCAGCAGTTGCACGACAGTCAGCGCGCGGCCCATGCCGTCGCAATCGGCGCCGCGGCCCGACGGCTCAGTCGACCAGGACGAAATGCGCCCCGCAATACGGGCATTGCGATTCGCCGCCTTCGTCCTCGATCGCCAGGTACACGCGCGGATGCGAGTTCCACAGCGCCATCGACGGCAACGGGCAGCTCAGCGGCAGGTCGCTGCGATGCACCTCGTAACGCTTCTGGGCGTTGGCGGGCGATGAGGCGGTGGTCGGATCGGACATGGCTGCGGCCGGTTGAGCGATGCGCGCAGTTTACCGCGTTGCCGGCCACGGCCCGCGAGGTCGTCCAGCGCGATGCCCATGGCCTTCGGCGCAGCGGGGTATGTGTCTACGCAGGCAGGTCGAACAGCAGCACATCGGCCACTTCGTCGTCGGCGCCAGTGATCTGCAATTCGCCCGATTCTTCGTGGATGCCGAGCGCATCGCCCGCCGCCAGCGACTGGCCGCCGATGTCGATCGCGCCACGCGCCAGATGCAGCCAGTAACGACGCCCGGGCTGCAGGGTCCACGCTGCCGTTTCGCCCAGACCCAACTGCACCGCGCGCAGCCACGCCTGTTGCCGGATCGCGAGGCTGCCGTCGGCGCCGTCCGGCGATGCCAGCACGCCCCAGCGGCCGCGCCGCGCCTGCGGATCGAACGCGCGCTGCGCATAGGCCGGCGGCGCGTTGACGCGATCGGGCTGGATCCAGATCTGCAGGAAATGCACCGGCTCGCTGTCGGAAGCATTGAACTCGCTGTGCTCGATGCCGTGGCCGGCGCTCATCCACTGCAGTTCGCCCGGCCGCAAAACCCGCTCATCCTGAGCTCCGCTCATCCTGAGCTTGTCGAAGGATCGAAGGACATCCGATGCGCTGTCGCGATGCGCCAGCGCGCCCGACAGCACGTAACTGAGGATTTCCATGTTGGCGTGGCGATGCGGCGCGAAGCCGCCGCCCGGTGCGACGCGATCCTCGTTGATCACGCGCAACGGGCCGAAGCCCATCCATTGCGGGTCGTGGTAATGCCCGAACGAGAACGTGTGCCGGCTGTCGAGCCAGCCGACATCGACGCGGCCCCGCTCGGACGCGGAACGCAGGATACGCATGACGGTCTCCGCAATCGCCGCCGCACCGCGCGGGCGCGGCGGCGCGATGGTTGCTTACTTCTTGTCGGCGCCGGCCTTGGGCACCAGCGCCTCGGTGGTGATCCGCAGCTGGACCTCGTCGCTGACGTTGGGCACGTAGTTGCCGACGCCGAAATCGGTGCGCTTGAGCGTGGTGGTCGCGTCGAAACCGACCGCCGCACGCTTGGCCATCGGGTGGTCCGCGGCCTTGTTGAGGGTCACGTCCAGCACCGCCGGCTTGGTCTGGTCCTTCACGGTCAGGTCGCCGGTGACCTTCAGCTTGCCCGCACCCGCGGCTTCGACCTTGGTGCTCTTGAAGGTGATGTTCGGGTACTTGGCCGCATCGAAGAAATCGGCGCTGCGCAGGTGCTCGTCGAAGTCCGGCACGAAGCTGTTGAGGCCGGCCAGCGGCAGCGTGACCTGCACGCTGGAAGCGCCGACGTTGGCGGCGTCGTATACCAGCGTGCCCTCGACCTGGCCGAAGTGGGCGGTCGGGTGCGAGAAGCCGAGGTGGTTCCAGCTGGCCAGCACGTTGGTGTGGTTGGGATCGAGCTTGTAGGTGACGGCTTCGGCGAAGACGGAACCGGTGGCGAGCGTGAGGGCGACGGCGAGGAGGATGCGTTTCATGGCGGGTCCTTTTTGTTGGGGGCTGGGATCTTGGATCTGGGGACTAAAGAACTGCGGGCTGCGAGCTGGGTGCTTGGGCTTGTACCAGCCCCCAGATCCCAGCCCCCGCTTCACTCGATACGACACACCTCGTCGAATCCCAGCCGCGGCGAGCGCGCGAAGATGCTGCCCGGATCGCCGTGGCCGAGGTTGACCAGGAAGTTCGAGCGCAGCGAGGTGCCGGCGAAGAAGGCGGCATCGACCTGGGCGTTGTCGAAGCCGGACATCGGTCCGCAATCCAGGCCCAGCGCACGCGCGGCCAGGATCAGATAGGCGCCCTGCAGGCTGCCGTTGCGCAATGCGATCGTGGTCAGGTCGGCTTCGGGCTTGGTGTCGAACCACGACCTGGCGTCGGTATGCGGGAACAGCACCGGCAATTTCTCGTAGAAGGCCAGGTCGTAGGCCACGATCACCGTCGCCGGCGCGGCCATGGTCTTCCTGTAGTTGCCTTCGTCCAGCGCCGGACCGAGCCTGGCCTTGGCCTCGGCCGATTTCACGAACACGAACCGCGCCGGGCAGCTGTTGGACGTGGTCGGACCCCATTTCAGCAGGTCGTAGAGCTGGCGCAGGGTGTCGTCGCTGACTTCGCCGGAGAACGCGTTGTAGGTGCGGGCCTGGCGGAACAGCTGGTCGAGCGGGGCATCGGTCAAGGTTTGGGGCATCAGGAATCCTGTTCGCGAATCCGGCGAAGGCGTGCAGTGTAGAGTCCGTCCGGTGAAGCGGCAGCCATGCCACCGGAACGGATCAGTCGCATACGTGGAACCAGCACAGGCCGCCGTCGATCATTCAATGCATGCATGGATTCTAAGCGACGGCCACGCCGGCAATCGCCGCCAGGCGGCGGCCTTGGCTGCGGCGCTGGATTGTGCGGATAGCCGCGAACACCTGCTGCGCCCGCGCGCGCCCTGGCGCTGGGCGGCGCCGCGGCGCCTGCCGGGCGCGACGCAAGCCTTCGGCGATCCGTTCGCTACCGCACTGCAGGCGCCGCCGGCCTTGGCGATCGGCTGCGGCCGGCAGGCCGCGCTCGCCACCCGCCTGCTGCGGGAACGCGGTGCACGGGTCGTGCAGATCCTCGATCCGCGCATCGATCCGCGCCATTGGGATCTGGTGATCGCACCCGAACACGACCGCCTGCATGGCGACAACGTCATCACCCTGCTCGGCAGCCTGCATCCGGTCGACGATGCGTGGCTGGCGCAGGCGCGCGACGACTTCGCCCTTTTCGCACAACTGCCGCAACCGCGCACTTCGCTGCTGATCGGCGGCCCGACAGCGAACGTCCGCCAGGACGATGCCGGCTTCGCCGCCGGACTCGCGCGGCTGGGCGACAGCCTGCGCCGCGAAGGCGGCAGCCTGCTGGTCACCAGTTCGCGGCGCACGTCCGCTGTCTGGCGCGATGCGGTGCAGCGGCAACTGGCGGGCATCCCCGGCCTGCGCTGGTTCGCGCCCACGCATGCGACTGCCGGCGACGAAGACAATCCCTATCCCGGTCTGCTTGCCTGGGCCGACCGCATCGTCTGCACGCCGGACTCGGTGAACATGCTCAGCGAAGCTTGCGCGACGCGTGCGCCGGTGTTCGTGCTCGATCCCGCGCGCGCGCGCGGTCGGCCGCGCCACTTTCTCGATGCACTGCTGCAGCGCGATCGCATCCGTGCAGCCGACGACACGCTCGCTGCGTTCCCGGTCGAACCGCTCCGCGAAACCGCACGCGTGGCGGCAGAGGTACGCGCACGCCTCCGACTGTAGCCCGGGCAAGCACAGCACACCCGGGAATGCGTCGCGCTCGGCCCGGCTGCGCTTACCGGGCAATACCAAAAGCCAGTCCCGAGGCACGCGCGGCATCGCCGATCGCCACGCGCGCCGGTTGCACGAGATCAACCTCGGCGGTGATCCGCGGACGGCGGTCGAGCGTGCAGGCCAGACCCAGCGACAGCAGCTGCGCATGCGCCTCCAGCAGCGCATCGGCATGGCGGGCATCGAGCAGCCCGGCATCGCCGGCGGCGGCAATCAGCTGCCGGGTATCGCGCGGCGACAACAAGGCCGGATGCCGCCCTGAATCGCGCAGCACGAGGTACTGCAGCAGGAATTCAAGGTCGACCAGGCCACCGTCGCCTTGCTTGAGGTCGAAACGCCCGGCGTCGGAGCGATCCAGCTCGGCGCGCATCTTCGCGCGCATCGCCACCACGTCGTCGCGCAGCTTCGATGGTTCGCGCGGGCGCGACAGGATGTCATCGCGCACGGTTTCGAATGCCGACAGCAACGATGCGTCGCCAGCGCAGCCGCGCGCGCGCACCAGTGCCTGGTGTTCCCAGGTCCAGGCACGCGTGCGCTGGTAGTCGCTGAAGCTGGACAGGGTCGACACCAGCAGGCCCTTGGCACCATCCGGACGCAGGCGCACATCGATCTCGTACAGCTTGCCGGCTGCGGTCGCGGTGCCGAGCAGCGCCACCAGCTTCTGCGCCAGCCGCGCGTAGTAACGCGATGGTTCCAGCGGACGCGCGCCATCGGATGGCGCACCTTCAGCGGCGTCGTACAGGAACACCAGGTCGAGATCGGAACCGAAACCCAGTTCCTCGCCGCCGAGGCTGCCGTAACCGATCACCGCGAAGCGCGCGCCTGCGATGGCGCCGTGCGCGGCGACCGTCTCGGCAATCGCCAGGCGCAGCACGATCGCCACCACCGCATCGGCCAGCCACGCCAGTTGCCGGGTGCTGTCGCTGGCGCCCTGGCGCGCATCCAGCACGGCCAGCGCGATGCGGAAACTCAGCGCGTGGCGCTTCTCGTTGAGCGCCTGCAGCGCCGCCTCGGTGTCGCCTTCGCTGGCAGCGACGGCCGCCTCGCATTCGGCCAGCAGTTCGGCGCGCTGCGGCAGCGGCCCAGTCGCCCGTGCATCGAGCAGTTCGTCCAGCAGCAGCGGATACGCAGCCAGGCGCTCGGCCAGCAGCGCGCTGCGCGCGACCGCATCGACCAGCCGTCGCAAGGCCTCGGGCTGCTCGTCGA
Source organism: Luteimonas cucumeris (assembly GCF_007830035.1). Lineage (GTDB taxonomy): Bacteria > Pseudomonadota > Gammaproteobacteria > Xanthomonadales > Xanthomonadaceae > Luteimonas_C > Luteimonas_C cucumeris. Next base: position 407,868 of record NZ_VLKN01000001.1, on the reverse strand, counting down.
GCAGCGCCAGGTAACTGCTGCGGCGCAGGATGTTCTGCAGCAGCGCCAGCACGCGCCGCAATGCCGCATCGGGCTGGCGCGACCGCGCAGCGGCCTGCAGCAACGCAGGCACCACCCGATCCAGCCGCGCCCGCGCCGCATCCGGCAGGTCGCGAACACCGGGCGTGCGCACGAAGTCGCGCAGCTGGATGTCCAGCGCCGAAGCCTCCTCGAAGCCGGCGCCAGCCAGCACCGCGACTTCCCCCGCTTCCGGCAGCGCGCGCCAGTACGTCGCCAACGCGCTCGGTTCGGCACTGCGACGACGCGTCGCCAGCAGCGCTTCGAATTCGGCGGTAACGCGCGCACGATGCACGTCGAGCTGCTCGCGCAGCAACGGCCAGTCGCCGAAGCCGCCACTGGTGGCGATGCGTTGCCGATCGATCGCGTCTTCCGGCAAGGCGTGCGTCTGCGCGTCGCGCAGCATCTGCAGGCGGTTTTCCAGTCGCCGCAGGAATCGGTACGCCGCCGCCAGCGCGTCGCCGACGTCGGGCGCGACCTGTCGCGCCGCGACCAGCGCCTGCAGCGCCGGCAGCAGTTGCCGCTGCTGCAGCGCGGGCTCGCGGCCGCCGCGGATCAGCTGCAGCGCCTGCACCAGGAATTCGATCTCGCGGATGCCGCCGGGCCCGCGCTTGATGTCGTCAGCCAGCTCCTTGCGCGCGACTTCGGCCGCGATCGCCGCCTTCATCTCGCGTAGTCCGGCCAGCGCGCCGTAATCCAGGTAACGGCGATAGACGAACGGACGCAGCGTCCGCAGGAAATGTTCGCCTGCGGCGATGTCGCCGGCCACCGGGCGCGCCTTCAGCCAGGCGTAACGCTCCCAGTCGCGGCCTTCGCGCTGGAAGTACTGTTCCATCGCCGCGAACGACAGCGCCACGCGCCCGGCATTGCCGAACGGGCGCAGGCGCAGGTCGACGCGATGGCTGAAACCGTCGACCGTGGGTTCGTCGAGCAGCCTGGCGAGCTGCTGGCCGAGGCGGGCGAAGTAATCCTCCGCCGCCAGGCTGCGCACGCCGTCGCTGTCGCCGTTCTCGGGATAGGCATAGACCAGGTCGACATCTGAACTGAAATTCAGCTCACCGCCGCCAAGCTTGCCGAGCCCGAACACGACCAGCCGCTGCGGCGTGCCGTCCGCCGCGCGCACCGTGCCGTAACGCTGCTCGAACTCGACTTCAAGCGCCTGCAACGCGGCCTGCAGGCAAAGCTCTGCCAGGCGTGTGCTTCCGGCAAGCGTGGCATCGACGTCATCCAGGCCCAGCACGTCGCGCCAGACCAGGCGCGTGGATTCGGCAGCGCGATAACGGCGCAGCCGCATCGGCCAGTCGCTGCGGTTACCGGCGTCGAGAGTCGGCGGATCGGCCGCCGCCGCATCAGGGTCGGCCACGAGGCGCGTCAGCAGTTCCGGCTGCCGGCACAAAGTGGCGATGGCGAAGTCGCTGGCACTGGCCAGCGCGCGGCAACGCGTCGCCAGCGCATCGGTCCACGGCAGCGCCGGCGCAGCGGCGCGCAGTTGCGCGAGGGCGCGTTCGGCGATGGCATCGAGGGCGGCATTGTCCACGCCACGATTGTGTCATGGCGGTTCAGGAGCCTTGCTTGCGGCTACCGCGTGACGCTGTCGCGCTCGACGCGCTTCCGGACGCGGATCGCCGGTCGTGATGGATGTCGACCGCCACTGCGAACAGCGCTACTTCCACGAGCCGTGTCAACGACATCGTCGAGCAGAAGCGAGCCATACCCCGACTCCCGCAGGCAGTAAAAAAGCCCGCAGCGGCGGACCGCTACGGGCTTTGCTCCCTCCCCCACGTCGGGTGCCGGGGCATCGTGAAGGAATCGTTATTCCGGTTGCACGCTGCACTGCAAAAGAGAACTCCCGGGTTCAGGAAGATTGGCGCGGTCAGGCCGCCTCGCGGGTCCGCACCACGCCCAGGTCGGCCAGCACCGCCTGGGCCGCGGCCTCCCCGGATTCGCAACCACCTTCCATGAAGCCCTGTGTATCCAGCGCGCAATGCTCGCCTGCGAAGTGCAGGTTGCCGACCCGCTCGCCCATCGCGCCGCGCAGGCCGGTCCAGTCGCCGGGGCGCAGGCAGGCGTAGCTGCCCAGCGTCCACGGATGCGACGGCCAGTGGAAGCGCACTTCGCGCGCGCCGGCGCGCGCGGCGGCCACACCGGGAAAGACCTTGTCGATCGCCGCAGTGGCGATATCGGCCTGTTGGCGCGGCGTGCCCTGGCCGAGCTCGATGCCATGGCGGCCGCCGGTGAAATTGGTCAGCACGCCACCACGCCCCGGCTGCTTGCGCGTGGTCTCCCAGGTGGTCTGGAAGGCGAGGTCGCTCATCGCCGCGCCGTTGGCTTGGTGCTCGCGCCAGACGCGGCGGTCGTAACCGATCATCAGCTTGGCATTGCTGCCGTAGGCGAGCGTGTCGATCGCGCGCCGCTTGACCGCAGGCAGCGCGACATCGATGCGCACCTGGCGCAGCAGCGTGAACGGCAGCGCCAGGATCACCTGCCGTGCGCGCACGTCGCGAGTCGCGCCGTCACGGCGGATGCCCAGCGTGTAACCGGTAGCATCGCCGCGCACGGATTCCAGCACGCTGCCGGTCTCGATCGCATCGCCCAGCCGGTCGCCGAGGCCGTGCACGATCAGGTCGTTGCCGCCGCGCACGTGAAAGCGTTCGTCGCTGGTGCCGAACACGGCGAAGCGGTCCTTGTCTTCGGTGCCGATGAAGGTGAGTAAATTCAGCGCCGACTGCTGGTCGATCTCCAGTCCCATCTCGGTGGTGTAGGCGACGCCGATCAGCTTGCGCAGCCAGCCGGACACCTGATTGCGGTCCAGCCATTGCGCGATCGACAGCGCATCCAGCGCCTGCGCGTTCTGGTGATCGGCGTGGGTGATGTCGCCATCGCCGAGCGTGGCCAGGTCGCGCTCGATCGCCGCCGCCACCGGCGCGAACGCGCCGACGATCTCGCGTTCGTCGATCGCGCGGCCGTCGAAAAACCAGGTGTCGTGGTCGGTATCGCCTTCCAGCAGATCGTCGAGTACCAAGCCGAGTTCCGCGGCCAGCGCACGGATCCGGACATGGTCGCTGTCGATCAGCTCGCCACCGAGTTCGATCACCTGGCCGTCGGGAAAGTGATTGCGCAGACTCAACATGCGACCGCCGACGCGGTTCTGCGCTTCGAACACGCGGGCCCGCACGCCGGCCTGCCGCAACCGGTACGCGGCGGTCAGTCCGGCGATGCCGGCACCGACGATGACGACTTCATCGCCCGAAGGCATCGGTGCTTTCGGTACGCTGGCGCAGCCGGCCAGGACCAGCCCCGCGCCTGCGCCCTGCACGAACCGGCGCCGCGAAAGATCGGCGCGGACGGCCCGTCCTTGCTGATAGAACTCGTCGAGCGGCGCGGTGTCGTGCAGCGAAGCGCGCGCAATGCGCGCGGCGCGCTGGAAAAGGCGGAACAAAGGCGTGCGACCCATGGCATGAATTCCTTGTCGAAGTCCTGAACAGGCAACGTGAGCATGCGCGCGATCCGGCCATGTAGCGTGCGCTGTACGTACGTCCGGAACACCATTCGCGCGTACGACGCACGCTACGTCAACGGCCATATTTCAGTCGGCAGGGTGGGCACGAAAAGCGTGCCCATCGGCTACGACGGACGCGGTTCGCGCTTGAGATCGCGCAGGATCTCGCGCGCGGCATTGCGACCGGGCAGGCCGGTCACGCCGCCGCCGGGGTGCGTGCCGGAACCGCATAGATAGAGATTGCGCAAGGCACCGCGATAATTGCCCTGCCCCAGCCATGGCCGCGCGCTGAACAGCTGGTCCAGGCCGAGCGAGCCGTGGAAGATGTCGCCACCGACCAGGCCGAACTCGCGTTCCAGGTCCAGCGGCGACAAGGCCTTGTAGCCGAGCACGCTGCGCCTGAAATTCGGCGCATAGGCATCGACCGTGTCGATCATCAGCTGTGCGACCTTGTCGCGATGCGCTTCCCAGCCGCCGTCGACATCCGGGTGCACGTGCTGGCAGAACAGGCTGGCGACGTGTTGGCCCGCAGGCGCCAGCGTGTCGTCGAGCGTGGAGGAGATCACCAGTTCGACGATCGGCGCACGCGACCAGCCGGCGTTATGTTCCTTCGACTTGGCATCGAAGTAGGCACGCTCGAAGTACTGCAGCGAAGGCCCGATCAGGATGCCGCTCTGGTGGTGCGGTTGCAGGTGCGTGCCGGGCGCGGCGGTGAAGTCCGGCAGTTCCGACAGCGCCACGTTCATGCGGAGGGTGCCGGAGCCGCAGCGATAGCGATCAGCGCGCTCCGCGGTATCGGCATCCAGATGCCGACGCGGCACCAGCCGCCGGTAGAGCAGTTTCGGATTGAGGTTGGAGACTATGGTCTTCGCACGCAGCTCCCGGCCATCGGCCAGCAGCACGCCGACCGCGCGACCGTCCTCGACGATGACTTCCTCGACGCCGGCATCGGTATCGACCATGACACCGCGCACCGCGCATTCCTTCGCGATCGCCTGCGTGATCGCGCCCATGCCGCCGATCGCATGTCCCCACGCGCCGGACTTGCCGTTGACCTCGCCGAACACGTGATGGAGCAGCACATAGGCCGAGCCGGGCGTATACGGACTGGCGAAATTGCCGACCACCGAATCCCAGCCCAGCACCGCCTTCAGCGGCTGCGATTCGAACCAGTGATCGAGCAGTTCGCCAGCGGATTTTGTGAACAGGTCGAGCAGGTCGCGGCGACCGCGCATGTCCAGGTGCTTGAGCCGTTTCGCCACGTCGTACGACGCCAGCCAGTCGGCCAGCACGAAACGGTCGCAGACATTCGGCGGCGTGCGCGTCATCAGTTCGCGCAGCACCACGACCACGCGATCGAGCATCGCGTAGTACTCCGGCAGGCGCTGCGCATCGCGCGCGGACCATTTCGCCACTTCCGCCTGCGTGTGTTCGCCGCCAAGGCGGAACGCACGGCCATCCGGTAGCGGCAGGAAATTCGCATAGGGACGCTCGACCACGCGCAGCCCATGCTCGGCCAGACGTAGATCGCGGATCACCTGCGGATTGAGCAGGCTGACGGTGTAGCTGGCCGTCGAATTGCGGAAGCCTGGAAAGAACTCCTCGGTCACCGCTGCGCCGCCGACGATGCCGCGTCGCTCCAGCACCCTCACCTTCAATCCGGCGCCGGCGAGATACGCCGCGCAGACCAGGCCGTTGTGGCCGCCGCCGATCACCAGTACATCACTTGGCCTGTCGTCGTTCATGCGTGCTCCGCGGAATCCTTCTGCAGCGATGATCGATCCTGCAGCTGCAAAACAAAAGGCCCGCTTGCGCGGCTCCGCGACCTCCTCGGATGCAGCTTCTTGCGGTCGTCGCCCGAAGAAACAGCTCGCTTGATGCGGTGGTGCACGGGCGCTGCATCAAAACATTCGCGATTGCCCCTCGCAGCGGAGATTGCTAACGTCGGCACAGGGGTTTTCGGGGAATAGGGGAAAAAGGTGTCCGGCACCGACATCACCAGGCTGCTTGCGCTGGCCCGCGACGGCGAGCCCGAGCAACTGGGGGCCGTGTTCGAGGCGTTGTATCCCGAACTTCTGCGCCTGGCCAACTCGCGCTTGTACGGCAACGAGGCCACCTTCACCCCGACTGTGCTGGTGCACGAGTTGTTCCTTCGCATCAGCCAGGGCACGCCGCTGTCGCTGGCCGATCGCAACCATTTCTTCGCGGCCTCGGCCAAGGCGATGCGCTGGATCCTGGTCGAACACGCCCGCCAGCGCGCCACCGGCAAGCGCGGCGGCGACCAGGTAATGGTCAACCTCGACGACCAGATCCCTGATGCGCCGCCCGCGCTGACCAGTGTGCTGATGCTGGACCAGGGCCTGGAGGCTCTGGAGGCGATCAGCCCGCAGCGACGGCAGATCGTCGAGTTGCGCTACTTCGCCGGGATGGAGTTTGGCGAGATCGCCGGCCTGCTCGAAATCTCCGAGCGCACCGTGTACCGCGAGTGGGAGCGCGCGCGCGCGTTCCTGCAGGCGATGCTCGACGACGGTGACCAACGGTGACGATGGACGCCGAAACCCTGGCGCAATGGCGCACCGCCGACGCCCTGTTCGACCAATGGCTGGACCTCGTTGAAGGCGAGCGCGATGCATGGCTCGCCGCGCAGAACCTCTCCGTCGACGTGCGCCGCCGGCTCGAACAACTCGTGGCCGCGCATCGCCACCCGCGCGCGGCGCTCGATCCGCTGGCCGGCAACCTGACCGGTTGCCGGCTCGGCGGCTGGACTCTGGACAGCGAACTGGGCCGCGGCGGCATGGCGGTGGTCTACCGCGGCTGGCGTGAACAAGGCATGGCGCGCCAGCAGGCGGCCATCAAGATCCTCACCCTCGGCGCGCTTGGCGCCAGCGGCCGCGAGCGCTTCCAGCGCGAGGCCGGCATCCTGGCGCGGCTGAACCATCCCCACATCACCGCGCTGGTCGATTCGGGCGTCGCCGACGACGGCACCTGCTGGCTGGCGATGCCGCTGGTCGAGGGCGAGCGCATCGACCGCTGGTGCGAATCGAATTCGCCCGACGCGCGCGCCATCGTGCGGCTGTACCTGCAGGTCTGCGACGCGGTCGCCTGCGCCCACCGCAACCTGGTGATCCACCGCGACCTCAAGCCCTCCAACGTGCTGGTCGACAGCCGCGGCCATGTGCACCTGCTGGACTTCGGCATCGGCCAGTTCGCCGACGCCGACACCGAGGGCAACGAACGCACGCAGACGATGTGGCGGGCGATGACGCCCGGCTACGCGGCACCCGAGCAGCTGCGAGGCGAGCCACCGAGTACGGCGATCGATGTCTACGGCCTCGGCGCGCTGCTGCACCGCCTGCTGACCGGCCGCACCCCGCAGGCAGCGACCGAGGGCGCCGACACCACCCGTCCCTCGCTGCTGGTGCGCAACGCCGACGATGCCTACCACCGCCATTACGTGCCGCTGAAGAACGATCTGGACCGGGTACTGCTCAAGGCCTTGGCCGAAGAGCCTGAGCAGCGCTATCCCTCGGCAGAAGCGCTCGCCGACGACCTGCGGCGCTGGCTCGACGGGCAGCCGGTGCTGGCGCAGAAGCCGCGGCTGGGCTACCGCGCGCGCAAGTTCGTCATGCGCAACAAGCTCGGTGTCGCGGCGGCGTGCCTGCTGGTGGCTAGTCTCGCCGGAGGCGTGGGGGCGACGTTGTGGCAGGCAGGGGAAGCACGACGTGCGGCGGACGATGCGCTCAAGCAGAGCCGCCGCGCAACGGCGGCCCGCGACTTCATGACGCAACTGTTCGAAGCCAACGATCCGAATGTTGCGCAAGGGCGCACGATCAGCGCGCGCGAACTCCTCGACCAGGGTGCGCTCAGGGTTCGCGACGCGTTTGCCGACACCCCCGTGCTGCGGGCCGAGATGCTGGTACTGCTTGGCGATTTGTACCGGAGGATGGGCGAACCGGACGCGGCCGCGCCGCTGCTGGACGAGGGACTCGCCCTCGCGGGTACCACGGGCGATCCGAACCTCACACTGGAGGCAAGGTTCGCCAAGGGCCTGCTCGACGCAGCCGCAAGCCGGCCAACCGATGCGCTGGAACAGTTCGCGGTCGTCGAACGGATGCTGGAATCCGCGGGACGGGTGCCCGGCGAACTTCACGGCCAGCTCGTCATGCACCAGGCCGACGCGCTGTCCGCGACTGGCCAGGTGCCCGCCGCGGTGGCGCATGCAGAAACCGCCCTGTCGCTCGCGCGCAACGACGCATCCATGGCGCAGGAATCGCTGTTTTTCTACCTCAGGGCACTCAGCGCGGTACTCGCCACCGCCGGCCAGGATCAACGCGCGGAAACCTTGTTGAACGAGGCCCTGGCGCTGCGCGGAGTGGACAAGCTCGCACCCACCGTTCGCCTGCCCGTGCACTCGCACCTCGCCGACTTCGCGCTCGCAAGGGGCGAACTGGAGACGGCGCTTCGCGAATCGGGCGCGGCCCTGGAACTCGCGCAGCGGGTATACCTCCCGGCAAGCCCGGTGCGTGCAGCCCTGCTCAACGGCCACGGCGGCATCCTGACCCACATGGCCCGGTTCGATGACGCCGTGGCGGCGATCGGCGGGGCGATTTCAATCCTCGATGCCCTGCATCCGGACGGCCTTGATAGCGCCCTCGCCAACGCCTGCAACAGCATGGCGTTGGCGCTCGACAACGCCGAGCGCGATCGGGAAGCCGAGCCTTACATGATCCGGGCCCGCAACCTGAGCATCGAACTCTTCGGCCGCGAAGATCCGCGCTATGCCATCGCCACCGCCAACCTGGGCAACCTCTACCGGCAGATGGGGCGCTACACCGAAGCCGAGACACTGCTCGCAGAAGGCCTGCGGCTGCGGCGCAAGCTGCTGGGCGAAGCCCATCCCTTCGTTGGCCACGGGCTGATCCAGGTGGCGCGATTGCGGCTGCTCCAGCAGCGGCCCGCGGAAGCACTGCGGCTGGCGGAACAAGCCAGCGACATCTACGCGAAGGCCGATTACAAGGATCCGCGTCGCCTCGCCTCCACCGATGGGGTCCGTGCCACTGCGATGGCCGCACTCGGGCGAGTGCCCGAAGCCGTCGCGCTCTTCGATCGCACCATCACCGAGGCCAGGGACGCCGGGGTCGACAACGGCGTCGAATGGCCGCGGGTGATGGCCGCGCGGGCGGAGCTGTTCATCGCGCACCTGCCCGCGCGCGCGCGCGCGGCACTCGCCGACGCGCTGGATGCGCACCGCCGCATCTACGGCGACGACCATCCCGGGACAAAGCGGATGATCGCGCTCGCCGCCACGATCCGCTGATCACAGCCCCTGTCAGTTCCGGCCCCCGGATCTCGTGGATGGGGAGTCCGGGTGCGCCGGACGCGGCCGGGTCGCCGTTCGACCCGCCCTCCTCGGGTGACTGCAACATGCCTCTTCATTCTTCCCTTGTTCCTTCAGCGCTGGCGTTCGCTCTGGCTGTCGCCCTGCCCACGCCCTCATGGGCGCAGGAAAAGCCGGCCAATCTTTATATCGACGTCGCCACCCACGCCATGCCGGGCATGCCCGGACTCGGCGCGATGGGCCGCCTCTCGGGCGCCATGTCCGGCGGCGGCGCAAGCTATGGCCTGACCCAACATCCGGCCATGCCCGGCAAATTCATGGACGTGGCGCTCCACAACGGTCGCCAGCCCGGCAGACCGGCCGAGCAAGCCGTTCCCCACGGACTGGGCCTGGGCAACCGCATCGACCTGCTGCCGCCGCCGGACAGGAAGCCGGTCCACGACGGCAACGACGGCGGCCTTGGCACCGGCATCGCCGATGGCAACGGCACCTTCAAGATCCGCTACTACTGGGGGTGCGGCGAGGCAACCGGCGCCGGCCAGCCGCGCGAATACTCGGTCACCATCCGCAACGGCAAGATGGTGGAAAGCGGACGCGGCATCACCCCGCGCAAGGTGCCCGGCAGGGCCGTGACACCCGGCCCCGACCACGCGCTGTGGCCCAACCAGTCCACCCGCAAGACGGTACCGGCGAAAGCCTCGCTGGTGGGCCAGCATCACGTCACCGGCGACAAGGTGCCGGCGTCGATGCAGTTCGCCCTGGCTGGCGAACACGACTTCCTGTCCGAGCTCAAGCTCAAGGGCGACGGCGGCGGAGAAAACGGCATGACCCTGCGCTGGAGCGGCGCCGATGGCGCGAACGGCTATTTCGCCCATGCCACCGTGACGAGCGGCGACACCATCGTGATGTGGAGCAGCTCGGAAGACGGCTACGCCGGTTACGAATTGCTGGACTACCTGCCCGAGTCACTGGTGGCGAAGTGGGTCAAGGCGCGCACCCTGCTCGCCCCCGATGCGCGCGAATGCCACATCCCCAAAGCAGTGTTCGCCGGGGGAAAAGCCGCGCCGATGGTGCAGATGATCGCCTACGGCAACGATCGCAATGTCGTCGAACCGCGTCCGCAGGGCGCTGCGCAGAACTGGAAGCCGGACTGGGCCGTGCGCGTACGCAGCAAGTCCACCGCGATGTTGATGCCCGGCCTGGGCGCGCTCGGGACGGAGGCGACGGGACGTTCCACCGGGGAGGAGATCAAGGAAGAGGCCAAGAGCGGGGTCAAGGACGCAGCCAAGGGCCTGCTGCGTGGCCTGCTGCGGCGCTGATCCACCGGCTCGCGCCGGCCGTTCGCGGCCGGTCGCAGCTTCTTCGCTGCTCACACCGGACAGGCAAACGTGACGATGGACTGGAAACAAACGCTGAAGGACATCGCGATCGCGATTGGCAAGGGACTGTGGTTCCTGGCTCGGCAGCTGTACGCGCTACTGGTCATGCTTGGCCGATTCATTTTCCTGCGCGCGATCCCCGCCACCTGGCAGTGGCTGCGCGGCACCGTGTTCCCCGCGCTGCGCCGGTTCTATCTCTGGCTGCCGCATCGGCGGATCGTGGCCGGCAGCGTCGCGGGCGTTGCCGCGATCGCGATCGCCGCGCTGCTGTTGCGCACGCCCGGCGACATACCAGCCACGGACAACGCAGCGAGCGACGCCACCAACGCCTCGACGTCGCCCGCTCCGGCGCACGCGATCATGGGCGCCAACGGCCTGACCCCGCTGCCACGCGGACCGTGGACCGATCTCGCCCGCCAGTTGGTCGACGCGCAGGACCTCGCCACCGCCACCCGCATCACCCGCGAGGTGCTGGCACGCGGCGGCATGGCCACCACTGACGGCGAGCGGATCGTGGTGGAGGCCATCGGCCCCGCCACGCCCTACGCGATGACCGCGGTGGAGGCACGCAACCTGGCGATGGAAGCGCGCAACCGCGAAACCGCGTTCCGCCTGCATGCCTCCGAGTTCGCGCATTTTCTCGACACGTTCGCGTGGGACCTCGGCGGCTCGGCGAACGACGACAATCCCGCGTGGCTGACCAAGGACGAGGTGCGTGCGATCGAAGACGAGCGCGAGGCAAGGTTCGACGCCATCGCTGCCGTCGCCACCGCCGAAGCCGAGGCCCGGGAGCAGGAATGGCAGCGGAGGATCGCATCGCTCGAGGCCCGCTTCGAAGAGGCACGGGCGGACCTCACGGTGGTCGAAGACGCCGTCCGGGCCGTTTCATCGGCCGAACGTAAGCAGCTGCACCCCCGACTGGAGGCAGCCAAACAGCGCAGGCGCGACGCACTCGGGCCGCTGGTCGCCGCCCGCAGGGCCGCGAACGAGGCCAGCCGCGACGCCAGACGGCAGGTCAGCAGGATCGAACAGAACGGACATCGCGAGGCCTGGGCCGAGCGTCAGGTCGGTCCCAACTACGAATCCGGCGATGCCTTCCTGCAGCTGCTGGATACCTGGGTGCGCGAAGCGGCGAAGCACCCGGGCGATCCGCAGAGCTTCACCCCGCTGTTCCTCGCCGAGATGGCGCGCCTGCAACAGACGCCGTTCGACCTGCTGGGCTCCGAATACATGCGCCCCTCACGCGGTACCGATCAGTCGGTGGACCTGCGCGGCGGACCGCGTTCGGACGACTACCGGATGACGCTGCTGGAAATGCAGCTGTTCCTGGCCGCATTCCAGCGTGGCCAGCCACCCGCGCGCACGGCCGGCCGGGCGACGGCATGGTCGTCACGATTTACGAACAACATCGTCGACGCGCTGCTGCCGCCCGCGCACGCCCAGGGCAGTCTGTCCCAATGCGCCGACATCAAGAAGATCCTGGGCGGCGATTCGCCCGGCGAGGCCAGCGCAACCGACTGGGCCGTCAACGAGGCCGGCAACGCCGCCTTCGAAGCGCTCGGCAAACTGTACGGAATCTCCGAAGGCGTGCTGTCCGGCATCGGCAGCGCCTCCAAGATCCTGCGCGTCGTGATCCAGTTCGCCAACACCGAGGTCGAGGTGCACGCCGAACAGGGCACGGTGCACAAGCCGCCGTCGGGCGGTGGCGACGGCCACGGCAGCCGGTACGCCTGGTTCACTGCCAGCGCCGGCGTGGACCCCAAGGACCTGGAGGCCTACGAACGCGCGCTGCAGGATCAGGAAACGCGCACCGGCGAGATCATCAACCAGTGCTTCGGTGCACTGGAGCTGCCGGCCCTGCAAAGCCTGCGCGAGATCGCCGATGCCGCCGAGAACTGGCGCGTGCGGTGGGAGATCCGCCCGCTGTTTCCCGCGCACATGAACATCCCCATGGGCGACCCGGACAACGACTTCATCAAGCGCAATTCGGTGCAGCGCGAAATGCAGCTCAAGCGCGCCTCACCGGCCCATGCAGAAGCCCGCCTCAAGGCCATGGTGGAGCGCGAACAGGCGAGCCGCGGCGAAGTCGCCCTGGCCCACCACACCGTGGTGGCCAAGGTGGTGGACACCGGCGCGCCGGGCTTCGGCGAGATGGTGAACGCGGTCAAGGGCATGCTCGGTCTGGGCATGACCAACACCGTGGTGGACATGGCCGCCGGCTGGATGAAACACATCCTGGTGCCGCGCGCCGCCGCCGCGCAGTCGATCGAGTACCACTGTCTGCAGGTCGAACGCCGCCGCCCGCCCGTTGGCGAGGTCAGGGCCTGGGGCAACGGCGGCGACATAGCGCGCGTACGCGACAACTGCGTGGTGCCGGGAACGCCAGAGTAGAAGCCACGTCGCTCAGCGCGAAGCGCAACCACTTTTCCGGAACCACAACACATGAAACAGCCGACCGCCGCCCTGTTCGTCACTTTGGCTTTGCTGGGACTGTCCGCCTGCGAAATACAGGCCGACAACACTGCGCCCAGGGCAGCAACGGGCTATGCCACGGGAACCGCCCGGGACACGCAGGGAAACCCCATCGCCGGGGCAAAAATCCTGCTGGACAACAGCGTGTACTACGCGTCCTACATCCATGGCTCCACCCGGGATGACGGCAGCTATCGAATCAAGGCGCAGCCCGGTGCATGGCGGGCGTATGCCTCCATCAGGAAGGCGTACAACGGCAAGACCTACACGCTGGAACTGCATCCGGACAACATCGATGCCTTCGACGACGAAGGTGCTGTACGCAACTTCACCTGGAAACTGGAAGGGCGCACGCCGGAAAACGACTACGGCTATTACGGCGGTTTCATCCAGCTGAGCACGGACCTCGATTTCAGCGCGGACCTGGACAACGTCGAGCTGGCCTTGACGCCCAGTGGCCCGCTGATCGACGGCTCGCCAGGAAAATCGCTCCGACTCCGGCTGGGGGATCACTACTGGATCGATCGCTACCAGATAGAAGACATCCCCATCGGCCGCTACAGGGTGGAAGCGACATTGAAAAGCGACGAGGGGGATCGCCGGCTGCGGATCCAGGACTGGCACACGAAAGGCGAGTTCAAGCCGGAATTCCAGCTGGATTTCATCCCCGATCCCGGCAGCGGCGTCGACAACTCGGCCTCCATCGTCATTGGCGATTGATGCTTCATGCAGGCACGACCAGAAGCATGCCGCCCATGACGTTCTGAAAACTCCCGCCCGCGCTGCCGCCATGGCCGGCGCGGGGCTGGCTCCGCGCGGCGATCGCGGTCGTCCCCTGTCAGTTATCGCTATTGGTTCTCGTGGTTGGAGGGTCCGGCCTTCGCGCACGGCATCCACAGGGCGTCGCCCATCCAACACGGAGTAAGAAACTGATGCATCACCCCGCCTTCCATCGCTCGCTCAAGCTGGTCCCGCTCGTCCTCGCGCTCGGCCTGGCCATCGCCAACCCGGCACATGCCGACTTCCTCGACTGCTGGGAATACGATCCAGCGACCGGCGGGTGGGTCCAGGACACCGGCAAGAGCGAGAACCAGGGTCCCGAGCACGGCACAGCGAACACGACCTGCCATTACGCTGCCGCCGGATACGGCCATACCAACAACGCCAGCGGCGAATTCAGCGCGACGTTCGGCTACCAGAACACGGCCAAGGCCAATTACAGCAACGCATTCGGCGGCAACAACACTGCCGAGGGTGAAGCCGCCAATGCATTCGGTTACCGCAACACGGCCAAGGGCAAGGACAGCGATGCATTCGGCACCTACAACACCGCAACGGGCGAAATCGCCACCACGTTCGGCCGCTGGAACGTCGCGGCGGGCATGGACAGCAACGCCTTCGGCAATGGCAACACGACCAATGGCGCCAAAAGCAGCGCACACGGCTACATGAACACCGCCAGCGGCGAGAACAGCAGTGCGTTCGGCTACATGAACACCGCCAGCGGCAACTACGCCACCGCGTTCGGCAACCAGAACGAGGCCGTGGGCGCCGCCAGCAGCGCCGTCGGCCGCTTCAACCGGGTGGCCACCATATCCAGCAACGCCTTCGGCAGCTTCAACACGGTCGAAGGCTGGTCCGGCCAGGCGTTCGGCTTCGAGAACACCGCCAGCGGCGACTATGCCAGCGCGATCGGCGTCGGGTCGGTGGCCTCCGGCGAGGCCAGCCTGGCCGTCGGCAGGACGGCGCGCGCCGCTGCTGCCAACGCCATCGCCATCGGCACCGGCGCCACGGTGCTGGCACCCAGCGGTGCCGGCACGGTGCGCAACGGCGGCGTGGCGCTGGGCGACAACGCCAGCGTCGCGCAAGCGGCCACCAACTCGGTGGCGATCGGCGCCGCCTCGATCGCCAGCCAGGCCAACACCGTCTCGGTCGGCAGTGCCGGCAACGAGCGCCGCATCAGCAACGTCTCCAATGCCATCGCCGCGACCGACGCCGTCAACCTGCGTCAGCTGCAGTCGGCACTGGATGGCGTGGTCGGGGGTGGCGTCAGCGAGGTCCGCGTGCAGGAGATCGCCGATAACGGTGATGCCTCCACCCTGGCCAGCGCCAACAGCTATACCGACGCCCGCGAAGTTGCGATCCGCGCCGACATACAGGCCGGCGGTGCCACCACCCTGGCCGGCGCCACTACCTACACCGACACCCGCGAGGCTGCGATCCGCGGCGACGTGCAGGCCGGCGACGCCGCCACGCTGACTGGCGCCAACACCTACACCGACACCCGCGAGGTCGCAATCCGCGGCGACATGGATGCCGGCGACACCGCCACCCTGGCATCGGCCAACCAGTACACCGACACCGCCATCCAGCAGTTGGTCGGCTTCGATGCCAGCGATATCAACGACCGCCTGACGGTCCTGGAGGATAGGTTCGACGACGTCGACCGCCGCCTGGACAAGCAGAACCGACGCATCGATCGCTCGGGAGCGATGGGCGCGGCGATGCTGAACATGGCGACCAACGCCGCCGGCCCCCAGAGCGGGCGCGGTCGCATCGCGATCGGTGCCGGCTTCCAGGGAGGCGAGAAGGGCCTGTCGCTCGGCTACGGCAAGCGCGTCGGGCGCGCGTCGTTCTCGCTTGGCGGCGCATTCAGTGGTAGCGACAGCTCGGCGGGCGTCGGCTTCGGCGTCGAGCTGTAGCGCTCTGCACCCACCTGCTGCGCGCAGGCAGGTGGCGACCTGTGACCACCTTGCACCCCGGCTCTGGCCGGGGCGTTTTTTCGTCCTTCGCGAACTCCCGCGGAAGGCAGCCTTGATCCTGAAGAACAAATCATCACGCCGGCGTGCGTGGGCCCGCACCGGCTCGGAACCTGGATGAAAAGAACCATAAAAAACCCCGCATCGCTGCGGGGTTTTTCTTGTTGCTGGTGCGTACAGGCTCCGCCTGACCATTCTCCCGGCGCGCTGCGGCGCGCTGGAAGAAATCGCACACTCATTGCATCGCGGAACGGATCAGAAATCCATGCCGCCCATGCCGCCCATGCCACCGCCGCCGCCCATACCGCCGCCGGCCGGCTCGTCCTTCTTCGGGGCCTCGGCCACCATCGCTTCGGTGGTGATCATCAGACCGGCGATCGAGGCGGCGTTCTGCAGCGCCGAACGCGTGACCTTGGTCGGGTCCAGGATGCCGAACGCGATCATGTCGCCGTATTCACCGGTCGCGGCGTTGTAGCCGAAGTTGCCCTTGCCGTCGGCAACCTTGTTCAACACCACGCTGGGCTCTTCGCCGCAGTTGGCGACGATCTCGCGCAGCGGCGCTTCCATCGCGCGCTTGGCGATGTTGATGCCGTGGTTCTGGTCTTCGTTGGCACCCTTCAGCTCACCGATGGCCTGCAGCGCGCGGATCAGCGCGACGCCGCCACCCGGGACCACGCCTTCTTCGACGGCGGCACGCGTGGCGTGCAGCGCATCTTCGACGCGGGCCTTCTTCTCTTTCATTTCGATTTCGGTCGATGCGCCGACCTTGATCACCGCCACGCCGCCGGCCAGCTTGGCCACGCGCTCCTGCAGCTTCTCGCGGTCGTAGTCCGAGGAGGTTTCCTCGATCTGCGCCTTGATCTGCTTGATGCGGCCTTCGATGCCGGAGGTTTCGCCGGCGCCGTCGATGATGGTGGTGTTTTCCTTGGAGACCTGGATCTTCTTGGCGCGGCCCAGATCCTTGATCGTGGCCTTCTCCAGCGACAGGCCGACTTCCTCGGAAATCACGGTGCCGCCGGTGAGGATCGCCATGTCTTCCAGCATCGCCTTGCGACGGTCACCGAAGCCCGGCGCCTTGACGGCGCAGACCTTGACGATGCCGCGGATGGTGTTGACCACCAGCGTCGCCAGGGCCTCGCCTTCGACTTCTTCAGCCACGATCAGCAGCGGCTTGCCCGACTTGGCGACGCCTTCCAGCACCGGCAGCAGGTCGCGCACGTTGGAGATCTTCTTGTCGTGCAGCAGGATGAAGGGATCATCCAGTTCGGCCGACATCGACTGCTGGTTGTTGATGAAGTACGGCGACAGGTAGCCGCGGTCGAACTGCATGCCCTCGACGACGTCGAGTTCGTTTTCCAGGCCCGAACCTTCTTCAACGGTGATCACGCCTTCCTTGCCGACCTTCTTCATCGCGTCGGCGATGATCGTGCCGATCGACTCGTCGGAGTTGGCGGAGATCGTGCCGACCTGGGCGATCGCCTTGTCGTCGGCGGTCGGCTTGGACAGCTTCTTCAGCTCGGCGACGGCGGCCACGACGGCCTTGTCGATGCCGCGCTTGAGGTCCATCGGGTTCATGCCGGCGGCAACCGCCTTGGAACCTTCGCGGATCAGCGCCTGCGCCAGCACGGTGGCGGTGGTGGTGCCGTCACCGGCGTTGTCGGAGGTCTTGGAAGCGACTTCCTTGACCATCTGCGCGCCCATGTTCTCGAACTTGTCAGCCAGTTCGATCTCCTTGGCGACGGACACGCCGTCCTTGGTGATCGTCGGCGCGCCGAAGCTCTTCTCGAGCACGACGTTGCGGCCCTTCGGGCCGAGGGTGGCCTTGACGGCATTGGCGAGCACATTGACGCCGCGCACCATCTTGGAGCGCGCGTCCTCGCCGAAACGGATTTCTTTGGCAGCCATTGGGGTAACTCCGTGATTCGTGATTGGTGATTCGTGATTGGAAAAAGCGGGATGCGGCGTGACTCGTGCGGCAGGGATTCATTGGCGCAAAGCGCTCTTTCGAATCACCAATCACCGATCACGAATCACCGCGGGAATCGCCTTAGGCGAGCACCGCGAGGATGTCGTCTTCCTTCACGATCTTGTACTCGACGCCTTCCAGCTTGTAGGCGCTGCCCGAGTACTGGCCGTAGATGACCTTGTCGCCGACCTTGACCTTCGGCGCGCGCACGCTGCCGTTGTCCAGCGCCTTGCCTTCACCCACGGCGATCACTTCGCCCTTGGTCGGCTTTTCCTTGGCGTTGTCGGGGATGAGGATGCCGCCGGCGGTAACTTCGTCGGCTTCGATGGGCTTGACGACCACGCGGTCGTAGAGCGGCTTCAGGTTCATTGCGACCCTCTTAAGTGATTGATTGGTTGGGAAAAACAGGACTCACGACCGGCGATTTTAGCAGTCGTACATGACGACTGCCAACGTCGCGGGCGTGAAAAACCCGGCACGCCGGGACGGTCCAGACTTGGGGACCCGGCGCGGGCTTTCAAGGCCGCGCGCGCAATTTGCGATGCGAAGCAGGCTACGCCCGAGGGGCCGTCGACGAGGGCCGGCTCCCCGGGCGGGCCTGTGAAAAAAACGCTGCCGGATGCAGCCCGTGGCCGGCGTCATCCAACCCGTGATGGATGAGGTCTGCTGCCTGCCGCCTTTCCGTGCAGGCGGCATTCCGCCATCGCCGAAAAGAAAGCGCGCACGTTGCCGTGCGCGCTTGGGGAATGGAGAGGTTCATCCCTGCCGCGTCCTTGGGACGCGCCTTCCAAGCCGACATCCATATCGAACCAACTTCCTGTCGGCAGCGAAATGATGCTCAGGCCAGCCGGGCAGGGAAAGCAGACGCACCGGAAAATACTGTTACTACAGGTAGCGGCATGGTCTCGTTATGCCGCAGAATCAGTCAGCACCGCTGCTTATAACCGCGACAAGGCTACCGAAAGCGGACATGGTGCCGTGATTATTCTTCACCCTGTGACCTTAGGTAGCATCCGTTTCTGTCAATCGGCGAGGACCGTCCATGAGTTCGCAGCAACGCATTCGCCTCGCGCGCCGGCATGCGGCACTGTCGCAGACGCAGTTGTCCCAGGCGGTCGGCGTGCAGCGCAGCGCGGTCAGCCATTGGGAGGCGCCTCAGGGCAAGAATCCGAGCGTCAAGCACCTGCGCGAGGTCGCGCTGGTCACCGGCGTGCAGTTCGAGTGGCTGGCGACGGGACGCGGCGAAATGGCGACATCACGCGATACGGTGCTGGACTCGGTGGCCGCCGCCGACGCGCTGCTGGTCGACGACGCCCTCGAGCAGCGCCTGCTGCTGGCCTTCCGCGAAGCCCCGGTCCGTGCCCGCCTGGCGCTGGTGGAAGTGGTCGAACAACTGGCCGAGCAGCGCACCGGTCGCGTCCGTACCAGCACGACGCGCGCCGGCCGCCGGCAGGGCGCCGAGTGACGCCGCCGGTTACCCTATTGCGCCTTTGCCCTCGCCGGTCGACGCCTTGCCCGTATTGCTCTGCTTCTGCGCCTGCCCCGATGCCGCCACGGCCGATCGCATTGCCGGCACGCTGGTCGCCGAGCGCCTCGCCGCCTGCGTCGGCGTGATGCAGGGCCTGCGTTCGGTCTATCGCTGGCACGGCGCGGTCGAGCATGCCGACGAGGTCCAGCTGCAGATCAAGACCCGCAGCGAATGCCTGCCGGCGCTGACCGCGCGCATCGGCGAACTGCATCCCTATGAACTGCCGGAAGTGATCGCGGTCGAAGTCGCCGGCGGCTTGCCGGCCTACCTTGACTGGGTCGTCGAACAGACTGCCGAAGAGAACCGATGATGCCGATGTGGTTGCGTGGCCTGGCCGCGCTCGCGCTTTTCCTGTCCGTGATCGCGCCGGCGTCGGCCATCGACGAGGACGACCTGCTGCCGGTCGACGAGGCCTTCGTGCTGACCGCCAGCGCGCCGGCCCGCGACCGTATCGAATTGCAATGGAAGATCGCCGACGGCTATTACCTGTACCGTCATCGCATCGGCGTACAACCGGATGCCGGCTTCGCGTCGCAGGCGCTGCAGCTGCCGGACGGCGAGAAACACAACGACGAATTCTTCGGTGCGGTCGAGACCTATCGCGACACATTGGTCGCGTCGCTGCCCGGCACGGCCGCCGACGGCACGCAACGCATCACCCTGAAAGTGAAGTACCAGGGCTGCGCCGATGCCGGCGTGTGTTATCCGCCGCAGACGCGCAGCCTGACCGTGGCCCTGCCTGCGACCGGCGCGATCACCACCGCCAGGGCCGACGCAGGCTTCGCGGCGCTGGGCAAATCCCTGGGCGCCGGCGGCGCGGCGCCGACCGGCCTCGCCGCGGACGGCGGCAGCGACACCCTGCCGCTGCCGCCGGAACAGGCGTTCGGCTTCGAGGCCATCGCCGATGGCGGCAACGCCTTGCTGCTGCGCTTCACGCCCGCCCGCGGTTACTACCTGTATCGCGACCGGACCACGCTCAAGCTCGATGCCGATGGCGTCGCGCTCGGACAGCCGCGCTGGCCGCAGGGCGTGTCGCACCGCGACGAGCATTTCGGCAACGTGGTCGTGTACTTCGACCAGATCGACGTGCCGCTGCCGCTCGCGCGCAGCGTCGCCGGCGCGCGCGACATCACCTTGACCGCGACGTTCCAGGGTTGCCAGGACGATGGCATCTGCTATCCGCCGATGACGCGGACGGTGGGGCTGACCCTGCCGGCGGGCGAGGTGGGCGCTGCGGCGACCGATGGCAACCCCATCCCCACCCCGGCCCTCCCCTTGAAGGGAAAGGAGCAAGGCGTCGCGACTGCAAACGCAACGGATTCTTCCACGGAAACCGCGCTCAAGCCCTCCCCTTCAAGGGGAGGGTTGGATGGGGATGGGGTTCCGATCAGCGGCGGGAATGCCGACGCACTTCAGGCCGAGGACATACGCCTGGCCGCGGCGCTGTCCGGTTCGCACCGCTGGCTTGTGCTGCTGGGCTTCTTCGGCGCCGGGCTGCTGCTGGCATTCACGCCCTGCGTGCTGCCGATGATCCCCATCCTGTCGGGCCTGATCGCCGGCCGCGGCGAACGCATCGGCGCGCGGCGCGCCTTCGTGCTGTCGCTGGTGTACGTGCTGGCCAGTGCCGTGGTGTTCACCATCGCCGGCGTGATCGCCGGACTGCTCGGCGCCAACCTGCAGGTCGCCTTTCAGAAGCCGTGGGTGATCGCCGCCTTCGCCGCCGTGTTCGTGGCGCTGTCGCTGTCGATGTTCGGACTGTACGAACTGCAGCTGCCGGCGGCGTTGCGCCAGCGCATCGGCGCGGTCACCGACAAGCAGCGCGGCGGTTCGTGGGCAGGCGTGGCGGCGATGGGTGCACTGTCTGCGCTGATCGTCGGTCCCTGCGTGGCGCCGCCACTGGCCGCGGCCGTGCTGTACATCGGCCAGACCCGCGATCCGGTGTTCGGTGGCGCGGCGTTGTTCCTGCTGGCGATGGGCATGGGCGCACCGCTGCTGGCATTCGGCGTCGCCGCCGGGCGCGGCCTGCCGACCTCCGGCCCGTGGATGACCGCGGTGCAGCGCGTGTTCGGTTTCGTGTTCATCGGCATGGCGATCTGGATGCTGTCGCGGATCCTGCCGGCAGTGGCGACGATGGCGCTGTGGGGCCTGCTGGCATTGGCCGCCGCGGCCTGGGCGTTCTCACTGGCAACGCCACAGGCCAGCGACCGCCTGCGCTGGGGCGCGCGTTTCGCCGGCCTGCTGCTGGCCGTGGTTGGCGCCGCGGAACTGCTCGGCGCGCTGGCCGGTAGCCGCGACCCGCTGCAGCCGCTGGCCGGGGCGCTGGGCGGCGCGCATGAAACGCGCGAACTCGAATTCCGCATGATCAAGTCGTCGGCCGATCTCGACCGCGAACTCGCCGCCGCACGCGCCGCTGGCAAGCCGCTGCTGTTCGACTTCTATGCCGACTGGTGCGTGGCCTGCAAGGAAATGGAGAAATACACCTTCACCGAGCCGGCCGTGCACGCCGCGCTGTCCGACTTCGTGCTGCTGAAGGCCGACGTGACCGCCAACGACGAGCTCGACCAGGCGCTGATGCAGCGCTTCGGCATCATCGGCCCGCCGGCGACGCTGTTCTTCGTTGACGGCAGCGAGCAGCGCGAACTGCGGCTGATCGGTTTCGAGAAGGCCGACGCCTTCGTGCAGCGCAGCGGGCGCGTGGCGCGATGAACAGTACCGGCAAGATCCTGCTGGTCGCCTTCGCGGCCGGTGCCCTGGGCCTGGTCGCCGCGCTGGCGCTGGAGGGTCCGGGTCCTCTGTTGAAGACGGAACTCGGGCAGCGCGCCCTCAACGGAGCGTTGTCGGCAAGCGCGCCGCCTGCGCCGGCCGGGCTTGCCGTCGCCGAACGCGGCGAGCCGCTGCCTGCATTCCGCCTGTCCGGTCTCGATGGCCAGTCCGTCGACCTGCCCCGCGCCTATGCCGGCCGTCCGCTGCTGATCAACGTCTGGGCCAGCTGGTGCGGCCCCTGCATCCAGGAAATGCCGGAACTGCAGCGCTACTCCACCGAACAGGGCGACAAGGGCACGCAAGTGGTCGGCATCGCCCTGGACGACGTGGAGGCGGTGCGCGACTTCCTGCGGACCACGCCGGTCGCCTACCCGATCCTGCTGGATACTCCCGGCCCGGCCGACGCCGGAGTCCGCCTCGGCAATCCGAAAGGCGTGTTGCCCTACTCGATACTGGTTTCCGCCGACGGCCGCCTGCTGAAGCAGCGCATCGGTCCGTTCGAGCACGGCGAAATCAGCGACTGGGCGAAACCGTAGCGCGGGCCCAGCATGCGACCGTGACTGTCGCCACGAATCAAACAAGCGATTAATTCTCGCCAATCGGCGCAAACTTCGGCGAACTGGACAGCATCCGCGCGATCGCGCAGACTGCCCGCCCGCGTTCCGAGCCCACCGATGGCGAAGCTGCTGGTCCTGCATGGCCCCAATCTCAACCTGCTCGGCAGCCGCGAGCCGGAGGTGTACGGCCGCACGACCCTGGCGCAGATCGATGCCGATCTCGCCGCCCACGCCGAGGCCGCCGGTCACGGGCTGGAGAGCTTCCAGTCCAATGCCGAGCATGCCCTGGTCGACCGGGTCCAGGCCGCCCGCAGCGACGGCACCGGTTTCATCCTGATCAACCCCGCCGCCTTCACCCACACTTCCGTGGCCCTGCGCGACGCGCTGGCGGCGGTGGCGATCCCGTTCATCGAGGTCCATCTGTCCAACCCGCACGCCCGCGAACCGTTCCGCCACCACAGCTACTTCAGCGACCTGGCCGCGGGCGTGGTCTGCGGCTTCGGTGCCAACAGCTACCGCTATGCCCTCGACGCCGCGCTCCAACACCTGTCCTCCCGAGCGTAACGAGGGAGCTGCTGCCACTTACCCGCCCAGGCAAAGCAGATCCGTCGCTGCGCCCGGGATGACGAAACCATTTACAGACCAGAGGCCCACCATGGACCTGAGAAAAATCAAGAAGCTGATCGACCTGCTCGAGGAATCCAACCTCGCCGAGATCGAGATCAAGGAAGGCGAGGAATCGGTACGCCTGGCGCGCACGCCGACCGGTACCGTGGGCTACGCCGCCCCGACCGTGATGCACGCGCCGGTCGTGCACGCATCGTCGGCGCCGATGCCGATGCAGTCGCCGACCGAAGCGGCCACCGGCGGCAGCGCCAAGCCGCAGGGCGACCTGCCCGACGGCCACGTCGTGCGCGCACCGATGGTCGGCACCTTCTACACCTCGCCCAGCCCCGACAAGCCGCCGTTCGTCAGCGTCGGCCAGGCCGTCAAGGCCGGCGAGACGCTGGGCATCATCGAGGCGATGAAGATGTTCAACCCGATCGAAGCCGACGTCTCCGGCACCGTGCTGTCGATCCTGGGCGAAAGCGGCCAGCCGGTGGAGTTCGATCAGCCGCTGTTCGTGATCGGGTGAAGAGCCGGGATTGGTGATTTGTGATTGGTGATTCGAAAGAGCGGCCGCACCAGCGCCTGGAGGTATGGCGCGATGCAATGGATCTCGTCACGCTGGTGTACGCGCATTCCGCGCAGTTCCCCGCGGATGAGAAATTCGGTATCACCGCACAAGTCCGTCGCGCCGCCGTCAGTGTCCCGTCCAACATCGCCGAAGGCGCGGCCCGCAAGAGCCAGGCTGAGTTGATCAGGTTCTGTGTGATCGCACGCGGCTCGCTTTCGGAGCTCGACACTCAACTGGAGATTGCACACCGCCTCGGATTTGCAGGCGCCACGCCCGATCTCCTGCAGTTGCTGAATCGCACGTTCGCACGCCTCAATGCCCTAATCACCTCGCTGGAAGCAGTCACGCGCACAGTTCGCGATGATGCTGCCGGATACGAATCACCAATCACGAATCACGAATCACGGCCCTCTCATGCTCGATAAAGTAGTAATCGCCAACCGCGGCGAAATCGCGCTGCGCATCCTGCGCGCGTGCCATGCGCTGGGCATCCGCACGGTCGCGGTGCATTCCACCGTCGACCGCAACCTCAAGCACGTGGCGATGGCAGACGAATCGGTCTGCATCGGTCCGGCCGCGTCCAGCGACAGCTACCTCAACATGCCGGCGATCATCGCCGCGGCCGAGGTCACCGACGCACAGGCGATCCATCCTGGCTACGGCTTCCTCAGCGAGAACGCCGATTTCGCCGAGCGCGTCGAGCAGTCCGGCTTCATCTTCATCGGGCCCAAGGCCGACACGATCCGCCTGATGGGCGACAAGGTCGAGGCGATCCGCGCGATGAAGGACGCCGGCGTGCCGTGCGTGCCCGGCAGCGGCGGACCGCTCGGCGACGATGCCGTCGCCAACGTCAAGATCGCGCGCGAGATCGGCTATCCGGTGATCGTGAAGGCGGCCGGCGGCGGCGGCGGCCGCGGCATGCGCGTGGTGCACACCGAGGCGCACCTGGCCACCGCCATCGCCACCACCAAGACCGAGGCCAAGGCCGCGTTCGGCAACGACATGGTCTACATGGAGAAGTTCCTCGAGAACCCGCGCCATGTCGAGATCCAGGTGCTGGCCGACGGCCAGGGCAACGCGATCCACCTCGGCGAGCGCGACTGCTCGATGCAGCGCCGCCACCAGAAGGTCGTCGAGGAAGCGCCCGCGCCGGGCATCACCCCGGAACAGCGCGCGGAGATCGGCAAGGTCTGCACCGAGGCCTGCATCCGCATCGGCTACCGCGGCGCCGGCACGTTCGAGTTCCTGTACGAGAACGGGCGCTTCTATTTCATCGAGATGAACACGCGCATCCAGGTGGAACATCCGGTCACCGAGCTGGTCACCGGCATCGACCTGGTGCGCGAGCAGCTGATGATCGCCGCCGGCCACAAGCTGTCGATCAGGCAATCCGACATCGTGCTGGAAGGGCACGCCATCGAATGCCGCATCAACGCCGAGGACCCGGACACCTTCATGCCCTCGCCCGGCCTGATCAAGCATTTCCACGCGCCCGGCGGCCCCGGCGTGCGCGTGGATTCGCACATCTACGAAGGCTACAAGGTGCCGTCCAACTACGACTCGATGATCGGCAAGCTGATCGTGCACGGCCCCGACCGCGAGACCGCGATCGCGCGCATGCGCGTGGCGCTGAGCGAGATGGTGGTCGACGGCATCAAGACCAACATCCCGCTGCAGCAGCGGATCCTGGCTGACGGCGGCTTCCAGCACGGCGGACAGAACATCCACTACCTCGAGAAGCGATTGGCGGAACGGAAAGAGAAGTCGCTGTCGATTGTTTGAAAGCGGTGATTGGTTATTAGTGATGCGTGATTCGCAACGGCGAAAGCAAGAGCCATGGGTAGCGGCCTCCCGCTTTTTAACTAATCACCAATAACCAATCACGAATCACCCCCCATGCCCTTCCTAGAACTCACCCTGCGCTGCCGCGAATCCGAACAACCGCGCTACGAAAACGCACTGGAAGATGTCGGCGCGCTGGCGGTGACGATGCTGGACGCCGATGCGGATACCAGCAACGAACACGCGATCCTGGAACCGGGCGTCGGCGAAACGCCGTTGTGGGATTCGATCACGCTGACCGCGCTGTTTCCCGACGATGCCGACGCGTTGCTGCTGCTGGCGGCATTGGAAGCCTTCGATCCGGCACTGGACTGGTCGCAGGCCGGCTTCCGCAAGGTCGAGGACCAGGACTGGGAACGCGCGTGGATGGACCAGTACGCGCCGCTGCGTTTCGGCACGCGCACCTGGATCGTGCCCTGGAACCATGAACTGCCGGACGAAGTCCTTCGACAGGCTCAGGATGAGCGGGGTGTGGCGGTCGTGCGACTCGACCCCGGCCTCGCCTTCGGTTCGGGCACGCATCCGACCACGTCGCTGTGCCTGCAGTGGCTCGACGACCTCGCGCAGCGACAACTGCTGCGTGACGCGCGCGTGCTCGATTTCGGCTGCGGTTCCGGCATCCTCGCCCTGGCCGCGCTCAAGCTCGGCGCCGCGCACGCGGTCGGCGTCGACAACGACCCGCAGGCACTGATCGCCACCCGCGACAACGCCGACCGCAACGAGGTCGGCGACCGCCTCGAGGTGCATCTGCCCGACGACGAACCCGCGGCCACCTATCCGGTGGTCGTCGCCAACATCCTCGCCTCGGCGCTGGACACCCTGGCCGCGACACTGGCCGCGCGCGTCGCGCCCGGCGGCCGCATCGCGCTGTCGGGCATCCTGAAAGGCCAGGAAGACGAATTGCTGCAGCGCTACGGCGCCTGGTTCGACGCCTTGTCGGTCGCCCAGGAAGGTGACTGGGTGCGCATCGACGGCGTCCGCAAACATGCTTGAATAGGCGGCATGTTCGTCCAGTGCCCCCGCTGCCATTCGCTGGTCGCCACCGACCCGGTCACCGGCGCGCCGCCGGAATATTGCCCGTATTGCGACGGCCCGATGGCCGCGGTCGTTGCAGCGACGAACGAAGAAGACACGGCTCCGGCCGCCGCGGAGCCAACGGTTGATGTCGACCCCGTTGCCGCCGATGACGAGGCACCGGAAGTCCCCATTGCAGATGATGAATCCGATGCTGCCGACGCGGAAAGCAACGACATCGCCGACACCGATGCGATGGTGGAGGACATCGTCGACGAAGAGGACCATGCAATAGCGGAACCCTCGCCACCCGGCACCGCCACGACCACCACGCCGGACGACCAGTCACGAACGCCGCCGGCCGCAACGCCGCACGACAGCGCCGACATCGACGCGGTGGACGACGAAACCGCAACGGAACCCCTGGAAGCCGCGCCGGCCAAGCCCGCCAAGCGCAAACGCACGGCACCGAGCTTCGTGCGCCGCCAGGCGGCCATCAAGCGCACCACGCCGCGACGGATGTGGTTCATTGCCGCCGCACTGGCGTTGCTGGCGGTGGTGCAGATCGTGCTTGCCGACCGCGCGCAACTGGCGGCCAACGAACGCTGGCGGCCGATGATCGTGTCGGTCTGCAACGTGCTGCATTGCACCGTGCCACCGTGGCGCGAACCGTCGGCATTCGCCATGCTCGGCCGCGACGTGCGCCAGCATCCCTACATGCCCGGCGCGCTGCGCGTGGACGCCACTTTCCGCAACAACGCGCGCTGGCCGCAGCCCTGGCCGGAACTGGTACTGACGCTGTCGGACATCAATGGACGCGCCTTGGGCATGCGTACGTTCTCGCCGAAGGAATACCTGGACAGGAAAGTGACGCAAAAGCAGATCGCTTCCGGCCAGAGCGCGGCCATCCGCATGGAGATCATGGAGCCGGCCGCCGGCGTGGTCTCTTTTTCCTTCGATTTCCACTGACCCGCGGGCCGATTTTCATTGGCGGCTGCGACGCGGGCGCGCTAGACTTCCCTCCTCGTCGGCACCACGCTCGGCGGATCCTCCAGTTCCGGAAACCCGCCTGAGCGCTTGAACGCCGTGTCAGACCGCACCGACAACACCAGCCGCAGCGCACCACGTACGCCGCTGCGCGATCACGTCGCCAATTCGGTGCGACGCTACCTGCGCGACTTGAACGGCAGCGACAACGCCGACCTCTACGACGTGGCCTTGCGCGAGTTCGAAATCCCGCTGTTCGTGGAAGTACTGAACCATTGCGACGGCAACCAGAGCCGCGCCGCCACCATGCTCGGCATCCATCGCGCGACGCTGCGCAAGAAGCTGAAGGATTACGGGTTGGCTTGATTGGCCGTGATTCGTGATTCGTGATTCGTGATTCGTGATTGGGGAATCGGGAATCGGGAATCGGGAATCGGGAATCGGGAATCGTAGACAGCAGGCTGTCATCGGTCATCTGGATACACCACTTTCCCTGTCACCCGGCACATCACTCTTTTTGCTGTCATCCCGAGCACAGCGAGGGACCTGCTTGCTCGGCGCGGCGTAAACAGCACTTTCGCGTCGCACCCGTAACGTCCGGACCCGCAGGACAAGCGGCCCAAACTCCGCGCCACAAGGCCGAAGGCCTATAATCCGCGTCCCGCTGCAGCCCATTTCCGCATGACTTCCGACCGCCTGCCCGTCCGCCGGGCCCTGTTGTCCGTGTCCGACAAGACCGGCCTGATCGACCTGGCTCAGGCCCTGTCCCGCCACGGCGTGGAACTGCTCTCCACCGGCGGCACGGCCAAGGCCCTGCGCGACGCCGGTCTGGCCGTGCGCGACGTGGCCGACGTCACCGGTTTCCCGGAAATGATGGACGGCCGCGTCAAGACCCTGCATCCGATGGTCCACGGCGGCCTGCTCGGCCGCGCCGGCATCGACGACGCGGTGATGGCGCAACACGGCATCGCCGCGATCGACCTGCTGGTGCTCAACCTGTATCCGTTCGAAGAGGTGTCCGCCGATCCGGACAGTTCGATGGACGACATCATCGAGAACATCGACATCGGCGGCCCGGCGATGCTGCGTTCGGCCGCGAAGAACTACGCACGCGTCGCGGTCGCCACCGACCCGGCGCAGTACGCCGGCCTTGTCGCCGAACTGGATGCCCACGACGGCGCGCTGTCGGCGAAGACGCGCTTCGCGCTGTCCGTCGCCGCGTTCAACCGCGTTGCCCAGTACGACGCCTGCATCGGCAACTATTTGTCGTCGATCAACGACGACGGCGCGCGCAGCGAATTCCCCGCACAGCAGAACGGCAACTTCATCAAGGTCATGGACCTGCGCTACGGCGAGAACCCGCACCAGCGCGGCGCGTTCTACCGCGACCTGTATCCGGTGCCCGGCACGCTGGCCACGTTCGTGCAATTGCAGGGCAAGGAACTGAGCTACAACAACCTCGCCGACGCGGATGCCGCGTGGGAATGCGTACGCCAGTTCCAGCAACCGGCCTGCGTGATCGTCAAGCACGCCAATCCCTGCGGCGTGGCCCAGGGCGTGGCCTGCGGCGATGCCTACGAACTGGCCTACGCCACCGATCCGACCTCGGCCTTCGGCGGCATCATCGCGTTCAACACCAGGCTCGATACGGCGACGACCAAGGTCATCCTCGACCGCCAGTTCGTCGAAGTGCTGATCGCACCGGACTACGACGAGGCCGCGCTCGACTACGCCCGCAAGAAAGCGAACGTACGCGTGCTGCGCATCCCGCACGGCGACGGCCGCAACATGTACGACGTCAAGCGCGTCGGCTCCGGCCTGCTGATGCAGAGCAGCGACAACCGCGAAGTCGCGCGCGACGAGCTGAAGGTCGTCACGAAGCTGGCGCCGACCGCGGCGCAACTGGACGACCTGCTGTTCGCCTGGCGCATCGCCAAGTTCGTCAAGTCCAACGCCATCGTCTATGCCAAGGACCAGCGCAGCATCGGCATCGGCGCCGGCCAGATGAGCCGCGTGGTGTCGGCGAAGATCGCCGGCCTCAAGGCCGAGGAAGCCGGCCTGGTGGTCACCGGATCGGTGATGGCGTCCGACGCCTTCTTCCCGTTCCGCGACGGCATCGACGCCGCAGCCGCGGCCGGCATCAAGGCCGTGATCCAGCCTGGCGGCTCGATGCGAGACAACGAAGTGATCGCCGCCGCGGATGAGCACGGTCTGGCGATGGTGTTCACTGGTGTGCGGCATTTCCGGCACTGACGGATGTGGCGGACCGTATGTTGTCTGCTCGCCGCGATCGCAGCTGCCGTGTTCTTCGCCAGCCTCTCGGAGCCCGTGGTCTTTTTTGCGGATGAATCGGAGCGTGTCTGGAGCGGGGGTTACATGTTCGGCTGGGGATGGATGGGGCCGATAAGTGGTTTCTTCCATTGGTACGCGAACGTATTTCTGCTCGCGGCTTTGACGGCCGTCACCGGCAGGTTTTATTTGATCGCGCTTGTAGCCGGCGTCATCGGCGCCTTTTTTGCTTACGATTTCCATGGTTATACCGTGCTCCCTTGGTGGGAAGGCGGTAGTTCGTCCGAACTGCCGATAACGGGCTTCGGCGCCGGTTACTGGATGTGGATCGCAAGTTTCGCTATAGCTTCGCTCGCGGGCGCTATAGGGCTTTTGACCGACAATGCGAAGGAAGTGAGCGATCTACTGCGTTTTGCAAGAAAGTTCAGTCCGAATCATGTCCCGCAACGGCCGGTCGCAGATCCTGTTTCACAACAGCCGGTGCTATTCGCTTCATCCACAATGACGGTGGAAAGAAAGGAGCCGCTTCATATGAAAATCCTCGTCATCGGTTCCGGCGGCCGCGAACACGCCCTCGCCTGGAAGCTCGCGCAATCGCCGCGCATCGACGAAGTGCTGGTCGCGCCCGGCAACGCCGGCACCGCGCATGAAGGCAAATGCCGCAACGTCGACGTGGCCGCCACCGACATCGATGGCCTGCTGGCCCTGGCAAAACACGAAGGCGTCGCCGTGACCGTGGTCGGTCCGGAAGGCCCGCTGGTCACCGGTGTCGTCGATCGTTTCCGCGCCGAGGGCCTGCGCATCTTCGGGCCGACCGCGGCCGCCGCGCAGCTGGAAGGCAGCAAGGCCTATGCCAAGGATTTCCTCGCCCGCCACGGCATCCCCACCGCGTACTACGCCGTGCACACCGATGTCGACGAGGCGCTGGCCTACGTCCGCGCCAACGGCGCGCCGATCGTGATCAAGGCCGACGGCCTGGCCGCCGGCAAGGGCGTGATCGTGGCGATGACCCTGGCCGAAGCCGAGGCCGCGATCATCGACATCCTCGCCGGCAACGTGTTCGGCGCCGCCGGCGCGCGCGTGGTCATCGAGGAGTTCCTCGACGGCGAGGAAGCCAGCTTCATCTCCATGGTCGACGGCACCACCGCCCTGCCGATGGCGACCTCGCAGGACCACAAGCGCGTCGGCGACGGCGACACCGGCCCCAACACCGGTGGCATGGGCGCCTACTCGCCCGCGCCGGTGGTCACGCCCGACGTGCATGCGCGCGTGATGCGCGAGATCGTCGAACCCACCGTGCGCGGCATGGCCACCGACGGCGTGCCGTTCACCGGCTTCCTTTACGCCGGACTGATGATCGACGCCAGCGGCGCGCCGAAGGTGATCGAATTCAACGTGCGTTTCGGCGACCCGGAAACGCAGCCGGTGATGCTGCGCCTGCAGTCCGACCTGCTCGACCTGGTCGAAGCCGCCATCGACGCACGCCTGCACGAAGCGCAGGCGCAATGGGACCCGCGCCCGTCGCTGGGCGTGGTGATGGCCGCCGAAAACTATCCCGGCACGCCGCGCATCGGCGACGCGATCAGCAGCTGGGACGTGCCCGACGTCGCCGACACCAAGGTCTTCCACGCCGGCACCAAACTCGTCGACGGCCAGGTCGTCACCGCCGGCGGCCGCGTCCTGTGCGTCTGCGCCCTCGGCGACACCGTCGCCGACGCCCAGCGCAAGGCCTACGCCGAAGTCGCCGGCATTTCCTGGCCCGGAGAACTCCACCGCCACGACATCGGCTGGCGGGCGATCGAGCGCGAGCAGGAGTAATAGATCACGTCCACGCTGACGTCCGCGAACCCGCAGCATTGGTCGCAGGTTCAAAGCCTGCCCGTGCTACCAGCTTCGAACCTGATTGAGATTCACCTGGCGTTTGTCCTAACGGCTTGATACGCAAACACGATCCAGCCAAGGGTCGGCCTCTTTCGGGCGAGCCGATGCAACCTAGGGCTACATATCTCTCGCTGGCAATCGCGCTTCGTACTTCTTTTTTAGATCGTTTTTCCAAGTGTCCAGAATATGGAAGGATCCGATTCGATACTTGTATGCATGAGACGGTGTTCGCTTAGGAAGCGGCTTTTTCCATACCGTAAATTCGATGCGCCCGAATTGCCTTGGGTCGGCATAGACGACAAATTCATCCTTTTCGTCGATCCATGCCTCCACAGCTCCATCAATGATGTGCTTCAGACCCATTTCCGACAATCGATCAAAGGCTTCCCGCATCTGCTGTGCTTTGCGAGTTGTGGCGCCATACCACAAGTCTTCATCCAAGAGTCTAGGCGGCTCGAATGGCTCAATTCGATACAAAGCTTCGACCTTCCGACGAGCCTCCTGTTGCCGATGATTTTCTTGACGCCTTGTTTTCTCTTCCTCGGCAAACCTCTCTGTCCAGCTTTCGCGTGCCAGCATCATCGCAGTATCGGTGAACACGCACTGGTGAGTATTTCCGTAGCCGACAAGGTGACGCCTCAAGCCCTCCGGGTAAGCGAAGCCCTGTTCGTAGTATGAGTTCGCTCCCTCACCACACAGTGGGCACATAGCCCTTGCACCACTCCATTGATCTATCGATCCTGGTAGAAGGTCTGCATGCTTTACAACCTCTTCTGCAACGTTGTCCAACCAGGGATAGGTCTCTTCTTTCGACCCGCAGTCCAGATAACTGGACAGCATCTGGTAAAACGCCGATGGCGCCCTGTTCAACAGGGCATATCGCGTCATCCATAGATCACTCTTAAGCTTCTTAATGAGCTCATCCTTATCTACGTAGAAGCCATCGTAATGGCGCGCCATACCACCCTCCCTGAGTGCAGACGAATCACTTATTGGAACTGGTCGACAGTTCTTCTGCCACCGACTGAAACGCGTCGAGTGCCGCCTGCAGGTTTTCGACGATCTCTAACGCGATCTCGTCTGGCGGCGGCAGGCTATCGATATCGTCGAGGCTGTCGTCCTTGAGCCAGAAGATGTCGAGGTTGAGCTTGTCGCGCTTCAATAGCTCGCCGACGTCGAACTTGCGGAAGCGTTCGGTTTCCTTGCGCTTACCGCGATTGCCAGCCTTGTAGCAGGCCTTGAAGTCGTCCAGGTCCGACGGCTTCAACGGATTCTTCTTCAGTGTGAAGTGGAAGTTGGTGCGGAAGTCGTAGATCCAGAGCGCCTTGCTGTTCGGCTTACCGTCCGAACGCGGCTTGTGCTTGTCGAAGAACAGCACGTTGGCCTTGACACCGGGCTTGTAGAAGATTCCTGTAGGCAGTCGCACCAGGGTGTGGAAGTCGAACTGCTCCAGCAGGCGACGGCGGATGCCCTCACCCGCGCTGCCTGCCTCGAACAGTACGTTGTCCGGCAGCACCACGGCGGCACGGCCGTCACCCTGCATGATGGTCATGATGTGTTGGAGGAAGTTGAGCTGCTTGTTGGAGGTGGTGAACTTGAAGTCCTCGCGCTCGTAGTCTTCGCGCTCGGTGTCGACTTCACCGTCCTCGCCGATGACCTTGTAACTGGACTTCCTGCCGAACGGCGGGTTGGTCAGGATCACGTCGTAGCGATCACCCGGATCGAACGCAAGTGCATCGCCGGCGCGGATCGGCGACTCGCCGTTGCCGATGCCGTGCAAGTACATGTTCATCGCGCACAGGCGCACCACTTCATCGACGATATCCGTGCCGCTGATCGACTTCTCGCGCAGCTTGCGCTGCTGGGCGCGGTCCTGCGCGTGCGGCTTCATGTATTCGTAGGCCGAGAGCAGGAAGCCGCCGGTGCCGCAGGCCGGGTCGTGCACGGTCTCGCCCACCTGCGGGTCGATGACTTCGACCATGGCGTCGATCAGGGGACGCGGGGTGAAGTACTGGCCGGCGCCGGACTTTACCTCGGCAGCGTTCTTCTCCAGCAGGCCCTCGTAGATCGCGCCCTTCACGTCCACGCCGATGCCGATCCAGGTTTCGCCGTCGATCAGCGACACCACGCGCTTGAGCTTGGCCGGGTCGGTGAGCTTGTTCTGCGCCTTGCGGAAGATGGTGCCGATCAGGCCCTTCTCCTTGGCCAAGGCTTCCAGCGTATGGCGGTACTGCAGTTCCAGCTCGTCGCCGGCCAGTGGCGCAATCCTGGCCCAGCGCCACTTGGCGGGAATGGCCGAAGGCTCGCCCAGCAATTCGCTGCGCTCCTCGTCCATCTTCAGGAACAGCAGAAAGGTGATCTGCTCGACGTAGTCGCCGTAGCCGATGCCTTGGTCGCGCAGGACATGAGCGAAGTTCCAGACCTTGGAGACCAGAGCCGTATGGTCAGCGGCCATGCGCTGCCACCCAGTGCCGATTGTGCTTGCAAGTCATTGTTTTTACTTCTTTAACGATGATTTCAGGACCCGGAAGGTGGCTCCGGCCAAAGGGGTGGCTGCCTTTACTGCCACCCCAACACTAGTTAACGATAGTCTATTTCCATTAACCAATGAACAGCTTAAGGTAACGATCGAACACATACAGCCGGTCGCGCATCTGCCCGGTGGTCTCCACCAGCAGCCCTTTCTGCTCCAGGTCACGGACCAAGGCGTGCGCCGTCGGCTTGGATACGCCCAGCTCCTGTTCCAGCTCGGCCGCCGAAATCACCGGGCGGCGATACAGCACCGCCAGGGCCGCGCGCGCATTGGGGACCCGCTTGCCCAGCGACGACACCTGCTCCTCGGCCTGGGTGCGCAGCGCCAGGATCTGCCGGAACGTATCGCGGCCCTTGGTCGCGGTTTCTTCCACGCCGCGCAGGAAGAAACGCACCCAGTGGCTCAGGTCGTTGCTCGCCCGCACCCGCGTCAGCGCGTCGTAATAGCTGGCCCGGTTGCGTTCGAAGAAATCGGACAGGTACAGCGACGGCTTGTCGAGCAACCCGTGGCTGATCAGGTACAGCGGAATCAACAGCCGCCCGATGCGGCCGTTGCCGTCGCAGAACGGGTGGATGGTTTCGAACTGGTAGTGGCTGATCGCGATCCGCACCAGGTGCGGCACCGCGATGCGGTCGTTGTGCCAGAACTGCTCCAGTTCGCCCATCAGCGTCGGCACGCCGTCATGGTGCGGCGGGATGAAGGCGGCATCGGCCAGGCTGGAGCCGCCGATCCAGTTCTGGCTGCTGCGGAACTCGCCCGGCTGCTTGTGCTCGCCGCGCACGCCCTGCATCAGCGTCGCATGCGCCTGCCGGAGCAGGCGGTTGGACAGCGGCAGCGTGTCAAGCCCGTCGATCGACTGGTTCATCGCCTCGATGTAGTTCTGCACTTCGCGCCAGTCGTCGCGCTTTTCCGGGCGGATGTGCGCTTCCGACAGCAGCGCCTCGTCGATGCCGGTCTGCGTGCCCTCGATGCGGCTGGAGGTCTGCGCTTCCTTGACCAGGTGCATCTGGATGAACAGGTCGATGTCCGGCACGATCAAGGAAAACGCGTTGAGCTCGCCCAGCGCGCGATTGGCCGACTCCAGCAGCACGTGGATGCCCGGGTCCTCCCAGGTCCAGTCGTGGTTGACCGGCGTGGGTTCGAAGCTCTTGTACTGGTAGCGCTGCTGCCAGCGGCCGGCCTTGAAGGTTTCGAATTTCATGCGGGGTTTTTCAGCTTGCGGCCGCGTTTGGTCGCGACGGTGTTGGAAGCGGGGCGCTCCGCGGCGATGCGTTCGAAGAGGGCGGAGGCGGATTCGTCGGCGGGGTTCTGGCCGACTAAAGCGCCGGCGAAGGCGTGACTCAGGATTCTTTGTCGAAGTGCCGACGATCGCTTGCCCCACGATGGGAACTCGGCAACAAACGCGACAACTTGCGACATTCGCGCCGCAACGATTTCATTGATTTCCCGAACCTCGTCAAGCGGCGGCAGTGGGATCACAGTTTCTTTGATTATTGCGAGATTGAGGTTTGGCTGAACGCCACCCGCGGCTTCTGTGCGAAGGGCAGCGTAATTCTTTTCGAAGTAGGTTCGAATATATGCCTTGACCGCCGCGTCCAGGTGACCGCATAGCAGTGCCGCACACGCTTGATTCGTCGCCGCCGCGATTCCAAGTTCGGAAACTTTTCCACGCGTCTTTCCCTCGCCATACATCGCCACGATGAGACTTCCAATGGGAAAGACCTTCGCGTTTGTCTCTTGAACCGCTGCTGACGTTATTCGTTCCGCAGACGAGCGGATCACAGACTCGTTTACCGCTGCACTGGTAATCCAATCAATCGTTCCATCCTTGAAGTACTTCTCTGTCCCGCGCTTTGGGGTCGCTCCGGTGTCAACGAAGCAAAGTTGCTCCACCGAGGTCCACACCCACCCTTCCGGCAACTCGGACAGGTCGATGGTGCCGGGTGGCGCGGGCTCCTTGTACTTCTTCTTCCACGCATCGTCCTTGGGCGTGATGCCCTTGGCCTGCATCTTCGCCAGCTCGGCCTGTTCCCAGGCTTGGCGGCGGGCGGTGAGGATGCGGGCGAGCAGGGCTTCGCCGGATTCGATGGGCTTGCCGGCGGTCTTGCGCGCCTCGCGCCAGTCGCGGGTGAGTTCGCCGGTGACGGCGGCCTTGAGCACGGACTGGCGGTAACGCTCCACCAGCTTCGACACCCGTTCCAGCGCACGCTCGCCTTCGTCGATGCGGCTGAATAGTTCGTCGATCTTGGAGACGATGCGCTTTTGCTCAGGCATCGGAGGCAAAGCGAACTCGTACTTTGCAAGATCGCCGAAATCGACCCGTGGCCGATCCCCTGAACTCTGAGCGCTTGCGAAGTTGACGAACGCTCGATGGTGCAGCGTGTAGGCAAGGAAATCGCCGTCGATAGCATTACTTCTTGGAAAGACAATGAACTCTGCCGAGCAGGCGCCAGCAGACTTGGCTCTATGAACCTTATTGAGATACGGCCTCATTCGACCATAGAGAACATCGCCTTCGAGGAACAACCCGCCGTTACTCTTCATGCTGCCGAACGGCACGCTTCCGAGAAGTTCCATGCCACCTGGCGCAATGTGATCCATCCCAACAAATGGCAGATCAGGATAGTCGGCTGGAGCAACTTTCGAGCGTGGCTGTGAAACCACGTCGGCCAGGCTGACTTCAGCCCAGCCGGATGGCAGCTCATCGCTCATGCCGCCAACGCCTCGGTCAACTCATCCAGCACCCCGTTGAGTTCGCTGCCAAACAGCTTGCGCGCCTCGACCACCCCGCCCCAGTCGGCAAACGGGTGGTCGCGCATCAGGTCGGCGGGGGCGATCTCGACATTGGCGGCGAGATAGTCGCGGATGGCTTTCAGCCAGTTCATCTGGTCCTCGTTGAAGTCGCGGCCGGCCTTCTTCTGGCGGCCGATCCACAGGTTGAATCTCTGTTCGACGCGGGCCGAATACGGCTCCAGCAGGTCGGCCTGGCCGGTGGCGAAGCGCACCAGCGAGATGATGTCCGTGAGCACCTTGTCGCTGGGCGCGCCGCGCACCAGGGTGGCCTCCAGCCGTTTGTAGGCCTGCCAGACGTCGGCGGTGGTGAGGTGGTGCGGCGGGTCGGCCAACACCTGCGCCAGTTGCTTGATGCTGGCGTAGGTCAGGCGGCGCCTCGGGAACGGCTGGCTATAGAGGATCTGCAGGGCCAGCAACTCGTCCTTGTGGGTTTCGATGAACTCGCGGAACGAGGTGACGCGCTGCTGTGCCTGCTTGAGGTCATAGCCGGCTTCGACCACTTCGTCGGCGGTGCCCTCGTCGATGACGATGTCGGTCTTCTTCTTGATCGCCTTGATCAGGTTGCGCAGCTCGGCGTCGTCCAGCGGGGCGCAGGCCTCGTCGCGCAGGTCGGCCTCGACCGCTTCCACCTGCTTTTTGGTGGCCGCCTCGACGCTGCCATGGCGGTTGATGACCTCGGCCTCGACGATGTCGGGGCTGATGGACTGCAGCAGTTTGCCGGCCAGCGCCTTGAGGCTGGCGCCTTTGGCGGCGGTGGCGATGCGCTGGCGGTCCTCGTCGTCGATCTGGCGATCGAGTGCGGCGAGGCGGCCGGCCAGGCTGGAGATGGCATCCGCGTCGCGGCGGCCTTGGGCGATCTGGTCGATCAGCTTGTCGAAGCCGATGGCGCGCTTGCGCTCCAGCGGCTGCGAGACGGACTTGGTGCCCTCGGTGACGCCGACGGCATCGACCAGCACGAAGCGGGTCTTGGTCTGGGCGTCGGGCGTGACCTGCTGCAGGTCGGCGTCGCGGATGGTGCGCACGCCACGGCCCTTCATCTGCTCGTAATAGCCCTCCGACTTCACGTCGCGCATGAAGATCAGGCATTCCACCGGCTTGATGTCGGTGCCGGTGGCGATCATGTCCACGGTGACGGCGATGCGCGGGAAGGGATCGACGCGGAAGGCCTTGATCAGTTCCTTGGGTTTCTCGCTGGTCTGGTAGGTGATCTTCTTGGCGAACTCGTTGCCCTGGCCGAACACCTCCCAGCAGGCCTGGACGATCTCTTCGGCGTGGTTGTCGTCCTTGGCGAAGATCAGGGTCTTGGGCACCCACTGGCCGCTGCGGCCGGGAAAGAGTTCAGTGAACAGCTTGTCGCGGTAGCAGCGCAGCAC
Source organism: Luteimonas cucumeris (assembly GCF_007830035.1). GTDB lineage: Bacteria > Pseudomonadota > Gammaproteobacteria > Xanthomonadales > Xanthomonadaceae > Luteimonas_C > Luteimonas_C cucumeris. The sequence continues at coordinate 369,661 of NZ_VLKN01000001.1, read as the reverse complement.
GGCACGGATCTGGTTGGGGACGGTGACGGAGTTGTCCAGATCGCGACGGGTGTAGGCCAGGTCCTCGTCAAGCTGCTTGTAGCGAATGGCGCGGGTACGGCGGTCGCGCACGGGCACCTTGTAGCCGCCTTCGACGGTGCCCCCCTCCTCGCCGACCTGCGTCTTGATGCGGAACACCTCGAAACCTACGTTGACGCCGTCCACGACCGACTGCTCGTAGGGGTACTCGGCGACGAGGTTGCTGTTGAAGAAGCCCAAGGTGTGCTTGCTGGGCGTGGCGGTGAGGCCAATCAGATGGGCGTCGAAGTAGTCGAGCACCTGGCGCCATAAGCCATAGATCGAGCGGTGGCACTCGTCGGTGACGATGACATCGAAGGTCTCGATCGGGATGGCCGGATTGTACTCGACCGGGCGCAATTCGCCGTCCTCGTTGCTCCAGGTCTCGAAGGCGGAACCTTCCTCGGCGGATTCGTCCAGTTCCTCGCCGCGAAGCATGGCGTACAGACGCTGGATGGTGGTGATGACCACCTTGGCGTCCTTGTCGATCTGACTGCCGTGCAGGTGCTGGACGACGTAGGTCTGGGTGAACTTGCGGCCGGCGCCGGGCGGCTCAAAGTTCTGGTACTCCTTGAGGGTCTGGTCGCCGAGATTGTTGCGGTCTACCAGGAACAGGATGCGCTTGGCCTTGGCGTGCTTGAGCAGGCGCCAGCTGAAGGTGCAGGCGGTGAAGGTTTTGCCGGCGCCGGTGGCCATCTGGATCAGGGCGCGGCGCTTGTCGTCGGCAAGCGAACGTTCCAGGCCTTCGACGGCATCGATCTGGCAGTCGCGCAGACCGGACTTGTCCAACGCAGGCATGCGCCGCAAGCGCGCGCGCAGGGTGTCTTCCTCCTTCAGCCATGCATGCAGGGTGGCCGGTTGGTGGAAAGCGAAGACGCGGCGGGAGCGCGGCGCGGGATCTGCAGCATCGCGGAAGTAGGTTTCCTCACCAGTGGATTCGTAGTCGAAGCGCAGGATGTCGCCCCAACAGGCGACGTGCGCGGGTAGCTGGGACAGGTAACGGGCAGCCTGCTCGGCTACGCCACTGAGCGTGATGCCGGCCTTCTTGGCCTCGATCACGCCGCAGGCCTTGCCGCCGACGAAGAGCAGGTAATCGCTGGGGCCGGCCTTGGTCTGGAATTCGCGTACAGCGACGCCTTCGCCCGCATTGCGGTTGAACTGGTCGTTGTCCTGGATGATCCAGCCAGCTGCCACCAGCAGCTCGTCGATACGTTCCCGCGCCAACTGCTCAGGCGTCAGCGGTGGCATGGCTGCTCCCCTCTCGGCCCCGGGACAAGCTTACCTGTCCCGGGATACAGCAGCGAAGCGAAATTCAAGCAAACGGACTCGTTGCGGCGAGGACCTCCTGACTAACGGGTTGATCTCTTCCAAGTCCTGGGACATCCAGCGGGCCTACTCGGTGCACTTGCCGCGGTACTCGTAGGCGCTGCACATCTTCAGCTTCTCCATGCCGTCGAACTTGGTGATGCACAGGCCGGAGATGCCGTTGATGGCCACGGCGCGCTTGAGCGCGGCGTCCCATCTAGCAGCGGCGCGAGAGGCCGGTGGAGGAAAAGCGCCCTCATCCGCCCCTTCGGGGGCACCTCCCCGCCAGCGGGGAGAAGGAAAAGAGGCGGTCATGCGGCGGGTCGGCAGCGGCGGTGAACCATCGGATGCCGCTGCAGACGGCGGCTTTCAGGCGGAAATGGCGTCAGACCGGCCTTTGCAGCCCCTCGCACTGGACTTTTCGCCCCTCGCACGCGGGTGTCGCGGCCCTCGCGAGGGGGTGGCGTGCCTCTCGCACGGGACTTTTTGTCCCGGTCGAAGGGGTGGATGGGCCCTCGCGAGAGACTTTTTGTCCCGGTCGAGGGGGTGCGTTGCCCCTCGCGAGGGACTTTTCGGGCCGTGCGAGGGGGTGGGTAGCCCCTCGAGGGGGACTTTTTGTCCCGGTGGAGGGGGTGGTCGGGCCCTCGCGCGGGACTTTTTGGGGAGTGCGTGCGGGTCCGGAGCCGTCGCGTGCGCTGTGCGCACGACGGGATTCCGTTCGGCGACAGTGGCGAGACGGGCGACGGCGGGACGGCAGCGGAGTGTGGGGCGGTCGTGCGCGCAGCGCACGCTACGGGGTTTCGCTTAAGCTGCGCGCGCCGGCCAGGGTGGCCGGCATTGGAGTTCCACTTAACTACATGGAGACACGGAAGATGAGTCAGAACATTGCATCCACACACCTGACCGATGAGCAGTGGGCCGCGGTCTGACCCAGCTGATGGAAAAGGTGCGCGACACCGACACCGCGCTGGGCAGCGATGCGATGGTCGCCGCGCTGCAGGGCTATCAGTCGCTCAAGCACGTCGGCGAGGGTGAAGGCGTGGATACGTTGCGCCGCCTGCTGGGCGAACGCTTCGATGGGCAGAGCAATCGCGAGGCACCACCGGCGCCGCCGGCGGCGTAAGCGGTTCGCGATGCAGGATCGAGGCCCCGCGCGAGCGGGGCCTTTTTGTTGGGTGCGTGGACGCTATGCCGGCTACGTAGGATGGGTTGAGCCGAAGGCGATACCCATCAAAGGCCGCGATGGAAGCGTCGGTGATGGGTATCCCCCGGATCAAGTCCGGGGTCAACCCATCCTACGCATGCGCTCGGGATGACAAATGGACCACCCCGACGCCTGACGATGTGCATGTCGGTTTGCTAGGCTCGCCGCTTCGCATGGGAGGCAAGCATGACGCCGGATTCCGACAGGCATTCGCAGTTCGAGCTGCTCAGGCAACGACGCTTCCTGCCGTTCTTCGCGGTGCAGTCGCTCGGTGCGTTCAACGACAACGTCTATCGGCAGGCGATCATCGGGCTGCTGTTCTACCTGGGCGTGACGCCGGAAGAGCGCACGCTGTACACGAACCTGGCGCCGGCCTTGTTCATCCTGCCGTACTTCCTGTTCTCGGCGCTGGCCGGGCAGATCGCGGAGAAACTCGAGAAGTCGAAGCTGATCCGGATCACCACGGCGATGGAGATCGCGATCATGTCGCTGGCGGCGGCCGGCTTCCTGATGCAGAACATGACGGTGCTGCTGGTGGCGCTGTTCTGCACCGGGCTGCAGTCGACGCTGTTCGGGCCGGTGAAGTATTCGATCCTGCCGTCGGTGCTGAAGCCGGAGGAACTGACCGGCGGCAACGGCCTGGTCGAGATGGGCACGTCGATCTCGATCCTGATCGGCATGATCTTCGGCGGGCTGATCTTCCAGATCGCCGGCAGCCATGGGCCGGTCACGGCGGCGACGGCGGTGGTGGCGCTGGCGATCCTCGGCAACGTCGTCAGCCGCATGATCCCGCGCGCGGAAGCCGGTGCGCCGGGACTGAAGATCAACTGGAATCCGCTGCCGGAATCGCTGGCGATCTGGCGCCTGACGCGCAAGCAGCTGGCGGTGCGCAACGCAATCCTGGGCGTGTCGTGGTTCTGGTTCATCGGCACGATGCTGACCGCACAGCTGCCGACCTACGCGGAGATCAACCTCGGCGGCGAGAGCCGGCACTACATCTTTGCGCTGGCGCTGTTCTCGATCGGCACCGGCGTGGGCTCGCTGCTGTGCGAGAAGCTGTCGGCGCGCACGGTGGAGATCGGCCTGGTGCCGCTGGGCGCGTTCGGCATCAGTGCGTTCATGCTGGACCTGTATTTCGCGCGCAGCGGCGCCGCACCGATGCACGTGTCCACGATCGCGGCGTTCCTGCAGCTGCCGGGCAGCACGCGGATCGTGATCGACCTGCTCGGCATCGGCGCGTTCACCGGCTTCTTCGTGGTGCCGCTGTTCGCGCTGATCCAGAGCCGCACGCCCAAGGGCGAACTGGCGCGCGTGATCGCCGGCATGAACATCCAGAACGCGGTGTTCATCGTGGTGGCGGCGGTGGTCGGCATCGCGGTGCAGCGCTTCCTCGGCTGGACGATTCCGCAGGTGTTCCTGGCGCTGGCGATCGCCAACACGCTGGTGGCGATCTACATCTTCACGATCGTGCCCGAGTTCCTGATGCGCTTCCTGAGCTGGGTGCTGGTGCGCACGCTGTACCGGCTGCGCGTGCGCGGCATCGAGCAGCATGTGCCGGACGACGGCGCGGCGCTGATCGTCTGCAACCACGTCAGCTACATGGACGCGCTGATCCTGGCGGCGAGCATCCCGCGGCCGGTGCGCTTCGTGATGTATTACAAGATCTTCAACATTCCGGTGATGCGCTTCATCTTCCGCACCGCCAAGGCGATCCCGATCGCCGGTGCGCGCGAGAATCCGGAACTGATGCAGCGCGCGTTCGATGCGATCGACCAGGCGCTGGCGGAAGGCGAGATCGTCTGCATCTTTCCCGAGGGCAAGCTGACCAAGGATGGCGAGATCGCCGCGTTCAAGTCCGGCGTCGAACGCATCCTGGAAAAGCGCCCGGTGCCGGTGGTACCGATGGCGCTGCGCGGCATGTGGGCCAGCATGTGGAGCCACCGCGACAATCGCATGGGCCGCATGCGCGTGCCGCGGCGCCTGCGTGCGCATGTCGAGGTGGTGGCGGATGCGCCGGTGGATGGGCGTGGGGCGACGGCGGAGGGATTGGAGGCTCGGGTGCGGGAGTTGCGGGGAGATGCGGCGTAGCGCTGTGGCTATTGGCTGTTGGCTCTAGCTACCAGCGATCCGAGCCACTCCATAAACCCGAAGGGCGGCGGCCATGGATGGCCGCCGTTTTCCGACCGAGCCAGGAGGGCGAGTCGGAAAATCTCCGAGGACTACAAGCTGCAACGTTAGCTCTGATCGGGGAAGGGCCTTCTCTTTGGTTACTTTCTCTTGGCCCCATCAAGAGAAAGTGACCCGCACGCGCAGCGGGCGGAAGCTCTGCTGGTGCGGAAAGAGCGTAAGAGCGATTGGCGGCAACAACGCAAGTTCCCGACCCTGCGGGTCGGCCTTTCCGCCCGCTACCGCGTGCGGGTCACTTTCTTTGTTGGCCCAAAGAAAGTAACCAAAGAAAGGGCCCGAAGCCGGCTTGGCAGGCGTTGCACTCGATGGGTGCTGATCGAGGCTGCTTTCATCGTTGCCGGGGTTCTTGTTCTCGCCTGAAATTTGATTGATGCGTTTGGTTGTCCTTCGCAGTCTGCCGATTGCTTTGGCTTTAGCTGCGGCTTTTGGCTTTTGGCTTTTGGCTTTTGGCTTTTGATCTTGGCACGAACTACCAGCGATCCGAGCCACTCCATAGACCCGAAGGGCGGCGCACAGGGATGTGCGCCGTTTTCCGACCGAGCCAGGGATGGCGAGTCGGAAAATCGCGTGCTACTACCCAAATCGCCGGATTGATCTGTCGGGGAAGGGCCTTCTCTTTGGTTACTTTCTCTTGGCCCCTTCAAGAGAAAGTGACCCGCACGCGGAAGCGGGCGGAATAACCGACCGGAAGGTCGGCAAACGCGTCGCAACTCCGACAGCAAGTGCAGAGTCGCTGGATCCCGGCTTACGCCGGGATGACGAACTGAAGCAGCAAAGTCGCTGGGTTCCCGTCTTCGCGGGATGACGGCCCGAAGCAACAGCTAAAGAGCAACAGCACGCTCGCTGCGCTCGCGCCCCTCACCTGCCCTGCGGGCATCCTCTCCACGCTCGCGGGGAGAGGAGTGCAGCAGCAACAGCGACGGCACGGAGCGAGTTCGCTCTACAGCAGTAGCGTGCGCTGTGCGCACGATGGAGGTCCGATCGTGCGCGCAGCGCACGCTACGGAAGTTTGGGTAGCCGCACTACGCGATACATCACGCTGCCCAGCAACGCCGCATGCGCGGCACGGATCGCAGCAATCGCTGGATCAGGCCACCCACCCGGCGATCACGAACAACGCGATCACCGCCAGCCACAGCAGCAGGATGCGCCACACCAGGCTCATCGCGTCGCGCAGTTCCGGCAGTTCGCCCAGCGAGGCCACCATTGCCGAGGGCGTCGATACGCCGGACTCGGCGTAGTCCTGGGCCTCGTCGGCCAGCTCGCTGCGCACGCTGGCGCGTGCAACGGCGCCGAGGAAGCCGGTATCGAGGCGCAGCGAGGCGCCGCCGCCGTCCTTCCAGGCGCCCAGCACGGTGTCGAAGTTGCCGACCAGCGCCATCGACAGCGTCATCAGCTGTGCGGCGGGCCAGTCGAGCAGTGTCAGCAGCGCGCGTGCGCCGATGGCGTTCTCGCCGGGCAGCAGGTGCGCGTCGTCGCCTTCAGCGGACAGCGCTACCAGCCGGTACAGCAACGCGCCGCAAGCGCCCAGCAGCAGGAACCAGAACAGCACGCCGAACCAGCGCCGCAGGCCGTTGCGGAACACCGCGTCGACCAGGCTGGGGCCATCCAGCGACGGCGATTGTCCGTGCGGCCATAGGCGCGCGGCGGCATCGCGGCGCGCCACCGGGTCCTGTGCGTCGACGATCGCATCGACATCCAGGTCCAGGTCGCGCGGACCCCAGGTGTAGAACAGCACGGCGATGCCGAGCAGCAGGCCGGCCAGGCCGAGGATCGGTTCGTGCAGCGCCAGCTGGAACAGGCCGACGGTGACCACCGGCGGCAGCAGTGCGATGACGATGCCGTAACGGCCGCGCCAGACGCCGTTGTCGTCGAAGCGCGAACCGATCCAGCGCAGCCAGTTGCTCCACCATCCGTAATGGCGCACCGAGGCGGCCAGCGACTGCGCGGTGTGGCCGAGCAGCAGCGCGATGACGACGGCGATGAGGGTCGTGGACATGGCCCGATTCTAGCGCGGCCGCGTGGCGGCGACATGCGCGTGCCAGTGTTCGATCAGCCAGCGCGAGATCGAGATCGATGGCGACAGCAGCAGGCCGTCGTCGGTCGGGGCATCGGACATCGCCGCGCCGATTTCGGCGTGGGTGAACCAGCGCACGTCCTCGAGTTCGTCGCTGGCGCGCGGCTCGTCCGGTTCGGCGTCGGCGATGAAGCCGAGCATCAGCGAGCCGGGGAACGGCCACGGTTGCGAGGCCAGGTAACGGCTGCTGCGGATGCGCACGCCGCTTTCCTCCAGCACTTCGCGCACCACGGTCTGCTCCAGCGATTCGCCCGGCTCGACGAAGCCGGCCAGCGTCGAATAACGCCGCGACGGCCACGAGGCCTGGCGTCCGAGCAGCAGGCGCTGGCCGTCGCTGATCGCGACGATCACGGCCGGATCGGTGCGTGGATAGTGTTCGGCATTGCAGACGATGCAGCGTCCCTGCCAGCCGCCGCGCATGAACACCAGCGCGCCGCCGCAGACGCCGCAATGACGATGGCGCGAGCGCCAGTGCAGCACCGCGCGCGCCTGCGCGAAGACGCTGGCCTCATAGGCCGACCAGAGCGCGGCGGCGCTGCGCAGGTCCAGTCGCGCCGAAGGCTCGAAGCCGCTGGTCTCGGTCGGCAGCGCGAACCAGGCCTGCTCGTCGCGCAGGCCAAGGAAGATCCCGTGTTCGGCGCTGTCGACCAGGCTCGTACCGTCGAAGGCCAGCAACCCGCGTTGCGCATCCACGGCGGTATTGCCCTCGTTGTCGACCAGCAGCACCTTGCCGTTCCGCCAAAGCGCGGCGAGGGCCTGCGGATCGTCGCGCAGGTGGTCGGCGCGATCGAGGCCGGGATCGGAGAAGGCGAAACCGGGCGCTGGCGTCGGAGTGCCGTCCAGGAAAGGGTTTGAAACCGTCACGGGCGTCGCTTCTGGAACACGCGGTGCGCGGGGCGTGCAGTGTAACGGCACGTCGCTCATCCTGAGCTTGTCGAAGGACGACGCAAGTTCCCAACCCTCGCGGGTCGGATTCTCCGCCCCGCTGCAACGCAACACCTCGCTCATCCTGAGCTTGTCGAAGGACGACGCAAGTTGGCAGCGAAGAGCTGCGGGGCAAGTGCGGCATGGTTGGCCGGGACGACGCAAGTTCCCGACCCTTGCGGGTCGGCCTTTCCGCCCGCTACCGCGTGCGGGTCACTTTCTTTGCTGGCCCAAAGAAAGTAACCAAAGAAAGGGCCCGAAGCCGGCTTGGCAGACGTCGCACTTGATGAGTGCTGGTTCGGGGTTGCTTTCATCGTTGCCGGAGTTCTTGTTCTCGCTTGAAATTTGATTGCTGCGTTTGGTCGCCATCCGCACTCTGCCGATCGCGTTGCTTTAGCTGCGGCTGTTGGCTGTTGACCTTGGCACGAACTAGCAGCGATCCGAGCCACCCCATAGACCCGAAGGGCGGCGGCCATGGATGGCCGCCGTTTTCCGACCGAGCCAGGGATGGCGAGTCGGAAAATCGCGTGCTACTACCCAAATCGCCGGATTGATCTGTCGGGGAAGGGCCTTCTCTTTGGTTACTTTCTCTTGGCCCCTTCAAGAGAAAGTGACCCGCACGCGGAAGCGGGCGGAAGCGCTTTACAACAGCCGTAGGCTGGTCAACCCGACCTGCAAGGTCGGCAAACGCGTCGCAACTCCCAACAGCAAGAGCAAAGTCGCTGGATCCCGGCTTACGCCGGGATGACCAGCAAAACAAAGTCGCTGGATCCGCCTTCGCGGGAATGACGGCTTCAAAGCAGAAGAGCGTGTTTTCGCGATGCCTGTGTCGCGTCAGGCGCGCGGCCTTGGCCTATCGGAAACGACGTGCTACCCGCACTCACACCCTCGCCAATCCTCTGCCCTCTGCAGGCGGCAGGGGCCAGGACGTCAGACGGTAAAGCTGCTGCCGCAGCCGCAGGTGGTCTTGGCGTTCGGATTGCGGATCACGAACTGCGCGCCATGCAGGCTCTCGCTGTAGTCGACCTGCGCGCCCATCAGGTATTGCAGGCTGAGCGGATCGACCAGCAGCGTGACGCCGTCGGTGGCGATGGCCAGGTCGTCGTCGGCCTGCTGCTCGTCGAACTCGAAGCCGTACTGGAAACCCGAGCAGCCGCCGCCCTGGATGTAGACACGCAGCTTCAGCGCCTCGTTGCCTTCTTCCTGCACCAGTTCGCGCACCTTGGCCGCGGCGGCCTGGGTGAACAGCAGCGGGGCATCGAGCTGCTGGTAGTTGGGCGCGGCGGTGCTGGCGGAGACGTTCATGCCGACAAGATGAGGCGGCCAGGGCGGGAATTCAATCCCGCGCGGCCTTGATGTCGCTGAGAGGCCTACGCGGTGGCCGTATTGAGCAACAGCGCGCGCTCGGGCAGGGCTTCGCCGGCTTCCGGCGCGGGCAGCGCGACGGGGGTTTCGAGGTGCAGCAGGCGGCCGCTGATCGCCGCGCCGGCGGCCATCTCGACCACCTTGTAATGGATGTTGCCCTGCACGCGTGCATTGCCGGCCAGTTCGACCCGCTCGCTGGCGTGGACATCGCCACGCAGTTCGCCGTTGATGACCACCACCGGCGCGCGGACTTCGCCTTCGACATAACCGTTGTCGGCCACGGTCAGGATCGCACCCGGGTCCTGGGCGCTGATCGAACCGTGCACGCGACCTTGCAGGTACAGGCCGCCGCTGAAGCTGATGTCGCCACGGATCACGACCTTGTCGCCGATCAGCGTGTCGACCTGGCCGGTGCGCTGGGCGCGCTTGATGCGTTCTTTGTCGCGGTCGAACATGAGTCTGGAACCCCCCTCGCTACTGAGCGGATGTCGCGGTGGCGGCCTCCCAGGCGAACGCCTGTTCAGTGCTGCCGCCACCGTCGGGCTGGACCTTGGCGATCACCCGCCCGGGCACGAAGCCCTCCGGCAACAGCACGCTGCCCTCGAGCCGCTGGAAGTAGCGGAACTCGAAGCGCTGCGGCGGTGCCTGCGGTTTCTGCAGCAATTGCCCCCAATCCAGCCGCACCAGTTTGCCATCGCGGGTGCCTTCCACGCTGAGAGTCAGGTCACCTTTACTGACAGCGCCGCGGTTGATGTTCTGGGTGAGGGTGGCGGTGTAGCGCCAGCTGCCGTCGTTGTCGCGGCGCATCTGGATCTCGTGCACGCTCAGGCCCTTGCGCTGGCCGGTCGCGCCGACCAGGCGCTCGTAGAAGGCGACATCGGCGCGCAGGCCGGCGATCTCCTCCTCGCGCTCGGCCAGGGTCTGCTGCAGTTCGCGATTGGCCTGGCGGCTGATGCGGTCGGACATCTGCAGGGTCGCCAGCTGCTGCTTCGACTGCGCGGCGCTGACCGGTGCCGGCGCCGTTGCCGCGCCGGTGGCCGGCGCAGGCGCGCGCGGCACCAGCCACCACACCAGCGCCAGCGAAATCAGCCACAACGCCGCGACCACGGCGGCCCAGCGCCATGGATGGCGGCGCGCGGGAACGATCACGAAACGGGGGTCGGGTGTCGGAGCGCTCATGCGAAGGCTCGATGGCGGGTGGCCGCTGATTGTACGTTCGAGGTCCTGCACGGTTGCCTATACTCGTGCCGTGCGGCCGCGGCGGCCGCGGCACCGGGACACGGCCATGTCGGAAGCCCACCTGTTCGCGATCGGCGTATTGCTGGCCTGGCTGGCCGGCATCCGCGTCTACCTGACCGTGTTCGGCATCGGCCTGGCCGGTTTCTTCGGCTGGCTGGAACTGCCGCAGGCATTGCAGGCCACGCAGTCGCCGTGGGTGCTGGGCGTGTCGGGTGTGCTGGCCGTCGCAGAATTCTTCGCCGACAAGATTCCCGGCGTCGATTCGGTCTGGGATCTGCTGCACACTCTGTTGCGGGTGCCGGCCGGCGCCTTCCTGGCCGCAGCCGCGTTGTCGCCCGACGGGCAGCTGAGTGCCGGGATGCTGGCCACCGGCGCCGGCGTGGCGTTGACCAGTCATCTGTTGAAGTCGGGTTCGCGCGCGCTGCTGAACACGTCGCCGGAGCCGGTCAGCAACTGGACCGCCTCGGTGACCGAGGATGCGGCGGTGATCGGCGGCCTTGCGCTGGCGTTGTCGCACCCATGGATCGCGTTGGCGATCGTGGTCGGGTTGACCTCGTTGTTCGCTTTCACCATCTGGTGGTTGTGGCGCAAGTTGTTCCGCCGCGCGCCGAAGACGCTACCGGGTTGACCGTTTTGTCTTAGCCTGTCCTTTGCGCGGCCATGGCTGCGTTAACCGGACATCCGCGTTGCCGTTTGGGGCGGCAACGCGGATTCGCAGGGGAACCCATGTCCAGCACCGGACCGAAGATACGCGAGCGCCCCAAAACCGGGGGAGACGAGGCGGCCGCTGTCGCCCTCGCCGCCGTGGACGCCATGCCGCCGATCCGCCATCCGCGCCGTACTGAAACGCCGCCACCGCATTACTGGCGACGCTGGGTTGGGGATGCGCCGCCGGCGGTCGCCGTCGACCTGACCGAAACCGTGGTCGAGGCGGCGCAGCCCGTTGAATCACTAGAAGCGCCGGCGGTGCCATCACCGGCCGAAATGCAGGCTGTCGTGGCCGTCGACCCGGCCAATCCGTTCCGTGTGCTGATCGTCGAGGACGATCCCAGCCAGGCGGCCTTCGCCGAAAGCGTGCTGGCCGGCACCGGCATGCAGACCCTGACCGTCGACCAGCCCACCGGCCTGATCGCAGCGATGCAATCCTTCCGCCCTGACCTGGTGCTGATGGACCTGCACATGCCCGGCCTCGACGGCATGGCGCTGACCAACCGGATCCGCGCGCACGAACAACTGATGCACACGCCGGTGGTATTCCTGACCGGCGATCCGGATCCGGAACGCCAGTACGAGGTGCTGGCCGGCGGTGCCGACGATTTCCTCAGCAAGCCGATCCGCCCGCGCCACCTGGTGGCGGCGGTAATGAGCCGCGTGCAGCGCGCGCGCCGGCAGGCGCAGAACCGGGTGCGGCCGCCGCAGGCCAATCCGTTCACCGGCCTGGTCGAGCGCGGCGACCTGGTCGCCCTGCTCGGCAACACGCTGCACGCCGAGGCGCCGCGCGGCGCCTTGATGTTCGTCGAGGTCGCCGGTGCCGAACGGCTGCGCGAGCGGCTCGGCTATGCCGCCTACGAGGCGCTGATGATCGACGCCGGACAGCGGCTGCGCGGTTTGTCGGAACAGCACCCGGTGGCGCGCCTCAACGACCATGCATTCGTGATCCTGGCGCCGACGCTGCCGGGCGCGGCGGCGGCCGTGTTCGCGCAGGCGTTGCGCGATGGCCTGGCGCAGCAGACCTTCGGCGAAGGCCACGATGCGGTGCGCCTGCGCGCCAGCATTGGCCTGGTCGCGCTCGATCCGGGCTTCGCCGACGCCGGCGCCGCGCTGGACGCCGCCGAGCGCGCACTGCGCGCGGCGCGCGTGGCGCCGACCGGCATCGCGGACTACGTCGCGCCCGCGCCGGCCGCGCCCGAGCAGGCGCAATCGGCGGCCGATCAGGTCCGCGACGCGCTGGCCGAGAACCGCTTCGAGCTGGCGTACCAGCCGATCGTCGCGGTCGCCGGCGGCGACGAACCGCAGTACCAGACGCTGCTGCGCCTGCGCGGCAGCGATGGCCAGCTGCGCGTCGCGGCGCAGTTCCTGCCGGCGCTGGACAACAACGCGCTGCTGGCCGAGATCGACCACTGGGTGCTGGAGCGCGTGCTCGACACGCTGCAGGGCCGCTACCACGACCAGCGTCCGCTGCGCCTGTTCGTGCCGCAGTCGCCGCGCTCGCTGTCGCGCGACGATTACGCCGACTGGCTGCTCGGCGCGCTCGAAGTGCATGGCCTGCCCGGGCGCGCGCTGGTGATCGATGTGCGCCTGGACGATGCGTTGATCCACACCGTCACGCTGCAGCAGTTCTGCCAGCGCATGATCCGCGCCGGTGTGCAGTTCTGCCTGAGCCAGTACGAATGCGGCGACGAGGCCGAAGCGCTGTTGGCGCAACTGCCGCTGGGCTATCTGCGGCTGTCCGCGCGTTACGCCAACGCGCAGGCCAGTCCGACGCTGCGCGACGAGATGCGCGGCGTGATCGACCGCGCGCACCGCCAGGGCCTGCTGGTGATCGGCCACCAGATCGAGGATCCGCAGGCGGCCGCCTACCTGTGGATGAGCGGCATCGACTTCATCCAGGGCAACCTGGTGCAGCGCGCCGGCGGCGACCTCGAGTTCGACTTCCACAGCGCGGTGCTGTAGCCGTGACCATCGCTACCTCGCCTCCCGCCGTCGTTCGCTGGCTCACGCTCGCTTCGGCAAGCGGCGCGGTGCTTGCACTCGCGCTCGAATACGTCGGCGTCAGTGGTCCATGGCGCACCGCCGCACTGCTGCTGGCCGCAATGACTGCGTTGTGCGTGCTGGTCATGGTGATCGCGCTGCGCTCGCGCGATGCGGAGATCAACTCGCGCCTGCTGCGCGCCGAGCGCGGCCACACCGAGATCGAAACGCTGCAGCGCGAGATCCGCCATCACCAGGAACTGGAACAGCAACTGCAAAAAGCCAAGCAGGCGGCCGAGGCCGGCATGCTGGCCAAGGGCGAATTTCTGGCGACGATGAGCCACGAGATCCGCACCCCGCTCAACGGCATCGTGCCGATGCTGGACCTGCTGCTGACTTCGCCGCTGCCGTCGGGCCAGCGCGACCTGGTGCGCACCGCCTATGCCTCCTCGCAGCAACTGCTGCGCATCGTCGACGACATCCTCGACTACTCCAAGCTCGAAGCCGATCGGCTGGTGCTGGAAAACACCGTGTTCAACCTGCGCGAACTGCTCGAGGACGTGGTGCAGTGGATGCGCCATCCGGCCGACATGAAGGGGCTGCGCCTCAACCTGGAGATCGATGCCTCGGTGCGGCTGCCGGTACGCGGCGATCCGGTGCGCCTGCGGCAGGTGCTCGGCAACCTGATCGGCAATGCGGTCAAGTTCACCGATCGCGGCACGATCGCGATCACCGTGCGGCGCCTCGGCGAGAATTCCAGCCAGCACCTGCTGCGCTTCGAAGTGCGCGACACCGGCATCGGCATCACCCCGGAGGCGCAGGCCAAGCTGTTCACCGCTTTCGCCCAGGCCGACGCTTCGACCACGCGTCTGTACGGCGGCACCGGGCTGGGGCTGGCCATCTGCAAGCGCATCGTCGACCTGATGGGCGGTCGCATCGGCGTGGTCTCGGAAGCGGGCAACGGTGCCAGCTTCCATTTCGAGATCCCGTTGATGAAGGTACAGGGCGACCTCGAACATCGCCCGGTCGAACGCGCCGGCACGCGCGTGCTGTTGCTGAGTACCGACGAACGCCTGCGTCGGCGACTGCTGATGCTGCTCCCCAACTGGGGCCTGCGACTCACCGCGGTGGATACCGTGCACGAGGCACTGGAACGCCTGCGCACCGCCGCCGCGCAAGGCGAGCCCTGGCGTTACGCGGTGGTGCTGGCTGACCTGGCCGGCATCCGCAACACGTCGGTGGCCCTGCAGCGCAACCTGCAGCGGCAATCGCTGTACGGCGAAGTGCAGCTGGTCTGCCTGTTCGGCGATGAGGGCATCCCGGACGGGCTGCAGCGCAACGACACCGTACTGCTGCCGCGGCTGGCGCCGGACAACGACCTGCGCGCGGCGCTGATGGCGCCGGGCAGCGTCGCGGTGAGCACCGCGCCGTCGGCGGCTCCACATCGTCCCGAACCCGCGCCGGCGGTCGAGCGTCGCCGCTGGCACGGCCGCCTGCTGCTGGTCGAGGACAATCCGGTCAACCTGCTGGTCGCGCAGCAGCTGCTCAAGGTACTGGGCCTGGAATGCGACACCGCCACCAACGGCGAACTGGCGCTGCAGGCGATGGCGCGCGCTTCCTACGACGTGGTGCTGATGGATTGCCAGATGCCGGTGATCGACGGCTACACCGCCACGCGACGCTGGCGCCAGCACGAAACCGCGCTGGGCACCTCGCGCCTGCCGATCGTCGCGATGACCGCCAACGCGATGGCGGGCGACCGGCAGAAATGCCTGGATGCGGGCATGGACGACTACCTGGCCAAGCCGGTGACGCGCGCTCAGCTGGACGCCTGCCTGGCGCGCTGGTTGCCTCTGCCCGACGAGCGCCACGACCACGCGCCGGCGACCGCCAGCATCGGCACCATCAATGCTGCGATGGCCGCGGACACGCGCCAGGACGCCAGCGTTCAATCACCGGAGATGCCGATGCTCAACGAGGAAACCCTGGACGACCTGGAAGCCATGATCGGCGCAGGCGTGGTGCCGATCATCGGCGCCTTCCTCGACAACACGCCGCGCCTGATCGCGCAGCTCAAGAGCGCCGCCGAAGTCCCCGACCTGCCGCTGCTGCGCGAACTGGCGCACAGCCTCAAGTCCTCCAGCGCCAACCTCGGCGCCGACGCCCTATCCGAAGCGGCCAAGCGCATCGAGCTGGACGCCCGCGAGCAGACATTGGAACGCCCTGCCGCTGCCGTCGCCGTGGTGGTGGCCGAATACGAACGCGTGCGCCCGGCGCTGCTGGCGCGGATGCCGGCCACCGCGCAACGCGCCTAGCGGCGGCAGCAGGAAGGACAACGGGAGCGGCGACGCGGCGACAGCGCTTCGTCGCGCGAACAACACTTATCTGTCATTCCGAGCGCAGCGCGGGATCTGCTCCTGGCCTTCGCGGGTTCCGGCAGAACCTCGCAACTGAAATTCCAGTTGCAGTAGCCCGACTACTCGCCGTCTTCGATCTTGGTCTGCAGGTAATTCTGCTCGCCGATGCGTGCGATCAACGCCAGCTGCGTCTCCAGCCAGTCGATGTGTTCCTCCTCGGATTCGAGGATGTCGGCAAGCAGCTTGCGGCTGACATAGTCGCCAACCTGCTCGCAATGCACGATGCCGTCCTTGAGCGTCGGCAGGGCCTCCAGCTCCAGCGCCAAGTCGCATTCCAGCAGTTCGCGCGGGTTCTCGCCGATGCGCAGCTTGCCCAGTGACTGGAAGTTGGGCAGGCCGTCGAGGAACAGGATGCGTTCGGCGAGTTTGTCGGCGTGCTTCATCTCGTCGATCGACTCGTGGTACTCGTGCTCGGCGAGTTCCTTCAGTCCCCAGTTCTTCAGCATCTTGGCGTGCAGGAAGTACTGGTTGATCGCGATCAGTTCGTTGTAGAGCGCCTTGTTGAGATGCTCGATGACCTTGGCGTCGCCCTTCATGGTCGCGCTCCGTTGACAGGAATGCGCCGACTCTAGCGCCGTCGCGCAGGCGATGACGAAACGCGAATCACGCGCATTTTCGGCCCGCGTTTTTCGAAAGCGGAGCTGCGCGGGCTTCCTTCATTTCCCGTCGCGGAGAAGAGGCGTGGTTTGCATGCCGGCAAGTGAGCCAAAGCGCTCGGGAAGACGATTGTTGCGACAACAAGCCCGCCAGCGGAGCAAGCTCCGCACTGCAACGCATGGGACGATCAGGCCGCCTGCGACAGCAACGGCAGCAGGGTCGGAGTAGCCACGGCCTTGTCGGCGCGATGGATCTGATCGAGGGTTTCGGCGGCGCTGCTCAGGCAGGTGCCACAGGAGGCACCGCAACCGGTGCGCATGGTCAGTTCGGACACGCTACGGCAGCCGGCCACGGCCGCCTGGCGGATGTCATGATCGGTAACGCCGTTGCAGATGCAGACGTACATGGTTTCCGGCTCGGCTCACACGGGCATGGAGAAGCCCTTGTGCCCATTCCGCCAGAGATGAGAATGATTGTCAATTCTTGCCGGATTCGCCGCCGTTGCCGCGGCTTGGAGCCGCCGGCCGGTAACGCGGGCGGTAGCGGCCGTCGCCGGCGCTGCCGGCCCGGCGCGGGTCCGGCGCAGGCGGCGGAACGGCCTGGGCACCGGCGATATCGCGCGCGATAGGCGCCAGATGGCGCAACGCACTGGCGTAGACGCCGCGCTTGAAGGTGACCACGTGCTCCACCGGATACCAGAAGTCGACCCAGCGCCACAGGTCGAATTCGGGCTTGTCGGTCAGGTCCAGGCGCAGGTCGCCCTCCTGCCCCAGCATCCGCAGCAGGAACCAGACCTGCTTCTGGCCGATGCAGACCAGCCGGTCGTGATGGCGCACCGCTCGCGGCGGCAGCCGGTAGCGCAGCCAGCCGGGGGTCGCGCCGAGCACTTCGACGTGCTCGGGCAGCAGCCCGGTCTCCTCGCGCAGCTCGCGATACATGGCCTCGACCGGCGTCTCGTCGCTGTTCATCCCGCCTTGCGGGAACTGCCAGCCGTCGCGCCGCACGCGCCGTGCCCAGAACACCTGGCCGTCCGGGCGCATCAGGATGATGCCGACATTGGGTCGGTAACCGTCCGGATCGATCACGATGCGGACTCCCAAGATTATTTGACTTTCGTCACTACGCCCGACTCTGCCACGGGATCGCCGGAGCCACAAGCGCGAACCGGGCCGAATTGACGGCAACGGCCCAGGCAGCAATAATTTGCGGCTTCCCTCGGGAATGCGCTCCGCGTGGCTATGTAGCTCAGCCGGTTAGAGCACAGCACTCATAATGCTGGGGTCGGTGGTTCGAGTCCACCCATAGCCACCACATCAATTGTTCGACGACTGATCAAGTCCGACCACGCGGCCGCTGTCCGCACCAAACGACAGACGATCCTGTCGATCCGAAGAATCCGCCCCATCGATGACGGCTGCAATGCCGGGCGCATCGACTGGTACGGCGATGCGCCGCCACAGTCGACTGGTGTTCGGCGTGCTGTCGCAGGAATAGCCGGAAGGCGATCTGCCGATTGCCGCGCCGGCGCCGGCGGCCGAGAATGACTGCATGGATATCTTCAAGGTCTTCACCATCGAGGCGGCGCACCGGCTGCCGAACGTGCCTGAAGGGCACAAGTGCGCGCGGCTGCACGGGCATTCGTTCCGGATCGAGGTTCATGTCTCCGGCGAACCGGGCGTGCACAGCGGCTGGGTGATGGACTACGCGGACATCAAGGCGGCCTTCAAGCCACTGTTCGACCGCCTCGACCATCACTACCTCAACGAGATCGACGGCCTGGAAAATCCGACCAGCGAGCGTCTGGCGGTGTGGGTCTGGGAGCAGTTGAAGCCGGCGCTGCCGCAGCTGAGCGAAGTGGTCGTGCACGAGACCTGCACTTCCGGCTGCCGTTATCGCGGCTGAGTACCGGCGGTCCTCGCGGCTCGGTCTAGATGGACTTCCGTGCCTTGAACCGCGACAAGTCCCAGAAACCAGCCAAGATGGCGCGCGTCCAGACGTCAGAAAGCGGTGAATCCCCTATAAGCGATTGATTCCACGGCAATCCCACCAGGTTCACTGGAATGTTGCATTGCAGCAAATATGCGGTTATGCTGCGCCGCACAAGATCGGCATAGCGCCGGATCCCGCAGGAGTTTCGCCATGTACCCGCAGTTCAACGAGCAGTTCACTGCCGCCACGCGTCAGTTCGCGGACACGGCAGCACAGATCAACCGCCTGGCCCTGGACAACGCCGAGAAGGTGTTCGGCCTGCAGCTGGCCGCATTCAACGACAGCGCCAACGCCACCTTCGCCTTCCTGGGCCAGGTCGCCGAAGCCCGCGATTTCGATGGCCTGAAGGCCGTGGTGCCGAATGGCGTGCAGGTCGCCCGTGAAAACGTCGAGCGCGCAATCAATATCGGCCAGGAAGTCTATGGCCAGACGCTGAAGACCAACGAGGCCATCGGCCAGATCGCCAAGGGCCAGTTCGAGGCCGCCACCGCGCAGGCCCAGAGCCAGGCCGAGAAGGTGGTCAAGGCCGCCGGCAAGGTCGCCAAGTAAACCCCGGCTTACTCTTCGCCGCGCGGCTCCCTCCCCCGCGCAGAAGAGCAGACCCGGCAGCCACGCTGCCGGGTTTTTTTTCGCCTGGGCATCGCACTGCGGCGCATCGCACGGAGCTGTCCGCGCGTGCCGACACAGCTTTCAATCCTCCTGCGCCATCCGCGCCACGAACGCCTGCAGTGCCGGCGAGCGTGGGCGATCGGCCAGTTCCAGCCGGAACAGAGGCCGCTGGATATCGTCGTCCTGGCCCATGCCCAGCGTACGCACGCGTCCCATCGCCACCAGATCGGCGATCACGACCGCCGGCAGCAGCGCGACGCCGGCAGCGGCGGCGACGGCGCGCGCGATCGCCTCGTTGCTGCCGATCTCGATCGTCCTGCGCGGCGCGATCGCGCGCGAACGCAGCAGTGATTGCGCGACCTGCCGGGTGCCGGAACCGGACTCGCGCAACAGCCAGGTCTGGCGACTCAACTCGGCCACGGACGGACGGCGCTGTCGGCCCAGCGGCGAGGCGGTGGCCACGGCCACCTGCAACGATTCGTGCTTCCACAAGGTGGCGGCGATCCGCGGATCGTCCACCGTACCTTCGACGAAGCCGACATCGACACGGCAATCGATCACCGCCCTGCCGACCTCAGCGGTGTTGCCGACCACCAGTTCGAAGCCGATGTCCGGATGGCGCTGCGTGAACTGCGCCAGCTGCGTCGGTAACCAGTAGCCGGCAATGGTGGTGCTGGCGCCAACGCGCAGCCGTCCCTTGCGCAGGCCGACGCGATCGCGCACGTCCTCGGCCGCCGCGCGTTCCATCGCGAAGATGCCGCGCGCGTGCTCGTACAGCGCCTGCCCGCCGTCGGTCAGGCGCACGCCGCGGCCGGCGCTGCGCTCGATCAGGGGCAGGTCCAGCTGGTATTCCAGTTCGCGGATGCCCTTGGACACGGCCGACTGGCTGACGTGCAGCACTTCGGCCGCGCGCGAGAACCCCTGCTGCTCGACCACGGCCTGGAACATCCGCAGCAGGTGCAAATTCAAGTGCATGACCTGAAGTCATCGAAGATTGAATTATATGCATTGGACTCATCTGCATGTCGGGCCTAGCCTGCCGGCGATCCGTTTCCGGGAACCGCCGTGGCCCATGTCATCCAGAGCCCGCGCCTTGCTGCGCGCCCTCACCAGCAGCCTGCTTTCTGGCTGGGGCTGCTGCTGGTCTCAGCATTGGCAGCGGCAGCTACCGCGCTGGCAGGCCTGCCGATGCTGCAGGGCTGGGGGCTGAGCGCACTGACGCTGGCAATCCTGCTTGGCATCGCCGCGGGCAACACGCTGTTTCCGGCAATCGCAGGCCGCACCGCTGCGGGCGTCGACTTCGCCAAGGGCACGCTGCTGCGGATCGGCATCGTGCTGTATGGGTTCCGGGTGACCTTCCAGGAGATCGCCGGCGTCGGGATCGCGGGCCTCGCAATCGACGTGGCGATCGTGACGTGCGTGTTCGGCCTGGCCGTGTACCTGGGCACCCGTGTGTTCAAGCTCGATCGCGAGACCTCGATGCTGATCGGCGCCGGCAGCGCGATCTGCGGTGCCGCTGCGGTGATGGCGACCGAGCCGGTCGTACGCGCCCAGGCGCACAAGGTCTCCGTGGCGGTGGCGACCGTGGTGGTGTTCGGCACCCTGGGGATGTTCGTGTATCCGTGGCTGTATCCGTACCTCGAGCTCAGCGAGCATGCCTTTGGCATCTTCGCCGGCTCCACGATCCACGAAGTGGCGCAGGTGGTCGTGGCCGGGCGCGCAGTCGGCGAAACCGCGGCTTCGGCGGCGGTGATCGAGAAGATGCTGCGGGTGATGCTGCTGGCGCCGTTCCTGCTGCTGCTCTCGGCACGCCTGAGCCGCGACTCCGGAACTGTGACCGCGACGAATGCGAAGATCGTGATTCCGTGGTTCGCGGTGCTGTTCGTCGCCGTCAGCGGCTTCCATTCGCTGCAGGTCCTGCCCGCGGCATGGGTGGACGCGATCGTGCGGATCGATACCGTACTGTTGGCAATGGCGATGGCGGCACTGGGCCTGCGCACGCAGGCGAGTGCGATCCGGCAGGCGGGGGCGAAACCGCTATTGCTTGCAGCGACTCTGTTCGTGTTCCTGATGGTCGGCGGCTATGTGCTCAATGTCGGCGTCGCCGCACTGATCGGCGCGGCCCCGTAGGCTGGGTTGGCTTCACCAACCCAGCATCACCAGGTACCCGCGAAGCGCTGGGTTGGTGAAGCCAACCCAGCCTACGTTCAACCGGCCAGCTGTGGCTTCTCGTCGAGCTTGTCGCCCAGCACGCGTCGCACCACCACGTAGAACACCGGGATCAGCAGCAGACCGAGGAAGGTCGCGAACAGCATGCCGCCGATCACGCCGGTGCCGATCGCATGGCGTGCATTGGCGCCGGCGCCGCTGGAGATCGCCAGCGGGGTGACGCCCATGATGAAGGCGAACGAGGTCATCAGGATCGGGCGGAAACGCAGCTTGGCCGCTTCGATCACCGCGTCGCGCAACGGCATGCCCTGCTGGCGCTGCTCGATCGCGAACTCCACGATCAGGATCGCATTCTTCGCTGCAAGGCCAATGACGGTGATCAGGCCGATCTTGAAATAGATGTCGTTGGGCAGGCCGCGCAGCATCGAGAACGCGACCGCACCCAGCACGCCCAGCGGCACCACCAGCAGCACCGCCACCGGCACCGACCAGCTTTCGTACAGAGCCGCCAGGCACAGGAACACCACCAGGATCGACAACGCCATCAGCATCGGCGCCTGGTTGCCGGACAGGATTTCCTGGTACGACTGGCCGGTCCAGTCGTAGCCGAAGCCTTCGGGCAGGTCGTTGTCGACGATTTCCTGCATCGCGTTCATCGCCTCGCCGGAACTGTGTCCGGGCGCCTGCGAACCGACGATCTCGACCGCGGCGTAACCGTTGTAGCGCGTCAACGCCGGCGGCGCGGTGATCCAGTTCGCCTGGACCACGTTCGACAACGGAATCATCGCCGGGGTGGCGCTGTCGGAACTGCTGTTGGGGCTGGGCGTGAAGAAGCGGCCCAGCGATTCCGGTCCGGTCCGGAACGCCGTGTCGGCCTGCATGTTGACGCGCTTGACGCGGCCTTCGTCGACGAAATCGTTGACGTAGACCGGCGCCAGCATCAGCTGGATCGCGCTGTAGATGTCGCTGACCTGCAGGCCCATCGCCTGCGCCTGCAGGCGATCGACATCGAGCTTGAGCTGCGGTGCATCCTCCAGCGTGTTCGGCCGCACGCCGGTCAGTGCTGGATTCTTGTTGGCGTTGCCCAGCAGCATGTTGCGCGCGTTGGTCAGTGCTTCGCGCCCCAGGCCGCTGCGATCCTGCAGGTACATGTCGAAACCGCCGAACGCGCCCAGGCCGCTCACCGTCGGCAGGTTGATCACGAAGATCTGCGCGTCGCGGATGCCGTACAACGCGCCATTCGCGTTCTGGATGAACTCGGTCGCGGTGACGTCGCGATCGCCCCAGTCCTTGAGCTTGATGAAGGCCATGCCGACGTTCTCGCCCTGGCCGACGAAGCTGAAACCGGCGACCTGCATCATGCCTTCGTAGCCGGGCTGCTTCTCCAGCGTGCCGCGCACCTGTTCGAACACGCGCGTGGTGCGCTGCAGGGTCGCGCCCGGCGGCAACTGCACGATCGCCAGCGCGTAGCCCTGGTCTTCCTCCGGCAGGAAGCTGCCGGGCATGCGCATGAACAGGAAGCCGCATAGCAGCGCCAGGCCGGCGAACACGATCATCCAGCGCGGCGCATGCGTCACCGCGCTGCCGATGTGGCCGACGTAGGTGCCGGCGACCTTGTCGTAGATCTTGTTGAAGCCGCGGAAGATGAAGTTGCGGCTTTCGTGGTGGCCGGTGGGCTTGAGCAGGGTCGCGCACAGAGCAGGCGTGAAGCCCAGCGCGAGGAACGCCGAAAAGCCCATCGCCATGGCGATGGTGATCGCGAACTGCTTGTAGATCTCACCGGCACTGCCGCCCTGGAACGCGCTGGGCACGAACACTGCCGCCAGCACCACCGTGATCGCGACCACCGCGCCGGTGATCTGGCCCATCGCCTTGGTCGTCGCCTCCTTCGGCGGCAGGCCTTCCTCGGTCATGATGCGCTCGACGTTCTCGATCACCACGATCGCGTCGTCGACCACGATGCCGATCGCCAGCACCATGCCGAACAGGCTGAGCTGGTTGATGGTGAAACCGATCAGGTACATGCCCAGGAACGTGCCCATCAGCGCGACCGGGATCACCAGCGTCGGGATCAGCGTGGCCCTGAAGTTCTGCAGGAAGATCAGCATCACCAGGAACACCAGCACGATCGCCTCGAGCAGGGTCTTGACCACCTCCTCGACCGAGATCCGGACGAAGGTGGAGCTGTCGTACGGCGAGAACCAGGTGACGCCCTGCGGGAAAGTGGTCTGCAGTTCGTCCATGCGCGCGCGCACCGACTCGGCCACGCCCAGCGCGTTGGCGCCGGGCGCCAGCTGCACCGCGAAACCGGCAGCCGGGGTGCCGCTCCACTTCAGGTCGAAGCCGTACGCCGACGCGCCCTTCTGCACGCGCGCGACATCCTTCAGGCGCACGGTGGTGCCGTCGGCATTGGCGCGCAGCACGATGTCGCCGAACTGTTCGGCGGTGCTGAAGCGTCCTTCCGCCGACACCGTCGCGGTGAACGCCTGGCCTTCGGGCGAAGGCTCGGCGCCGACCGAGCCGGCGGCGAACTGCACGTTCTGGCCGCGCACCGCCGCCAGTACCTGGCTGGCGGACAGGCCAAAACCCTGCAGCTTGTCGGGATTGAGCCAGATGTTCATCGCGTATTCGCCGCCGAACAGCTGGGTGCTGCCGACGCCGGGCACGCGCGAGATCTGGTCGAGCACGCGCGAGGCGATCAGGTCCGACAATGCGTTCTTGTCGTAAGCCGGATTGCTGGAACGCAGCGCCGCGACCATCAGGAAGCCGGCGTTGGCCTTGGCCACCACCACGCCCTGCTGCGTGACCTCGGACGGCAGTCGCGGCGTGGCCAGCGCCACCTTGTTCTGCACCTGCACCTGGGCGATGTCCGGATCGGTACCGGGGCGGAAGGTCAGCGTGATCGATGCGCGGCCGTTGGAGCTGGATGAGGAACTGAAGTAGTCGAGGTTGTCGATGCCGGTGAGCTGCTGCTCGATCACCTGCGTCACCGCGCGCTCGGTGGTGTCGGCGCTGGCGCCCGGATAGGCCGCGCCCACGGTGATCTGCGGCGGCGCGATGCTCGGATACGACTCCACGCCGAGGTTGAGGATGGCGAGCACGCCGCCGAGCGTGATCAGGATCGCGATGACCCAGGCGAAGACAGGATGGCTGATGAAGAATCTGGACATGGTTAGAACCTGTTTATGCCTTCCTCATGGCCCGCGCCGGCACTGAATGCGCGCAGGGCTAGAAAGAGCGAGGGAGTGGATGTCGATCCACGACCGAGTGATGACAACGCCGTGTGCGCATTCAGCGCCGGCCCTTTGGGTTGCTCCTGAGCGGCCGCCTGGCGGCGACGTACGGCTTGACCTGACGGCCAGTCAGGCGCGGCGCCGCGCGCCGCCGCCAGGCGGCCGCTCAGGAGCAACGCGGGCCATGAGGAAGGCATAAGCAGGTTCTTCAGCCCTTCTTCGCCGCTGCATCGCCTTCTTTCTTGGCATCGGGATTCGCGCCGGGCGCCGCGCCCTTGGCCGCTTCCGGCTGCCACGGCACCGCCTTGGCCGGCTGGCCGGGTTGCGCCTTCTGCAGGCCGGACACGATCACCTGGTCGCCGGCGGCCACGCCTTGGCTGACCACCCAGGCAGTACCCTGGCTGCGCTCGGTGACGATGTCCTTGCGCGCGACCTTGCCATCCTGGCCGACCACCAGCACGTAGGCGCTGTTGGCATCGCGCTGCACCGCCAGTTGCGGCACCAGGAACACGTTGGGCTGCTGGCCCAGTGTCGCGCGCAGCGTCACGTAGGTGCCCGGCAGCAGGGTCTTGTCGGGATTGGGGATGCGTGCGCGCAGCGACACCGCGCCGGTAGCCGGGTCGACGATGTCGCCGGAGAAGTCGAGCACGCCCGGGCGTCCATAGACCGTGCCATCGGGCAGCAGCACCTGCACCTGGGTCTCCGCCGGCGCCTGGCCCTGGCGCATGCCGCGGATCTGCTGCAGTTCGGTCACGCCCATGGAGAAATTGACGAACAGCGGATCGATCTGGTCGACCGTGGTCAACAGCGTCGCCGTGCCCTGGCCGACCAGCGCGCCCTCGGTGACCTGCTGCTTGCCGGCACGGCCGGCGATCGGCGCACGCACGCTGGCGTAACCGAGGTTGATCCGCGCGCTCTCCACCGCCGCCTTGCCGGCCTGCACCGACGCGGCCGCACTGCGTTCGGTGGCCAGCGCGTTGTCGAGGTCGGATTGCGAGATGAACTTGCCCGGCGCCAGCTGCCGCGCGCGTTCGGCGGCGACCTTGGCATTGGTATGGTTGGCCTGCGACTGCGCCAGCGCGGCCTGGCTCTGCGCCAGCGCCGCCTGCAACGGCGCCGGGTCGATCACGAACAGCAGCTGGCCCTGGGTGACGTCGCTGCCTTCCTCATAGACCCGCCGCTGCAGCACGCCCGGTACGCGCGCGCGCACGTCGGCGCTGCGGAACGCGGCCAGGCGACCGACCAGGTCGCGCTGCAGCGGCACGCTTCGCGCCTGCAGCTTGACCACGCCGACTTCCGGCGGTGGCGGCGCACCGCCTTGCTGTTCCTTGCCACCACAGGCGGCCAAGGCCAGCGACAACACGAGGGGAACGTAGTAGCGACGCATGCGGTGGCCTCGGCTCAGAATGTAATCGATTTCCTATACTCGCCAGTCTAACATTCACGCCTGTTCATGAGCGTGCCGGAAGTCAGGCGGATCCGCCGATGCGGGGCACTTGACGCCGCCACCGCGTTTGCGAACACGAAATCACGAAAAACGGATCGCAAAATTAGCGGTGCAGGCAATACAGGTGCGTGATGGCGCGCCGGGTTGCTCACAGAAATCAAGTGCGCGTAAGTCTTGATCAAATCCTGAGCCGGGTTCAAAATTCCGCTCCTGCTTCTTCGCGTCAGCCACCATGGGCACCCGAGAACGCCGCCAGCGCGAGCTGGCCGACCGCGAGCGACTGTTCCTGGACAAGGCCCAGGCATTGATCCAGCGCGACGGCCTGCTCAACCTGCAGATGTCGCGGATCGCCGAGGAATCGGACTATGCGATCGGCACGCTCTACAACCATTTCGCCAGCAAGGAAGACCTGCTGGTCGCCTTGGCGACGCGCAACTGCCTGAGCCGGGTCGAACTGTTCGAACGCGCCGCGCGCTGGCCTGGCCCTACCCGCGACCGCATGCTGGCGATCGTGCTGGCCGACCTGATGATGATCCGCGCGCAGCCGGAGCATTTCCGGCTCGCCCAGTTCGTGTGGACCGACGTGATCTGGGGCGCGGCCTCGGAAGCAAGCCGGCGCCGTGCGCTCGAGGCCAGCGCGCCATTGAGTGCGCTGGTCGACGGCATCGTCGTCGAAGCCTTCCGCAACGGCGACCTGCCGGCCGACACGCGGCTGTCGCCGCAGGCGCTGACGGTCGGCCCGTGGGCGATGTGTCTCGGCATGTACTCATTGGTGCAGCAGGATGGCCTGCTCGACGAGCACGACGTCGGCGATCCGTACCGGCTGCTGCTCAAGCAACTGCAATACCTGCTCAACGGCTATCGCTGGCAGCCGCTGTTCGATCCGGCCGACGACGCCGCCATCGACGCACTGGTGGCGCGGGTCGGCCTGGCCGTATTCGGCGCGGCATCGCCGTGCCTCCCCGATAACCCCCTCTCGTCCTCCAAGGAAGTTCCCCATGCCCAAGCATGACACCCCGCGCGCGCCATCCACGCGCAAGCGCATGATCTGGATGCTCATCGCAGTGATCGTCATCTTCGGCGGCGTGTTCGGCGTCAAGGCGATGATGAGCGCCGGCATGAACCAGTTCTTCGACAACATGCCGCAGCCGGCGGTGGCGGTGACCGCAACCGCCGCGAAGGCCGAACGCTGGAGCGACATCGAGGAAGCCGTCGGCACCTTCGTGGCGGTGAATGGCACGGATGTCACCACCGAGGCCGGTGGCGTGGTGAAGTCGATCGAGTTCGAGGCCGGGCAACCGGTCAAGGCCGGCGACGTGCTGATCCGGCTCAATACCGCCAACGAACTGGCCACGCTGAAATCGCTGGAGGCCACCGCCAAGCTGGCCGCCGTGCAGCGCGACCGCTGGCGTGAGTTGGGCAAGGACAAGCTGGTGTCGCAGGACGAAGTCGAGCAGCGCGCCACCGCGGCCGCGAGCGCGCAGGCCAACGCCGATGCGCAACGCGCGCTGATCGCGCAGAAGACGATCCGCGCGCCGTTCAGCGGCATCCTCGGCATCCGCCAGGTCAACCTGGGACAGTTCGTCAATCCCGGCGACCCGATCGTCAGCCTGCAAACGCTGGATCCGATCTACCTGGATTTCACCCTGCCCGAGCGGCGCATGGGCCAGGTGCCTGCCGGCACGAGCGTGCGCGCAACGGTCGATGCGATGCCGGGTCGCAGCTTCGAAGGCGAAGTCACCGCCATCCAGCCGGAAGTCGACGCCAGCACCCGCAACTTCCGGCTGCAGGCGACGCTCGACAACAAGGAAGGCAACCTGCGCCCGGGCGCGTTCGCACACGTGTCGTTCGACCTGGGCGGCCAGCGCAGCGTGGTCGTGGTGCCGCAGACCGCGATCAGTTTCAACCCCTACGGCAATGCGGTCTACGTGATCAGCAAGGTCAAGCGCGCCGAGGGCGAGAAAGACATGCAGGGCAAGCCGCTGACCGGCGACAAGCTCATCGTCAGGCAACGCTTCGTCAAGACCGGCGCCACCCGAGGCGACCTGATCGCCGTGACCGAAGGGCTCAAGCCCGGCGAGCAGATCGCCACCAGCGGCCTGCTCAAGCTGCGCAACGACGCCGAGGTGACGATCAACAACAAGGTGCAGCCGACCGCGCAGGCGCAACCGAAGGCCGAGAACCGGTAAGAACGTCAGCCTCGTGCAGCGAGGCTTCCCATTTCCTTCCCCTTCAAGGGGAAGGCAAGGATGGGGATGGGTTTCCAGGAAGACGTCGTATTCGCCCGGAAAACCATCCCCACCCCACCCTCCCCTTGAAGGGGAGGGCTTTCAAAGGCGGACAAGATGAAATTCACCGACATCTTCATCAACAAACCAGTGCTGGCGATGGTCGTCAGCCTGTTCATCCTGCTGTTCGGCCTGCGCGCGTTCACCGAACTCAACGTGCGCCAGTATCCGGAACTGCGCAACGCGGTGATCAATGTCAGCACCACGTATTTCGGTGCCGACGCCGACCTGATCCAGGGCTTCATCACCACGCCGCTGGAACGCGAGATCGCCAGCGCCGAAGGCATCGAGTACCTCAGCTCGACCAGTTCCGCCGGCATCAGCACGATCCAGGCCTATATCCGCCTGGACCAGGATCCGAACGAGGCGCTCACCCAGATCGCGGCCAAGGTCAACAAGATGCGCGGCCAGCTGCCGCCGGAGTCCGAGGATCCGGTGATCGACCTGCAGCAGGGCCAGCAGATCGCCGCGATGTACGTGTCCTTCGCCAGCGACACGCTCGACAACAACCAGATCACCGACTACCTGACCCGCGTGGTCCAGCCCAAGCTGGTCACCGTGCCGGGCGTGCAGCGTGCCGACATCCTCGGCGCGGGCACGTTCGCGATGCGCGTGTGGCTGAAGCCGGACCGCATGACCGCGCTCAAGGTCACCGCGAGCGACGTCGCCAGCGCACTGCAGTCGAACAACGTGCTGTCGGCGGTAGGTTCGACCAAGGGCCAGATGGTCGCGATCGACATGACCGCGCGCACCGACCTGCGCACGCCCGAGGAATTCCGCAAGCTGGTTATCCGCGAGCAGGACGGTGCGATCGTGCGCCTGGGCGACGTCGCCGACGTGGTGCTGGGCTCGGAGAACTACGGCACCTCGGTGCGCATCAACGGCGAAGCGGCGACCTTCATGGGCATCTTCGTCGCGCCCGACGCCAACTCGCTGGACGTGATCAAGGACGTGCGCAAGCTGTGGGACGGCGAGATCGTGCCGCAGCTGCCGCAGGGCATCAAGGCGAGCATCCCCTACGACAGCACCGAGTCGATCCAGGACGCGATCAACGAAGTGGTCAGCACGATCATCGAGGCGGTGATCATCGTGATCGTGGTGATCTTCCTGTTCCTGGGCTCGCTGCGCAGCGTGCTGATTCCGGCGGTGACGGTGCCGCTGTCGCTGATCGGCGGCCTGTTCCTGATGCTGCTGATGGGCTTCACCATCAACCTGCTGACCTTGCTGGCGATGGTGCTGGCGATCGGCATCGTGGTCGACGACGCGATCATCGTGCTGGAGAACATCCACCGACACATCGAGGAAGGCATGTCGCCGCACGAGGCGGCGATCAAGGGCGCGCGCGAGCTGGCCTGGCCGGTGGTGGCGATGACCACGACACTGATCGCGGTGTACCTGCCGATCGGTTTCCAGGGCGGACTGACCGGCGTGCTGTTCACCGAGTTCGCGTTCACCCTGGCCGGTGCGGTGCTGCTGTCGGGCATCATCGCGCTGACCCTGACGCCGATGATGTGCGCCCACATCCTCAAGCCGCACAGCGAAGGCAGCAAGGGCAAGCTGGAAAGCTGGCTCGACGACCGCTTCGAATGGCTGCGCCACGGCTACCAGCGCAAGCTGCATGGCGCGCTGGAAACCAAGTCGGTGATCGCGGCGTTCGGCCTGATCGTGCTGGTGTCGTGCGCGTTCCTGTACATGACCGCGCCCAAGGAACCGGCGCCGCTGGAGGACGAAGGCTTCATCTTCTCGATCGGCAGCGCCGACCCGTACTCGACGCTGGATTACGTGGAGCGGTACACCGAGGAGATCACCCGCATCGCCAAGGGCGTGCCGGAAGTGCAGGACTACTTCCTGTTCAACGGCGGCTTCGGCGGCAGCGGCGGCGGCGCCAGCCCCAGCGCGATGGCCGGCTTCGTGCTCAAGCCCTGGAGCGAGCGCGACAAGTCGACCAAGGCGGTGCTCGAGCAGCAACTGCAGCCACAGATGAGCCAGGTCACCGGCCTCAACGTATTCGCGCTGGTGCCGCCCTCGCTGCCCAGTGCCGGCGGCGACGGCGGCGGCGAATTCATCATCGGCGGCGTCGGCGAGCTGTCCCAGCTCAACGAGCTGGCCGAGGCGATCCTGGCCAAGGCGATGGCAAGCAAGCGCTTCATCTTCCTCGACAAGGACCTGAAGATCGACAAGCCGCGGATCGAGGTGGTGATCGACCGCGACAAGGCGGCCAGCCTGGGCATCGACATGCGCACGCTATCGGCCGACATGGCGGCGATGCTGTCGGGCGGCTACACCAACCGCTTCGCCATGCAGAACCGCTCCTACCTGGTGATCCCGCAGGTGCAGCGCAGCGACCGGCTCAACGCCAGCGCGCTGGAGAACTACTACACCCGCGCCCGCGACGGCCAGCTGATTCCGCTGTCGACCATCGTCACGCTGAAGGAAAGCGCGCAGCCGCAATCGCTCAAGCGCTTCCAGCAGCTCAACGCGGTGTCGATCACGTTCGCGCCACGTCCGGGCGTGAGCAAGGGCGAAGCGCTGGCGATCCTGGACCAGGCGGCCAAGGAAGTGCTGCCGCAGGGTTACAGCGTCGACTACGCCGGCGAGTCGCGCCAGTTCAAGCAGGAAGGCTCGGCGATGCTGATGACCCTGGCGCTGGCGCTGATCGTGATCTTCCTGGTGCTGTCGGCGCAGTTCGAGAGCTTCCGCGACGCGCTGATCATGCTGTTGACCGTGCCGATGGCGATCTGCGGCGCGCTGCTGACGCTCAACGTACTGGCGATCCTCAGCGGCATTCTGGGCATGACCGGGATCGAGGCATTCCCCGGCATGAGCATCAACATCTACACCCAGGTGGGACTGGTGACGCTGGTCGGCGTGATCTCCAAGCACGGCATCCTGATCGTGGAGTTCGCCAACAAGCTGCAGATCGAACAGGGACTGTCCAAGCGCGAGGCGATCGAGGAAGCCACCGCGATCCGCCTGCGGCCGGTGCTGATGACCACCGCGGCGCTGGTGTTCGCGATGATCCCGCTGCTGATCGCCAGCGGCCCGGGTGCAGCCTCGCGCTTCTCGATGGGCGTGGTGATCGCCTCGGGCATGACCATCGGCACGATGTTCACCCTGTTCGTGCTGCCCGCGTTCTACCTGTACCTGGCGCGCGACCATGCGCATGATCGCGATCGTGAAAAAGCCGCCGAAGCGGATGCGCACCTGCCTCCGCCAGAACCACAGCACGGCTGACGGTAACGCCGTCCTGCAACGCAAACGGGCGCCGCAAGGCGCCCGTTCTTTTTTGCGCAACCGTCACCGCCAGGAAGCGAATTGCCCGATTCCGCCCCGTCATCCCGAACGCAGTGAGGGACCTGCTTGGCCAGTGCCGGTGAGCAACAAACAGGTCCCTCCCTGTGTTCGGGATGACCGAAGGAGACGGGCTTCGCCGAAGTGCTCTTGGCGAAATCAGCACGCGGCCAGCAGCGCCGTGCAATCCAGCCAAGCGGCCAGTTCTTTTGCCGCTGCATCAGGCCGATACGGCAAACGGCCCAGGCAGGGCGCGTCTATGCGCGGCGACAGCAGGTCGAAATAGGCATCGGCCTGCGCCAGGCCAGGGTCGACATCGTTGCCGATCCAGCCGACCAGCCGTGCACCGTCGGCCGCGATCGATTGCACGGTAAGCCGCGCATGGTTGATGCAGCCCAAGCGCAGTCCGACCACCATCACCACCGGCAACTGCAGCGCGCGCACCAGATCGCACTGGTCCAGTTGCGCCGACAGCGGTGCAGCCCAGCCGCCGACGCCTTCGACCACGACGCCGTCGGCCAGTGCCACCAACCGCTGGTAAGCGGCCGTGATCGGCGCCAGCGCGAGTTCGACGCCGACCTCGCGCGCCGCCAGTTCCGGCGCCGTCGCGGCCGGCAGCGCGTACGGATTGATGTCGTCATAGACCGGACGCGGATCACTCGCATCCTGCAGCGCCAGCGCATCCTCGTTGCGCCAGCCGCCGTCGAGGTATTCGCAACCACTGGCGACCGGTTTCATCCCGACCGCGCGCAGGCCCTGCGCGCGCAACGCGTGCAGCAGCGCGGCGCTGGCGATCGTCTTGCCGATGCCGGTGTCGGTGCCGGTGACGTAGCAGGCGAACGTCATGCCGTTGCGCTCCGCGCCTGCACGCGGCGCTGCACGTGCGCGGCGACCATGCCGGTGAAACCCAGCAGGAAATAGGCCATGCCCGGCAGGCTCGCCACGGCCGGCGACTGCGTATCGCGGATCCATACGCTGAGCGCGATCGACAGCAGGCCGACGATCACGAAACAGGCGTACGCCGCAGCCTCGCCTGCGGTCGCTGCCGCCTCCGCGCCATCGAGGCCGATCGCACCGCGGCAACGCCATGCATGCACATACAGGCCGAACAGGCACAGCGACATCGTCGCGAATGCCACGCCGTAGACCAGGAACATGAAGCCCAGGTCGGCCACGCCATCGATCCGGACCGGAAACGGCAACCGGCCACCGCTGATCCAGCCGAACAGCACGCCGAACTGGATCCGCAACGGATAGACATAGACCAGCACCAGGAACACCAGCGCCAGGCTCAACACCTTGCTGGCGCCGTCGTCGAGTCCGAAGCGCCGGCTCCAGTTGGCGTGCGCGTTCCAGAACATCGCGATCATCACGAAACTGGCCGCGAATGCGGGCACGCCCTTCAACGCCAACGCCAACGCATCCAGGCTGTCGGGGATCGAGTCGACCGAAATCACCAGCAGCGTGACCGCGAATGCGAACGCGGCATCGACGAAGGCCTCCAGCCGCGTCACCTCGACACCGCGCCGGCGGAAGCCGTCCTTGCCGGGGATTGGCGTCTCCCCTGTCTGCATCGCGATCTCCCGGACCTTGGCCGCTGCTACACTTCGCGGCATGTTTGCAGCACAGAGTCTAACGGGCGGCAAGCCCGAGCAGTACGCCCAGCTCGCCGGACAGGCGCGTGCGCTGCTGGCCGGCGAGCGCGATCGCATCGCCAACGCGGCCAACCTGTCGGCACTGGTCCATCATTCCCTGCCCGACTTGAACTGGGTCGGCTTCTATTTCTACGACGGCCGCGAACTGGTGGTGGGACCGTTCCAGGGACTGCCCGCCTGCGTGCGCATTCCGCTCGACCAGGGCGTGTGTGGCGCCGCGGCGCGCACCGGCCAGACGCAGCGCGTCGCCGACGTGCATGCATTCCCGGGGCACATCGCCTGCGACTCGGCGTCGCGTTCCGAACTGGTGGTGCCGTTGTCGTCCGATGCGGAGCTGATCGGTGTGTTCGATCTCGACAGCCCGATCCCCGACCGCTTCGACGAAGACGACCAGCGCGGACTCGAGGCCATCGCCGCGATTTTCATGGAGAGCCTGGCATGACCGGCGAAAAGCTGCGCAACATCGGTCCCAAGAGCGCGGCCTGGTTGCGCCAGGTCGGATTGCGCTCGCGCGCGGATCTGGAAACCGCCGGCGCGCTGGATGCCTTCATGCGCGTCAAGCGCGCCGGCTTCAAGCCCAGCCTCAACCTGTTATATGCACTGGAAGGCGCGCTGCTCGACTGCCATTGGCAGGAAGTACCGGAGTCGCGCCGCAGCGAACTGGTGCAGGCCGCGGAAGCGGCGATCGCGCAACTGCCGCCGCCGCGCAACCGTCCTGCCGCGTCGCCGGTCACGACCACGATGATGCAGGAAGAAGACACCTCGGCTCCGTTGCTGTTCGACGATGCCGAAGCGGATCGCGACCGTGACTGAGCGGCGAATCAGCCGCGTCTCGAGTAACAGAAAAGTCCTTCACGAACCGACGTCGAACAAGCCGTCCTGTATCGCCATTTCCTCGCGATCACGGAAACCCGCCAGACCCACGCCGACCAGACGGTAACGCGTCAGCGGTGGCAGGTCGACGCGTTCGCACAACGACAGTGCGATGGCGGTGAACTGCTGCAGCGACGTGGGCGGCGCTTCCGGTGTGTGGCTGCGGGTGATGATGCGGAACTGCGCGGTCTTCAGCTTCAGCACCACGGTGCGGCCGATGCGCCCGCTGCGCTGTGCGGCCAGCCAGGTCTTCTCGGCCAGCTGGCGGATCATCGGCGCCAGTTCCTGCAGCAGCAGATCCTGCTCGAACGTGTCCTCGGCCGAGATCGACTGCACCGGCTGGTTGGGCTCGACTGCGCGCTCATCGATGCCACGCGCGCGCTGGTGCAGGCGGCGCCCGAAACTGCCGAAGCGCTGCTCGAGTTCTTCCGCGGAGAATCCGCGCAGGTCGCCGACCGTGGCGATGCCCAGCTCCGACAGCCGGCCCTGCATCACCTTGCCCACGCCCGGGATGCGGCCGACCGGCAGCGGCGTCAGGAAGGCCTCGACCTGGCCCGGACGGATCACGAACTGGCCATCGGGCTTGTTCCAGTCCGACGCGATCTTGGCCAGGAACTTGTTCGGCGCGACGCCGGCCGACGCGGTCAGCGCGGTTTCGTCGCGGATCTGCGCGCGGATCGTCTCGGCGATAGCGGTCGCGCTGGGCAACTCGATTCTGGGCGCGGTGACGTCCAGGTAGGCCTCGTCCAGCGACAACGGCTCGACCAGGTCGGTATGGCGCAGGAAGATCTCGCGCACCTGTTTCGACACCGCCTTGTAGCGCACAAAGTCCGGCGCCACGAACACCGCCTGCGGGCACAGGCGCTCGGCGCGCACCGCCGGCATCGCCGAGCGCACGCCGAACTTCCTCGCCTCGTACGACGCCGCGCACACCACCGAGCGCGCACCGCGCCAGGCCACCACCACCGGTTTGCCGCGCAGCGAGGGATCGTCGCGCTGCTCGACCGAGGCGTAGAACGCGTCCATGTCGATGTGGAGGATCTTGCGCATGATCGCGGGGCGGACACGCCGTTGGCGTCGCCGGTACGACGGGAGGGATGAGATGGAAACAGGAGCACCTTACTGGAAGCCGTCGCAAATCCGAACTTCCACTTTGCGTGTCAGGGCAAGCAGGCTCCATGCCACGCCATCGTGTACAGGCTTCCGGTCAGCGACGAACGCTGACCTCAGAAGCGACCGACCAGCTGCAGCTGCAGACCCGAGAAACCGAGTCGGGCCCTGCCGTGGAAATCCGGATCATCGAGTTCGGCATTGATACGGTTGATGCTGTACTGCAGGCGCACGCCCGCGCGTGAGAACGGGTAGTACTCGATGCCGGCGCGCGCGTCCAGCACGCGCGCGTCGATGTCGCCGACGCTGGTCTCGAACGTGGAACCGGATGCGGTGAAACGCCAGCCATCGCCGAACGCACGCCGGTAGCTGACCCCGATCTTCGGTGCCGGAAGATCCACGGACGCGGACGCCGAACGTTCGATCACCACGCCGGACGCAGTGCTTTCGGCGCGCAGGTCCAGGTCGATCAGGTAACCGACCAGCCCGACATTGAGCCCGAACGCCTGGCGCGGCGCAGCCTGCAGCCACCAGGTGTAGGTGAAGTCGTAGACCTCGTTGTCGAAGCGCGAATCCAGGCGCGCCCCGATCGTGAACGTCTCGTCGTCGACGGTGATCTGGCGGTCGAGGATGCGCGTATTCGAGAGTTCGTCACGGTAATGGGACATGTCGAACTGGTGACGTTCGAAGGGTCGCCAACCCAGCGAAAAGAGGCCGACATCGCGATTGCGATCCAGGCCCAGGTCGCCGGACAGGTCGAACTCATGGCCGCGCAGATCACCGTCGACGCGCAGCCTGGCGTCGAGATTGAGGGCATAGCCGCCGACGGCGACATTCCACCTGTCCAGCGCACCCACTTCGTCGGCATGCAGCCCAGTGCAGCATGCCAACAGCGCCAGGCCGACGCCCGCGATCGTCTTGTTCACGACATCCCCCTGGTTTGCGTGCCCGCCGGCCGGTGAACCGGCCATGGCCAGCGCATCCGTTCCGGTATTTCCCCTTGGGCCGACGCAGCAGCGGCGCGCGATCGGTTGCGCCGGCTTCCGGACCCGCAGGCAGCATAGCGTGGAAGCGCAGGCGTCGCAGGCCGACGCCCCGATACGAGCGCAGTTACTCCACCGTCACCGACTTGGCCAGGTTGCGTGGCTTGTCGACGTCCGTGCCGCGCGCCAGTGCGGCGTGGTAGGCGAGCAGCTGCACCGGGATCGCGTGCACGATCGGGCTCAGCACGCCGACGTGGCGCGGGGTGCGGATCACATGCACGCCTTCGGACTCGCTGAAGTGGCTGTCCTGGTCGGTGAACACGAACATCTCGCCGCCGCGCGCGCGCACTTCCTGGATGTTGGACTTCACCTTCTCCAGCAGCTTGTCGTTGGGCGCGATCACCACCACCGGCATGGCGGCGTCGACCAGCGCCAGCGGGCCATGCTTGAGTTCGCCGGCAGGATAGGCCTCGGCGTGGATGTAGGAGATTTCCTTGAGCTTGAGCGCGCCTTCCAGTGCGATCGGATAATGCACGCCGCGGCCGAGGAACAGCGCATGCTGCTTGGGCGCGAAACGTTCCGACCAGGCCACGATCTGCGGCTCGAGGTTGAGTGCGTGCTGCACGCTGCCGGGCAGGTGGCGCAGCGCTTCCAACATCTCCGCTTCCTGCTCGGCATCGAGGCGACCGTGCAGCTTCGCCAGCGTGCAGGTCAGTACGAACAGCGCGACCAGCTGGGTGGTGAACGCCTTGGTCGAGGCGACGCCGATCTCGGCGCCGGCGCGAGTGTAGAACACCAGCTCGCTGGCGCGCGGGATAGCGCTTTCCGGCACGTTGCAGATCGACAGCGTGCGCTGCTGGCCCAACGACTTCGCGTACTTGAGTGCCTCCATCGTGTCCAGCGTTTCGCCGGACTGCGAGATGGTGACGATCAGCTGCTTCGGATTCGCCACCACCTGGCGGTAGCGGTACTCGCTGGCGATGTCGACCGCGCATGGCAGGCCGGCGATCGCCTCGATCCAGTAGCGTGCGGTGAGCCCCGCGTAATAGCTGGTGCCGCAGGCGAGGATCTGCACCGCTTCGATGTCGCGGAAGATGTCCTCCGCGTTTTCACCGAACATGGCGGAGACGAAGCTGTTCCGGTCGATGATCGCCTCGATGGTGTCGGCGATCGCGCGCGGCTGCTCGTGGATCTCCTTCTGCATGAAGTGCCGATACGGCCCCAGCTCCAGCGAAGCCAGCGACACGTCGGAGACGTGAACGTCGCGCGGTATCTCCGCGCCGCTGGCGTCGAATACGCGCACCTGTTCGCGCGTCAGTTCGGCGGTGTCGCCTTCCTCGAGGAAGATCACGCGGCGCGTCGCCGACACGATCGCCGAGACGTCGGAGGCGACGAAGTTCTCGCCCTCGCCCAGCCCGACCAGCAGCGGGCAACCCATGCGCGCGCAGACCATGCGCTGCGGGTCGCGCTTGCTGATCACCGCGATGGCATAGGCGCCGTCGAGTTCCTTCACTGCATGCTGCAACGCCACCAGCAGGTCATGGCCCTGCGACTGGTAGTGGTGGATCAGGTGGGCGATGACCTCGGTATCGGTCTGCGATTCGAACGTGTAACCGAGCGCGAGCAGGCGTTCACGCTGCTGCTCGTGGTTCTCGATGATGCCGTTGTGCACCAGCGCCAGTTCGCCGTGGCTGATGTGCGGATGCGCGTTGCCTTCGGTCACGCCGCCATGAGTGGCCCAGCGCGTGTGGCCGATGCCCAGCGAAGCGTGGAAATCCTCGGCGCCGGCGGCCGCTTCCATCTCGGCGACGCGACCGGTGCGCCGCACGCGGCGCACGGCTTCCTCGGCGACGATGGCGATGCCGGCCGAATCGTAACCGCGGTATTCAAGCCGCTTGAGCCCTTCGATCAGGACCGGAACCACATCGCGATCCGCGATCGCGCCGACGATGCCGCACATGGGAAATCCTTGCTGGGTCAGCGCCTAGTTTAACGACTGGCGCCGCGGACGACCGTCCGCTGGACGCGGACAGCGTCCGCGCGGACACCTTCCATACATCCGAAAAACCATTCCGATCAATAGGTTGGATATTGGCACGGTGCTTGCTCTATCCATGGCAGGACTTTCTCACGACACGGCACCCGAATGAGCATCCGCGACACCTCCGGCCAGGACCGCACCGTCAGCCATACCCACAGCGACAGCCGCATTGCCCGCAAGCTGCCCAGCCGGAACGTGATGCTGATCGGCGCCGCCAGCGCTGCGCTGTTGCTGCTCGGCGTGTGGGTGGTCGGCGCCTGGAGCGGCGGCAGCCGCTCGGTCGATTCGTCGCGGGTACGCATCGCCGAGGTCAAGCGCGGCGATCTGGTGCGCGACATTTCCGCCGATGGTCGCGTGATCGCCGCCAACAGCCCGACCCTGTACGCGATCGCCGGCGGCACGGTGACGCTGAAGGTGGTGGCCGGCGACGTGGTCAAGAATGGCCAGGCGCTGGCCGAGATCGACAGCCCGGAACTGCGCAGCAAGCTCGCGCAGGAAGAAGCCACGCTCGCCAGCCTGGAAGCCGAGGCCAGCCGCGCCGCGCTGGATGCCGAACTGGCGCGCGCCACCGCGCGCAAGGCGCTGGACCAGGCCGAAGTCGATCGCATTGCCGCGCAACGCGATCTGGAGCGCTACCAGCGCGGCTTCGATGGCGGCGCCGTGGCGCAGGTGGACGTGGCCAAGGCGCAGGACGAGTTGA
This sequence comes from Luteimonas cucumeris, assembly GCF_007830035.1. Taxonomy (GTDB): domain Bacteria; phylum Pseudomonadota; class Gammaproteobacteria; order Xanthomonadales; family Xanthomonadaceae; genus Luteimonas_C; species Luteimonas_C cucumeris. The sequence continues at coordinate 331,210 of NZ_VLKN01000001.1, read as the reverse complement.
AGAAGGCCGAGATCGGCCTCGAACACGCGCGCAAGGACGAGGGCCTGCAGGGCCGCGGCGCAGGCCTGGACACGCGCAACAAGCGCCTGCTCGCCGATCGCCAGAAGGCCGTCGTCACCGAGCTGCAGCGCCAGGTCGCCGCACTGACGCTGCGCGCGCCGTTCGACGGACAGGTCGGACAGGTGCAGATCACTCAGCGCGAGAACGTGGCGATCAACGCGCCGATCCTGAGCGTGGTCGACTTGGGCGTGTTCGAGGTCGAGATCAAGGTACCGGAAAGCTTCGCCCGCGACCTGGCCATCGGCATGCCGGCGCAGATCACCAGCGGTGTCGGCGAACCCTATCCGGGCAAGGTCTCGGCGGTGTCGCCGGAGGTGGTCAATGGCGAGGTCAATGCGCGCCTGCGCTTCGACGACAAGCAGCCACCGGGCCTGCGCCAGAACCAGCGGCTCAACGCGCGCATCGTGCTGGACACGCGCCGCAACGCGCTGATGGTGGAGCGTGGCCCGTTCGTCGACCAGAGCGGCGGCCGCTATGCCTACGTCGTCGACGGCAGCAGCGCCGTGCGCCGCCCGATCCGTACTGGCGTCAGCAGCCTCGGCGCCGTGGAAATCCTCGAAGGCCTGCAGCCGGGCGAACGCATCGTCGTCTCCGGCAGCGACCAGTTCGGCGATGCGGAACGCATAAAAATAAATTGAAGAATACGGCGCGGATTTAAACCCGCCATCGCGAAACCGCACCCAACCACGAACGCCACATCACGCAACACCACCGCCAGAGGAAGAATGCCATGCTCGACATGCGCCAAGTCACCAAGGTCTATCGCACCGAACTGGTCGAGACGCATGCATTGCGCTCGCTGGACCTGCACGTCCGCGAAGGCGAGTTCGTCGCCGTCACCGGCCCGTCGGGCTCCGGCAAGACCACCTTCCTCAACATCGCCGGCCTGCTGGAGGATTTCACCGGCGGCGAATACGTGCTCGACGGCGAGAACGTGCGCGGCCTGTCGGACAACGCGCGCAGCAAGCTGCGCAACCGCAAGATCGGCTTCATCTTCCAGAGCTTCAACCTGATCCCCGACCTCAACCTGTTCGACAATGTCGACGTGCCGCTGCGCTATCGCGGCATGCCGGCGGCCGAACGCAAGCTGCGCATCGAGGATGCGCTGGGCCAGGTCGGGCTGGGCTCGCGCATGCGGCATTACCCTTCCGAACTGTCCGGCGGACAGCAGCAGCGCGCCGCGATCGCGCGTGCACTGGCCGGCAGCCCGCGCCTGCTGCTGGCGGACGAACCCACCGGCAACCTCGACTCGCAGATGGCGCGCGGGGTGATGGAACTGCTCGAGGAAATCAACGCGCAGGGCACCACCATCGTCATGGTCACCCACGATCCGGAACTGGCCGCGCGCGCGCAGCGCAACGTGCACATCGTCGACGGCATGGCCACCGATATCGCGACCGAGCGCGGACTGCTGCACGCCGCCGGACACGCGTCCGCCACCACTCCCGCCTGAGGACGCCGCCATGTTCGGCTATTACTTCAATCTCGCCCTGCGCAGTTTCAAGCGCAACAAGGTGTTGACCGCGCTGATGGTGCTGGCGATCGCGCTGGGCATCGGCGCCAGCATGACCACGCTGACCGTGTTCTACATCCTGTCCGGCGATCCGATCCCGACCAAGAGCGGCAAGCTGTTCTATCCGCAACTGGATCCGGCCACGATGCAGGGCTACATCGCCGACGAAGAGCCGCAGGACCAGATGACCCGCTTCGACGCCGAGAAGATGCTGCGCGAGAAGCGCGGCGACCGCCAGGCGATGATGACCGGCGGTGGCCTTGCGATCGAGCCGGACAAGCAGGGCCTGACGCCATTCACCGTCACTGCCCGCTATACCTCGGCAGATTTCTTCCCGATGTTCGAAGCGCCGTTCACTCACGGCCGGGCCTGGACAGGTCAGGATGACGAGGCGCGCGCCCGGGTTGCCGTGATCTCCAAAGAGCTCAACAACAAGCTGTTCGGCGGCGCCGACAGCGTGGGCAAGTCGCTGCGGCTGAACCAGGTCGAGTTCCGAATCATCGGCGTACTCGAGGACTGGAGGCCGACACCACGGTTCTATGACATGACCTCCGACCGCTATGGCGAACTGGAGGAAGTATTCATCCCATTCTCCACATCGCGCGCACTGAAGTTCGGCTCCAGCGGCAACATGGATTGTTGGGGAGACACCACCAACGAGGATGGCGAAGGCTCGAACGGCATCAACGCGCCCTGCGCCTGGATCCAGTACTGGGTCGAGCTGGGCACGCCGGAAAAGGTCGAGACGTACCGCCAGTACCTGGTCAACTATTCCGACGAGCAGCGTGCCGCCGGACGCTTCGAACGCCCGACCAATACGCGGCTGCGCAACGTGATGGAGTGGCTGGACTATCGCAAGGTGGTACCCAACGACGTGCGCCTGCAGACATGGCTTGCGTTTGGATTCCTGGCGGTATGCCTGCTCAACACGGTCGGTCTGTTGCTGGCCAAGTTCCTGCGCCGCAGCGGCGAGATCGGCGTGCGCCGCGCGCTGGGCGCATCGCGCAAGGAAATCTTCGTGCAGTGCATGATCGAGGCAGGCACGGTCGGTCTGGCGGGCGGCATGCTCGGCCTTGGCCTGGCGATGCTGGGACTGTGGGCCGTGCGCCAGCAGCCGGCCAGCTACGCCGAACTCGCGCACCTGAACCCGGCCATGCTGCTGATGACCTTTGCGGTCGCCATCGCTGCCAGCCTGTTGGCTGGAATCCTCCCCGCTTGGCGCGCGATGCAGGTGACGCCGGCGATCCAGCTCAAGTCGCAGTGACCGACCCATGATCTTCCGTCACTTCATCCCGAACCTTTCCTGTCATCCCGGACGAAGTGGGGGATCTGCTTCCAACCCCCAAGCAGATTCCTCGCTTCGCTCGGAATGACACCCTGGAGAACCCTCATGGAACTGCGCCCCATCCTCTCCACCCTGCGCCGGCACAAGACCGCCGCGGCCCTGATCGTGCTGGAGATCGCGCTGAGCACCGCGATAATCTGCAACGCCCTGTTCCTGATCGGCAATCGCATCGAGCGCATGGACCGGGTCAGCGGCCAGGCCGAGAGCGAACTGTTGGTGATCCGCATCAGCGGTATCGCCGAGAACAAGGACGCCGCCGCAATCACGCTCAACGACCTGCAGGTGCTGCGCGCTTTGCCCGGCGTGAGGAATGCTTCGTCGACCAATCAGGTGACCTTCGGCGGTTCCTCCTGGAACAGCGGCGTCCGCCTGATCAAGGATCAGCAACAGGAAAACCTCAACGCCACGACCTATCTCGGTGGCCAGCAACTGTTCGACACGATGGGCCTGAAGCTGATTGCCGGCCGCCAGTTCACCGCCGACGAATTCGTCGACTGGGCCGAGTTCGACAAACCCAACTCGAAGGTCAGCATTCCTTCCACCATCATCACCAAGGTCATGGCCGACAAGCTGTTCCCGGGTGAGAACGCGGTCGGCAAGTCGTTCTATTCCTGGGGCGAGGAACCGATCCGCGTGGTCGGTGTGGTCGAGCACCTGGTACGCCCGAACGAACAGGGCGGACCGACCGCGAACGAGTATTCGATGATGTTCCCGATCAACCTGCCTTACGAAATGGGCGGCAACTACCTGATCCGGGTGACCGACCCGTCGCGTCGCCAGGAAGTGATGCAGGCCGCGATGAAGGCCCTGGAATCCAGCGGCCCGACCCGCATCATCTCCGAGGAAGACAGCAAGACCTTCGAACAACTCCGCGATGAGTATTACCGTCAGGACAAGGCGATGGCGTGGCTGCTGGTCGCAGTCTGCGTGGCCCTGCTGGTGGTGACCGCGCTGGGCATCGTCGGCCTGGCCAGCTTCTGGGTGCAGCAGCGCACGCGTCAGATCGGAGTGCGCCGCGCGCTGGGTGCGACGAAGATGCAGATCCTGCGCTACTTCCAGGTCGAGAACTTCCTGCTCGCCTCGCTCGGTATCGTCATCGGCATGCTGCTGGCCTACGCCATCAACCAGATGCTGATGGGCAAGTACGAACTGCCGCGCCTGCCGCTGTACTACCTGCCGATCGGTGCAGTGGCGCTGTGGTTGCTGGGCCAGGTTTCAGTGCTGGGCCCGGCGCTGAAGGCGGCGGCGGTGCCGCCGGCGATCGCGACGCGAAGTGTCTGAGAGCCGACCTGGGGATTCGGGATCGGGATTCGCAAAAGCGCGTCCCTGATCCCAGCTCCGCATCGTCAGGGCGGATTGGACGCGCACAGGATGCAGCGTCAAACTCCGTCCCGAAGCGAATCCCGAATCCCCAATCACGAATCCCGGCTTTCATGCCCACCATCCTCGTCATCGACGACAATCCTTCCGTCGCCACCGCGCTCGACCTGCTGTTCTCGCTGCACGACATCAACACGCTGCGTGCGGAGTCGCCGCAGGCGGGCCTGGCCCTGCTGCAACGCGAACCCGTCGACCTAGTGGTGCAGGACATGAACTTCCATGCCGACACCACCTCCGGCGAGGAAGGCGTGGCGCTGTTCAACGCGATACGCGCCCAGCATCCCGACCTGCCGGTGATCCTGCTGACGGCCTGGACGCATCTGGAAAGCGCGGTGGAACTGGTCAAGGCCGGCGCCGCCGATTACCTGGCCAAGCCCTGGGACGATCCCAAGCTGCTGGCCACGGTCAACAACCTGCTGGAGCTGTCGCAGGCGCGCCGGGAACTGACCCGGCACCGCTCCGGCGAATGCCGCCGCCGCAGCGAACTGATGCGCGATTACGACCTGCGTGGCCTGGTCTACGCCGATGCCGCCAGCGAGCGCGCGTTGTCGCTGGCCTGCCAGGTGGCGCGCTCGGAACTGCCGGTGCTGATCACCGGACCCAATGGCGTCGGCAAGGAAAAGTTCGCCGAGATCCTGCATGCCAATTCGTCGGTCCGCAATGGTCCGTTCGTGGCGGTCAACTGCGGTGCCTTGCCGTCGGAGTTGATCGAAGCCGAGCTGTTCGGTGCCGAGGCCGGCGCTTACACCGGCGCCAACAAGGCGCGCGAAGGCAAGTTCGAAGCGGCCGATGGCGGCACGCTGTTCCTCGACGAGATCGGCACGTTGACGCCGGCCGGGCAGATCAAGCTGCTGCGCGTGCTGGAAACCGGGCGCTTCGAGCGCCTGGGTGGCAATCGCGAGCGTCACGTCAAGGTGCGCGTGATCAGCGCCACCAATGCCGACCTGCCGGCGCTGATCCGCAACGGCCAGTTCCGCGAAGACCTGTTGTACCGGCTCAACGCGATCGAACTGAAGCTGCCGCCGCTGGCTGAGCGGCCCGACGACATACTGCCGTTGGCCCGTCATTTCCTGCCCGAGGGCAAGCGCCTCGGCGACGACGCGGAACGTGTCCTGCTGCGCCATGCCTGGCCCGGCAACGTGCGCGAACTGCGCAATGCCGTGCAGCGCGCGGCTTTGCTGTCACGTGGCGACCTGCTGCAGGCCAGCGACTTCGATCTGCCGGCAGCGGCTGCGAGCGCGATCTCACCGGCCGAAGAACCGGATCGCGACACGATCGAAGCCGCGCTGGAGCGCAACGGCGGCGTACTGGCGCAGGCCGCGGCCGAGCTGGGACTGTCGCGGCAGGCGCTGTATCGCCGGCTCGACCGCCTCGGCATCCGTCGCGACTAAAGGCCATCCGATGCGCTGGTTGCGCCGCATTTCCCTGAGATTGAAATTCGCGGCGCTGGCCATCGCCTACATGGCCGCGAGCGCTGCATTGTCGCTGTTGCTGCGGCAATGGATGGCGCCTTGGCTGGCCGCCGTCGCCGCCATCGCGCTGCTGTTGCCGCTGCTGGCCTATCACGTGCGCCGTGCCTTCGCGCCGATGAACTCGCTGTTCCGCGCGCTTTCCGGCACCGTGGCCAGCTATCGCGACGGCGATTTCAGTTTCGGCCTGTCATGGCATGGCAACGACGAACTGGGCGAACTGGTCGACACCCACAACCAACTGGGCGATGCCCTGCGCGAACAACGGCTGGGGCTGGTGCAGCGCGAACTGCTACTCGACACCATGGTGCAGAACACGCCGGTGGCGATGCTGCTGCTGGAACCGGAAGGGCGCGTCGTGTTCGGCAACCTGTCCGCGCGCAAGCTGCTGGGCGAAGGCAGGCGTCTGGAAGGCCATGATTTCCAGGCGTTGCTGGAACTGGCGCCGGCCAGCCTGCGCGATGCGTTCGCGCGCGGTGGCGATGCCCTGTTCGCGGTCGGCACCGAGGATGACGAAGAGCTTTACCATCTCGCGCGCCGCAGTTTCCGTCTCAACGGTCGTCGCCACGAACTGCTGCTGCTGCGCCAGCTCACCACCGAACTGCGCCGGCAGGAAGTGCAGACCTGGAAGAAGGTCATCCGCGTGATCAGCCACGAGCTGAACAACTCGCTGGCGCCAATCGCATCGCTGGCGCATTCGGGCGCCGAACTGCTGCGCCGCGGGCAACCGGAGCGACTGCCCGAGGCGCTGGCCACGATCGAGGATCGCGCCCGCCATCTGGAAAGTTTCATCCGCGGCTACGCGCGCTTCGCCAAGCTGCCGTCGCCACGCGCCGAGCCGCATCACTGGCCGCGCTTCATCGCGCAACTGCGCTCGCAGGTGGAATTCGTACTGGAGGGCGAGGAGCACTCGAGCCACGCCCGCTTCGACAGCGCCCAACTCGAACAGGCGCTGTTGAACCTGCTCAAGAACGCGCACGAATCCGGCTCGGCGCCACAGGAAGTGAAGCTCGCGCTGCGGCGGCTGCCCGACGCCTGGCGCATCGACGTGCTCGATCGCGGCAGCGGCATGAACGAAGCCGTGCTGTCCAACGCGCTGCTGCCGTTCTACTCCACCAAGCGCAACGGCACCGGCCTGGGCTTGGCGCTGGCGCGCGAGATCGCCGAGGCCCATGGTGGCCGCATCGCCCTGCTCAACCGCGAAGGCGGCGGACTATGCGTGAGCATGGTGTTGCCGGACTGAGGCTGGGCTGGGGGCTGGGGGCTGGGAAGAGCTTGTTTTTTGCCCCCTTTGAAAGGGGGCGAATCGGCCGCAGGTCGATGGGGGATTTGCTGTTGCGGTTGCTGTGAACGGCAAGATCAAAAGCAAATCCCCCGTAGCCCCCTTTTTCAAAGGGGGCAAAGCAACAGGCCGTCCCTAGTCCCCAGCCCCCAGCCTATTTCTTCTTCGGCCGATGCCAACCCTCGATGGTCGCTTGCCGCGCACGCGCCACGGTCAGTTCGCCTTCCGGTGCGTCCTTGGTGATCGTCGATCCGGCCGCGATCGTCGCATTCGCGCCAATCGTCACCGGCGCCACCAGCGCCGAATTCGAGCCGATGAATGCACCATCGCCAATGATCGTCGTGAACTTGTTGATGCCGTCGTAGTTGCAGGTGATGGTGCCCGCGCCGATGTTGACGCGCGTACCGACCACCACATTGCCCAGGTATGTCAGGTGGTTGGCCTTGCTGCCCACGCCCAGCTTCGCGTTCTTGGTCTCGACGAAATTGCCGACATGCGTGCCCTCCGACAACACCGTGCCGGGCCGCAGCCGCGCATACGGGCCGATGTGCGCGACGCCCTCGCTGACCGCGCCTTCCAGGTCGCAGTGAGCGCGCACCTCGGTGCCTGCGGCCAGGCGGGTATCCTTGAGCCGGCAGAACGGTCCGATACGCACGCCGTCGCCGAGTTGCACGCTGCCTTCCAGCACCACGTCCACGTCGATCTCGACATCGCTGCCGACCGCGATCTCGCCGCGGATGTCGACGCGATCGACATCGGCAAAACGCACGCCCTGCACGCATAGTGCGCGCACCGCCCGCCGCTGCCAGGCGCGTTCCAGTTGCGCCAGTTGCCAAGGGTCGTTGGCGCCTTCTGTTTCGATGGCATCGGCCACCAGCACCATCTCCGCCGCGTCGTATTCCGTCGCCGCCTGGGCGAAGATGTCGGTCAGATAGTACTCACCTTGCGCATTGTCGTTGGACAGCGCTGCCAGCCATCGCTTGAGCGCGATCGATTCCACGGCGAGGATGCCGGTATTGACGATGCGGATGCGACGCTGCTCGTCGTCGGTGTCCTTGTGCTCGACGATCGCCGCGACCCGGCCCTCGGCGTCGCGCACGATGCGGCCATAGCCGCTGGGATCATCGAGTTCGGCGACCAGCACCGACAGCTTGCCGGGGCTATCCAGCAGGCGCTGCAAGGTGGCGGTGGTGATCAGCGGCACATCGCCGTACAACACCAGCACCTGCGCGCCGTCGGCAATACCCGACATCGCCTGCTGCACCGCATGGCCGGTGCCGAGCTGCTCGGTCTGCTCGGCCCAGCGCAGATCGGATTGGGTGGCGAAGGCCTCACGCACCTGCGTGCCGCCATGGCCGTGGACGACATGGATGGCAGCCGGCCGCAGCGCGCGCGCCGCCTCGATCACATGCGCCAGCATCGGACGTCCGGCGATCTTCTGCAGCACCTTGGGCAGCTTTGACTTCATCCGCTTGCCCTCGCCCGCGGCGAGGATGACGACGTGCAGAGGCGCGGTCATGTCGATTCCTGGTCTGGCAATGTCGGGATTCTAACGGGCACCGCTGATAGCATGCGCATCAGCCCGATATTCATCTCGCATGCCGCCGCACGACTTCGACCTCCATCACCCGGCATCCACCGAGCCTGCGCCATGAGCCTGGGCAGGCAGGGCCGGCACTATCTCGTGATCGGCGGCATCCAGTGGCTGCTCGACTGGGCGGTGATGGTCGCGCTGAGCCATTTCGGCATGCATGTCGCGACGGCCAACATTGCCGGCCGTGTGAGTGGCGCGCTGCTGGGTTACTGGCTCAACGGCAAGCTCACCTTCGCCGGCGACGACACGACGCTGGGACGCACGCAACTGCAGCGTTTCATCCTGATGTGGCTGTGCACCACCGTGGTCAGTACCTGGGCGATGAGCGCGATCGACCATCACCTCGGGCTGAAATGGGCCTGGCTGGCAAAGCCCGGCGTAGAACTGGTGCTGGGCGTGATCGGCTTCGTGCTGTCGCGGCACTGGATCTACAAGCGGTGATTGTGGGGCCGTGATTCGTCATTGGTGAGTCGCCATTGGTCAAAAGCAAAGGCCCCGTCGAGGGGCCTTTGCAATGCCACCAAGCAATCGCTGGCGACCCGCTCTTGCGAATCACGAATCACCAATGACGAATCACGCCCTCAATGCTTGAGATTCTTGCGCAGGCGCTCCAGCGCCTGCAGCTGCGCGCTGACTTCGGCCAGCTTGGCCTGCGCCTCGGCGACTTCCATCGCCTCGCCGCGGTTGGCCAGTATCCGCTCGGCTTCCGCCTTGGCGGCCAGCACCGACGATTCGTCGAGGTCGGTGCTGCGCACGGCCGAGTCGGCCAGTACGGTCACGACCTGCGGCTGCACCTCGAGGATGCCGCCGTTGACGGTGAAATCGAGCTTCTCTCCGCCCGGCAGCGTCACGATCAGCTTGCCCGGCTTCAGTCGCGTGATCAGCGGCGCATGGCGCGGCGCGATGCCGAGCTCACCCTGCTCACCGGTGGCGACGATCAATTCTGCCTCGCCATGGAAGATTTCCTGCTCGGCGCTGACGATGTCGCAACGGATGGTGCTCATTGTTTCGCTCGCTCTGCTCGCTCAACGTGATTGGTGATTGGAAATACGTGATTGGAAAATGCGGACTTTCGTCACTTCGTGAATCTGGCGCCCTCTCGAATCACCAATCACGAATCACCGAAGAAGATTTCCGCTTTAAGCGGAAATCTTCTTGGCCTTCTCGATCGCTTCCTCGATGCTGCCGACCATGTAGAAGGCCTGCTCGGGAATGTGGTCGCACTCACCATCGACGATCATCTTGAAGCCGCGGATGGTGTCCTTCAGCGACACGTACTTGCCCGGCGAGCCGGTGAACACTTCGGCCACGTGGAACGGCTGGCTGAAGAAGCGCTCGATCTTGCGCGCGCGCGACACGGCCTGCTTGTCCTCTTCGGACAGCTCGTCCATGCCAAGGATCGCGATGATGTCCTTCAGCTCCTTGTACTTCTGCAACGTGGCCTGCACGCGGCGGGCAGTGTCGTAGTGCTCGTTGCCGATCACGTTCGGATCGAGCTGGCGGCTGGTCGAGTCCAGCGGATCGACCGCCGGGTAGATGCCCAGCGCGGCGATGTTTCGCGACAGCACGACGGTGGCGTCAAGGTGGGCGAAGGTGGTCGCCGGCGACGGGTCGGTCAGGTCGTCCGCGGGCACGTACACGGCCTGGATAGAGGTGATCGAACCGGTCTTGGTCGAAGTGATGCGTTCCTGCAACACGCCCATCTCCTCGGCGAGCGTGGGCTGGTAGCCCACCGCCGACGGCATGCGGCCCAGCAGCGCCGACACTTCGGTGCCGGCCAGCGTGTAGCGGTAGATGTTGTCGACGAAGAACAGCACGTCGCGGCCCTTGCCGTCCGCGTCCTTCTCATCGCGGAAGTACTCGGCCATGGTCAGGCCGGTGAGCGCGACGCGCAGGCGGTTGCCCGGCGGCTCGTTCATCTGGCCGTACACCATCGCCACCTTCGACTCCTTCATGTTCTCCAGCTTGATGACGCCAGCCTCGGCCATCTCGTGGTAGAAGTCGTTGCCTTCGCGGGTACGCTCACCGACGCCGGCGAACACGGAAAGACCCGCGTGTTCGGTGGCGATGTTGTTGATCAGTTCGAGCATGTTCACCGTCTTGCCCACGCCGGCGCCGCCGAACAGGCCGACCTTGCCGCCCTTGGCGAACGGGCACATCAGGTCGATCACCTTGATGCCGGTTTCCAGCAACTCGTTGGTCGAGGCCTGGTCTTCATAGCTCGGTGCCGAGCGGTGGATTTCCCAATGCTCGGTCGCTTCGACCGGGCCGGCTTCATCGATCGGCTCGCCGAGCACGTTCATGATGCGGCCCAGGGTGCCCACGCCCACCGGAACCGACACGGCCTTGCCGGTGTTCTCGGCGACCAGGTGGCGCTTGAGGCCGTCGGTGGAACCGAGCGCGATGGTGCGCACGATGCCATCGCCCAGCTGCTGCTGCACTTCCAGCGTGATGGCGGTGTTCTGCACCTTCAGCGCGTCATACACGCGCGGCACGCTTTCGCGCGGGAATTCGACGTCGACGACGGCGCCGATGATCTGGACGATCTTGCCCTGGTTGCTCATTTTGTCGCTCCGATTACCTGTTTCGTTGCCGGTTTTCACCAGCGTGTTCGTTGTCTTGTGATTCGTGATTTGGATAAGCGCGAACTGCTGCTGTTTCCAATCACCAATCACGAATGACCAATCACGGTAGCTACCGTCAGACCGCCGCGGCACCGCCGACGATCTCGGAAATCTCCTGCGTGATCGCCGCCTGCCGGGCCTTGTTGTAGACCAGGTTCAGCGTTTCGATCAGTTTGTTGGCGTTGTCGCTGGCCGCCTTCATCGCCACCATGCGCGCGGCGTGCTCCGACGCCACGTTCTCCATCACCGCCTGGTAAACCAGGGACTCGACGTAACGGGTCAGCACGTGCTCCAGCACGGTCTGCGCGTCGGGTTCGTAGATGTAGTCCCAATCGTGGTGCGCGACCGGCTGGTCGGATTCCGGCAACGGCAACAGCTGGTCGAAAGCGGCGCGCTGGGTCATGGTGTTGACGAAATCGTTGTAGCTCAGGAACACCTTGTCGACCTTGCCGGCGCTGTAGGCGTCCAGCATCACCTTGACCACGCCGACCAGCTGTTCGACATGCGGCTGGTCGCCCAGGTGGGTGACCGTGGCCAGCATGTTGACCTTGATCCGGCGGAAGAACACAGAGGCTTTCTGGCCGATGGTGACGACGTCGACCTCGATGCCCTGCTCGTGCCACTTGCGGATCTCGCCAAGCAGCTTGCGGAACAGGTTGTTGTTGAGGCCACCGGCGAGGCCGCGATCGGACGACACGATGATGTAGCCGACGCGCTTGATGTCCTTGCGCTCGACCAGGTAAGGATGCTGGAACTCGGAATTGGCCTGCGCCAGGTGACCGATGACCTGCTTCATGGCGCGCGCGTACGGACGCGAGGCCTTCATACGGTCCTGCGCCTTGCGGATCTTGGAAGCCGAGACCATTTCCAGCGCGCGCGTCACCTTGCGGGTGTTCTGCACGCTCTTGATCTTGGTTTTGATTTCTCTGCCGCCGGCCATCTTCTGCTCGCTCTGCTTGCCGTGATTCGTTATTGGTGATTCGTGATTCGAGAAGGCAAAGCCCTATCCGAAACGTGAATCACCGCATTACGAATCACCAATCACCAATCACGCCGGTTCAGAATGAACCGGTAGCCTTGAAATCCTCGATGCCCTTCCTGAAGCCGGCCTCGATTTCGTCGTTCCAGTCGCCGCTGGCGTTGACCTTGTCCAGCAGCTCGCCGGAAGTGTTGGCGAAGTGCGCGTGCAGCGCCTCTTCGAACGCGCCGATCTTGCTGACCGGCACATCGTCCATGTAGCCCTTGTCGACCGCGTAGATCGACAGGGACTGCTCGGCCACCGACATCGGCGCGTACTGCTTCTGCTTCATCAGCTCGGTCACGCGCTGGCCGCGCTCAAGCTGCTTGCGGGTGGCTTCGTCCAGGTCGGAAGCGAACTGGGCGAACGCGGCGAGCTCGCGATACTGGGCGAGCGCGATGCGGATGCCGCCCGACAGCTTCTTCATGATCTTGGTCTGGGCCGCGCCACCGACGCGCGACACCGAGATGCCGGCGTTCACGGCCGGACGAATGCCGGCGTTGAACAGGTCGGTCTCAAGGAAGATCTGGCCGTCGGTGATCGAGATCACGTTGGTCGGCACGAACGCGGAAACGTCGCCGGCCTGGGTCTCGATGATCGGCAGCGCGGTCAGCGAGCCGGTCTTGCCCTTGACGGCGCCGTTGGTGAACTTCTCGACGTAGTCCTCGTTGACGCGCGCGGCGCGCTCGAGCAGGCGGCTGTGCAGGTAGAACACGTCGCCCGGATACGCTTCGCGACCCGGCGGGCGGCGCAGCAGCAGCGAGATCTGGCGGTAGGCCACGGCCTGCTTGGACAGATCGTCGTAGATGATCAATGCGTCTTCGCCACGGTCGCGGTAGAACTCGCCCATGGTGCAGCCGGAGTACGGCGCGATGTACTGCATCGCGGCGGATTCGGCGGCGGCGGCGGCGACGATGATCGTGTGTGCCATCGCACCATGCTCTTCGAGCTTGCGCACGACGTTGGCGATCGAGCTGTTCTTCTGGCCGATCGCGACGTAGATGCACTTAACGCCGGTGCCCTTCTGGTTGATGATCGCGTCGATCGCCACCGCGGTCTTGCCCGTCTGGCGGTCGCCGATGATCAGCTCGCGCTGGCCGCGGCCGATCGGAATCATCGAGTCGATCGCCTTGTAGCCGGTCTGCACCGGCTGCGACACCGACTTGCGCGCGATCACGCCCGGGGCGATGGTTTCCACCGGCGCGGTCTGCTGCGCGTTGATCGGACCCTTGCCGTCGATCGGCTCGCCGAGCGCGTTGACGACGCGGCCGAGCAGTTCCGGGCCGGTCGGCACCTCGAGGATGCGCCCGGTGGTCTTGGCGGTATCGCCTTCGCGCAGGTGCTCGTAGTCGCCCAGCACCACGGCGCCGACCGAGTCGCGCTCCAGGTTCAGCGCCAGCGCGTAGGTGTCGTTGGGCAGTTCGATCATTTCGCCCTGCATCACGTCGGCCAGGCCGTAGATGCGCACGATGCCGTCGGACACGCTGGTCACGGTGCCTTCGTTGCGCGCCTCGGCACTGAGCTTGACCTTCTCGATGCGGGTCTTGATCAGTTCGCTGATTTCGGACGGGTTGAGCGTGGTGGTTGCCATTTTCTCGTTTCCTGATTCGTGCACCGCGGCTTGCGGCATACGTTTTCGATTTGCGTTTCGTGATTCGTGATTGGCGATTGGTGATTCGAGGGCGGGTGCCGCTCTGCTAATCACGAATCACGAATCACCAATCACGGCTTCACTGCGCCAGCGCCGACTGCAGCCGCGACAGCTTGCCGCGCAAGGAACCGTCGATGACCACGTCGCCGGCGTCGATCACCGCGCCACCGATCAGTGCCTCGTCGACCGACGTCTCGATCTCGACCTCGCGGCCGAACCGCTTCTTCAGTGCCGCCTTGATCGTGTCCAGTTCGCCCGCCGGCAGGGCCGCGGCCGAGGTCACCCGGGCCTTGACCACGCGCTCGGCGTCGGCACGCAGTTCCTCGAACAGGCCGGCGATCTCCGGCAACAACGCCAGGCGACGGTTATCGGCCAGCAGTGCGAGGAAATCGCGGAAGGTCTGGCCGGCGCCATCGGGCGACAGCAGCGTCACCGCATCGGCGTCGGTCAGGCCGGGGTTGCCGAGCAGCGAGGCGACCTGCGGATCGGTTGCGACGCGCGCGGCGAAACCGAGCGCGTCGGACCACGGCGCGAACTTGCCCTCGTCGCGCGCGATCGCGAAGACGGCGCGGGCATAGGGACGGGCGAGCGTGAGGGCCTGGCTCATGCGTCAGATCTCGGCTGCGAGTTCGTCGAGCAGCGCCTTGTGGGCGTTGGCATCGATCTCGCGACGCAGCAGCTTCTCGGCACCGGTCACGGCCAGCGTGGATACCTGCTTGCGCAGGTCCTCGCGGGCGCGGTTGGAAGCCGCGGCGATTTCGCTTTCGGCCAGCGCCTTCTGGCGCGCGCCTTCGGCGATCGCCTCGACCTTGGCCGCATCGACGATCTGGTTGGCGCGCTGGTGCGCCTGCTCGATGATCTCGTTGGCCTTGGTGCGGGCAAGCTTCAACTCCTCGTTGACCTTGTCCTGCGCCTGGGCCAGCGCCTTCTGGCTGTTGTCGGCCGCGGCGAGGCCTTCAGCGATCTTCTGCTGGCGCTCCTCGATGGCCGCGATGATGTGCGGCCAGCCGAACTTCATCACCAGCCACGCGACCGCGAAGAACGCGAATCCCTGGATGACGAATGTGAGGTTGATATCCATTACTTGACTCCAGACACCGGCACGTCTTGCGTGCCGGCGATCACCAGACCGTTATGCCGAATCAAGCGCCGATGGTGTTGAGGAACGGATTGGCGAAGATCAGCAGCAGCGCGATGGCGACGCCGATGATCGGCACCGCGTCGAGCAGGCCGGCGACGATGAACATCTTGGTCTGCAGCATCGGGGTCAGCTCCGGCTGACGCGCCGAACCTTCCAGGAACTTGCCACCGAGGATGGCGAAACCGATCGCGGTGCCGAGGGCGCCGAGGCCGATCAGCAGGCCGGCCGCGATGACCGTGAACTTCGCCACTTCGGCGTAGAGGGCAATGTTTTCCATGGTGTGTCTCCGTACTGCTCTGTAGGTTTGAAGAAAGAAGGGTGGAACGGTGGATAGGACTTAGTGGCTTTCGGCCGCCATGCTCAGGTAGACGATGGTCAGCATCATGAAGATGAAGGCCTGCAACGTGATCACGAGAATGTGGAACGCGGTCCAGATGAAGCCGGAAATGAACTGCAGCGGCATCATCACGTAGGTCAGCCCGCTGGACAGGCTGGCGCCCAGCGTCATCAGCGCGATCAGGATGAAGATCAACTCGCCGGCATACATGTTGCCGAACAGTCGCAGCGTCAGGCTGAGCGGGCGCACAAGTTCCTCGATCACGCGCAGCAGCAGGTTGAATGGCGCCAGCAGGACCTTGCCGAGCGCGCCCTCGGCGTGGAACGGCGCGGTGAAGGCTTCCTTGATGAAGGTGCCGAAACCCTTGTGGCGGATGCCGAACACCTGGATCAGCAGGAACACCATCAGCGACAGGCCCAGCGTGGTGTTGAGGTCGGCGGTCGGCACGGCGCGCAGGTACGGCACGCCCGCGGCGCCGGCGGCGGCCGGCGGCCAGTCGACCGGGATCATGTCCATGAAGTTCATCAGGAACACGACGCAGAAGATGGTGATCGATAGCGGCGCGATCAGCTTGCTGCGACCGTGGAAGGTCTCGCGCACGAGGCCATCGACGAAGCCCACGACCATCTCGACGAAGGCCTGGAATTTGCCCGGCACGCCGGCAGTGGCTCGGCGCGCGGTGCGGATGAACACGAGCAGGAACAATGCCGACAACGCCAGCGTGATCAGCACGCTGTCGAGGTTGATCGTCATGAACTTGCCTTCTCCGACGTGCCACTGGAGATGGTGCAGGTGATGCTGGATGTATTCGGTGGCCCCACCGCCCGACTCGGGGGAATGACCGGTGCTTTCGACGATCACGCTATCAGCCTTTCGTTTGCGTTCGTTGTTTACAGCCGCTTGTCCACCGCCGGTCCTTCAACGACCGGTCGGATGGAACCGAAGATTCAAAGCCAACAGATAAGCCAGCAATGCCGCCGCCAGCCCCACCACCATCGGAAGCGGCGGCAGGCGCCAGACTCCCAATGCGACCGCGAAGATGCCTATCGCGATCGACCATTTCAGCAGCGTACCCAGCAGCAACCGCGCCAACGCGACCCGCGCCGGCATGATCCCCCCGAGCGACACCCCCGCTGCCAGCGCATTGCCCAGGGCCAAGGCGCCACCACCGATCCCCGCTGCCAGCGCATGCCCCGGCCCCTGCGCCAGGAACGCCAGCGCGGCCAACAAGGCGACAGCGGCCTGGACAGCCGCCGCGCGCAGCGCCGAACGGCGGCCAGCAGCGATGGGGTCGTGCACGCTCGGCCCTGTTCAGCTAGCGGAGATGGGGCGCTAAACCGCCCCGCGGAGCCGCAAAAGTATAGCAGCCGCCCTTTTTGAGCAGCAACCGCTGCAAGTCCCGTCCTGCACTCGGAAACGGCGGTCCCCGTTCAGCGGAACCTTTGCCGGAGGCCCGGGTCAGTGCTTGTGAGGCCTGCCCAACACCTCGTCGATCCTTGTGGCAGGCCCTAGAAGCCCCGGCTCAGGCCGGGGCTTCGCCTTTTCTGCAGGTGAGAGCGTCCTTGGTGTCGGCTGCGACCAGACGGTCGCCGTGCGATCGAGCACGGAACTGCCGGCCGGGCATTTCAATCGAATATATCGGCTGCGTCCGCTCGACAGGGCTCGTGTAGCAGGCCGTGCACGTCGGGCGTTGGGTCGTTGCTGTCGTCCATATCGATTTCCGCAATGAAGATCACAGGCATCGGCGTAGCGCATCTCGCGTAGCGACAGCACGACATCCGCATCAATGCGCAGATGCGCCGCCCATTGCCGTCGTGCTGCTCGTGCACCATCTGCGTGGGTTGTCCATCCGAGCTGCGAATCGACCAATGTGCGCGATCGGCTGGATGCTGGAACCCTGAATCGCGCAGACACAGTTGCGTTGCATGCGGACCACCGCCTCGCGACTCATCTTGTCGCCGCACGACATGGTTCATGGGCATGGCGCTGCAGCGGCATCAACGAAAATATCAAATCGATTTCACGACGGATGAATCACGCGCCAGTCATTAATGCGCTGCGCGACGCATGCACGCGCATTGCCTTCCTTACGACACGGAGCAGCGATTTGATTCTGAAGAAGACGACTCTCGCACTCGGCCTCGCCGGCGCACTCGCGGCATTGCCCGCACAAGCCGACGACGACCGCTTCGTTTTCCGCATCGGCGCGATGCATGCCGATGCGCAAGGCACGCTGAGCGCCGGCACGCAGTTCGCAGGACAACCCTATCGGTTCGAACAGGACTTCGATTTCGGCGGTGCGGAACTGGTGCCCAGGGGCGAGGGCCTGTTCAAGTTCGGCGATCGCCACCGGCTGCTGTTCAATTACTTCAACTACGACAAGGACCGGCGTGAGACGCTGGACCAGGCTATTTCGTTCGACGACATCACCATTCCCGCCGGCAGCTTCGCCAAGGCCGAAGCCCAGTTCGAGCTGGCCGGCGCGGTGTACGACTACGCCGTCGTGGAAACGCCGACGACCAGCTTGGGACTACAGATCGGCGTCCAGTACGCCAAGCTCGAAGCCAGGCTCCATGCCGAGGCCGGTCCTTACCGTTACCAGGATCGCGCCGGCGACGATAGCTACGCACCGGTCGTCGGCCTGCGCTGGACCGCATCACCCAACGATCGTTGGCGTTTCGTGGTGCAGGGCCAATACCTGAACGCCGATTGGGGCAACTTCGGTGACTACGAAGGCGACATCAGCCGCGCCAATGCCATTGCCGAATATCGCTTCACCGAGCGCTTCGGCGTGCACCTGGGCTACGACTGGTTCCGCATCGATGCCAACCGCAGCGGCCGCGATGGCATGCTCGGCCTTGACCAGCGCTTCAAGGGTCCGATCGCGGGCGTGACCTTCGCGTTCTGATCTGGCCGACAGGGTCGAACCCTTATCAAACCGTCGAGCAGGCCCGGCCCTGCTGAAATCGGCACAGCCCGCGGCCCTGCAGGATCAATCGGCTTCCCAGCGGATGTCCGCCTCGCCATGGAGGTCCAGTGCCGACTTGATCGCATCCAGCAGCGTCGACGATGCGCCGGCGTCGGTGAGCATCAGGAACGTGTCGTTGTTGACGTAGTAATCGCGGTCGCGGCTGGACTCCTCCTCGAACTGCGCGATCAGCAGGTCGACATCGTCCTGGCTGATGTGACCGAGCAGGCGATTGGTGGCCTTGTCATAGAGCTTGGGCATGCGAACACTCCCTGTGGAATGGGCTAGAAGCCGTTATACGGGACATTCCACGACGCCGTCATCCCAAGCGCAGTGAGGGACCTGTTGGCTCATCCTCCGGCGGAATCGAGAAAAAGCAGGTCCCTCACTGCGTTCTGAATGACGGATATTCAGTTGGTTGCCTTCCCACGCAGCAGAAGGCGACGACGACGAAACTTGCCGCAACGCCGCCGCAAGCCCCCGATCTACTTCCGCTTCGGAATATACAGATCGGTGATGGTGCCCTCGTACACCTCCGCCGCCATGCCCACCGATTCGCCGAGCGTGGGATGCGGGTGGATGGTGTGGCCGATGTCGGCGGCCTCGCAGCCCATCTCGATCGCCAGCGCGAGTTCCGAGATCAGATCGCCGGCGTGCACGCCGATGATGCCCGCGCCGATGATGCGATCCGTGGCCTCGTCGAAGATCAGCTTGGTGAAGCCTTCGGTGCGGCCGATGCCGATCGCACGGCCGCTGGCGGCCCAGGGGAACTTGCCGACGCCGTAAGACAGGCCCTTCGCCTTCGCCTCCGTCTCGGTGACGCCGACCCAGGCGATCTCCGGATCGGTGAAGGCGACCGACGGAATCACCCGCGCGATCCACTCTTTCTTTTCGCCCGCGGCGACTTCGGCGGCCAGCTTGCCTTCATGCGCGGCTTTGTGCGCCAGCATCGGCTGGCCGATGATGTCGCCGACGGCGAAGATGTGCGGCACGTTGCTGCGCATCTGCCGGTCGACATCGATGAAGCCACGTTCGCCGACGCGCACGCCGGCCTTGTCGGCGTCGATCTTGTTGCCATTCGGCGCGCGGCCGACGGCGACCAGCACGCGATCGAACACTTTGTCGGCCGGTTCGCTGGCGCCCTCGAAGCTGCAGGCGATGCCGTTCTTCTGCGCCTTGGCGTCGACCACTTTCGTCTTCAGGTGGATGGCGACGCCCTGTTTCTTCAGACGATCGGCCAGCGGCTTGACCAGGTCCAGGTCGGCGCCGGGCATCAGCTGGTCGGCGAGCTCGACCACCGTGACCTGGCTGCCCAGCGCGCGGTACACCGTCGCCATTTCGAGGCCGATGATGCCGCCGCCGACCACCAGCAGTTTCTTCGGTGTCTCGGCCAGTTCCAGCGCATCGGTGGAATCCATCACCCGCGGGTCGTCCCACGGGAAGCCGGGCAACTTCAGCGGCTGCGAGCCGGCCGCGATCACGCACTGCTCGAAGCGCAGCAGCTGGGGCTTGCCGTCGACGACCACTTCCATTTCATTGGGCGACACGAACTTCGCCGTGCCGGTCAGCACGCGCACCTTGCGCTGCTTCGACATGCCGGCCAGGCCCTTGGTCAGCTGGCCGACCACTTTTTCCTTGTACGCGCGCAGCTTGTCGATCGCGATCTTCGGCTTGCCGAAGTCGACGCCGTAATCGGCGGCGTGCGCGGCCTCCTCGATCACCGCAGCGGCATGCAGCAAGGCCTTGGATGGAATGCAGCCGACGTTGAGGCAGACGCCGCCCAGTTGCGGATAACGCTCGATCAGCACCGTGTCCAAACCCAGATCGGCGGCGCGGAACGCGGCGGTGTAACCACCAACGCCGGCGCCGAGCACGACGATGGCGCATTCGATGTCGGCCTTGCGGCCGCTGGCGGCCGCGGCTTGTGGCGCAGGTTCGGCCGGTTTCGCCGGCGACGGTGCAACGGGCGGCTTCGTCGCCGGCACTTCGCTCGCGGAAGAGGGCTGGGGTGAGGGTGAGGGTGAAGCCTTGCCCTCGGCTGCCTTCTCGCTGGCGCCTTCGCTTTCCAGGATCGCGACCACCGATCCTTCGGACAGCTTGTCGCCGACCTTGACCTTCAATTCCCTGATCACGCCCGCGGCCGACGACGGCACTTCCATCGTCGCCTTGTCCGACTCCAGCGTGACCAGGCCCTGGTCCTTGGCGACGCTGTCACCGACCGCGACCAGTACTTCGATCACCGGTACGTCGTCGTAACCGCCGATGTCGGGCACCTTGATTTCAATGGTGTTGGCCATGCGTTCCTCTACAATTCGAATCAGGCACTGCGACAATACGTAGCCCGGGTTCAGGCGCAGCCGATACCCGGGCGGATGACGCAACCGGGCAAGTATTCGCCCGTAACTGCAAGAGCGAAGTCACTGGATCCCCGCCTCGCTCATCCTGAGCCTGCCGAAGGACGCGGGGATGACGGCTTTTAAAGCGGGCAGAGCCCAGCTCACAGCAGCACGCGACGCATGTCGCCGAGCAGTTGCGCCAGGTACGCGGTGAAGCGCGCCGCGGAGGCGCCATCGATGACGCGGTGGTCATAGCTCAGCGACAGCGGCAGGATCAGCCGCGGCGCGAACTGCTTGCCATCCCAGACCGGCTTCATCGCCGACTTCGACACACCCAGGATCGCCACTTCCGGCGCGTTGACGATCGGCGTGAACGCGGTGCCGCCGATGCCGCCCAGCGAGCTGATCGAGAAACAGCCACCGCTCATCTCGGCCGGACCGAGCTTGCCATCGCGGGCCTTCTTCGCCATCTCCGAGGTTTCCTGCGCGATCTCGATCACGCCCTTCCTGTCGACATCGCGCACCACCGGCACCACAAGTCCGTTCGGCGTGTCGGCGGCGAAGCCGATGTGGAAGTACTTCTTCAGCGTCAGGTTCTCGCCGCTGGCTTCCAGCGACGAATTGAAATCCGGGAATTTCTGCAACGCAGCGACACTGGCCTTCATCAGGAAGGCGAGCATGGTCAGCTTGATGCCCGCCTTCTCGTTTTCCTTGTTCAGCGCGACGCGCAGTTCTTCCAGGCCGGTGATGTCGGCGTCGTCATGCTGGGTGACATGCGGAATCATCGCCCAGTTGCGGGCCAGGTTGGCGCCGGAGATCTTCTTGATCCGCGACAGCGGCTTGACCTCGACTTCGCCGAACTTGGCGAAATCGACTTTCGGCCACGGCAGCAGGCTCAGGCCACCGCCGCCCGCGACGGGTGCCGCTCCCACCGTGCCACCGGACTGCAACGCGTTCTTGACGAAGCCCTGCACGTCCTCCTTGCTGATGCGGCCACCGCGCGCGGAGCCGCTGACCTGCGCCAGGTCGACACCCAGCTCGCGTGCGAACAGGCGCACCGCGGGACTGGCGTACGGCACCTTGCCCGGCAGCAACGCATCGGCGTCGAAGCGCACCGGCGGCAGACCGGCGCCCATCGGCGCGGCTTCGCTGGTCTGCACGGCCGGACTGGCGGAAATCGATGCCTGCGCGATGTTGTCCGGTCGCTTCGCCGGCACGACCGGTTCGACCTTGGGATCGTCGGCCACCACGGGCGCGGCCTTGTCCGTCGGCGTCGCCGGCGGCGGTTCGATCTTCGCTGCGGCCTGGGTCGCGGCGGCATCGCCGTCGGCGGCTTCGATCATCGCCACCACGCTGCCTTCGGACAGCGCGTCGCCGATCTTGACCTTGAGTTCCTTGACCACGCCGGCGAACGGCGCCGGCACTTCCATCGTCGCCTTGTCCGATTCCAGCGTGATCAATCCCTGGTCCTTCTGCACGCTGTCGCCGACCGCGACCAGCACCTCGATCACGGGCACATCGTCGTAACCGCCGATATCCGGGACGCGCGCTTCCTTCAATTCGGCCATGCGGCCCTCCGACGTACAGTGAGAGGGCTATTGTGGCCGCTGGGACGTTAAGCGCCAACCACGATGCGGCAGGATCGTTCCGTGGCGTGCCTGTGCGGCGTGATGCGGCTTGGAAAAGGCTTTTAGCCCGGCCGAAAAGGGGCCGCCTCAGTCGTTCTTGCGATGCTTTTCCGGCGGATCGATACGCAGCAGGTCGAGCGACCGACCGTCGGCCAGGCGGAATTCCAGCGCACTGTCGATCGCGTCGAGCGCTTCCATCTTTTTGCACAGCGCCTGGGCACGGACTTCCAGCGCGTCGGCACGGGGCTGGATGCGCGCCTCGATCTGCTTGTCGAGGTCGTCGAACTGCTTCAGTCGCGCCTCGTCGCCGGAAAACGCCGCGCCCAGCGCACCGCTGACGATGTCGCCGACCAGCATCGGCATCACTTCCTTGACGGCCATGCCGATGCTTTCGCCCATCGCCTCGCTATTGAAGTGCTGGGCATTGACCGATCGCGCCAGCTGCTGGTCGAGCTGCTTGCGGGCCTTGTCCAGCTTGTCGCGGGTGCGCGCCGGATCGCCACCAAAACCGATCGCCACTTCGCTGAGCGCGGTGAACGCGATGTCGGCGGCGTCCAGGCCCACCTGCCGCGCCAACGGCATCGCCGCACGCGCGTTGCGTTCGTAGTCGGCGATGCGCTTGCTGTCGGCAGGACTCAGCGCGACCCAGCGATCGTCGACGAACAGCTTGCCCTGGCGCATCACGATCGCCCGTGGCGTACCCGTGTCGCGGGTGAAGATGACGCTGCGGTCGGTCAGCGCGAATTCGTAGTCGCTTTCCACATCGCAATCGACATTGATTTCCGCGGCCTGGCCGGCACCGGCGAGCAGCAACAACGACGACAACCCGATCGACAACCTGTGCATGATCATTCCCCATTTTCGGCTTGCCTGGACGATATCAGCTTGCCGTGCCACCGCGGTCGCGTCCCCTGCCGGACGGCGCCCTGACCTTCGTCATGCCGTTTCCAGCGCCGGCTCCTTTCCGCGACCATGCGATCACGCCAGGTCGTCGCGCAGAACCGCCCAGGCTGCCTGCAACCTCGGCAGTGCGAAGGCGGCATTGGCGGCGCTGGTGGAAGGCAGGCGATGGATGCGCAGGCGCTGCCGCAGGTCGTCGCCCAAATGCGGTTCGACGTGGCGGGCGAAAGCCTGCGCCGCCTTGGTGCCATTCAAGGCGATCGCGCGCAGCGTGGGCAACGCGGTGCAGGTCGCGGCGATCGGGTTGGCGACTTCGCTGCCGCGCCGGATCGCACTGTCCAGGCTGCCGTCGCGTTCGCACGCCGCCAGCACGTCCCACAGCCCGATGCCCGCGTCGTTCGCAGCGATGATCCGCCGCGCGTACGGCAGCGTTGCATCGAATCCACCCAGCGCCGCGACCAGCGGCCAGAAACGGTTGCGCGGATGCGCGTAGTACTGCTGCGCATGCAGCGACGCCGCGCCCGGCATCGAGCCGAGCACGAGCACGCGTACGTCGTCGCGCAGCCGTGGCGGCAGGCCCTTCAGTCGGTTCATTCGCTCCATGTCGTTGCACTCATGCATTCGTCGTCGTGTCGCGTGCCGGGTTGATTTCCCGTTGAAGCAGCCTGTGCGCGTTTCCAGTCGCCGTTACAGACGTCAACATGAACCCAGGCAAAAATATGCATGAACGCGCGCGGAATATTGCCCGCCATGCACAAACGGAGTTCATAAAGATCTCGTTAGTCTGCGCCTGCCCTCTCCCCGGGCATTCGAATATAACGAGGAGATTTCCTATGTTGTCCTTTCGCAACCTGAGCCTTGCCATTGCCGCTTCACTGGCGTTCGCGCCTGCGGCCTTCGCCCAGGACGCTTCCGATTCCGCCGCCAGCAAGCGTTTTGCCGTGGTCGGCGGCTACGCACACATGAAGCCCAAGTCCGACGCGATCGACGCCCCGGGCAAGTCCGGCTTCGACGGCGGCGGCATGCCGACGCTGAGCGGCAGCTGGTACGTCAACGACAACTTCGCCGTCGAACTGTGGGGCGCGGTGGACAAGTCCAAGCAGCGCGTGCGCGTCAACGACGCCAATGTCGGCGGCATCGAGCAGCAGCCGATCGCGCTGAGCGGCCAGTATCACTTCGGTACGCCCGGCCAGGCGATCCGCCCCTACGTCGGCCTCGGCTACTTCGAGTCCAACATCACCGACGAGAGCATCAACGGCCAGCATGTCGGCATGACCACCCCGAAGGGTGCGATCGCCACGGCCGGTGCCGACTTCAACATCAACGAACGCTGGTTCACCCGTGCCGACGCCCGCTACATGAAGGGCGATTCGGACCTCAAGGTGGGCGGCACCAAGGTCGGCGAGGCACAGATGGATCCGTGGGTGGTCGGCGTGGGCATCGGCGCCCGCTTCTGATCCGATCGTTCCAGGCTGGATACGGCAACGGACCCTGCGGGGTCCGTTGTCGTTTTGGCTCATCGCATCGGTGGTCAGTCTGGAGCGGACGGGCAAGGGGTGTCATTTCCGCGGCGCTTTCTGCGTATGCAGGGACACGACTTTCCTGCCTCCGGAGACCACCATGCCCGCGCCACGCCCGTCGTTCACCCATTTCGCGGCCCTGCTGCTGTGCCTTGCAGCCTGCCGAAGCGAGAGCGCGCCGCCTTCGACGGCCGCTGTCTTCTTCACGGCCGCGGCAGCCACGGACGCGGCGTCGACGGAATTCGACGTGACCAGCGTTCCGGAAAGCCAGGCGACGCTGCCGCCGTTCCCGTTCTTCAAGGCGCCCGATGGCCTGACCAGCAAGTTCAAGGACAAGGAGCGCAACGTCGCCTTCGATCGCGAACACATGATCGCCGGCAAGCAGGTGATCGCGGTCGAGGGCAAGGTGTTCCGCGATCGCTTCCTGCTGGCGAACAAGGACGGCCGCGAATACACCGGGATCGAGTTCCAGCACAACTACAGGAACGCGATCGACGCGCTTGGCGGCGTGAAGGTCAGCAAGGTCCAGTACACGGCACCGGTCAACGCGGCCTTCGGCGGACGCGCCGCCGTCGACAAGCACTACCACGGCACCTGCGCCAGCCACGGCTGCGACAACCACACCTACCTGATCCGCCAGGCCGGCAAGGAATACTGGATACAGGTCAGCAGCGGCGGCATCCCGCTGCATGGCCAGGTCACCGTGCTCGAGCGCGAAGGCATGAAGTCCTCGCTGGCCTTCCTCGATGCCGCGGCGATGAAGCAGAAGCTGGACGCCGATGGCCGCGTCGCGCTACACATCAACTTCGATACCGACAAGGCGACACTGCGGCCCGACGCCGCGCCGGTGATCGACGAGATCGCCGAACTGCTACAGGCCGACCCGACGCTGAAGCTGTCGGTCGAAGGCCATACCGACAGCACCGGCAGCGCCGAGCACAACCGCACGTTGTCCAGGGCGCGCGCCGAAACCGTGGTCGCCGCGCTGCAGGACAAGGGCATCGCCGCGGAGCGGCTGCAGGCGGCCGGGTTCGGGCCGGACAAACCGCTGGTCGGCAACGACAGCGAAAGCGGTCGCGCGAAGAACCGGCGCGTCGAGCTGGTGAAGCAAAGCTGACTCCTCGGCGCGAAACCGTAGCCCGGGCAAGCGCGGCGCGTCCGGGCTACTTCGGCTTGCGGCCGGCCTCGTACAGGGCGATGAAATCGTCGACGCCGACGCTGGCGATCAGTTCGCCGATTGCCTCCAGCGGCAGGTCCTCCGGCTTGCGGAAGCGCAGACAGCTCTTGCCCATGTCCAGCTTCAGGCCTTGCGCGATGGCAGCCACCCGCAGTTTCCTCGCGCGCGCCGGATCGCCGTACACGCCCATCAGATAAAGCGAATAACCGTTCTTCTGCGCGGCGAGCGCCACGTAAGCCAACGGCTGCTTGTTGTAGGTCACCGGATAGCGCGACAACGGTATCGACCAGCCAATCATGCCGAACGCCATCGATTCCTCGTAGCCCGGCGGCATGTGCGCGTTGATGCGATCGCGCACCGCCGCCATCACCGCACGCCGTTCCGGCGGCAGTTCGGCCAGGTATTGGGCGACCGACGCGGCCTTGCTCTGGACCATCGCGACATCTTCATGGGCGGCGTCTGCCGAGCCTACCGTGGCCGCGTGGCATCGTCATGGCGCGACGCAGCGAACTGCATCTTCACGCCATCTGAATGCCGAATACGAACAGTGGCAGGGCATTTCAATCGAGGAGCGACACCGATGGCCACCAAGCTGGACAAATCGCTGAGGCGGGAAATCGAGATCGACGACAAGGCCTACACCCTGACGATCGATCCGACCGGGCTCAAGCTGACCGAGAAAGGCCATCGCAAGGGCCACGAACTGAGCTGGAAGGAAATCCTCGGCAGCGGTGGCGCATCGTCCGCCGGCAGCTGGAGTTCGGGCACGAACGGCTGACGCTACCGCTGGAAACGTGACAAGGCACATGTGGGAGCGGCTTCAGCCGCGACGAACCGCTGCGGTCGAGCGCAGTCGCGGCTGAAGCCGCTCCCACGACCGACAGGCAGGTGCGCTCAGGGCGGTACCGACACCACGTGCGTCTTCTCGCGCCGCATCAGGTACACGCCGCTGGCGACGATGATCGCCGCGCCCAGCCAGGTCATCGCATCCGGCAGCACGCCCCACAGGCTCACGTCCAGCAGCACGCCCCAGACCAGCGCGGTGTATTCCAGCGGCGCGATCAACGACGCCTCGCCGCGACGGAACGCCTCGGTCAACGCGATCTGCGCCAGCGTGCCGGTGACGCCGATGCCGACGATCACCCACGCGTCCTGCGCCCGGATCGCGGCCCATTCGTGCATCGACAACGCACCGGCGCCCAATGCCATGATCGCCATCAGCCAGAACACCATCGCCTGCGTGCTGTCGCGCTGGGCGAGCAGGCGCACGGTGATGGCCGACGCGGCCCAGCACAGCGTGGCGAGCAGGATCGCCAGGCCACCGGTCGTCATCATGCCGGCGCCGGTCGGACGCAGTATCACCAGCACGCCGACCAGGCCGATCGCGATCGCGGTCCAGCGCCGCGGCCCGACTTTCTCGCCGAGGAACGGCACCGCCATCGCGGTGACCAGCAGCGGCGAGACGAAGGTGATCGAGTAGGCCGTCGACAGCGGCAACGTGCGCAGGCCGTAGACGAAGCCGAACATCATCGCGATGCCGAGCACACCGCGCAGCAGGTGCAGCCGCCAGTGCACGCGCAGCAGTCCGCGCGCGCCGACACTGAGCAGCGCCCAGGCCAGCACCAGCGGCAGGGCAGACGCACCGCGCAGCATCGCCACCTGCAACGGCGGGTAATGCGGCGCCAGCAGCTTCAGGCCGGCGTCCATCAGCGCGAACAGCGCCACCGCGACCAGCATGTACAGCATGGCGCGGGTGTGGGCGGAAGAAGGGGAAGTCATGACACCAGTATCGCGCAAGCGGCGATTCCGTCGTCTCCCTTGTAGCGTGCGCTGTGCGCGCGATGCGACTCCATTTCGTGCGCGCAGCGCACGCTACGGCAGCGGCTTCAACTCGCCGTCCACCAGCGCGTCGGCCAGGGCGAGCGTGCGCTGGATGAAATCGTCGTAGCCGTCGCTGTCGCGATAGTCCTCGCTGGATTCGACCTGTCGCACCGCCACCAGCTTCGCCTGCGGCACGATCACGATGTACTGGCCCAGATACCCGTTGGCGTTGTACGCCACGTACGGGCCTATCTCGATGTTGAACACCTTGCCCAGGCCGAGCCCCTTCGACGCGACCTCCCTGCCCCAGGTGTCCATCGCATTCGCACCCAGCGCGCCGGTGATCGCCTCGATCAGCGCCGAACGATCGGCGAACCGCTTCCCCGACAGTGCCTGCAGCCTGGCGATCACATCAGCAGGTACGCCGGCGTCGCGCAGCGTCTTGAAGCTGCGTTCGTCGGCGCCGTAGCGCGCCCAGGCCGGCGAGCGCCACCACAGCAGGCCGTATTCCTCGGCCTGCTTGCTGGGCGCGAGCATCTCGCGCACGAAGGCCGCCGGCAGCAGTGGCTGCCCGTTCCAGCGACCGCCCTCCATCACCAGTTGCCCGAGCTTGGCGGCATCGGCCGCGCGCAGCGGCAGTCCCGACATCGCATGCGGATTGCCGGCCGGGTCGCGTTCCCACTTGCCGGGCTGGATGCCCATCGGCGCGAACAGCCGGCGCTGCAGGTACTCATCCATCGGCGAGCCGGAGGCCTTGGCAACGATGCCCGCCAGCAGGTTCATCGCCTTGTTGTTGTAGGCGAAGACCTTGCCCGGCTCGGCATCGAGTTCCGCCGCCAGTGCCAGTTTCACGAAATCCGGCGCCGGATAGATTTCCGCGTCCGCGCGCATCACGTTCTGCAGGCCGGAGGTATGGTCCATCAGCATGCGCAGCGTGATGTCGCGCTTGCGGCCCTGCTTCCACTCCGGATACCAGGTATGCACTGGCGCATCCAGCGAGGCGATCCTGCCGTCGCCGATCAGCGCGCCGATGGCCAAGGCCACGATCGACTTGGTCGCCGACATCATCTCGATCGGCGCCGGCGGCTTGCCGCCGCGGTAATACTCGGCGAGCACCTCGCCATCGCGCATGACCAGCATCGCGCTGCTGCGCGAGGCCTTGGCGCCTTCGAGCAACGATGCAACCGCAGCGTCGACCTCCGCGTCCGCGGCACCGGCCGCCATCGGCAGGCACGCCAGCCACAGCGCCATGCCGCCCAGCCAAAGCCTGACCTTCATGACCGTCCCCTGCGCGTCGGAATCACCACCGTAGTGCCGGCCGCGCGGCGCCACAATAGGCGGGAAGTCAGGTCAACGCTGGATCTGCGCGCGTTACGAAGTGCAAACCGACCCGGGCGGCTGTGGCAAACCTCAGCCAGCCGCGCCCAGGCTCGCCGTGTCGATCACGAACCGATAGTGCACATCGCCGCGGATCATGCGTTCGTAGGCTTCGTTGATCTGCGCCACGTCGATCAGCTCGATATCCGAAGCGATGCCGTGCTCGGCGCAGAAATCCAGCATCTCCTGCGTCTCGCGGATGCCGCCGATCGCCGAGCCGGCCAGTCGGCGCCGGCCGGACACCAATACGCCGGCGGCGACCGGCACCGGCTGGTCGGGAATGCCGACCAGCACCATGGTGCCGTCGACCTTGAGCATCGACAGGTACGCGTTGTAGTCGTGCGCGGCCGACACGGTGTCGATGATGAAGTCGAAGCTGCGCGACAGCGGCTTCAGCGCGGCACGTTCGCGCGTCACCACGAAATCGTGCGCGCCCAGCGCCATCGCGTCCGCGCGCTTGTTCTCCGAGGTGCTGAGCACGGTCACGCGCGCGCCCATCGCCGCGCCGAACTTGACCGCCATGTGTCCCAGCCCGCCCAGCCCGACCACCGCCAGCGCATCGCCGGGCTTCAGCCCGAAATGGCGCAACGGTGAATACGTGGTGATGCCCGCGCACAGCAGCGGTGCCGCGCGATCCAGCGGGATGGCCGCCGGCACGCGCAGCATGTAGTCCTGGTGCACGGTGATGCGGGTCGAGTAGCCGCCATAGGTCGGCGTGCGGCCGTCGCGCTCGTGCGCGTTGTAGGTGGCGGTCATGCCTTCGCGACAGTACTGCTCCTCGCCGGCCTGGCATTGCTCGCAGTGGCGGCAGGAATCAACGAAGCAGCCGACGCCGACCGCATCGCCGACCTTGAACCGGTCGACGCCCTCGCCCAGCTGTGCAACGCGGCCGACGATCTCGTGGCCCGGCACCATCGGGAAGATGCCGCGCCCCCATTCGTCGCGCGCCTGGTGGATGTCGGAGTGGCAGACGCCGCAATACAGGATGTCGATCAGCACTTCGCCATTGCGCGGCTCGCGACGCTGGATCGCGTACGGTGCCAGCGGCAGGCCCGGTTCGGCGGCGGCATAGGCAGGGGTATTCAGCATGGTGGTCTCCCGGATGATCGGACGAGTCTAGCCGGCGCCGGCATGGCGCCGCTGCCGTGGCCGCGCAACGCAGCATCCCGCAACGGAAAGCGCGATATTCATCGCCGGGCAACGACTGGCCCTGCATCATGCGTCACATCCCCACCAAAACCTGGAGCGAAACACATGCGAGCACTTTTCGTCGGCGGCCTGGTGGACAACAGCGAACTGGACCTGGAAGGCCGGGAACCGCCGCTGCACTATCCCGAGAACACCGGCGGCGGCCAGCCGCGTTACCGCCTCCACCAGATCGGACGCAAGGCGGAGAAAGTGATCTACGCGGTCTACGGTGCCCCGGAACTGTCGGACCAGGAAGTACGACGCGTCGCCGGCGAACGCGATTACGCACGCCGGTTTGAGGCCGAGCCGCAAGCCTTGCGATAATCACGCGCCCCATCCATCGCGGACCGTGCCAATGCCCTCGTTCGACATCGTTTCCGAAGTCGTCGCCCACGAACTGATCAACGCGGTCGACCAAGCCAACCGCGAGTTGTCCACGCGCTTCGACTTCCAGAACGTGGAAGCCTCCTACCTGCTGGAGGACAACGTGATCTCGCTGTCGGCGCCCAGCGAATTCCAGCTCAAGCAGATGGCGGACATCCTTCGCGCGCGGCTGATCGCGCGCAAGATCGACGTCAGCTGCCTGGACCTGGGCGAGATCCAGACCAACGTCGCCGGCGCGCGGCAGAAGATCACGGTCAAGCAGGGCATCGAGCGCGACCAGGCCAAGAAGATCGTCGCCGCGATCAAGGACGCCAAGCTCAAGGTCGACACCCAGATCAACGGCGACAAGCTGCGCGTCACCGGCAAGAAGCGCGACGACCTGCAGGCGGCGATGGCGACGATACGCGCTGGCGATTTCGGCCTGCCGCTGCAGTTCGACAATTTCCGCGACTGACCGACGCGACGAACCCGCGCCGATGCCCAACCCGACGCCGGAGCCGATCGCCGCCACGCAGCACTGGCTGCAGCGCGCGGTGATCGGGCTCAACCTGTGCCCGTTCGCCAAGGCCGTGGTCGCCAAGCAGCAGGTGCGCTACGTATTGAGCGACGCGACCACGCCCGAGCAGCTGCTGCAGCAACTCGGTGAAGAACTGGCGCTGCTGCGCGACACGCCCGCCGAGCAGATCGACACCACGTTGATCGTGCACCCGCAGGTGCTGGCCGACTTCCTCGACTACAACGATTTCCTCGACCTGGCCGATGGCCTGGTCGAATCGATGGCACTGGACGGCGTGCTGCAGGTCGCCAGCTTCCACCCGCAGTACCAGTTCGCCGGCAGCGAACCGGACGACATCGCCAACCACACCAACCGCTCGCCCTACCCGACCCTGCACCTGCTGCGCGAAGACAGCGTCGCGCGCGCGGTCGACGCCTTCCCCGACCCGGACGCGATCATCGAGCGCAACATCGACACGCTGACCCGGCTCGGCCATGACGGCTGGCGGCGGTTGCTGGCGGCGGACGACTAGCACTACGCATCGCATGCCGGCCTATCATGGCCGTCCAGGTCCGCATGATCGGGGCAAGGTCGGCCATGAAACGACTGATCGAAATCCGTTGCTACCAACTCAAGCCCGGCACCCTGCCGGAATTCCACGAAATCCTCGTCACGCGCGCCGTGCCGATGCTGCGCGACCGCGGCATGGAAGTCGTCGCCTTCGGCCCTTCGCCGCATGCAGCGGATGCCTACTTCCTGGTCCGCGCCTACGACGATCTCGCCGACCTCAACGCACAGCAGGACGCGTTCTACGGCAGCGAAGCCTGGCGACAGGGCCCGCGCGAAGCACTGCTGTCGCGGATCGACAGCTTCCTCAACACGGTGCTGTGGCTGTCGCCAGAGGCGATCGAAGATATGCGCCGGTTGAATGCTGATCCGAATCCATCAGCTTGACCTGTGCGGGATATGCTGCAGACCATACGGCGCTACACCCCACTTTTGGGATCTATATAGGTGTTAGGCGGCAGGAACCGGAGGGCCACGAACTTTGAAGATCACCGAATTCTTGGTTCTGGATGCGATGGGGGATGAAGTCCTCGCAGATCCGCATGGAAACAATCTTGCGTTCTGCTGCCCGGCCTGTGGCCATCCCGTTCTTGCTGTAGCGCTTGCCAATCAGCGTGGCAGTGATGAGGCGCATCCGGCCTCCTGTCGAGGTTGCACAGCACGGTACTTCTTGGACGTCCGGCCAAGTGCTCAAAAGCTTTACATCCAGGTGGCGGACTCTGCCGCCTAACATTTCATTCAAGCCGAACCCGCTTCGCGGGTCGGCTTAATTCAGGCGTTAGGCTTCAGGAGCATCATGCCCATAGTCGACGACCTTGCTGAGCTGGGGAGTGGTCCTCCATGGCCGTTGCGGCCGTGGTACTTCATGTTCAGCCGTCGGCGCCGCGCCGGGATGCTCAGACACTGGCGCAAAGATGGCCGCACCGGCGTTCTGATGGGAGGCGCATCCTCGTGGTCGTGGCGATAGCCGAGGCTCTACTTGGCGCTCGTCGCCACCCAAGGCTGGTGGGGCACGTGAGGCCTAACAATGCGTTCAAGCCGAAGCCGCTTCGTTACTCCAGCACATGGCAGGTACAGCTTGTGATGTGCTTGGCTCCACTACGCGTCTCGGCTTCTTAGTGTTAGGGCCCGCTGCAGGCTGTTCGGAGATTAGCAATGGAGATCTCTGCGATCGTCAAGAACTCCAGTGCCGACCACAGCGTGGTCGTACGCACCGAGAGCAGCTCCCGATCCCTATCCATCCCGGCCAAAAGCTCCGGACAAGGTTCCGGTGTGAACGGCGGTGAGTTTCTGATGCTGGCCTTGGCAACTTGCTACTGCAATGACCTGTACCGCGAGGCATCGCGTCTTGGCATTACCTTGCACGCCGTCGAGGTCGAGGCTACGGCCAACTTCCCTGGCATCGGGCTGGCGGCCACAGATATCCGGTACTGGGCAAAAGTGTCCTCGCCCTCTGCCCCAGACATCGTCGCTGAGCTTCTCCGGCAAACTGACGCAGTTGCGGAGGTGCACAATACCGTCAGGTCAGGGCTGCCAGTCGTTCTTGTAGCAGAGTCGTTGGGCAGGCCCTAACAATTCATTCAAGCCAAAACCGCTTCGCGGGTCGGCTTAATTCAGGCGTTAGGCCTCATGCCCAAGGATCACGCGTGATCAAAGTAGTCAAGAAGCGCTTCGCTGAAGATGTTGCAACAATGATTGAAGATGTCGAGCGGTTCACCCAGACGTCGCTACCATGAGGCCTAACGATTCGTTCCATCCGACGCCGCTTCGTGGCGCGGCTTAACTCAGTGTTAGCCGTATCAGGAACGTCCGCAATGAGCCGGAAAACAGCGAAAGCCATTTTCGAAGCACTCCTGCAGCGACCGGCAGACCCAGGTCCCGACAAGTCGTGGGCATTTGTCGTTCTGCCGAAAGACGCGAGCGAAAAGCTCCCGCGGCGAGGAAGAACTACCGTAGACGGCGCAATCAATGGCATTCCCTTCCGGGAAACACTCGAGCCAGATGGCCAGTTGAGCCATTGGCTACGGGTAAGCGCCGAGCTTCGTGAAGCCGCAAATGCCGACTTCGGCACTGTGGTCACAGTGGAGATTGCGCCCGTAGACCAAGAGCCCGACCCTGAGATCCCGGCTGACCTTCGGAAGGCTTTGCAGGCAAACCCCGAAGCGCAGGTCACTTGGGAAAGTGCGACTACTGTGGCGCGCCTGGACTGGATCCACTGGATAACGTCCGCAAAGCAAGCGAAGACTCGCGTGAAACGCATCGCGGACGCATGCGAAATGCTTTCTGCTGGCAAGCGCCGAGTATGCTGTTTCGACGAGTCAGGGTTCTACAGCAAGGCGTTCAAGCCTCCGCAGTCGGCAAATTAGGGCGGCGCTCGGGTCTACGCTTCGCGGGCAACTTAAAGCTTGAGTTCCTTTCCCTCTCCAGCGGCCATGAGAGTTGGGGTGTTACAACGTCCTCAGGGCTCCAGGTTATTGCACAGGGTGGTGGGCAACTGCCGGCTGACGAACTGGTACCTAACAGTTCAGTCAAACCAAAGCCGTTTCTCGGCTCGGCATAATTCAGGCGTCAGGCAGCAGAAGCAAGTACAGGGAGCCTTGATTGAGAACTAGGCGATTTTTTCTCATTGCATTGTTCACCGGTGGTGTCGCAGCTATCGTGCTCAATGACCTTCTGCGTCGGCACCTTGCAGTTCAGAGCGACTTCGCTATGGCGATGCTTGGCTCTCTACCAAACTTCATTGCAGCACTTACGGCCCCAGCTCTTGTCCTGGCCGAACTTTCCCGGGTCAAACGCTTCGGCAATCTACCGGACAGGTCGTTGGGCCTCGTCAGTGGCATTGTGTCGTCGCTATTGCTGGTGGCTTACGAGCTTTCACAACACTTCACACCAAACGCGGTTCTGGATAAAAATGATCTTCTAGCAACGTTGGCTGGCGGAGTCGGATGGACACTCGCTTGGCGGTTTTTGGACAGATCGCTGCCAGCCGCCTAACAGTTCATTCAAACCAAAACCGTTTAGCGGCTCGGCTTAATTCAGATGTTAGAAGGCCATGTCAGATTCAATAGTCCTCACACCTGCAGACAGCCGAGAGCAAGTCGCGATTGCCCGGGAACTCTTTCATGAGTACTCGGACGCAATCGGCGTGAACCTTGAGTACCAAGGATTCGCCGCCGAGCTAGAGGCCCTGCCATCGCCTTACGTTCCGCCGCATGGAACTCTGCTCATCGCGCAGATCAATGGAGACACCGCTGGCTGTGTCGCGCTCCGGCGCTTGGACCATCAGACCGGCGAGCTGAAACGGCTTTACGTGCGTCCGGCCTTTCGCGGCTGGGGGCTCGGCGAGCACCTCATCGAAGCAACGATACGAGCAGCTCATGCTGCTGGCTACACTGCGCTCAGGTTGGACACGCTTCCCAGCATGACGACGGCACAGGGGCTCTATCGCAAGCTCGGCTTCAGCGAGATACCTGCATACAACAACACACATTTGCCGGGCACTCGCTTTTATGAGCTCGCGCTGATCTAACAGTTCATTCAAGCCGAAGCCGCTTCGCGGCTCGACTTGATTCAGGCGTTGGGCGTCATAGAGGTTTAATCGATGGCCAAGAGCATTACCAGCTATGCCGTACCGGCTCTTGTCTACGCATTGCTCATTGGCACCACGTTCTCGCCAGACGTCCGGCCAGTGCTTGTGGCGGCATTTGGGCCTGAGCCGTTTGGCTATCCAGTCATCTGGGTTGTTGCCGTTGTCCAGGCAATCTTCCTGTTTCCTTTCGTGTTTGCCATCCACCACTTCATGCTGATCGCCGAGCAAGCGGCCGCTGATGGTCATGGCATCGGAAAGATCGGGCTGTTGACGTACGCGGCGACGGCCGGCCGGCGTCATCCGCACCTGCGTCGCTCCCAGTTGATTTCCGTGGCCGGGCTGGGCTACTTCATTGTGGCTTGCGGCGTTTGGATCGCCTACGCTGATGCCAAAGGCATATAGGCACGCGCTGGCGCCTGACAGTTCGTTAGCAAAGCCCACTTCGCGACCCGGCATGATTCAGGCGTCAGGTTGCCAGTAACGGAGGACGAAATGACCTCACCGTCAACCGGGATACGCAGCGCCACATCCGATGAGATGCCGCGCGCCATCGCAGCGATCGTCGCGGCATTCATCACGGACCCGACTGCGCGATTCGCCTGGCCTTCTCCGCACGACTACCTTGCGACCATGCCCCTGGCGACCCGCGAGTTCGCGGGCAGCTGTTTCAAGCACGGCACGGCCTATGTGTCCGCGGACTTCTGCGGCACCGCACTCTGGCTGCCTCCCGGCGTGGAACCCAACGGCGAGGTCCTTGAACGGATGTTCCGCGACACCGTAAAACGCGAACACCTTGATGACCTCCTTGCGACGTTCGAGAAGATGGAACAATCCCATCCCCGGGAGGCTCACTGGTATCTGCCTCAGATTGGCGTCGACCCGAATGCGCAAGGCAAAGGCATCGGAGCGGCGTTGATGCGCCATGCGCTCGCCCGCTGCGACCAGGAACAAACGTTGGCGTACCTCGAGTCGTCCAAACCGCAGAATATCCCGTTCTACCAGCGCCATGGTTTCGAGGTGATGGGCGAATTCCAGATTGGGGCTGCACCGCTTGTTACCCCCATGCTTCGCAGGCCTCGCCGTTAGGCGCGCATGTCTGCTAGCTGTCTTTACAAGCGATTTTCTGCGTCAAACTGCCAGCTTGATCGGAGAGGACAAATGCTCGAACTTCCCATAAGAGATCCGTGCGACCTGTGTGTGGCGGCTCGCGAAGAACCATGGAAGATCATAGAAGAAGGCGAACATACGCTCACCGTGATCAATCCGTGGCAGTTCGAAACTGGCCAGTGCTGCGTCATCACGCGCCGGCATGTTGCGACGCTGCTCGATCTTTCTGATCAGGAGTGCGGGGCCATCCTGGCCTCGGCCAAGAGAGTCGCGGAAGCGCTCGTCAAGGCTTATCGGCCTCTCGGAATACTTACGTTCCAGAACAACGGGGTCTACAGCGGACAGGAAACACCGCACTTCCATTTTCATGTCGTGCCCCGGCAGAAGGGCAGTGATTGGGGGATAGGCCCGCCGCAACTCGCCACATTCGATGGCGCCGGACGCGAAAGGGGCACATCACACGATCCAGGCGGCGATGCACAGCGTCGAGAGCGGGTGCAGGCTTCTGCCACGCGGCTTGCTGAAACCGTGGACCTGATTCGTTCGAATCTGCCGACGTAGCGCATACGCCGCCTGACTAGTCGCTGCACCAGAAGCATTTGACGTCGTCTCGCAACGGAGGTTTCGTGGATTCCGACCTTAACGACATGAGTCGCGATGAACTTCTCGCGGAGCTCGTCAAGCTGCGCAATGCGGTACGCGCACATCGTGATAGCTCAGGCCACGATCTTTGCTGGCACCACCCCGCCTTGTGGAATCTCCTGCCTGAGCAATCCAGCATCCAGCCCGTTGTTCCGGACTGGCCAGTATTTCTACGTGGCTGTCTCAAGTACCGTCAATCGCTGGATGAGCAGCTGCCAGATGCGCCGCGCTTTAACAAGGAGTTCTCCGGACGTGATGGCGCCTGACAATTCATTCAAGTAGACCCGCTTGCGGGTCAGCATGGTTCAGGCGCCAGGCCATCGGAGCAATTTCCCACGCGGCAGAACCTCGGCATTGCCGGGAGTTCGTGGACCGTCGAACAGAAGGAGAAGACCGATGTCCCATCATTCCTCCCCGCACGATCAGGGCACGCATTCGCGGCCTTACACGATGTTCTGGGTCAACATGGTTCTCGGCCTCGTCGTCATGTACATCGTCATGTTCTCGATGATCGACGGTTGGGGCGACTTCCGGAACAACCTCAACATGTTCTACATGGCCGTCACCATGTGGGCGCCGATGGGCATCTTCATGCTCCTCACCATGCGGGGAATGTATCCAAACCGGAAAGCCAATCTCGCGCTCCATCTCCTTTTCGCCGTCCTGACCGTAGGCTCCCTCTGGGCGACACGGTCACAGGCACTGATCGATGACCATCAGTTCGTCAAATCCATGATTCCCCATCACTCGGGAGCCATTCTGATGTGTCGCCAGGCTAATCTCACCGACCAGGAGTTGATTTCGTTGTGCCGGGAAATCATGGAAGCGCAACGCGCGGAAATCTCCCAGATGGAGCGAATCCGGACACGGCTCGAATAGTGGCGTCCAAAGCCGCCAGTGGAGTTCTGATGGCCGTGGCCTGGAAATTCGTGCAAGCAGGCGTTAAGTCGCTGAACACGCTCGTCGACTTGTGTCGATCCCTTTCAACCTCGCTCGTCGTTCAAGTAGGCGCCTGGATGAACCAGTCATCTCGACAGGTTGTTCGGCCTACACGACTGCATCGCGTTGATGCAGCGAATCTATGGAGACCGACATGAAATTCATGATACTCGTCAAGTCGAACCCGAGCATCGAAAAGAACATCGAAGGGATGAGAGATTCGTCGTTCAAGGAGTCGATGGCCAAAATGAATGCCTTCAACGAGGAGCTCAAGAAGGCCGGTGTGATGAAGGACTGCGACGGTTTACGCCCGAGCCGCGAAGGCAAGCGGGTACGCTTCGATGGTGAATCGCGAAGCGTCGTCGATGGGCCTTTCGAGGGAGACCTGGTCGCGGGCTATTGGCTATGGGAATTGCCCAGCATCGAGGACGCCGTCGCTTGGGTGAAGCGTTGCCCCAATCCGATGCCCGTACCGTCGGAAATCGAAATCCGGCCGATCTGAATGATCGACTTGGTTTCGCGTCGCGGGTCGGCTTGATTCGGCCCTTATGTAAAAAAAGAGCAAAACAAATGAACCAAGACGAGATCAAGGCACTTTTCGATCAGCAAGCTGCGGGCTACGACGCACAGTGGGCGAAGACTTCGCCGATCCGGAACTGCCTGCACCTGCTGGTGGATTCGATGTTTGCCCAGCTGCCCAAGGACGCTCGCGTCCTCTGTGTCGGCGTCGGGACCGGGGCGGAGATGGCTCACCTTGCCCTCAGAAATCCTGGCTGGCGGTTTGTCGCGGTGGAACCTTCTGGCGCGATGCTGGAAGTCTGTCGACAGCTGGCCGAAAGGGAGGGGTTTTCCGAGCGCTGTCAGTTTCACGAAGGCTATCTTGAATCGCTCGCGGCTGACGGTGAGTCCGACGCGGCCACGTGTTTCCTGGTGTCGCAGTTCATCCTCGATCCGCAGGCACGCTCCGGGTTCTTTCGGGAAATATCGTGCCGGCTCAAGCCGGGAGGGATTCTCGCCAGCTCGGATCTGTCTTCGGATGTGCAGTCGCCCGAATATGAAGTGTTGCTTCGTGCCTGGATGAACATGATGGCGGCGGCGAACGTCTCTGCCGAGGGAATGGAGCGCATGCGCAATGCCTATGCCCATGATGTTGGCGTGCTTTCGCCGGACCGGACTGCGTCGATCATCGAGGCAGGAGGTTTCGAGCGTCCGGTGCAGTTCTTCCAGGCCGGATTGATCCATGCGTGGCTGTCGAAACGTGCGGCGGGCGATGCTGCCTGACAATTCAATGCGTGGATTTCTCCCGTCGCTCCTGACATTCATCGAGATCGGGAAAGCAGGAGCAGATTCCTCGCTGCGCTCGAGATGACGGAGGTAGACGAATCCAATCCGGCTCGCGGCTCAAGCAGTCCTGGCGCGTTTCGCGACGATCCGGTCGGGTCGGACGAGGCGGGTTGATCCGACCGAGGCGCTCGTCGCGGGTCGCGCAATGGTTTAGGCGGCGACGGCGGAGCTTTTTGCCTATCCGTTGAAGCCTGCAGTGCCTCGTTCGAGGCTTTTTGCGCTGGCGTCGGGCCTTTGAGCGACGCGGTCGGCGCTTTTTGCCCGTCTTCGAGTCTGGAAAGCGCCTCGCGTGGCGCTTTTTTCGCCAGCGCCGGGGCTTGAAGCGCCGCGATCGGGGCTTTTTTCCCGTCCTTGAATCCGGAAAGCACCTCGGACGGCGCTTTTTGTGTCGTGGTCGAGGCAAAAAGTCCCGCGGTTGGGACTTTTCGCGCCGCCGTCGGCCCTCGAAGCCCCAGGGCTGGGGCTTTTTGCGTCGACGACGACACTTCGAACCCGTCGGCCGGGGCTTTCTGCCTGGTCGTCGAGCCCTGCAGCTGCTCCCGCCGGTTATCGCCTCCGCGCCCGGCTCCGTATGATCCGCGGTAGCGGGTGGACGCCTGTTCCACCCCAGGGACGCAACAGGGGGCTGTGTGCGACCGATCGGTTCGATTTCGCTGTTCGTCGTTTTCTCGTTGGCTGCCAGCAACGTCGCCGGCGCGCATGGCGGCGGGCTCGACAAGCATGGTTGCCACACCAATCGCAAAACCGGCGAATACCACTGCCACAGGGGCGCCGGTGCCGCGCCTGCACCGCGCGCCGGCTACGCGCCTGCCGACCGTCCTGCACCTTCGAGGGTGGCGCCTGCGCGCAATTCCGCGGCGACGGAAGTGTTCGCCAACTGCACGGAAGCGCGCGCCGCGGGTGCAGCACCTGTGCACCGTGGAGATCCCGGTTATGGGGCGCACCTGGACCGCGACAATGATGGTGTCGGGTGCGAGCCTTATCGGGGGCGTCGTTAGGGCAGCTGGGATAAGCGCGCGCTTTTGATCAGGCTTGCCAGCGATGGCTGGAACATGTCTGAAACACGTCTCACGCTCCGCTGTCATCCCGAGCATGGCGAGAGATCTGCTTTTCCGGGAATTCCCAGAACAGGTCCCTCGCTACGCTCAGAATGACAGGGAAAAAATCGATTCGACGCGTTGTGGATGACAGGCGAAAATATCGATTCGATACAGACCCATGCATCGCAGGAATCCACGATGACCGACATCAAGTTCTCCAGGGCGGAAACCGAAGCGATCGTCCATCGCATCCAGCTTTATTTCGGCCAGGAGCTGAAGCAGGACATCGGGCGGTTCGATGCGGAGTTCCTGCTGGAGTTCTTCACGCACGAGATCGGCACTTATTTCTACAACCGCGGCCTGTCCGATGCGCAGCAGGCATTGTCGGAGAAGCTGGACGAGCTGTCGTATGCGATCTCGGGGCTGGAGAAGCCGGTGGAGTCCCCGCGCCGCGATCGCTGACATGGTGCACCCATCGCGCCGATACGACTCGGATTGTTCGCGCGGGGTCGCCGATTCGTGGCGACGGCATCGATGGCCCGGCATCGCACCGGGCCATCGATCGCCATCCCCTAGTTGTGGCGCGCCTCCAGGGTCACGCGCTCGAACTTCTTCACGCCCAGCAGCTTCACGTAGTAGGTGCCGGTCTTAGGCGCGGCGATGCCGATGCGCTCGTTGTTGCCCGGGCGCGTGGAGCGGAAGTCGGCGGCATCGGGCATCGGTTCGGCGTTGAAGCTGACCAGCATCGAGACGTCGCCGGAGCCGCTGTAGCTGAGGAAGTTGAGGTTGCTGGCACCGGCGGGCACGTCGATCGAGAACAGCAGCGCCTCGCCTTCATCGCCCATCAGTCCGCCGACCGGAGAACGGTTGACGATCGGCGTCGCCTCGATCGGCGGTTCGCAGTCGTCGCCCTCGCACGGCGGCACCACACCGGCGACCGCCGCGGCGGCGTCGAGGATGCCCACGCCCAGCGGCGTGCTCGACGGGATGCTGACCGGGAACTCGCGCGCAGTGTCCTTCAGCAGCGTTTCGATTGCGGCCGGCGTCAGTGGCGTCGTCGCGATGCCCTGCACCAGCGCGACCACGCCGGCCACGTGCGGCGCCGCCATCGAGGTGCCGGCCATGCCCCCGTAGTTCTGCTGGCCTTCTTCCGGCGAGGTCGCGCTGTCGTTGATGTTCTGCCAGACGTAACCGTTGGGATTGCCGTCCACCTGCCCGCCGCCGCCGGGCGCGGACAGGTCGACGCCGTCGCCGAAGTTGGAATAGTTGGCCTTGCCGCCGGTGATGCGCGTGGCACCGACGGCGATCACGCCGGCGCAGCTGGCCGGGCTGAACTGCGACATGTCGACGTTGTAGTTGCCCGCGGCGGCAACCACCGTGGTGCCGTTGGCGATGGCCTGGTCGATGGCCAGCTGGTATTCCGAATTTGCCTCGCAGGCGCGGTTGCCGCCGAGGCTGAGGTTGACGACTTCGGCCGGATTCTCATTCGCCGGCACGCCGTCGACGCTGCCGCCGGAAGCCCAGACGATGGCGTCGGCGATGTCCGAGGTGTAGCCGCCGCAGCGTCCCAGCACGCGTATCGGCAACACCTTGGCGTCGTGCGCGACGCCGGCCATGCCAAGACCGTTGCCGGTCTGTTCGGCGACGGTGCCGGACACGTGGGTGCCGTGGAAGCTGCTGGGCGTGACGTCGCACTGGGTCGGGTCGTCGTTCCAGTCGCCGTAGTCGTGCGCGCCGGGCACGCGTTCGTCGCTGTCGCGGCGCGAGACGAAGGCATCGGTGATGAAGTCGTAGCCTTCCAGCACGCTGCCGTCGAGATCGTCGTGCGCGACCACGCCGGTATCGAGCACTGCCACGACCACGCCTTCGCCGGTCGCCTGGTTCCACGCGGCCGGTGCGCCCATGCCACCGGTGGGATGGTGCAGATGCCACTGGTGCGAGGCGTAGTACTCGTCATCGGGCGTCGCCGTCGGCAGCGCCGCGGGCGTCGGTGCGCGCAGGATTTCATTGCCGGTGTGGAACGCGCGCAGGTCCGGCTCGACATGCGCCACGGCCGGATCGGCGGCGAGCCTGCGCATCAACGCCGCGCTGGCGACGCGATCGAGCGGACGCGACAGCTTGACCACGTCGGCGCCAGATGCGGTCTTGCGCACATGCCGCACGGAAGCGGCACTGCTCGCGCCGACCAGGCCCGACTGCTGCAGCGCGGCGCGCACGGCGCCGACGGCGCGCTGGCTGTCGCTGGCCTGCAGCGTGCCGGGACGGTAACGGACGATGAAACGGTCGACGCTGGCCTGGTCGCCGGACGTACCGGCGGCGGCCACCGCGCGCAGCGGCGCGTGCGGGTTGCCGGCGAAGGCCAGCGGTGAGATCGACATCGCGATGGCGGCGGCGAGCAGGCAGGACGTGATGCGGGTGGATGACGAGGTCATGGAACTCTCCGGGTTGGTGGCCGCGCGACGTGCGTGCGGCGTCTGTTCTGCGGGGGCAGTGGAAAAAAGCAGGCCGTCCGTGGCCGGCAAGGGACTGACGAGGAGGTCGAAAGCGATGCGATGCGTGAGTTACCAGCGGAATTACCAGCCGAAGCCGAGGCCGACGCCGGCCGAGCTGTCGTCGTCGCTGAAGGCGCCACCGATGGTGAGCGTGGCGCGATCGCTGAAGGCACGCTGATAGCCGACCGACAGCGCCTGTTCGCCGCCGGAGAAACCGGCACCGACACCGACGCGGTTCTGGGTGCGCACGCCGGCGGCGCTGGTGGCCATGTTGACCATCGCCGCGTTCATCGCGCCGACGCGGTCGATGCGCTTGCCCTGTTCGTCGAAACGCTGACCAACCAGGTCGCGCAGGTCGTCGACCGCGGCCATCGGCGTGGCCATCGCCTCGTTGAAGCGCGCATCGGTATAGGCCTTGGACTGGGTCAGCGTCTGCGCGTCGCCGGCATTGACCTGGCGCACGTTGGCCGCGTCGGTGGCGCGCGCGCCGTCGGCGACGTTGGCGACCTGGCGTTCGTGGCCGACCGAGCCCATCGACACGGTGTTGGCGCGATCGGCGACCGAGTCCTGTCCGAGCGCGACCGCATTGGACGCTTCGGACGCGACGCGTGCGCCCTGGCCCAGCGCCGTGCCGGTGCTGGCGGGTGCTGCGGCGGATTCGCTGGCGGCAACGATCGCGGTGTCGTGCGTGCCCACCGCGTTGCTGGCGACGGCATCGCTGGCCACTGCACTGCTGGCGACCGCAGCCCGGTGGCTGGCGGCCGGTCGCGCTACGCTGGCGGC
The DNA here is from genome assembly GCF_007830035.1 of Luteimonas cucumeris. GTDB lineage: Bacteria > Pseudomonadota > Gammaproteobacteria > Xanthomonadales > Xanthomonadaceae > Luteimonas_C > Luteimonas_C cucumeris. Next base: position 287,498 of record NZ_VLKN01000001.1, on the reverse strand, counting down.
CACCGCGGTCTGCTTGGCGTTGCCTGCCGTCGCATCCGATCCGGCTGCAGCCGTATCCGTGTTCGTGCCGACTTCCGTCTCCAGCGCGGACACGCGGCCATCCAGTGCCGACCAGCCTTTGTCGAGCGCGGTCAGCGCATCGCCGACATTGCCGAACACGCCGCCCATCACGTTGAAACGCGGACCAACGAGTCCACCGAACGCATCCAGTCGCGCGCCGCCACCCAGTATGTCGGCGACGCCGCGCTGCACCGAGAACAACTGGTCGACGTTGACCGCGTCGGTACCGGCGGTGCCGGCGGCGACGTGCACGATCCGGCGTTCGGCATCCGACGCACCGACCGCGACGGTGTTGGCGCGGTCGGCGACCGAACCTGCACCCAGCGCCACGCTGTTGCGCGCCGACGCCTCGCTGTCGACGCCGAGCGCCGTGCTGTTGGCACCCGATGCGCTCGACGATTCGCCGAACGCGCTGGCACCGCCCTTCGAGGCACGGGCGCCGGCACCGAACGCGGCGCTGTTGGCGGCCATCGCCTGGCTGCCGAAACCGGCTGCGGTCGCGTACTGCCCATCGGCCAGCGCATTGCCGCCGAGCGCGGTGGTGCCGGTGCCGCGTGCGCTGCTGCGCGCACCGGCGGCGACGGCGTACTTGCCCTTGGCGAGCGCATCGTCGTCGCCGAGACCTTCGGCCTTGAAGTAGCGGTTGCCGTCCTCGATCGAATCGGCGACCGCGTTCAACTGCGCGAGGTTGACCGCGTCCAGGTCCTCGGTGCCTGCGGCCACGTTGGTGATCTGCCGGCTCAGCCCGCGGTTGGCGGAACCGACCGACACGGCGTTGGCGCGGATGGCATCGGACATCGCCCCCAGCGCCACGCTGTTGGCGCCTTCGGCCCAGGCCTGCGTGCCCAGCGCGGTCGAATATTCGCCATGACTCACGGTCAGGTTGCCGAGCGAAATGGCACCTTGCGCGGTGGCGAACGACGAGGCGCCGATGCTCACCGACACTGCGCCCTGCGCCTGGCTGCCCACGCCGACGGCGATCGCATTGTTCTGCGTTGCCGCGCTGCCCATGCCCAGCGCCGTGGCGTAGTCGGCCGAACGACTGTTGCGGCCCACCGCGACGCTGCTCTTGCCCTGCGCGCTGCCGCCGACCGCCACCGCCATCTCGCCACCGGCGTAGGCGCTGCTGCCCACCGCGACGCTGGCGTATTCCAGCGCCTGCGCACCGGCGCCGATCGCGGTGCTCTCCGCCCCGACCGCCCGCGTCGCCAGCAGCATCTGCTCGCCGGTATTGCCGTCCCAGACCTGCGCGTAGCCGCCGATCGCGGTGGCGCTGCCGCCGGAAGCTTCGCTGCCGGTGCCATAGGCGCTGTCGTAGGCGCCGGTGGCGGCACTGTTGTAGCCGGTGGCGGTCGCGTACTGGCCGAGCGCGAACGCGCCGCTGCCCAGTGCCGTCGTACCCGCCTCCAGCGCCGATGCTGCGGAGCCGACCGCGGTGCTGAAGTCGCCTTCCGCCGTGGCCGCCTGGTCGTCGTCGTCGCTGCCGTTCGCGGCGAGGTAATGCAGATCGCCGGTCGCGTCCTTCAACTGCGCGACGTTGACCGCGTCGTAGTCCTCGGTGCCGGCGGCGACATTGGTGATCTGGCGCTGGAACGGCGCGACCGGATAACCGTCGCTGTCGATCATTTCGTAGGCGCTGCCCACCGACACGGTGTTGGCGCGATCGGCGACCGAGTACGCGCCCAATGCCACGGCACGATCGGCGAGCACATCGGTCTGCGCGCCGAGCGCGGTGCTGCCCTGCACGCGTGCCTTGGCCTGGCGGCCGAACGCGCTGCTGTCAAGGCCGTCGCTGCCGGCCAGCTGGCCGACCACGGTGTTGGCCTCGCCGTAGGCGATCGAGTCGGGACCGACCACGACGCTGCGGTCGCCGATGGCTTCGGCCTGCGTGCCGATCGACACCGTCCTTTCTCCGTCGGCGTTCGCACCCAGGCCCAACGCCAGGCTGCGATACGCGCTGGCGCGGCTGGTCGCGCCGATCGCGATGGCGCCGTCGCCCGATGCCTGGGCGACCGGACCGATCGCGATCGTGCCGTACTCGGTGGCCATGGCGGCGACGCCGATCGCGGTGCTTTCCTGGCCGGAAGCGATCGTCGACCAGGTCTGGTATTCCTGCGTTTCCCAATCGAACACCTGCATCTGTCCGCCGATCGCGGTGCTGCTCTGGCCGGACGCTTCGCTGCCGACGCCGTAGGCGGCGCTCCACGTGCCGGACGCGACGCTGTTGAAGCCCGATGCGGTCGCGTACTCGCCCAGCGCCATCGCGCCGCTGCCCATCGCGGTCGCACCGAAGTTCAGCGCGGATGCGGCCGAGCCGACCGCAGTGGCGAAATCGCCATCGATTTCAGCGCCCTGGTCGTTGTCGGCATCGCCGCTGGCGGCGAGGTATTTCACGCTGCCGGTCGCGTCTTCCAGCTGCGCGAGGTTGACCGCGTCGGTGGCTTCGGTGCCGGCCGCAACGTGGATGATCTGCCGATCGATCGCTTCCACCGGTACCGGCAACTGGCCGTTGTGGTCGCGTGCCGGCGTGCCGACCGACACCGCATTCGCGCGGTCCGCATACGAGAAGCTGCCGAGCGCGACCGAGTTCTGCACGCCCGGCGCGACTTCGCTGTTTGCGCCCAGCGCCATGCTGCCGTCGGCGCCGGGGAAGACGATGCTGTTCCAGCCCAGCGCCACGCTCTGCGTGCCGCCAGTCGCGGACAGGCCGCCGAAGGACAGGCTTTCGGTGCCTTCGGCGACGGACAAGCCGCCCATCGCGATGGTGCGATCGCCGCGCGCCTGCGCCTGGTTGCCCAGCGCGGTGCTGAACGCGCCGTAGGCGCGCGACTCGCCGCCGACGGCCACGGCCCAGTCGCCGCGTGCGGTGCTGGCCGCGCCGATTGCGGTCGAGGTTTCGCCGCTGGATTCCGACACCACGCCGATCGCGGTGCTGCCGTAATTCGTGGCGCGCGCGGCAGTGCCGATCGCGGTGCTTTCCTGGCCGGACGCTTCGGTCGACCAGATCTGCTCTTCACCGGTGTTGCCGTCCCAGACCACCATGCGTCCGCCGACCGCGACCGCGCTTTGCCCGGTCGCCTGGCTGCCGACGCCGTAGGCCGTGGCCCACTGCGCCGAGGCGACGGAATTGAAACCGCCGGCGGTGGCGAATTCGCCGAGCGCGAACGCACCGCTGCCGAACGCGGTGGCGCCATTGCTCAGCGCCGACGCGCCGGAGCCGACCGCGGTGGCGAAATCGCCGTCGACCGATGCGCCCTGGTCGTTGTCGGCATCGCCGCTGGCGGCGAGGTATTTGACGCTGCCGGTCGCGTCTTCCAGTTGCGACAGATTGACCGCGTCGGTGGCCTCGGTGCCGGCGGCGACGTTGACGATCTGGCGTTCCTCGCCGACCGATCCCACCGAGACGGTGTCGGCACGGTCGGCGATCGAGTACGCACCCAGCGCCACGCTGTTGATCGCGCGCGCATCGGTCTGCGCGCCGAGCGCGGTGCTGCGTTCGACGCGGCCCTTGGCCTGGCGGCCGAAGGCGCTGGCATACGCACCGGCCGTGCCCGAGTACTGGCCGACGGCGGTGTTGGATTCGTCGTAGGCCACCGCGTTGGCACCGATGGCGACGCTGCGCGGCCCCTGCGCCTGCGCGCTGGCGCCGATCGCCACGGCGAGCACGTCGTAGGCACGCGCCTGGTTGCCGATGGCGATGGCCTTGTCGCCACGTGCGGTACTCGATCCGCCCAGCGCGATGGTCTGCCTGCCGCTGGCTTCGGACGTGGGGCCGATGGCAATCGCGTTGTAGTCGGTGGCGTGCGCGGCGGTGCCGACGGCGACCGCCTGCTTGCCAGTGGCCTCGGTGCTCCAGGTTTCCCACTCCCAGGTCTCGCCGTTCATCACCTGCATCTGTCCGCCGATGGCGGTGGCGCCCTCGCCGGTGGCCTGGCTGCCGGCGCCGTACGCGGAGCTGTTGCTGCCGGACGCCAGGCTGTTGAAACCGGAAGCGGTCGCGTTCTGCTGCAACGCGAACGCGCCGCTGCCGAACGCCGACGCGCCATTGCCGAACGCCGAAGCGGCGGAACCCACCGCGGTGGCGAAATCGCCGTCGACCGATGCGCCCTGGTCGTTGTCGGCATCGCCGCTGGCGGCGAGATATTTCACGCTGACGGTGGCGTCTTCCAACTGCGAGAGGTTGACCGCGTCGTTGGCCTCGGTGCCGTCGGCGACGTGGGTGATCTGCCGGTTCTCCGGGAAGCCGTCGATGTTGACGCCGGCGCCGACCGACACGGCATTGGCGCGGTCGGCAACCGAACCGGTGCCGAGCGCGACGCTGTAATCCTCCAGCGCGAACGCATAGAAACCCAGCGCGGTCGCGCCGAAGGCATTGGCCATCGAAGATGCACCGATCGCCGTCGACCACTGCGTGTAGACGGACGCGCCGCTGCCCACGGCAGTGCCGCTGACGCCGGATGCGTTCGAATACCAGCCCAGTGCGGTCGACTGGATGCCGGTCGCCTGCGCGCTGGAACCGAAGGCCGACGCGCGCTCGGCGGTGGCCAGGGTCGCCGCGCGACCGAGTACGCGGCCCGCAGGGCGGGTGCCACCGACGGCGGTGCTCTGGTCGCCGGTCGCCTGCGCGCCGTCGCCCATCGCCACGCTGCTCGCGCCTTCGGCGTTGGCGCGCGAACCGACCGCCGTGGCCCATTGTCCGGAAGCCGAAGACACCGCACCGACCGCGGTCGCCAGTTCGCCACTGGCCTGTGCGCCGTTGCCGAACGCGCTGGCCGCCGCGCCACTGGCGCCGGTGTTACCGGTCAGCGTCACCGGCTGCTGCGTTTCGCTGTCGATATAGGTGTAGTCGAGCTGCCCGCCCATCGCGATGCTGCTGACACCGGACGCCTCGACGCTGGCGCCGAACGCGGCGCTGTGGTCACCGGACGCGACGCTGCCGAAACCGATCGCCGTCGCTTCGGCACCCAGCGCGAACGCGCCGCTGCCGGCGGCCGTGGCACCGCTGTTGCCGGCGAACGCGGACTCGCCCACGGCGGTGGCGTAGTCGCCATCGACCGCCGCCGCGTTGTCGCTGTCGGCGCTGCCGCTGGCGGCAAGATATTGGCTGTTCTGTGTCGCGTCCTGCAGCTGCTGCAGGTTCACCGCATCGGTGGCCTCGCTGCCGGCGGCGACGTTGACGATCTGGCGTTCGTCGCCGGCCGCGCCGACCGATACGGTATGCGCGCGATCAGCGACCGAGTACGCACCGATCGCGACGCTGTGCTCGGCCGAGGCTTCGCTGTTGCCACCCAGTGCGGTCGCGAAATAGGCAGTGGCCTCGCTGCCCGGGCCGATCGAGGTCGCGCCGGTGGTGGTGGCGGCCGCATACGTGCCCACGGCGGTGCCGCCTTCGCCATCGGCGAAGCTGTTCGCGCCGAGCGCGGTGCTGATCGGTCCGAGTGCGCGACTGGCTACGCCGGTGGCGATGGCGCCGGCGCCTTCGGCCCTGGAGATCAGTCCCAGCGCCAGACTGTCGGCGCCGCCGGCGGATGAGCCGGCGCCCAACGCGGCGCTGTTGTCGCCGGTGGCGAAGGCATCCGGGCCCAGCGCGGTGCTGAACTCGCCCGATGCATTCGCGCCGGAGCCGACCGCGACCGCGTGCCCGCCGGCCGCCTGGGTCTTCTTCCAGCCGGCGATCCAGCTGTACTGGCCGCCGATGGCGACTGCGGACGGACCCGCGGCGTTCGCGCCGGCGCCCACCGCGACACCGCTCATTTCACTGGCCTGCGCCTGGTGCCCCACCGCCAGCGCGTACTCGCCGGCGGTCGCCGACTGGTTGCCGATCGCGATCGCCGCATAGCTGGTGGCGGCGCTGTCGCGGCCCATCGCCACGGCCATGTCGCCTTCGGCGCGGCTGGCGGAACCGGCGGCGATCGCATAGCCGCCGCTGGCCACGGCGTCGTCGCTGCCATCGCCGACGCCGTCGGCCTGCACGTAGCGCGAACCTTCGGCGGCCTGGACGGACGCGGACGGCGTCGGACATTCGTCGCCGGCGGTATCGGGCGTGGCGGAATCCGGGCAGCTCGACGCAGCTTCTTCGACGGGGGAATCGATTGGTTCGGCAGCCTGGGTGGCGGCGATGGCGGGAGCGGACAACAGCAGCAACAACGCGGCGTACAGCGGCGTGCGGTTCATTCTGGGCGATCTCCAGCAGGGGAATGCGGGGGTGTTGGTGCGGTCACCGCCAGCGGCGTGGGGAAGCCGATGCGGCGCTCGCCAGACCCTTTCACAGCCCCAGCCGGGGCGTCACTCCTGCTGCGTTACAACTTCGCTACAGCGGAAATTCCCGTTGCTTTTCAGAGATTTGCGGAGGCGGCCCGGGTTGCGGCCAGCGGTTCCAGGGTCAGCTCGGCGGGGATCGAGCGCTCGCCCGCCAGCCGCCGTGCCTGCGCCAGCGCGGCCCGCCATGGCTCGACCTGGCCGTCCTCGCGGAACAAGCGCAGCTGCAGCATCGCCAGTTCGAAATCGCGGATCGCCCACGGCGCGACCCGGCCGACCAGGGTGCCGGCTTCCTCGCGACGTCCCTGCTGCATCAGCCAGGACGCCTGCGCCAGCACCGCTTCGGCGATCTCCGCCGGGGTGCCACCGCGCTCGGCCAGCGCCAGCGCGGCCTCGAACTCGCGCCCGGCGGCGTCCTGGTCGTCGCGCGCGGCATGGCGCAGCGCGCGGATCAGCAGGCCGGGCACGCTGTCGGCAGTCGGTGGCGGTGCGAATTCCGGCAACGGCAGGTCGGCATCCAGCGCCGCCTGCAGCCAGCGCAGCCGGGTCCATTCGCGCAGGAGTGCGCGCTCGTCCGGTGGCCACGTCTCCAGCATCCGCTGCGCCAGCACCGCCGCCGAGCGCGCATCGCCACTGCGCCGCGCCGCCTCGACCATCAGGAAGTCGCGCTGGTGCGCCTCGGCCAGGATTGGCGTCTGCGCATCGGGCAACAGCAGCAGGTCGCGCGCCTCGCGCAACCGGCCCACCGCCATCAGCGCTTCGGTGCGGCCCATGATGACCCGCGCGCGCACGGCCGGATCGCGGATGCGATCCAGCAATGCATACAGGCGCGCGCTTTCGGCCAGGGCCGCGTCGTTCTCCAGCAGTTCCAGCTGCGCGCTGACCAGCGACCAGCGCACGCCGGCGGTTTCGTTGATCGCGCCCATCTCCTCGAACACCGGCGCCGCCGCGCGGTAATAGCCCAGCGCCGCGGCGGGACGGCCGCGGTCCATCTCGACGCTGCCGAGGTTGGCATCGACCCGCGCCACCGCCAGCACGTCGCCGGCGCGCACCTGCTGGATCCGCGCCTGCCCGAGATCGGCCAGCGCGCGGTCGAAGCGGCCCTGCGCGGAATGGGTGACGGCGCGACCGGTCAGTGCATGTCCCAGTTCCGCGGCATGCGCGGTGTCCTGCAGCAGGCGCACCGCGTCATCGAAACTGCGTCCGGCATCGGTGAACCGGCCCAGCCGTACCAGCGAAGCGCCACGTGCGTTGAGCAGGCGCGCGCGGAACAGCGGCTCCTGCGCCGCCGGCTCGGACAGCAGCGCTTCGACCGTGGCCAGGCTGCGCGCGTAGTCGCCGGCGCGGAAGTCGACCTGGCCGAGGCGATAACGCAGCTGCGGCAGGTTGCGCTGCAGTTCCGGCGCGTCGTTGAGGATGCGTCGTGCCGTGTCCAGTTCGTTGGCCAGCATCGCCGACTGCGCGCGCAGCAGGCGTTCGGCCAGCGCCGGGACTTCCTTGCGGTCGGCAGGCAGGCGCCGACCGAGCGCCAGCAGCAGGCGGTCGGTGGCGATGCGCGCGGCGTCGATCAGCCGCGCATGTCGCGCCTGCGCGCGGCGCGTGCCGTGCTCGCGATCGGCGACCTCCAGTTCTACCTGCCATTGACCTTCGCGGTGACTGACGCGCGTGCTGACCCTGCCGCGTGCATGGCGGGCGATGTCCGCTGCGCCCTTCTGCGCGATCGCGCCGAGCGTGGCTTCGCTGGACAGCACCGGCACGCCGGCGCGGCGCATGCGGTCGGCGATGAAATCCATCAGCCCCAGCCGCGCCCAGGCGATGTCGCCCGGGCCGCTGGCCTGCACCGGCAACACCATGAAGGCGTCTTCCGCCACCGCCGCCGACAGCGCCGGCGTCTGCGACGGCCGCAGCTGGAACCAGGCGGCCAGCGCGATCGCCAGGCACGCCACCGCGGCCAGCGCCAGCAGCAGCGGGCGCCGTCCGGTTTCCGTTATTGCGGGCGACGGCGATGCAGGGATCGCGGACGGCGGCGCGACCGGCTTTGCCTGCGCGGCTTCCACAGCCGGCGACGACGCGGTTTCGACCACGTCGTCGGAACGCAGCTCCACTTCCACCGGCGCGACCCAGGAGAAACCGTAGCGCGGCACGGTGCGGATGCAACGTTGCTCCTGTCCGTCGTCGCCGATGGTGCGGCGCGCGCGCAGCACGATCTGGCCGATCTGCGCATCGGACACATCGCTGCGGCCGAACACGGCACGGCCCAGTTCGTCGCGATGCACGGCGCGTTCGCGATGCTCGATCAGGTGGCACAGGCATTCGAATACGCGCGCCGGCAGTGCGACCGTATCCTCGCCGCGGCGGAGTTCGCGCCGCGCCAGGTCGAGGCGGTAATTCCCGAAGCGATAACCGGCGACGTTCATCGGAGCTTGCTGCATCGCCATGGGCGGACCGTGCTGCGTGGCATTTCGTGGCGGCGACGGCGTGGGTATTCGGTGTCGACGGTCGTTGCGGTCAGCGTCATGTCCGGGTGTTGAATGCCGCCCGATTTTACGTCGACTTCGGCGCCTGCGCGGACGGATGCCAGAGCCTGGCGAGATCGTTTTCGTCCAGCGCGCGCCACTGGCCGCTGTCGAGCCCATTCAGGTCGAGTCCACCGATCGAAATGCGCTGCAGCGCGTCGACATGGTTGCCGACCGCCGCGAACATGCGGCGCACCTGGTGGTAGCGGCCTTCGGTCAGGGTGAGGCGCGCATGGCGCGGCGCCAGCACCTGCAGCCGCGCCGGCTTCAGCGGCGTCTGCTCGGATTCCAGCAGCAGCGTGCCGCTGGCGAAGATGTCCGCTTCGTCGCCGCGCAGGTCCGACGCCAGCGTGGCCTCGTAGACCTTAGGCAGCTGCGATTTCGGTGACACGATCCGGTGCAGCAGCAGGCCGTCGTCGGTCATCAGCAGCAGGCCACTGGTGTCGCGATCGAGTCGACCGACCGTCGACAGCGCCGGCGAGCGCAGCGCGAAGCGCGGCGGCAGCAGGTCGTAGACCAGGCGGCCGCGATCCCTGGTCGAACAGGTGTAGCCGACCGGCTTGTGCAGCATCAGCACCAGGCCCGCAGGTGGATCCAGCGCTTCGCCATCGACGCGTACGTCGGCATGGCTCACCGCATCGTCCGCATACAGCACCTCGCCCTGCGGATCGGTGACGCGGCCTTCGCGGAACATCGCGGCGACCTGCTTGCGGCTGCCGTAGCCGAGGTTGGCGATCAGCTTGACCAGTTTCATGCGCGCGCCCGTGTCATCGCCGTGCCTTGACCGCTTCGACGACCTTGAAGCCACCCTGCTGCGTCACCGTGCGCACGGTGCCGAAGCGCGCGTCCAGCACCGCTTCGTAAGGCAGGTGGCAATTGGCGACCAGCCACAGGCGACCGCCGGGCTGCAGCGCTTCCGCGGCGGCGGCGATGAAGCGCCGGCCGATGTCGGGACGATCGGCGCGGCCCTGCGCATGGAATGGCGGATTGCTGACGATGAAGTCGTAACGCTGCGGCAGTCCGCTGGTGACGTCGTGCCAGTGGAAACCCAGCGCCGCCCGTGCCGCGAATGGCGCGAGATTGATCCGCGCCAGTTCCAGCGCACGCGCCTCGGCTTCGTACAGGTCCAGCGCGGTCACGCGCGCGCAGCGCGCCAGCACTTCCGCGGCGAGGTAGCCGTAACCCGCGCCGAGATCGGCGCCGGTGCCGGCGAGATCGTGGGGCAGGTGCTGCGCCAGCAATGCGGATGCGGCATCGATGCGATCCCAGGCAAACAGGCCGGGACGGCTGGTGTAACGGCCATCGAGGATCGGGCGCGGCGCATCCAGTTCGCGCCATTGCGCGGCGAGGTCGGCGTCGACGGGACCTTGCAGCGGCGAGGTCCAGAACACGCGGCACTTGTTCTTCGACAGCGTGTGCAAGGGGCCGGCGAGGCGTGCCAGGTCGGCTTCGCCGGACTTCGCGCCTTCGTCGTTGGCCATGCTGGCGATCACGATGCCGCCTGGCTGCAGGCAGGCGACGGCCTCGGCGAACAGCGCGCGCGCCTCGTCGCGCTGCCGCGGCGGCAGCAGCAGCACCAGCGAATAAAAGCGATCGCCGCCTGCCGCGTCGACCTGCAATCCGGAACGTTGCAGGCGGTCGTATTCCGGCTTGAATCCCTGCACGCACACCAGGCCGGGCACGGGCTGGCGATGCAGCGGCCAGCCATCGCGCGCGCGCAGGAACAGCGCGCCGTCGTCGGGCCACGACAACGCGCCGCTGGCGAACGGCAGCCACAGGGTTTCCAGTGCGCTGTCGTGGCCTTCGAGGGTCATGGCGCGATGAGGGCGATGCGGAGCATGCGGCGATTTTACGCGTCGCCGCACCGGACGCGTTGCGCTAAGCCTTGTAGAGAGGAGAGCGCTGCACTGCTTTAGCCCTCCCCTTCAAGGGAGGGTTAGGTGGGGATGGGTTTGACTTTGACTTTGACGTCCGCCATGACATCCAACCCATCCCCATCCCGGCCTTCCCCTTGAAGGGGAAGGAGACAAGCAAAGCAGCGCAGCAAGCTCCGCTCTACAAGGCCGAAGCACTCAGGCCGGATGCAGCGGATCGCCGTCGTGGCGGATGCGGCGCAGCCAGTCGAACGCCCACGTCAGCGCCATGCAGGTCGCCAGCGCCAGTCCCCAGGTGGTGAGTCGCGCATCGATCGCGAGCAGCGCCTGGTTGCCATAGAACGCCAGCGCGGCCGTGCCGGACAGGACCAGCGCGACCACCAGCAGCCGCAGCAGGATCTGCTCAAGTCGCGCATCGATGTGCGCGGACGATCCCTGCGCCACGGCGGCACGGGCGACATCGCGCGCGAAATCCGCGGGCAACGCCACCTCAGGCGCTTCGCGCAGCGCGCGCGCGACCGTGCGATAGCCGGCGACCAGCGGATCATCGCCCGATGCGCCGATGCCCAGCCGCTCGTCCCGCAGCGCGTTCTCCTGCGCCTGCCATTCGCGCTCGTCCAGCAGCGCCTTGTCGTGACCGTTGCGATTGCCAATGTTCATGCGGCGACTCCAATCCGCGGCTCCAGCAGCGCTCGCAACTGCTTGCGGCTGCGGAACAGGTGGCTCTTGATGGTGCCTTCGGCAAGGCCGGTGACGCGTGAAATCTCGCCGATCGGCATTTCCTCGAGGTGATACAGGGTCAGTACGGTGCGCTGCAACGGCGGCAGCGCCTCGATCGCCGCGTGCAGGTGCGCCGATACCTGCGCGTCGGCGCTGGTCGCTTCCAGGTCGAAGCCGTCGCCGACCGATTCGGCCAGCGACAGGCCGTCGTCGTCCTGCGCGGTCTCGGCCAGCGGGATGCGCCGGCGTTCCAGGTGCCGCTTGGCCATCGAATAGGCGACCTGCCCGATCCACGATTTCAGCGCGGCATCGAAACGGTACTGGTGCAGGCACTGATGCACGCGCAGGAAGGTTTCCTGGCACAGTTCGCGCGCGTCCTCCGGGTGCCGCACCATGCGCTGCACGATATGCCAGCACAGGCCCTGGTACTGGCGCACCAGGCGCTCGAAGGCGCCGGGCGCGCCGGCCAGCACGGCTTCGACCAACGCCCGGTCGTCGTCGCGGGATTGTTCGGGCACGGGCTGGACGCGGCTCATTCCACAGGCAGATACGCCGGACGGGCCATCGGTTGCAAGCATGTGGGTTGCAACCGCCGCGCAGGCCACCGTATCTCCTTTGCCGAACACACCGAAACCATCGACGAGGCGCCGCCATGAGATTCGAACTGCTGATCCCGATCACCCTGTTCATCTGCATCACCTACGCCATCAAGGTCGTGGTCGACGCCCGCGTGCGCCGCCAGATGATCGAATCCAACGGCTCGCAGGAACTGGTCCGCTCGATCCTGGAAGGCGAGGAGTCGCGCCGTCGCCACGGTTCGCTGCGCTGGGGCGTGGTGCTGGTGGCGCTGGCGATTGGCTTCGCGCTGATCGAGGCCTTCGGCTGGGACGACATGACACCCGGCGTGTTCGCGATCCTGCTCGGCGCCACCGGCCTGGGCAACCTGGCGTACTACCTGACGGCACGGCGGCTGGGCTAATCCGATCCGTCGCGCATGACGCAGGCTGGGTTGCCTACACCAGCCCGGCATCGCGGATTACAGAACGCTGGGTTGGTGTAGCCAACCCAGCCTACGCGCCCGACGCGCGGATCGATGACAGCGCGAATGTCGGAGGTGTAACCCTAGCCCTGCAGTTCGCGCAGCGTCACCGACGGCGGCGCATCCAGCACCCGGCGCGTGGCGAACAGGCCGGCGACCAGCGCCGCCATCATGCCGAGGCCGCCGCCGACCGCCGCCAGCGTCCAGTTCGCTTGCCATGGCAGGTCGAACACGCGCGTGGCGACGACGCCCGACAGCACCGACGCGGCGATTGCCGCGACCAGTCCCGACAGCAAGCCGATCGCGGCGAATTCCGAAGCCTGCGCCATCCGCAGCTGGCGACGACTGCCGCCGAGCACGCGCATCACGCCGCCTTCCAGCAGGCGTTCGTCCTGGCTGGCACTGATCGCCGCCAGCAGCACCAGCACGCCGGCCGCCAGCGAGAACCAGAACACCACCTGCACCACCTTCGACACCTGGTCGCCGGTGCTGCGCACCTGCTTGAGCACCGCGTCGATGTCGATCACCGACAGGTTCGGGAAACGTTGCACCAGGTCAGCAGTGAAGCGCGTCTTTTCCGGTGGCACCTGCACCGCGGTGATGTAGCTGGCGGGAAAGCCGTCGAGCGCGCCGGGCGAGGCGAGCACGAAGAAGTTGGGACGGAAGCTTTCCCACTCCACGCTGCGCAGGCTGGTGATCGGCGCTTCGAACTTCTGCCCGGCGATGTCGAAGGCGATTCGGTCGCCGAGTTTCCAGCCCAGCGTCTTCGCATAGCCCTCCTCCACCGACAACTCCGGCGTGGCCGGCTTGCCGTTCCAGAATTTCCCGGCAACGACCTGATTGTCGTCGCGCAGGGCATCGGCCATCGACAGGTTGAACTCGCGGTCGGCGCGGCGCTGCGCCTGGCGATCCTCGTCGGCGTCACCGCTGCGCTGCGCGTAGTCGGCGCCACTGGTCGGCTGGCCGTTCCGTTCGACGAGGCGGCCGCGGATCATCGGCACCAGCGTCGGCGCGGGCACGCCCTGCGCGGCGATGAATTCGCGCACCGGCTGCACCTGGTCGTCCTGCACATTGATGATGAAACGGTTCGGCGCGTCGTCGGCCAGCGACAACTGCCAGCGGTCGAGCAGGTCGGTGCGCACGAAGGTCAGCAGCAGCAGCGCCATCAGGCCCAGGCCCAGCGCCGATACCTGCGCGATGCTGGTGCCGGCACGGCGACTGACATTGGCCAGTCCGTAACGCAGGCTGCCGCGCAGGCGCGAACGCAACCGGCGCACCGCGACGATCAGCAGCCACGCCAGCAACGCCAGCACCAGCAACGTCGCGACGATGCCAAGCAGCATGTAGAGGCCCAGTTCCGCCGAGCCTGCCTTCCACCACAGCAATCCGGCCAGCCCGGCGAAACCGGCGAAACCGACCAGCCACGCGCTGGGCTCGGTCGCGTCGAGATCGCGGCGCAATACGCGCAGCGCCGACACGCGCCGCAATGCCAGTACCGGCGGCGCGCCGAACGCGAGCAGCACCACCATGCCGACGCCATAGCCCTGCAACGCGGGCAGCCAGCCGGCCGGCGGAATCGACAGTGCCATCGTCTGCGCCAGCCAGTGGCCGACCGCCCACTGCAGTACGAACGCGATCAGCACGCCGAGCGTGCTGGCGATCAGGCCGAGCAGGGTCATCTCGCCGACATGGATGCCGACCAGCGTGCGCTGGCTGGCACCGAGACAGCGCATCACGGCGGCGCCTGACAGGTGCCGTTCGCTGTGCCGGCGCGCAGCCATCGCCACCGCGACCGCGGCCAGCACCACCGACACCAATGCGGCGAGTCCGAGGAAACGGCCGGCGCGATCGAGTGCCGAGCGGATTTCCGGACGCGCTTCGCCGATGGTTTCCAGCCGCTGCCCGCGCGCCAGCGCCGGGCGTGCGGTGCCGACGAAATTCTCGACCGCGCCGCTGTCGCCGGCCACCACCAGCCGGTAGCGGACGCGGCTGCCTTCCTGCACCAGCCCGGTCGCGGGCAGGTCGGCGAGATTCAGGAACACTTTCGGTGCGACGTTGAAATAGTCCAGCGCCGCATCCGGCTCCTGCACCACCAGCGCCGCCAACCGCAGCGTGGATTGACCGATGCCGATCTCGTCGCCGATCGCCGCGCCCAGCGTGTCGGCACCGGCGCGGCTCATCCACACGCTGCCCGGCGCCGGGATCGCATCGGCGTCGTGCTCGCCGGCGCTGTCGACGATGCGGAACGTACCGCGCAGCGGAAAGCCTTCACCGAGCGCGCGCAGGTCGCCGAGTTTCAGGTTGGCGGTGTCGCCGGCACCGGTACGGATCATGCTCTGGAATTCGACCGTCTCGGTGCGCTGCAGGCCCGAGGCCTGCGTGGCCTCGCGGATCGCACCGGCAATCGGCGCATCGCCGCGTACCACCGCATCGCCGCCGAGCAGGCGGTTGGCCTCGATCGCCAGTGCGCGCTCGGCGCGGTCGGTGATGAAGCCGACCGCCGTCACCGCCACCACGGCCAGCACCAGCGCCGCCAGCAGGATGCGGATATCGCCGGCGGCGAGGTCGCGTCGCAGTTGCCGCCACGCCAATCCGAAGGTGTTGGCGAGTGCGTTCACGCGTCCACCAGCCGGCCGCTGTCCAGCCGCAGCACGCGGCCGCAGCGCGAGGCCAGGTGTTCGTCGTGGGTGACCAGCACCAGGGTGGTGCCGGCGTCGGCATTCATCGCGAACAGCAGTTCGATGATCGCCTGGCCGGTATGCGTGTCGAGGTTGCCGGTGGGCTCGTCGGCGAACAACAGCGAAGGCTGCGTCACGAATGCGCGCGCCAGTGCGACGCGCTGCTGTTCGCCGCCGGACAGCTGGCGCGGATAGTGGCCGAGGCGTTCGCCGAGGCCGACCTTGCCGAGGATGTCGGTTGCCCGCGATTCGATCGACCGCCCATCCTGAGCCTGTCGAAGGACGCGCAGCTCCAGTGGCAGCATCACGTTTTCCTGCGCGGTCAGCGACGGCAGTAGTTGGAAGCTCTGGAACACGAAGCCGACCTTGTCGCTGCGCACGCGTGCGCGGCCATCTTCGTCCAGCGTCGACATCGGCTGGCCATCGAGTACCACCGTGCCGCTGCTCGGAACATCGAGTCCGGCCAGCAACGACAACAGCGTGCTCTTGCCGGAACCGGAAGCGCCGACGATGGCGACGCTGTCGCCCTGGGCGATCGAGAAGCCGACGCCTTCGAGTATGGTGAGTTCGCCCGAAGGCAGCGGTACGCGCTTGCTCAATCCCTCGACGGCGAGGGCGCTGACGGCGAGTGCGTTGCGGCTGGCGGCTTGCGGTGCGGCGGAGTCGGCCATATTCATCCTGCGGGATCGCCCTTCATCGATGGTTTGAAACCGGTCCGGCCTAATGGCGCCGGACCTGCGGAGTGAATGCATGACATTTCGATATGCGGCATCGAAGGCGTGGCTTCAATATGCCATCGGTCCCTGTTTGCTGATCGCGGCCCTGCTGCTGCAGGCGCAGCCCGTGCGCGCCGCCGCGCCGCAGGCCGAGGCCGGGTCGCGCACGGTGCTGGTGATGGGCGACTCGCTGTCGGCGGCCTACGGACTGGGCGCGAGCGAAGGCTGGGTATCGCTGCTGGCCGAACGCATCGCCACACGCGCGCCGGGCTGGCGCGTGGTCAATGCCAGCATCAGCGGCGAAACCACCGCCGGCGGCGCGGCGCGCATCGTCGATGAAGTGGTGCGGCACCGGCCGTCGGTGGTCGTGATCGAACTGGGCGCCAACGATGGCCTGCGCGGATTGCCGCTGCGCGACACCCGCGTCAACCTGGCGCGGATGATCGGCGCCTCACAGGCGGTCGGGGCGAAGGTGCTGCTGGTCGGCATGCGCATCCCGCCCAACTACGGCGCGGAATACACGCGTGGTTTCGAGCGCAACTACACGGCGCTGGCCGAACAGTTCGATGTCGCCTTGCTGCCGTTCCTGCTGCAGCCGATCGCCACCGATCGCGCCGCGTTCCAGAACGACAACCTGCACCCGGTGGCGGGCGCGCAACCGAAGCTACGCGACCACGTATGGACTGCACTCGAACCATTGCTGAAATAGCGGGAATGGCGGTAGGCTGGGTTGGCGCCATCAACCCGGCATCGCGATGGGAAAAAACGTTGGGTTGATCAAGCGAACCCCGCGTAGACGTTTGATGCGGTCAGCCATCGCGCCAAGGCTGCACGACCAGCAAGGCGCCGCCGGCGACCAATGCCGCGCCGATCACACGCCAGGCATCGGCAGGCCGCGGCGCATTGAGCACGCCATAGTGATCGAGCAACAGCGAAGACAGCAGTTGGCCGAGCACCACCAGACAGATCAGGCCGGCGGCGCCCAGGCGCGGTACCAGCATCGTCGCACTGGCCAGATAGGTCGCACCGAGCAGGCCGCCGAACCATAGCCATGTCGGCAAGGTCCCGGCACTGCCTGGCGCAGAAGCTGACGGCCGTACGACGGCGAGCAGCATCGCGAGCGTGGCCGCACCGACCAGGCAGGTGACCATGGCCGCGAACAGCGGGCCGCGTGTCGCTTGCCCCAGCCGCGCATTCATCAGTGCCTCCATCGGCAGCAATGCACCGATGGCCACCGCCAGCAACAGCTGCCAGGCGCTGCCGGCGTTCACGCCGACGAGCCGCCGTCAACGGCGATTGACGTGCCGGTAATGAAGCGGCCGCCCGGACCGGCGAGATGCACCACGGTGGCGGCGACGTCCGCGGCTGTGCCGAAATGGCCCAATGCCAGTTTCGCGCGTTGCTCGTCGGCCTGCGCGCTGTCGGCGGGATTCATGTCGGTGTCGATCGGTCCTGGATGCACCACATTGGCGGTGATACCGCGCGGACCGAGATCGAACGCCAGGCCCTTGCTCAGACCGATCAGTGCGGACTTGCTCATCGCGTACAGCGTCATCTCCGCACCGGCTACGCGCTCAGCCAGACAACTGCCGATGTTGATGACGCGCCCGTCCGCGCGCATATGCCTCGCCGCGGCTTGCGCGGCGACGAACGAGGCGCGCACGTGGATCGACAAGGTGCGGTCGACATCTTCAAGCGTCACCTCCTGCAAGGGCCCCATCAACGCTATCCCCGCATTGTTGACCAGGATGTCGAGCGCGCCGAACTCGGCCGCCGTCTGTTCCACGGCGGCCCTCACCTCCACCACGTCCGCACTGTCGGCACGTAACGCCAACGCGCGCCGGCCCAGTGCCTGGATCTGCGCCACGACCGCCTGCGCTTTGTCCACGGCGCTGACGTACGTGATCGCGACATCCGCGCCTTCCCGGGCCAATGCCGTCGCGATTGCCGCGCCGATGCCACGACTACCGCCGCTTACCAGTGCCACCTTGCCTGCTAGATCCATGTTCCACCTAAATATGTAATGAACGGTACAAAACAATAGGCCCTTGAAGTCAGGGCCACAAGCACTTATTTTCAGATCGGTACAGAAAGGATCGTTCCATGCACGAACGCGGTCGTCCGCGCAGCTTTGACCGGGACCAGGCGCTGCATCAGGCGATGCTGGTGTTCTGGGAACACGGCTATGAAGGCGCCTCGCTGGAAGCGTTGACCAACGCGATGGGCATCAACCGCCCCAGCCTGTATGCGGCCTTCGGCTGCAAGGAGGCGCTGTTCCGCGAGGCCGTCCTGCTTTACGAAGCAGGCGATGGAGGTGTCGCGGCGCGTGCGCTGTCGGGTGCGGCCAGCGCCCGTGAAGCCATCGAAACCATGTTGCGCGCGAACGTCGACGCGTATGCGGACCCGCGGACGCCCAGCGGCTGCATGATCATCCTCGCCGCCAACTTGGGCACGCCCGGGAACGCCGCCGTGCGCGAATTCCTGGCCGAACGCCGTGACGATGCGCAGGCTTCGCTGGTACGTCGCCTGAAGCGCGGCATCGCCGATGGTGACCTGCCAAAAGGCACCGATACGGCCGCGATCGCCACGTTCTACAGCACCGTGCTGCAGGGCCTCTCATTCCAGTCGCGCAGCGGCGCCACACGCAAGAGCATGCACCGCACCGTCGACAGTGCCATGACGGCGTGGGACGCGCTGGTGCAACCGCGCGCGCGCGTCACGAACAAGCGGGCTCGGGCCTCAGCCCGCTGATTCACGCGTGGCGAGCGCTGGCTCCTGCAATCGCATCGGCTGCAGGCGGCCGTAGGTCAGCGTGCGCCACAGCCATTCCATCGGACCGAAGCGGAAACGCGACAGCCACCAGCGGCTGATGGCCATCTGCGCGCCGAACAGCAGAACCCAGATGGTGAACCAGGCGGGCGTGCCAAGACTGGGACCGACGCCAAGGCCGTAACCATAGAAAATCGCCGAGCAGACCACGGTCTGCATCAGGTAGTTGCTCAGCGCCATGCGCCCGGCCGGCGCGAAATGCCGCAACCTGCGTTGCCAGCCGCGATGCAGGTAGAGCAGCACGAAGACGATGCCGAAGGCGATGCCCAGCAGCAGCGGCCCGGCCAGCACGAACACGCTCCACAGCATGGCGCCGATGCCTGCGTCCAGCAGCGGCCAGGCCTGCTTGATCGATGCCTGCCAGAACGGTGGCAGCGTCGTCGCCACGCCCAGCGGCAGGGTCCACACGAGGATGCGCCTGAGCAGCGGCCGCTGCGTTTCCGGTTGCTGCAACAGGTGCCGGCGATTGGCCCAATGGCCCAGCATGAAGCGCCCCAGCGCGAAGCAGACCAGCATCAGGCCGCCGAGCGGATACCACCAGCGCAGCAACGCCGCGTTGCCTTCGAACGTGGCAATCAGCGACGGCGACGACAGCCCCTGCAGCGCATCGGCGAACACCTCCGCGCGCGACAGCGGCCCGGTCTTCTGCGACGTGGCGGTGAACCATCCGCGCACCAGTGCCGTACCCAGCAGCGCGATCGAGAATCCGCCCCACACCAGCCAGCGATCGGACCAGCGCCGCATCGGCACCAGCGCGAAGCCGGCAATCGCATATACCAGCAGGATGTCGCCCCACCAGAACGCCGAATGCAGCAGCCCCATTGCCAGCAGCACGCTCATGCGGCGCAGGAACACCGGCAGTCCATCCACGCCGCGCGCCTGCGCCCGCTCCAGCTGCATCGCGAAACCGAACCCGAACAGGATCGAGAACACGGTCACCGCCTTGTGCGTCAGCAGCAACTGCAATGCGTGCTCGGCGACACGGTCGAAGGCGGCGGTCGGCAGCGCCTGCTGCGCCGTCGCGGTGAGGTATTCGTACAACGAGAACGCCGACAGGTTGGCCAGCAGCACGCCGCACAGCGCGAAGCCGCGCAAGGCGTCGATCAGTTCATGGCGTTCGGGAGCAGGTGTGGGGGAGACAACGGCGTCAGGGCTCATCGCGCCACCCTAGCCAAGGCCGGCGCGCCGCGAAAGAGCCAATTCAGCGGATGTCGTCCGGCGCCACGCGCCAGACCACGTTGCCGACATCGTCGGCGACCAGCAGTGCACCGTGCCTGTCGATCGCGACACCGACCGGCCGGCCCTGCGCCTGCCCCTTGTCATCCAGGAACCCGGTCAGCACGTCTTCCATGGCACCGCTCGGCCTGCCGTCGGTGAACGGCACGAACACCACCCTGTAGCCGCTGGGCGGCTTGCGGTTCCAGGAACCGTGCTGGCCGATGAAGGCGCCGTTGGCATAGCGCGCCGGCAGCAGCGTGCCGTCATGGAAAGCCAGTCCCAGCGACGCGGTATGCGAGCCGAGCGCATAGTCGGGCTTGATCGCCCTGGCGACGAGGTCGGGTCGCTGCGGCTGCACGCGCGCATCGACATGCTCGCCGAAATAACTGTAAGGCCAGCCGTAGAAGCCGCCATCGCGCACTGAGGTCATGTAGTCGGGCACCAGGTCGTTGCCGAGCTCGTCGCGTTCGTTGACCGTGGTCCACAGCACGCCGCTGTGAGGCTGCCACGCCATGCCCACCGGATTGCGCAGGCCGGACGCGAACACGCGCCTGGCGCCGCTACGCGGATCGATCTCCAGGATCGCGGCGCGCTCGACTTCGTTGTCCATGCCGTTCTCGGCGATGTTGCTGTTGGAGCCGACGCTGACGTACAGCTTGCGGCCGTCGGCGCTGGCAACGACGTTCTTGGTCCAGTGATGATTGATCGGGCCACCGGGCAGGTCGGCGACCTTCTCCGCGGCCGCGGAAATGGACGTGTCGCCGTCGCGATAGGGAAAGCGCACCAGCGCATCGGCATTGGCGACATACAACTGGTCGCCCACCAGCGCCATGCCGAACGGCGACTTCAGGTTCTGCAGGAACACCGTGCGCGTTTCGGCGATGCCGTCGCCATCGGCATCGCGCAGCAGGCTGATGCGATCGGCGCTGGGCACGCCGGCGCCGGCGCGCTTCATCACCGCCTTCATCACTGCGCCCTTGAGGCCCTTGCCGTCTTCCGGTCGCGGCGGCGCGTTGGTTTCGGCAACCAGCACATCGCCGTTGGGCAGCACGTACAGCCAGCGTGGATGGTCCAGGTCGGTGGCGAACGCCGCCACGCGCAGCCCCGCCGCGGCGACGGGCTTGGCGCCGGCTTTCCAGCCGACCGCAGGCGCGATGTCGACAGTGGGAATCAGCGTCTTCTGCGGCGCCGGCAGCACCGGATCCGGGCCGCTGCCATGCCGTACGCTCTGGCTGGCGTGCTCGCTGCAGGCGCACAGCGCCAGCGTGCCGGCGACGAGTGCCATGACGAATGCCAGCGCAAGACCGGCGCGTTGAATCCGCTTGCCATGGATCGGCATCGAAGTCATGCCGGCAGCCTGCCATGTACGCCGTGATCGCGATGCGATACCTCACGTCGCGACCGCGCCACGACGCTTAACCTGCGGCAACGTCGTCGCTTTTCCCGGATCAATGCCAGAAGGTCCCTCGATCGTCATCCTGCGCGAACAGGTCACCGCTTTCGCCGGCGGCAAGGTGTTGCGGGTGGAAGGCAACAGCAGGCTCGACCTGTCGCGGATGCAGGGCCGGCGCGTGCGTGAGTTCCGCAGCTGGGGCAAGCATTTCCTGATCTGCTTCGACGATTTCGCGATGCGCGTGCATTTCCTGCTGTTCGGCAGTTATCGCGTCGACGATCCCAAAGATGCCGCGCCGCGGATGCGGCTGGATTTCGGCAAGGCCGGCCAGATCGATTTCTACGCCTGTTCGCTGAAGTACATCGAAGGCGACCTGGACGCGGTTTACGACTGGAGCAGCGACGTGATGGCCGATGCCTGGGACCCGAAGGCGGCACGGCGCAAATTGAGAGCCGCGCCGCACACGCTGGCCTGCGATGCGCTGCTCGACCAGGACGTGTTCGCCGGAGTCGGTAACATCATCAAGAACGAAGTGCTGTTCCGGATCCGGGTGCATCCGGAAAGCCAGGTCGGCGCGTTACCGGCCCGCAAGCTGGGCGAACTGGTCGCGCAGGCGCGCGAATACAGTTTCGACTTCCTCGAATGGAAGAAGGCTTTCGTGCTGCGCCAGCACTATCAGGTGCATACGCGCATCACCTGCCCTCGCTGCGACATCCGGCTGCAGTACCGCGCCAAGCTCGGCAGGCGCCAGCGCCGCGCATTCTTCTGCGGCAATTGCCAGCGCCTGTACCGGCCCGATGACGAAACGATAGCGAAGCCTCAGCGGCAGCGGAAATAGCTGGGGCCTGCAGCCGTGGTGTAACGACGCTCCGGGTTGCCATAGCCGCTGCTGTTGCCATAGCCGATGCCGAAATCGCGTTCGCGATGGACATGGCGAACCTTGGCGGTGGTGCTGACGGTGGTCAGACGGACCGGAACCGGGGGGGCGGTGCGGGTATTGCGGAGGGCGTTCACGGTGGGGCTCCTGCTTTAGTGTGTTGGTAGACTACAACACCAAATCAATTCCACCATGGGCCGGAAGTCACCCCTCTGAAGTCATGGACTTACGGCGCTCCGCTTCCCCGCGGCCTGGCGCAGGGCCTGTTCGAACACCGCCGGCGGCTGTCCGCCCTGGACCAGCAGGTGCCGGTCGATGATCACCGCCGGCACGGCGTTGATGCCGCGCACGGTGTTGAGCTCCTCCTGCCCGCGGACCTCCTTGGCGTAACGGCCACTGTCCAGCACTTCGCGGGCGCGATCCCCGTCGAGGCCGGCCTGTGCCGCCAGCCCGACCAGGATTTCCGGCGAGGAGATGTCCTGGCCGTCGCTGAAATAGGCGCGCAGCAGGGTTTGCTTGAGCGCCAGTTGCTGCGACGGGCTTTGTTGTCCGGCCCAGTACAGCAACCGGTGCGCGTCGAAGGTGTTGTAGACCTTGCGCCTGCGGCCCATGTCGAACACGAAACCCAATTGCGCGCCGCGCTGGCGGATCGCTTCGCCGTTGCTGATCGCCTGTTCGGCGCTGATCCCGTACTTGACGGTCAGGTGCTCGATCGCGTCCTGTCCTTCCGGCGGCATCTGCGGATTCAGTTCGAATGCCGCGAAATGCAGGTCCACCGCGATTTCATCGCCGACACGTTCGATCGCCTGCTGCAGCGACTGCAGCCCGATCGCGCACCAGGGGCAGGACACGTCGGAAACGAAGTCGATCCGCAGCGGAATCGGCGAGGAGGAGGACTGTGTGGACATTGACGTGCACCGGTGGGCTCAAGTGCACCCGACATGCGGCCGGATCGGCCGCAATCAAGCGCCCCGGCACAGGCCATGTCCAGGCACGGACGCCGCGATTACCTGCTGCTGTCCTTGTCCATGGCTGCATGGCCGGCCTTCATTTCAGCGGCCGACACGCTGCCGTCCTTGTCCGTGTCCATTTTCGAGAACATGGCTTTCGCTCCTGCCTCATGCTCGGCTGCCGACAAGCGGCCGTCGTTGTTGGTATCCACCGCCTTGATCTTGTCGGCTGACGACATGCCGCTCCTGGCTTTCCCGTCCTGCTTCTTTGCCGCGTGACTGGCGTCCATCTCCACGGACGTGACGATGCCGTCGCGATTGGCATCCATGCGTTCGAACATGGCCTTGGCGCCAGCGGCGTGTTCGGTGGCGGTGATCCTGCCATCGCCGTCGGCATCCATGCTTTTGGCCTTGTCCTCGTTGGCGTGCGCAAACAGCGGCAGAGAAATCCCTGCAATCATCATCAGCGTGCAGTAGACATTGCGCGGCGGATTGAAGATGTTCATCGTCTTCACCTGTGCGATGGGGGTATCGCACAGCCTGCGCGCCGATCCGTCATGGATGCGTCAAGCGGAGATGCGGCAACGCAGGTCCGGCATTGGCCGCCCGGAAACGCGTTTGCGAGAGCGGCAATGTCGCGTTTTCGTTAATCGTTCATCGCCGTTTGCTGCGACGCGTCAGTGCAGGCCCGACGGTCTCGATCAGGGCGGCCGATGAAGGCGGCTACACGCCAAGCTGCCACAATCCTGTCATGACCCCCGACCAGATCTGCTTCCTGCTCATCCTCGCCGGTGCGCTGTACCTGTTCGTCAGCGAGCGCCTGCGCGTGGATGTCACCGCCATGCTGACGCTGTTGGCGCTGGTGCTGACGGGGGTTCTGGACACCGGTTCGGCCTTGTCCGGCTTTGCCAGCGAGCCTGCGATCATCGTCGCTTCGGTGTTCGTGATTTCCGGCGCGCTGGCGGCCACCGGCATCACCGAGCGCATCGGCCAGTGGATCGGACAGGCCGCCGGACGCAGCGAAGCGCGCGCGATCGCAGTGGTGATGCCGGCCGTGGCCGCGCTGGCCTCGTTCACGCACCACGTGATGGTGACCGCAATGATGCTGCCGATCCTGCTGCGTCACGCACGCGAGCGGCAGATCCCGGCCTCGCGCCTGCTGATGCCGATGTCGCTGGCCGCGTCGCTGGGCACCACGCTGACCCTGGTCAGCGCGCCGGCGTTCCTGCTGGCCAACGACCTGCTGCAACGCAATGGCGACGCCGGCCTGGACTTCTTCTCGATCACGCCGATCGGCATCGCGCTGGTGATCCTCGGAATGGTCTACATGCAGCTGGTGCGCTGGCTGCTGCCGCGGCACGTGGGCAGCATCGGCGATGACGACTACCTGCGCCTGGACCGCTATCGCACGGAGTTGAAGATCACCTCCGACTCGCGCTGGAACACCAAGTCCTTCTCGGACCTGCAGGCGGCCTACGGCAAACGGCTGCGCCTGGTCGGCTGGCTGCGCGACGGCGCCGCGCGCGACGACCTGAAGGACAGCAACGCCCTGCTGTCCGGCGACGTGCTGCTGGTCGAGGCGCCCGCCGACGAACTGCTGTCGCTGCACGACGACGAAGGCCTGGACCTGGAGGCGATCGCGCGTTACGGCGCTTCCGTGCCGCCCAAGAAAGGCATCGAGCCGGAGCTGGTGCAGGCGGTGGTCGCGCCGGGTTCCGAATTCATCGGCCGCACGATCCGCGAACTGGGTTTCTCGCAGCAGTTCAGCGCGGCCATCGTCGGATTGTGGCGGCGCCATGGCGCGATCCCCGACCGCGTCGCGGACGCGCACCTGCGCGAGGGCGACCTGCTGGTGCTGTGGGGACGGCCGGACCAGTTCGCCGAACTCGCCTCGCACCATGGCTTCCTGATGCTGGTGCCGTTCGCCGGCGAGGCCAAGCGCCGCCTGCATGCGCCGATGGCGCTGCTCATCCTCGGCCTGACCGTGCTGATCGCGGCGACCGAATGGTTGCCGGCGGCGCTGGCGTTCCTGTTCGGAGCGGTGGCGATGGTGGTGACGCGCTGCGTCGGCGTCGAACAGGCCTATCGCGGCATCGACGTGCGGATCTTCGTGATGATCGCCGGCGTGATCCCGCTGGGCATCGCGATGGAACAGACCGGCACCGCGCAACTACTCGCCGGTCACCTGCTGCACTGGGTCGAGCACTGGCCGGCGCTGGGCATATTGCTGGTGATGTTCGCGGCGGCGGCGCTGCTGACGCAGATCCTGTCCGATTCGGCGACCACGGTGCTGTTGACGCCGGTCGCGCTGTCATTGGCGCAATCGCTGTCGCTGCCACCGTTGCCGTTCGTGGTGGTGACGGCGCTGGGCGCGGTGGTCGCGTTCCTGACGCCGATCGGCCATCACGGCAATCTGCTGATCCTGCAGCCCGGTCAATACCGTTTCGGCGATTTCCTTCGTGTCGGCCTGCCGCTGACCGTGCTGATCGCGCTGGTCAGCGGATGGATGGTGCAGTGGCTGTGGCTGGAAGGGCCGCTATGGCCGTTCGCGATGGGTTGAAGCCAGATGCTCCGTGCCGCGAAGAATCGGCGTGCACCAATGAATGCGTGGCAACACGCCGGATGCCTTTAACCACGTTTTTTCGCCACCGCGCCACGGCAGGTTCATGATGGCGGCAGGTTCTTCGCAGTCACCCGCCATGAACGCATCGACCCGATTACTGACGATTCTCGCAGCCGCCCTGCTGCTTACCGGCAACGCGCTGGCGTCTAGGAACGTTACCGATCCCGACGCACCGCGCAACCTGCCGCCGGAAGGTCCGGTCGCAGTCAGCTGGGCCGATCCGGCAACGTTTTCCGAGCTACGCCAAAGCGGCAACCGCTGGGAAGCCCAGCGCGGCGACTGGGTCAGGCAGCTGGCCGAATACGTGCGCAAACGCGCCGCGCCGCAACTTCAACCGGGCGAGCAGCTGGAAGTGACCCTGACCGACATCCGCCGTGCCGGGCGTTTCGAGCCCTGGCACGGTTCGCGCTGGGACTCCACGCGCATCATCCGCGACATCTATCCGCCGCGCATCGAACTTGAATTCGCACGTACCGATGCCGACGGCCGCGTGATCGCCGAAGGCGCGCGCCAGCTCACCGACATGGCGTTCATGATGGGCGCCTCGCCGATGAACAGCAGCGATCCGCTGCGCTACGAGAAGCGGCTGATCGACGACTGGCTGTCCCGCGAGTTCCGGCGTCCGGGCGCCTGAATTTCAGGCGTTTTGCAGAGCGGAGCCGCTCCGCTGGCCATTGGCTTGACGTAGCGTGCGCTGTACGCACGAAATGGATCATCATCGTGCGCATAGCGCACGCTACAGAACGCATCGCTGGCAACGCGAAAGCGAAGATAGGGCGCAATAACCGAAGGGCATTGCGCCGCATGGGCCATCCGGCGCATTACGCCTTCGGCTAATGCGCCCTACGGGTTCAGTGCGCATCGGTCGTACGCACAGCGCACGCTACGTCAGAACGCGTCGCTGGCCGCGCGCAGTTCGATGCCCAGCGCGTGCGCGATCGCCTGCATCGCCTCGTCGTCGCGGCGCGATGCGATCCAGCCGGCGTGCGCGTCGTCGCCCGTGTTCCAGGTCCACAGCGTGTAGTCATACTCGCGCAGGCGATCGTAGGCGGTCGCCATCAGCGCCGGCACGTCGGTGGCGGCGAGGAAGTCCTCGTCGGTCGGATCCTCCACGCCCCAGTCGATGCGCAGGTTCCAGCGCGATACCAGTTCGTTGACCGCATCGATCAACGATGCGGTGTCGGCGGCATCTATGTAGAAGCCCGACGTCCAGTCGATCGCATCCTTGAGCAGCCACGCAGGATCGGCATCCTCGTCCTCGGCCAGTGCGTCGCGACAGGCGGCGAACTGGCGCAGCGCGGTTTCCTCGTCGCCGGGGTTGATCAACAGCAGCAGCTGCCACAACAGCGCCTCGGTACCGGCCTCGTCATCCAGTTCCATGCCCGGCTCGAAGCCGTTGGCGAAGTTGTCGTCGGGATCGAAATCTTGGTCGGGCATCATGGTCTGCGTTTCCGCTGCGGTGAACGATCGGTGGTGCGGCGAACGATGGACTGCATTATCCGCCAGCGCAGCGATGCATCGGCCTACGCCGGCTGCGGGCCAGCCAGCGCCTCGGCGCGCGATTCCTGCTGCTGCAGGCGCCACATCTGCGCATAGTGGCCGCCGCGCGCCAGCAGCTGTGCGTGACTGCCGCGCTCGACGATGCGGCCGGCGTCCATCACCAGGATCTCGTCGGCGTCCATCACCGTCGACAGCCGGTGCGCGATCACCAGCGTGGTGCGGCCGATCGCGATGCGGTCCAGTTCGGCCTGGATCGCCTTCTCGGACTTGGAATCCAGCGCCGAGGTGGCCTCGTCGAAGATCAGGATCGCCGGATTCTTGAGCAAGGCACGCGCGATCGCCACGCGCTGTTTCTCGCCGCCGGACAGCTTGAGGCCGCGTTCGCCGACTTCCGATTCGTAGCCGTCGGGCAGCGACACGATCAGCTCGTGGATATGCGCTGCGCGCGCGGCCTGTTCGACTTCCGCGCGGCTGGCGGCCGGGCGCCCGTACAGGATGTTGTAGTAGATGGTGTCGTTGAACAGCACCGTGTCCTGCGGCACGATCGCGATCGCGCCACGCACGCTGGCCTGGCTGTAGTCGCGGATGTCATAACCCGTGCCGTCGTGCGCGGTGTCTTCGCCGTCGGTAATCACGATGCGACCGGCGTCTACGTCGTAGAAGCGGTACAACAACCGCGCCAGCGTCGACTTGCCGGAGCCCGAATGCCCGACCACGGCGACGGTACCGCCCGGCGCGATCTCGAAACTGACGTCGCGCAGGATCTCGCGGCGCGCATCGTAGGCGAAGCGCACGCTTTCGAACGCGACGCGCGGCCGCGACACGCGCAGCGGCACCGCGCCGTCGCGGTCCTGCACGTCCTGGCGTTCGTCGAGCAGGCCGAACAGCCGCTCCAGGTTGGTGAACGCCTGCTTGACCTCGCGATACATCATCCCGAGCAGGTTCAGCGGCGCCGACAGCTGCAGCAGGTAGGCGTTGACCAGCACCAGGTCGCCGATGGTCATGCTGCCGGCGACCACGCCCGCTGCCGCGCGCCACATCATCGCGGTGACGCCGAGCGCGACGATCGCGGTCTGGCCGAGATTGAGCACGGCCAAGGTCTTGCGGCTCATCACCTGCGCGTTTTCCAGCCGCACCAGATTGTCGTCGTAGCGGCGCGCCTCGTGCTCCTCGTTGCCGAAGTACTTGACCGTCTCGTAGTTGAGCAGCGAATCGACCGCGCGCTCGTTGGCGTGGGTATCGGCTTCGACCGCGGCGCGGTAATAGCGCGTGCGCCATTCGGTGACGGAAAAAGTGAACAGGATGTACGCCGCCAGCGTGCCCAGGGTGATCGCGGCGAAACCCCAGTCGTACAGCCACACCAGCACGGCGGTGACCAGCAGCACTTCCAGCGCGGTCGGCAGGATCGTGTACAGGGTCCAGTCGAGCAGGTCGGAGATCGCCGTGCCGCCACGCTCGACGTCGCGCGCGACGCCACCGGTGCGCCGCGCCAGGTGGAACTTCAGCGACAACGCATGCAGGTGACGGAACACCTGCAGAGTCACCCGCCGCGACACCCGCGCCATGACGCGGGCGAACACCACCTGGCGCAGCTCGGTGAACAGCGTCACCGACAACCGCGAGGCGCCGTAGGCGACCAGCAGCGCGACCGGCAGCACGAGCAGCGAGGGCTCGACATTGAGGTCGTCGATCAGCTGCTTCAGCACCAGCGGTACGGTCAGGTTGGCCAGCTTGCCGGCGATCACCAGCGCCAGTGCCAGCGCGATGCGGCCGCTGTAGGGCTTCAGGAACGGCAGCAGGTCGCGGATCACCTGCCACTCGCCGCGCGCGGTGGCAGCGCGCGCGACGGGAGCCGAACCGATGCTCGCGTCGTGCGCGGCGTCCGGTGCGGTGGGAACGGGATCGGTCATGGCCACAGACATGGTGCCGACGGACCGGCGGCGCAAGCGGCGGGCGGCAATCGCTGCGTTGCGTCGCTAGGGTCGACCCTAGTTCCCGCGGCAACGCACCGCCCCTATCGTCAGGCCGATAAGCAACGGAGCCGACCCATGGGCCAGATCTACGGCGTCAACACGCAGACCTATTTCCGCCTGCCCGAGGAAGACCGGCAGGCGATCCGCCAGTCCTACCAGGCGCAGGCGCAGCCCCAGGCCGACAACGACGACGCCCCCACGGTCACGCTGGCCGCCACCACACCGGTCGAAGCCACCACGCCGCAGCAGGCGGTGCAGGCCATCCATGCCATGCCGGTGCCCGACAACAGCGACCTGGCCGGCATGCCGTCGTACGCCGCCAGTTCGGTGTACGAAAGCCGCGCGCAGACCTACAACCAGACGCGGCTCGACGCCGCCCAGGCCGCACTCGACCGGCTGGCGCCGCAGCGCAGCGACTACGACAGCCTCAACGGCGCCACCGCCAGCTACGAATACGGGCAGGCGACGCAGTATTTCGACAGCAATCTCTACGTGCAGGAACTGCGCCGCATCGTCGACGAGGCCGGCACCCAGCCGAACAGCATCCCGACCTATCTCACCGACACGCCGCCCAGCGCCGACCCGCAATCGGTGCCGCTGCCGCAGATGCAGGGCGCGCTGGCGTTGCTCGGCGTCGAGTTGCCGGCCAATGCCACGCCGGACCAGATCGCCGCCGGCTATCAGATCCTCGCCACGGTGCCGGACGACATGTTGGGTACGCTGATCAATCCCGGCTCGCAGGTCACCTACAACACCGGCGCCGGCGGGATCAGCACGCCGTCGTTCATTCCGGTCCGCGGCGAGGCGGGCGTCACCGTCGAAGGAAAGGTGGAACTGTCGGACGTGCAGACCGGCGTCAATTTCGAGCAGACCCAGCAATTCCGGATGTCGGTGCAGACTCAGGGCGAGGCCGGCATCGACTTCGGTCGCACGCCGATCGGCACTCTGTACAAGTGGGCGGACCGGCTCGGCCAGCTGCCGGAGTCGGTGAGGGCGCTGTCGGACAGTTCGCCGGTGCTCAGCCGCATCGTCCGCGGCCTGCCGGTATCGGGCTCGTACCATGAATTCAGCGGCGCGCGTTTGACCTACGAAGCGGTGGTGACGCCGCAGCAGGGTGCGCAACTCGCCGACGGCGAACTCGAAGCCGCGCCGAATCCACTCGCTCCGCTCGACATGCCAACCGGCACTTCGGTGCTGATCCGCGGCCAGAGCCTGGAAGGTTCGACCTGGGAGGCGTCGTACAAGGCCTTCACCGCCGGCGGCACGCATACCGAACTCGATGGCCTCGGCTTCGGCGTGCGCCGCCTCGAAGGCTCGATGGTCGAGGTCTATGCCGGGCCGGTGCAGACGGTCGAGAACGAGATGTTCCTCGGCCTCGGCCGACAGGGCACGGCGGCGATCGGCATCGCCAGCGAATACAAATCCGAAACCCAGGACATGTCGATCGCGCGCATCGACCTATCCACCAGCGAAGGCCAGGCCGCCTACCAGCAGTTCATGAGCAGTGGCCGCGTCCCGGACTGGACCCCGCCCGGCGTGCCGCAGGCCGGCACCACCAGCATCTACACCGGCGAGCACGCCAGTTTCATCGGCGTCCAGCTCGGCGGACTGGAAATCGGCGGCAGCAGCGACAGCCAGCTGACCGTCACCCGCACCACCTGGCAGGACGGCAGCATCGAGCAGCGCAACACCTATGCACTAGGCGACAACCACGTCAGCGACGTCAGCTTCAGCATCGGCGCCGACGGCAAGCCGATCGACGCGCAGACGCAATGGCGCGTGGTGCTGGGCAACTATGATCCGGCGTTGACGTCGTACCTGAGCGACGCGTACAACGGCGACGCCAGCCAGCCATCTTCGTACGGCAGCTTCGACGGCGGCCAGCACGTGCAACTGAGCTTCAGCAGCGCCGAGCTGATGCAGCTGCGCGACCAGGCACGTGATTCCGTCCGCGAACTGCAGGGACAGGACAAGCTGGATGCGATCGATCGCGACCCGGTCGTCGCCTTCGGCATGGAGGAGAGCCTCGCCGCCGCGACGACGTCCGAAGAGGTATACCGCGTCGTCTCCAACGACTTCTACCAGTCGCAGATGGCCGAAAGCCTGCTCGGCATGAGCCTGCAGACCGGACGCGGCGTACCCGGCCAGATCGCGATCCGGGATGCCGGTTGAGCGGTACTTCCCCCGCCGGTCGATGGAAGAAAACGGGCCGCATGATGCGGCCCGTTCCATTTCCACCCGTCGTCATCGAGTCGGCAAGCCAAATCAATCCTTCTCCTTGCCGATCACCTTGCCTGTGGCCGGATCGATCTTGACCTCCACGTCCTTGCCTGCCGGATCGTCCGCTTCCGCGTTCCAGATGCCATCCTCGTAATCGACATCGTGCACATTGGTGTAGCCGGCGGTGGCCAGCGCGGCGCGGACATCGGCTTCGCTCATGTTGGCGATCTGTTCGTCCGGGTAGACCGTGCCGGTGGCCGGATCGATGCGCACGTCGACCCGGTTGCCGTTGGCGCTGCGCGCATCGGCCTTCCATACGCCGTCCTCGAACTTGACGTCGTTGATCCTGGTGTAGCCCTGCTCGGTAAGTTTGGCGCGCACCTGCGGCGCGGTCATCGATTCCTGCGCCCAGACGGTGCCGGTGGCGCACAGCAGCGCGAGGGTCAGTGCAGCGATCTTCTTCATGTCAGCCTCCTTCACTTGCCGAGGCCCGAGTCTTTGCCGCGCGGGAACAACATCGCGTGAACGACAGCCACAGCGGCTACACGTACGCTTAACGCGGCGGACATGAATCGCGCACGCAAGTCGCAGGCTCGAACGCACCAGGCATCGTTGGCCGCTATCCTTGCTCATGGTCCGTCACGTCCCGCGCGAAGCCGCAATCCATCCATGACCGTTTACGTCGACGACGCCGTCACCCTGTGGCGCGGCCAGCGCTGGGCGCACCTGATGGCCGATACGCTGGCGGAACTGCATGCCTTCGCCGCCCGACTCGGCCTGCCGCGGCGTGCTTTCCAGGACAAGACCAGCGGCGCGCATTACGACGTCAACGCCGCCTTGCGCGAACAGGCGATCGCGCTCGGCGCCGTCGCCATCTCGCGCCATACCGATCGCGAACTCGTGCGCGCGGTGATCCGCAGAGCCAAGGCGCAGGGTCGCCGAGAAAGCGACTGAGCACGCGGTCGCGCTATCCTGTTGACGCCAAGCAATCGACACGCCTTGAATCGCCAGCGTCGCGGGCGCACCTTGCTGGCAGGCCCGCGAGGAAACGCCATGACCGCCTTCGACCTGACTCCACCGACCGACACGCAGCGCCGCGCGCTCGACGCCGCGCTCAGCGACGAGGAACGCCATGTGCTGCTCGCGCACGGCACCGAGGCGCCGTTCTGCGGCGTGTTCCTCGACAACAAGCGCGATGGGGTCTACACCTGTCGCTTCTGCGGGCTGCCGCTGTTCCGCTCCAGCGCGAAGTTCGAATCCGGCACCGGCTGGCCGAGTTTCTTCCAGCCCTACGACGCGACGCACGTGCGCACGATCCGCGACAGCAGCCACGGCATGGTCCGCACCGAGATCGTCTGCGCACGCTGCGGCAGCCATCTGGGCCACGTGTTCCCGGACGGCCCGCCGCCGACCGGCGAGCGCCATTGCCTCAATTCGGTGTCGCTGGGCTTCACGCCGAGCGGCGAGGCTCTGCCCGATCCGCTGCAGCGCGGTGGCGCGGAATCCGCGCCGGCCGATTGAGCGGGCGGCTTCTGCAGGCGGTTTGGCGCCACCGGACGCACAGACGCTATCCTGTACGGCAGTTCCAATGCTGCCGGAGACGAACATGTCCGACACCCCGCCCGACCGCCTCGCCACCGATGAGCGCAGCCCATTCCATGATGCCGCCGTGCTCGCGCGCGGCATCGGCATCCGCTTCAACGGCGAGGAAAAGAAGAACGTCGAGGAATACTGCGTCAGCGAAGGCTGGGTGCGCCTGCCGTTCGGCAAGACCCTCGACCGCCGCGGCAATCCGATGACGGTCAAGGTCAAGGGTACGGTCGAGCCCTACTTCCTCGATACCGCGTCATAGGCCGCAGCGACCGCCGCACGTCCTGCATGGACGATGCGGCATCATGGACCGGCGCACCGCGGCAGCCGCCGCGCCCTTTCGCATATCGATGCAGGACGCCATGAACCATCGACTCCAGTCCATCGTTTATGGCCTCGTGTTCGCGCTGATCGTCGGCTGGGTGCTGTACATCGGCCAGGGCATCTTCGTGCCGATCATCTTCAGCGTACTGCTGGCATACGTGATCTTCGGTCTGACCCGACTGCTGGAAAGGATTCCTGGGCTCGGCCCCGCCTTGCCGCTGGCGCTGCGCTATGCGGTATCGGTGCTGGCGATCGGCGTGCTGCTGTTCGGTTTCGCGCTGCTTTTCATCTCGCAGATCGGCGCGGTGGTGGCGCGTGCGCCGGAGTACCTCGGCGACCTGCTGGCGCTGATACAGCAGGGCGCGGTCGCGCTGGGCATGGAATCGGAGCCGACCTGGGCCAGCCTGCGCCGCGACGCACTGTCGTACATCAACCTGCAACGCCTGCTCGGCTCTACCGCGCTGCTGCTCACGAGCCTGGTCGCCGGACTGGTGGTGGTGGTGCTGTACGTTGCCTTCATGCTGGTCGAGCGCGCCGCGCTGCCGGCCAAGATCGACAACCTGTCGAGCGACCCCGCACAGGTCGCGCGCGTCCGCCAGCTGCTCACCGGCATCAACACGCGCATCGGCGCCTACCTGGCGCTGAAGACGCTGATCAACATCATCACAGGACTGGTGACGTGGGCGATCCTGGCGCTGTTCGGCGTCGAGTTCGCCGCGTTCTGGGCCGTGCTGGCGGCGACGCTCAACTACATTCCCTATATCGGCACGGTATTGAGCGTGGCATTTCCGGTGCTGTTCGCGATGCTGCAGTTCGCCGATCCGGGTCCGGTCATGAGTGTGCTGATCGCACTGTCGGTCGCGCAGTTCTTCACCGGCCACTTCCTCGACCCGTACGTGATGGGCCAGTCGCTCAACCTCAGCCCGCTGGTGATCCTGGTGAGCCTGGCGGTGTGGGCGACGCTGTGGGGCATCCCCGGCGCGTTCCTGGCCGTACCGATGACTGCCTGCCTGGTGATGATCCTGTCCGAATTCCCGGGCACGCGGCCGATCGCGGTGCTGCTGTCGCGACATGGGAAGGTCTAGGCAGCCCGCCGGAAACCTCTTGCGTGGGCTTCGCGCCGACATCTTCGGAATGCATGCTCACATCCATAACGAACAAGGCCGGCGAATGCCGGCCTCGTCGCGATCAACCGATGTGCGATCGGCGTGTCACTGCACGCGCGCGGTGACGCCTGGCTGCACCCGGACCTGCTTCGGCGGCGCGGTCTGGCTGCCATCGGCATGCTTGACCGTAACTACGTAAACGCCGAGCGGCAGGCGGCGCATGTTGTAGCGGCCGTCCTTGTCGACGGTCAGCTCGCGACGGAACCCGATCGCCTCGTTGTGCGCGACGATGGTGTCGCCAGCCACGGCATCGCCCATGATGTTGCCGGACGCCTGCTGCGCCTGCGCGGTTGCGGCGAAGCCCAATGCTGCGACCAGGGCCAGGGTGGAATTCCTGAGCGTCTTGCGGATTACGGAAGTCATGTCGGCTCTCGTTTCGTGATGTCCAGTGGGGTAGCCGCCCCGCACGCGGCGGGGCGGCGCGCACAAGTTACGGCGCGCGCACCGCCATGACGCGTGCTGGAGGTCATCGGGACCGATGGCCAAGCCACGAATTCGTGCAACCTTTACGCTCCTGTCAGCATCCGTTCAGGCGCTGCCGACTTGACCGGCAACGCCGGCGGGATTAGTTGTGTACGCCCTTTGCCGGAGAACGCCATGCAGTTCCTCGCCTTGA
Organism: Luteimonas cucumeris; assembly: GCF_007830035.1. Classification (GTDB taxonomy): domain Bacteria; phylum Pseudomonadota; class Gammaproteobacteria; order Xanthomonadales; family Xanthomonadaceae; genus Luteimonas_C; species Luteimonas_C cucumeris. Next base: position 252,358 of record NZ_VLKN01000001.1, on the reverse strand, counting down.
TCTACAACGACGATTCGCTGCTCGAAGCACTACCCGAAGGCGAAGCCGACACGATGATGCGCAACTGCTTCGCCCACGCCGACCAGCTTCGCGCCCGTGGCCAGCTGCTCGACTCACAGCAACTGGAAGCGGCCAGCGCCGCGCGCACGGTGCGCATCCGCAACGGCCGCACCACCGTGGTCGACGGCCCGTTCGCCGAGACCAAGGAGATCCTCGGCGGCTTCAACCTGATCGAAGCCGACAGCCTGGAACAGGCAGTGGAGATCGCCTCGCGGTTTCCATGGGCGAGCACCGGCAGCGTGGAAGTGCGCGCGGTGCGTGACCTGGATGCCGTGCGACGCCAGGTCGGCGTGTAACGGCCTCGGCGATCGTCCTCGCGCAAACTAAAGAAGGCACCCACGTTCACACGCGCAGCGAGCGAAAGCTGTGCGGTTTGCGGTTTGTGGCAAGAGTGGGGAGCGATTGCAGCAACGACGCAAGTTCCCGACCCTTTCGGGTCGGCCTTTCCGCCCGCTGCCGCGTGCGGGTCACTTTCTTTGCTGGCCCAAAGAAAGTAACCAAAGAAAAGGCCCGAAGCCGGATTGGCGGATGTCGCACTTAACGGGTGCTAGTGCGGTGCTGCTTTCTTCGCTGCCGGAGTTCTTGTTCTCGCCTGAAATTTGATTGCAGCGTTTAGTTGTCCTTCGCAGCCTGACGATTGCTTTGGCTTTGGCTGTTGGCACGAACTAGCGGCGATCCGGGCTACCCATAGACCCGAAGGGCTGCGGCCATGGATGGCCGCCGTTTTCCGACCGAGCCAGGAGGGCGAGTCGGAAAATCTCGAGCCACCACCCCACTGGCCGGATTGACTTGTCGGGGAAGGGCCTTCTCTTTGGTTACTTTCTCTTGGCCTTTCAAGAGAAAGTAACCCGCACGCGGCAGCGGGCGGAATAAACCGACCTGGAAGGTCGGCAAACGCTGTGCAACCTCCAAAAGCAGGAGCAAAGCCTGGATCCCGGCTTGCGCCGGGATGACGAGCAAAAAAGAGTCGCTGGTCCCGCCTCGCTCATCTGAGCTTGTCGAAGGACGCAGGGATGACAGTCCCAAGGCATCTGCAAGCCGCAGCATAATCATCACAGGGCGTCATGCACCGAACGCCAATCGCTTCAACACTGCGGCGCAATGCACCCCACTTCGCGCCCTGATGGCTAACAAACGCGCAGTCGACCGCTACTCCGCGACCCGCGACGAATGCGACGCCACCATCTGCCAGCGATCCTCGCGCAGCACCCACACGCGGGTGAAGCGAAAACGGCCGTGCCACGGCTTACCGTTGCTGATGCCCGACTGCACGCTGGTGCCGGTGACCACAGCCGTGTCGCCGTAGCGACGCAGCACCACGTCCTCGTTGTCTATGCCCTGGTTGGTGCGGCTGCGGGTACGCAGTTCGCCCAGATAGTCCGCCTTGTCCTGGGTGCGACCGTCGGAATGCGTCAGCAGCCAGTCGTCGGCGATCAACCGCTGCAATGCCGCGACATCGGACTTCAGCCGCAGGTCGTTCCAGGACGCATCGATGGACAACAGCTCGGCGTCCGTCGTCGTGCCGGCGGCGAACACCGGCGGCGTGAACACGAGGGCAAGACAGAACAGCAACAGATGGCGCATGGGGATCCCCGATCGGTAAGGAGCGGTTTCATCATCGGGGCAAAGCCGGGCTTTTGAAAAGTCGACGCCTGCCGGTTTCCACGCAGCAGTCACCCACCCCGTGTCGTACTGCGGTTCGCCACCCGCATCGGCTGTACGTCGGTACATGACACGGCGACGGCAGTGCCTTTTCGCCCCGAAAAACGACGCCCGGCTGGCCGGGCGTCAGTAGATCTCAGGCGGATGCGGCTTCATGTCGCATCACCCGCTTGCGGCAGCCTGGTTTCAGCTGCCGCGACATTCCTTCAGCCAGAACACACGCCCGATCTGGTCGAAGTGATCGAAGGTTCCGGACAAAGCGACCTTTTCCCTCGGCTTCAACGTCAGCGCGTAGGCCGCCTGGTTGGCCGCGAAGGCGCAGCTGATGGCGACCTGGCCGTATCGGTCACCGTCATACAGTTCGAAACCCATGTTGTAGGTACCGCCGCTCTTGAGCACCGGGCCGTTGACCCTGCCGCTGATGATGAACTGCTTGTCCTTGTAGCGGGGTTCGATCGCCGCGAGATTGTCCTTGGCCTGGTTCTCGAGCTGGAATCCCAGTTTGCCGGCGGCGATGGCAGTAGGCGCAACCGCGATCTGCTTGCCGGCGAACTGGTCGCCCGCGGTACCGGGCTTGAGCTGGGCAAGCATCTTGCACATCTCGGTGCGCACGCCGTCGCCACTGGCGAAGGCGCCCTTGTTGAGCTTGAGCAGCATCGTGACCGTGCCCACGCCGCCTTCGTTGGCGGCGCTGATGATCATCGGCAGGGGCTTGTGGGCCATGGTCTCGGGCTCTTCGATCAGCATGGAGCCGGCATCGGCATCCTCGCTGAGAATGTCCATCCCCGCTTCCTTGGCGACCACATGCATCTGGCCGATCGCGCTTTTGACGCTGAGGTCGGGCAGGCTCACCCACGCCGAATACGTGGTCCCGGTGAACGGATTGCCCTTCTTGGCGAAACTTTCCTCGCAACTGGTAGCCAGGGCGGGACCTGCCGCCAGCAGCAGCGAAACGGCCAGTAGTGATCGGTATTTCATGAGTCGAATCTCTCTCCGTTGAGATGTGATGGCGCGCGCGTGACAGCAGCTCCGTCGCTTTTCCCCCTGACGACGCGCACGCAGCCAGTATGGACAAATGTCCAACTGCCGCCAATCGCCGGCGACGTGCGCCGATGGCACTTGCCATGGCTGGATCGGATGGCCGCCGTTTTCTACAAGACCGCCCACCACCGCCGCGCTATCGTCCGCCCTGCCCACCCTGAGGACACCGCCATGGCCATCCACGAAGTCTTCGCCTACCTCTGCGTCGCGGATTCGGCGCGCGCCATCGATTTCTACATCCGCGCCTTCGGTGCGACGGAAAAATTCCGCCTCACCGAACCCGGCGGCCGCATCGGCCACGCCGAGCTGGATTTCAGCGGCACCACGGTGATGCTGTGCGACGAGTATCCGGAATGCGGCATCGCCGCACCGCAGCCCGGCGCGCCGTCATCGGTGACCATCCACCTGCACGTCGACGATGCCGACGCCGCCATCGAGCGCGCCGTCGCCGCCGGTGCACGCATGGATCGACCGCCGAGCGATGCGTTCTACGGCGAGCGCGGCGGCAGCGTGTTCGATCCGTTCGGCCATCGCTGGCTGATCGGGCACAGCATCGAAGAAGTCAGTCCCGAGGAAATGCAGCGCCGCTACGACGCATTGATGTCAGCTTGACGGCCGCCGCCGCCATCCATGCGGGAGATGCCGGGCCGAAGCCCGCCGCTCAGCCCAACCCGCGGTCGTGCGCAGTACCGCGGAACGCCGTGTCCGAAGGAAACTGCGCACGGCTGGGTACCGACGGCAGCGCCACGGTGTTCGCCGATTTCGGCCCGGACTGGTCCATTGCCGCCGCCGCGCCACGTTGCGCGGCCTTGTGCGGAATCCGCCACAACTCGTCCGGATCGTAGTACGACGTGCCGCGCGTCCATCGCGCATGTCCGGCCTTGGCGGCTTCGGGAATCGCCAGGCGATGGTCGCCACGGGTCTGGTACAGCGGCGTCCACAGGCCTTCGCTGGCATCGGCGGACAGGCACACGAAATAGTGTTGCGCGGCGACCGCATCCTGCGGCTCGACCGTATGGCTGGCACCGAATTTGAGCAGAACTTCGGGATACATGTGAAGCACCAGCCCCGGTGCGTGGGTGTGGGCCATGATTCGGGAACCTCGGAAAGAAGCGATCGGGTGATCGCGGGCGCCTGCCGCGAACGGGCGAAGGGCGAGAGACGATCAGACCATACCAGAACCTTCCTGACCGCTCGTGCGGTGCCGGCAACGCATGTCCGGGTTACGCTGCCGTCCTGTCACGCTGCGGAGCCCGCCCATGCTGCAACACCTGTGTTCCTGCCTGCTGCTGCTCACCTCGGCCGCTGCCGGCGGCGTCATCGCCGCCGAACCGGTGGCCACCACGCGCGTCGCCTTCGACCGCGAAGGCATCACCGCGACACAGGTCGAAGGCCTGGCCGATGTCGCCGCTGCGCGCAGGATCACGGCGGACGACCCGGTGCGGATCGCCTCGATTTCCAAGCTGGTCACCGCGATCGGCGTGATGCGACTGGTCGAAGCCGGCAAGCTCGACCTCGATGCCGACGTATCGGAACTGCTCGGTTTCCGGCTGCGCAATCCCGCGCATCTGGACACGCCGATCACGCTGCGCCTGCTGCTGTCGCATCGCTCCAGCCTGACCGACGCGGCTGGTTATTACGCGGTGCCACTGGACGGCAAGGTGCAGGACATCCTCGACGATCCGCGCGCCTGGGACACGGCGCATGCGCCGGGCACGTTCTTCCGCTACACCAATCTCAATTTCCCGCTGGTCGCCGCGGTGATGGAAAAGGCTACCGGCGAACGCTTCGACCTGCTGATGGATCGGCTGGTGCTGAAGCCGCTGCATGTCGAGGCCTGCTTCAACTGGGCCAGCTGCGACGATGCCACCGCCGCGCGCGCGGTCGTGCAATACGACGCCGAGCGCAAACCGGTGCGCGACGACCATCACGGCCGCAGGCCGGATTGCCCGGTCAACACCGCGCGCGACGGCAGCTGCGACCTGTCGCAGTGGCGTGCCGGTGCGAATGGCTCGCTGTTTTCGCCGCAGGGTGGACTGCGCATCTCGGCGAACGGTCTGGCGAAAGTCGGACGCCTGCTGCTGGGCGATGGCGAAGTCGATGGCGTGCGCCTGCTCAAGCCGGAATCGGTGCAGACACTGCTGCAGCCGGTGTGGACCTACGCGCCCGGCAACGGTCTGACCGCCGAAGAAGACGCCAGCAGCCAGGCCGAGCGCGGCGCCACGTGCCGCTACGGTCTGGCCACGCAGACGCTGGCCACGCCGCGAGACGGTTGCCGCGACGATCCTTTCGGCGACGGCATCGCCCGCGTCGGCCACTCCGGTTCCGCGTACGGCGTGCTATCCGGACTGTGGGTCGACCGCAAGGCCGGCACCGGCGTCACCTATTTCGCCACCGGCCTGCCCGATGCTGAGCCCGGCAAGCATTCCGCCTTCGCCGCCATCGAGGAAGAACTCGCGCTCGGCAAATAACGTAGGGCGCATTCGCCGAAGGCGTAATGCGCCACATGCAATCGCTGAAAACCATGCCTGCGGCGCAATGCGCTTTCGCTTATTGCGCCCTACGCTGCTGCGCGGTTTCGCTCTACACCGATCCCGGTTGGCGCGCGGACACCGGTTGCGTACCAGCGCGCGGACGCCGCCACGGCAGCAGCATCGGCACGCGGCGCTGGTAGTCGCGGTAGGTGTCGCCGTATTGCGCGACCAGGTCGCGTTCTTCCAGGTACTTCACCGCGACCAGGATGTAACCGGTGGTCACCAGCGCGAACAGCAGGTGGCCCATGGTCATCGTCGGCGTCGCCCAGAACGCGATCAGGAAGCCGAGCATGATCGGGTGGCGCACGATGCGGTACAGCGCGCGCGTCACGAATGGCGCGGCCGGCGTCGGCCCGCGACCGAGTGCGGCGCGCCACGTCTGGCGCAGTCCGAACAGATCGAAATGATCGATCAGGAACGTGCTGGCCAGCACCAGCACCCAGCCCAATGCGGCCAGGCCGTGCAGCAGCCAGCGCGCGGCTTCGGACTCGACGTTCCAGACCAGCGCCGGCAATGGCCGCCACTGCCAGTACAGCAGCACCAGCACCAGGCTGCTGGCCAGCACGAAGGTACTGCGCTCGATCGACGCCGGCACGTAGCGCGTGAACCAGCGCTTGAACGCGGGCCGCGCCATGCCGCTGTGCTGCACCGCGAACAGCGAGAGCAGGGCGAGGTTGATGGCCAGCGCCAACGGCAACGCGGTCGGCGTGCCGTTGTCGACGTGCTTGGGGACCGCCACGCCTGAGACGAATCCGATCGCATACAGGAACGCCAGCAGGAATACCGCATAGCTCGCGGTGCCGTACAGTAAGGCGAAGACACGGAACATCGCTCGATCCTCATCAAAGAGACGACGCAAGCCTGCGCCGCGGCGCCGGCCGCCGCGATGGGAACCTTGTCCCGGTTTTCGCCGAGGTTTTTGCGCGAACCGGGACAAATGTCCCGGTTGGACGCACCGCGCCCATGGCCCGAACTTGTTCGATCGAGCAGCCTCCCTGATGGGTATCGCCTTCGGCTCAAACCATCCTACGAAGCGTCGCGCCGTCCGTGCACGCGCACGATGGCCTCGGCGCGGCTGCGCACGCCCAGCTTCCGGTACAGGCTGGAGACGTGGTTGCGCACGGTCTTCTCGGCGATGCCCAGCTGCCAGCCGATCTGCGCATTGCTGCGGCCCTCGCACAGCAGCGACAGCACCGCACGCTCGCGCGCGGTCAGCACCGCGCTGCGTGCCGGGCTGCCGGCGTCGGCACGCGCATCGCGCCGCGCCAGTCCGGTGAAGGACAGCACCGCATCCTGGAATTCGCGCCAGGCCGGTTCGTGTTCCAGCAGCACGTGGTTGCACGAATCCAGCTGGATGAAGCGTGCACCGGGAATGCGGCTGGCCAGCAATCGGCCCTGCGCCAGCGGCGCGACCTGGTCGCGGCCGGCATGCAGCACCAGGGTCGGCACCCGCACCTGTTCGAGCTGGTCGCGCACGTCGATGTTGCCGCGTGCCTGCAGCAGCGCGGCCGCATTCGCCGACGAGGTGGTGCGCCGGCACAGTTCGTTGAACCACGCCAGCTGCTCGGCGCTGCCTTCGGGCACGAAGCGTTCCGCGAATAGTCGCCGGAACGCCGGGTTGTCGCTGCCCCAGCCCAGTGCCGCCACCTCCATCACCGCGCGGAACAGCGCGGCGCGCGCCGGATCGTCGTCGCGCAGTCCGCCGACCGCGTAGCCGCCGTACAAGATCAGGTGCGAGACGCGGCGCGGATGCCGCACCGCATAGCGGATCGCGGTCGCCGCGCCCTGGCTGATGCCCAGCAGCGCGACCGGCCGGTCGATGCCGGCCGCATCGATCACCGTTTCCAGGTCCTCGACCCAGCGCGGCAGCGCCAGCTCGCCGGCATTCCAGTCGGACATGCCGCAGCCACGCTCGTCGTAGCGGATGTAGCGGAAGTGTTCGCCCAGGAAACGCACCCAATGCGCCCAGACCGGACTGTCCAGGTCGTACTGCAGGTGGGTCAGCCAGGTCGCCGCCTTGACCAGCGGCGGCCCGCGCCCGATCTCGGCCCAGGCGAGCTGGACCTGATCGTTGCTGACGACATAGCGGACGCTCTGCTTCATTACCGCCCTGGCAGCCGGCCCGACCGCAGGATACGCCCGGCGCACACGTTGCTGGTTACGCGATCGCACGGCGCCGGCGGCCAATGTCGCCGCCCATCACGATTACCGGACATGTAGGGCGCATTAGCCGCAGGCGTAATGCGCCGAACCCAATCGCCACGCAACCCCTGCGGCGCAATGCGCTTCGCTTATTGCGCCCTGCGAATCGCAGGTGGCACCCATCCACGCCCAGGAAAACCAACCACGCAGCGTGCTTCGCCTATTGCGCCTCGCAAAGCTGCAGCCGCCGCGCATCGCGACTGGCCCACGCATATAACAGCAAACCACCTATCGCGGTGACCGCGCCGACGTAGCCGGTCGAGGTCCAGCCGTGGCCGGCGGTGATCGCTATGCCGCCCAGCCAGGGTCCGAGCGCATTGGCCGCGTTGAACGCGGAATGGTTCGAGGCCGCCGCCAGCGTCTGCGCGCCCTTGGCGACATCCATGAGGTGCGCCTGCAGCACCGGCGCCAGCGCGCCCATCGTGCCGACGGCGACCACCGCCGGCAGCACCGCCCACGGCGAATGCGCGGCGAATGGAAACACCAGCAGCAGCAACACCGACCACAGCAGCAACACCGGTACCGCACGGAACTGCAGGCGGTCGAACAGCCAGCCGCCGCCCAGGTTGCCGAGGATGCCGCCGACGCCGAATGCCACCAGCGCAAACGGCACCCACGCCTCCGACACGCCGGTCACGTGTACCAGCGTCGGCGCCAGATAGCTGAAGACGCAGAACATGCCGGCAAAACCGATCGCGCCGATGCCCAGTGCCAGCCACACCGGCCTGCGGTTGAAATCGCGCAGTTCGCGCATCACGTCCTGCGGCGCCTCGGCCGGATCCGGCGGCAGCGTGCGCGCGATCATCAGCACCGTCAGCGTCGCGATCACCGCGACCAGCGCGAATGCCACGCGCCACTCGAACACCTGTCCCAGCCACGTCGCCAGCGGATTGCCGACCAGCAAGGCGATCGCCAATCCCAACAGCACCCGGCTGACCGCCACGCCACGCTGCTCCGGCGGACTGATCGACGCCGCCACCAGCGCCGCCACGCCGAAGTAGGCGCCATGCGGCAGGCCGGCGATGAAACGGAACAGCAGCATCGCGTGGTAGCTCGGCGACAGCGCGCTGGCGATGTTGCCCAGCGCATAGAACGCCATCAGGACCAGCAGCAACGTGCGCCGCCGCAGCCGCGCGCCGAGGATCGCCAGCAACGGCGCCCCGACCACCACGCCCAGCGCGTAGGCGCTGATCACGTTCCCGACCTGCGGCTCGCTGATCCCCAGCCCGCGCGCGATGTCCGGCATCAAGCCCATCACCGCGAACTCGCTGGTGCCGATGGCGAAGCCGCCCATCGCCAGCGCGAACAGCACCAGCGTCACGTGGCGCGGTGCGAGCCGAAGGGTCGGGGCAACGGGGTGTGCGGAAATGGCATCCATCAAGGAACATATTATTGTGCATTGCAGCATTTCACGCGAGCGCCCATGGCGACCTGCTGCATTCCATCTGCGAAATGCCGGCCCTCGCGCGAATGGACAGTCCTTCTAGGGTGTATCAGCGGCCGATTGCACGGGCCACTCGTTCAGGATCTCAGGTTCCATCCCCACCCTCCGGCAGGCCCGCGGTGCCACGCCGTCCGGCAACGCCGCCCGGAACAGCGGCGCCAGCGCATGCAGCGCACGCGCGGCGGCGCTATCGCCCATGCGCTGCAGCGGCGTGCGCCCGAGCAGTTCACAGGCCCATGCCGGCAACAACGCCGCGCCGGCCCCGAGGAACAGGTCGCGCGACACCCCGGCCATCGGCACCGGCAAGCGGATCGCGCCGAGCACGGCCAGCACCTCGCGCGAGCGCGCATCCACGCGCAGCTGCGGACGCACATGTTCGAAATACGCGTGCACCTGCGCCTGCGACGCCGGCACGTCGCGCGCGCCGAGCGCCTCGGCCACGCGCCGCGCCTCGTCGTAGTAGCGGTCGATCATGGCCTCGGACATGTCGCGGCAGTAGCGTCGGCAGCCTTCGAGGAAGCCGTAGGCCTCGGTCACGTGGACCCAGGTGAGCAGCTCCGGATCGTCGGCTGCGTAAGCGCTGCCATCGGCCAGCACACCGCGCACCCTGGCGTGGATCGCATCCACGCGCGCGATCAGCTTCTCCGCCTCGACACGCGGCGCGTAAGTAGTGCCGGCAACGAAAGCGGTGGTGCGCCGCAGCCGGCCGACGAGGTCATCGCGAAAACTGGAGTGTTCGTACACGCCGGCCAGCGCACGCGGATGCAATACCTGCAACATCAGCGCGCACAATCCACCGGCGAGCATGCCGGGAAACTCGGCATGCACACGCCAGGTGACGCTATCCGGTCCGAACAGGCCCGGATCGCCCAACGGCACGTCGTATTCGATGCCGCTCTGCCCACGCGGGAACGCGTCCAGCACCCAGCGCCGGATCGGCGCTGCGATCGATGCGGCCAGATTGCGATGCAGCCTCGACATGCCATCCATCTTATGGGATGGCCACCTGACAGCGCCCAAAGGGCGCTCATATCAACGGGTATGCTGTCCGCATGCAGCGCGATCCGCGCCCGCTCCGGTTCCTGCTCCCACTGCTGCTGGCGCTGCTGGCCGGTGCCTGCACGCCGCAGCTGCAACGGGCGCCTGCACCGGAAGCGCCTTCCAGCACGCGTGCCGTCCCGCCGGTTCCACCAGACGAAGCCTGGCCACAACTGTTCGCCGCGGTGCAGGAAGCGCAGCTGTTCGACGACCAGAAACTGTTCGCAGATGCCATCCCGCGGGCCGCGCCTGAAACGATACGCAGCGAATACCTCGCGCAACACGCGCAGCCGGACTTCGACCTGCGCCGTTTCGTCGACAAACACTTCGCGTTGCCGCAGCCCGCGCACACCGCGCAGGTCACTCCGCAGCCCAACCTGCGCGCGCATATCGACGCGCTGTGGCCGCTGCTCACCCGTAGCGACGACGCCGACGCGCCGCACGGCAGCCTGTTGCCTCTGCCGCACGAGTACGTGGTGCCGGGCGGCCGTTTCCGCGAGATCTACTACTGGGACTCCTACTTCACCATGCTCGGCCTCGTCGACAGCGGGCGTCGCGACCTGGCACGCAGCATGCTCGACAACTTCGCCTGGCTGATCGACACCTACGGCCACATTCCCAACGGCAACCGCAGCTACTACCTCAGCCGCTCACAGCCGCCGTTCTTCTCGCACATGGTCGAACTGGTGGCCGATGGCGACGATGACGTACTGCGCCGCTACCTGCCGCAACTCAAGCGCGAACACGCCTTCTGGATGGCCGGCAGCGAAACCCTCGCGCCCGGCGATGCGACGCGCCGCGCGGTGCGGCTGCGCGACGGCAGCCTGCTCAACTGCTACTGGGACGACCGCGACACGCCGCGCCCGGAAGCCTTCCTGCACGATAGCGCCACCGCCGCCGCCGCGCCGCAGCGTTCCCCGCACGAAGTCTGGCGCGAGCTGCGCGCCGGCGCCGAGAGCGGCTGGGACTACTCCAGCCGCTGGCTCGACGACGGTCGTCGCCTGGAAACCATCCGCACCACCGCGATCGTGCCGGTCGACCTCAACAGCCTGCTGCATCACCTGGAAACCACCATCGCCCGCATCTGCGCGCTGGATGCACAGCCCAACTGCACGCGCGAGTTCAGCGACCGCGCCGCGCGCCGCAAGCTCGCGATCGAGACGCATCTGTGGCATCCGCGTGGCTACTACACCGACCATGACTGGCGGCGCGGGCAGCGACGCGATGCACTCACCGCAGCCACGCTGTATCCGTTGTTCACCGGCATCGCCTCGCCCGAACGCGCCGCCAGCACCGCCAAAGCCGTGCGCCGCGAACTGCTGCGTCCCGGCGGCCTGACAACGACCACCGTGGAAACCGGCCAGCAATGGGATGCGCCCAACGTTTGGGCGCCGCTGCAATGGATCGCCGTGTCCGGCCTGCGCGACTACGGCCACGATGCGTTGGCGCAGGAGATCGCCACGAACTTCCTCGACAACGTGCAGGCCGTGTTCGCGCGCGAACACAAGCTGGTCGAGAAGTACGACGCCGACGGCCCACGCGGCGGTGGCGGTGGCGAATATCCGCTGCAGGACGGCTTCGGCTGGAGCAACGGCGTGGTGCGGCGCATGCTCGTCCTGTATCCCCGGGATGTGCCGTAAGGCAGCAACGATCCGCACACGTTCGCGCATCCAGCACCCATAGGGCGCATCAGCCGAAGGCGTAATGCGCCGAATGCCGCAAACTCCGAGGCAGCCATGCGGCGCAATGCCCTTCGGTTATTGCGCCCTACATGGCCTGCAGCGATCGCCCCGCGCCTCCACCTCCGGATGCTTCGTTCATTGACCAATCCTGATGGACGACCGGTATCGACGCCCCGGTGGAAGCAATCCCACCTTGCCCGTATCCACGCACCCCTGCGACACTCCCGCCCGCTCCCTCGCCGATCCGCTCGGCACTGCAGCACCCGCCCGCACGGAACGCGGCGGAGCATGGACCGTCCGGCCAATCCCGGACTCGCTAAAGGACGTAAGGAATAGCCATGCAGCTTCGTAGGATGGGTTGAGCGCCGCGACACCCATTGCACATCGCCACCATCGGCACTTAGGTGACATCCCAACGGCCTGGAGCGTCCGATTCGCTATCCTGGGCACGGCCAGCGAAGGGGGCAACATGACGATCGACGATGGTGTAACCGGTTCGCCGTGGACAGAGGCCGAGGTGGAAGCCACGGTCAGCACGTACTTCCAGATGCTGCGCATGCAGGAAATGGGGCAACGGCCCAACAAGGCCGAGCACAACCGCAAGCTGCAGCAGCTGATGCCCGCCCGGAACCTGCAGGCGATCGAATACAAGCACCGCAACATCAGCGCCGTCCTGAACCTCTATGGCGCACAGACGCTTTCAGGATACAAGCCACTGCCCAACTTCCAGCGCCTGCTCGTGGATGTGGTTGGCCGCGCACTGGAGCGTGACCGCATCCTGGATGAAGTCGCGATCCGCAGCGTCGAGACGCCGGCCGAACTGCCCTTGCTGGACGATTTCCAGGACTTCGTCGTGGAAGTACCGAGAACGAACATTTCCGTCAACGACCAGCGTGCGGAATGGGTGCGACGCACCCCGATCAAGCGCGATTACCTTGAACGCGAATCCCGCAACCGTTCGCTGGGCCTTGCCGGGGAACTGCTGGTGATGGAATTCGAGGCACGACGCCTGCACGAACTCGGCGCGAAGGCATTGGCGAACCGGATCGAGCACGTGTCCAGGGACAAGGGCGATGGCACCGGCTATGACATCCTTTCATTCGATGGCGACGGCCGCGAGCGTTTCATCGAAGTGAAGACGACGGCCTATGTGGCCGAGACGCCTTTCTTTGTCTCGCCGAACGAGGTTGGGTTTTCAAGCGAACAGGCGGACAAATTCCACCTTTACCGCCTCTTTTCGTTTCGTCGCAAACCACAAATGTTCATTCTGCCCGGCCCGGTGGCGGCCAACTGCACGCTCGACCCGGTCAGTTATCGCGCCACCCTGCTTGGCAACAACCCGTAGGATGGGTTGAGCAAAGCGACACCCATCATCGCGTAACAATCAATGAGGTCAAGGATGACCAACTACCGCCGCGCAAGCGTTCCCGGCGCCACCTATTTCTTCACCGTCAACCTCGCTAACCGCGACACGACGCTGCTGACCGATCGCATCGACGACCTGCGCAATGCAATGCGCTGCGTACGCGTCCGCCATCCCTTTGCAATTGATGCCATGGTGGTGTTGCCCGAACATATCCACGCGTTGTGGACATTGCCCGACGACGACTTCGATTACGCCTTGCGCTGGCGGCTGATCAAGACCTGGTTCGCACGCCATGCCCCGCAGGGAGAGCGGCGGCGCGCCAGCCGCATCGCCAAGGGCGAGCGCGGCATCTGGCAACGACGGTATTGGGAACATCTGGTCCGACATGACGATGACCTGCGTCGCCATGTCGATTACATCCCCCACAACCCGGTCAAGCATGGGCATGTGGTGCTCGCGGTGGATTGGCCATATTCGACGTTCCATCGTTACGTGGCGGAAGGTCGATTGCCGTTGGATTGGGGTGGGGATGCCGGGGTGGGCGAGAAGTTTGGGGAGCGTGGTTGATGGGTATCGCTGCGCTCAACCCATCCTACGAGAACTGATGCGGCCTGCCGAAATAGAAAAGGCGACCAATGGCCGCCTTCCCCTCACCAATCATCTCCGCCAGCGGGAGAGGGCTTCAATAGAACTAAGCCCCCAGCGGATTCGGCTTCTCCACGTCGATCTTGTACTGCTTGATCGCGCGGGCGACATCTTTCGCAGTCATCTTGCCATCGGCGGCCAGTGCGGCGATGGCGGCGTGGGCGATGTGGTGGCGGTCGACTTCGAAGTGGCGGCGCAGGTTGGCGCGGGTGTCGGAGCGGCCGTAGCCGTCGGTGCCCAGTACGGTGTAACGGGTCGGGACGTAGGCGCGGATCTGTTCGGGATAGGCGCGGACGTAGTCGGTGGCGACGATGGCCGGGCCCTGGCGGGGTTCCAGCAACTGGGTGACGTGGGCCTTGCGCGGGGTCTTGGCCTCGGGATTGAGGCGGTTCCAGCGTTCGACGTCGATGCCGTCGCGGGCCAGCTCGTTGAAGCTGGGGCAGGACCACAGATCGGCGCTGACGCCGAAGTCCTTGTCGAGCAGTTCGGCAGCGGCGATGACTTCGCGCAGGATCGAGCCCGAGCCCATCAGCTGCACGCGCAGTTCGCCCTTCTTGGCCTTGCCTGCGTCCTTGAGCAGGTACATGCCCTTGATGATGTGTTCGGCGCTGCCTTCGGGCATTTCCGGGTGGGTGTAGTTCTCGTTGAGCAGGGTCAGGTAGTAGTACTCGTCGACCTGCTCGGTGAGCATGCGTTGCATGCCGTGCTGCAGGATCACCACGACTTCGTAGCCGAAGCTGGGATCGTAGCTGCGGCAGTTGGGGATCAGGCCGGCCTGCACCTGGCTGTGGCCGTCCTCGTGCTGCAGGCCTTCGCCGTTGAGGGTGGTGCGACCGGAAGTGCCGCCGAGCAGGAAGCCGCGCGAACGCATGTCGCCGGCCTGCCAGGCGATGTCGCCGATGCGCTGGAAGCCGAACATCGAGTAGTAGATGTAGAACGGCAGCATCTGCAGGTCGTTGGTGCTGTAGCTGGTGGCGGCCGCCATCCAGCTGGCGAACGCACCGGCCTCGGTGATGCCTTCCTCCAGCACCTGTCCTGCGGCGTCCTCGCGGTAGTACATCAGCTGGTCGGCGTCGACCGGCTTGTACTTCTGGCCCTGCGGGGCATAGATGCCGAGCTGGCGGAACATGCCTTCCATGCCGAACGTGCGCGCCTCGTCGGCGACGATCGGCACGCAGCGCGGGCCGACCTGCTTGTCGCGCAGCAGGATGTTGAGGGTCTGCACGAACGCCATGGTGGTGCTGATCTCGCGCTCGCCGGAACTCTTCAGCAGGCGCTCGTAGGTCGACAGCGGCGGCACCTGCAGCGACTGCGTGGACTTGCGGCGGCGCTGCGGCAGATAGCCGCCGAGGGCCTTGCGGCGCTCGTGCATGTATTCGACCTCCGGTGACTTCTCGCCGGGGTGGTAGAACGGCACCTGGTGATCGGCGAGCTGGGCGTCGCTGACCGGGATCTGGAAACGGTCACGAAACAGGCGGACGTCGTCGTCGTCCATCTTCTTGGCCTGATGGGTCGGGTTGAGCGACTCGCCGGCCGCGCCCATGCCGTAGCCCTTGACGGTCTTGGCCAGGATCACGGTCGGTCGGCCGGCGGTGTTCACCGCGGCGTGATACGAAGCGTAGACCTTGTGCGGATCATGGCCGCCGCGGTTGAGGCGCCAGATGTCGTCGTCGGACAGGTTGGCGACCATCGCCGCGGTCTCCGGGTATTTGCCGAAGAAATGCTCGCGCGTGTAAGCGCCGCCGAAAGCCTTGCAGTTCTGGTATTCGCCGTCGACGGTTTCCATCATCAGGCGCTTGAGGATGCCCTGCGTGTCGCGGGCGAGTAGCGGATCCCAGTAGCTGCCCCAGATGTTCTTGATCACGTTCCAGCCGGCGCCGCGGAACGCGCCTTCCAGTTCCTGGATGATCTTGCCGTTGCCGCGCACCGGGCCGTCGAGACGCTGCAGGTTGCAGTTGACGACGAAGATCAGGTTGTCGAGGCCTTCGCGACCGGCGACGGAGATCGCGCCGAGGCTTTCCGGCTCATCGGTTTCGCCATCGCCGAGGAAGCACCAGACCTTACGGTCGGTTTTCGGCATCAGGCCGCGGCCTTCGAGGTATTTCCAGTTGCGCGCCTGGTAGATCGCGGCGATCGGGCCCAGGCCCATCGACACGGTCGGCGTCTGCCAGTAATCGGGCATCAGCCACGGATGCGGGTACGAGCTGATGCCACGGCCGTCGACTTCCATGCGGAAGTGGTCCATCTGCGATTCGCTGATGCGGCCTTCGAGGAAGGAGCGCGCATAGATGCCGGGCGAACTGTGGCCCTGGATGTAGAGCAGGTCGCCGGGATGATCGTCGCTGGGCGCGCGCCAGAAATGGTTGAAGCCGACGTCGTAGAGCGTGGCGCCGGAAGCGAAGCTGGCGATGTGGCCGCCGAGATCGCCGGGCTTGCGGTTGGCGCGCACGACCAGCGCCATCGCGTTCCAGCGGATGATCGAACGGATGCGCCATTCCATCGCCGCATCGCCGGGCGATTTCGCCTCCTGCACGGCGGGAATGGTGTTGATGTATTCGGTGGTCGGCGCGAACGGCAGATGCGCGCCGGCGCGGCGCGTCAGTTCGACCATGTCCTCGAGCAGCTGATGCGCGCGCTCCGGACCCTGGGCGTCGATGACGGCCTTGATCGACTCGATCCACTCCTGGGTCTCGGCCGGATCGGGATCGTTCTGCAGGATTTGGTCGAGCCAGTTCATCGTCGCGCTCCGCTGCGGCACGCAGGCCGCACTAGTTGGTCATTTAGAGCCGTGAGTCTAGCAGGGGTCCATAACACTTTAGTTTGACCCGGGTTATTTTGATATGGTTTTTACCCTTGCTTATTTATGGGCTGCTGGAAAGGCCATTCCGACGCGCTGCAGCGGGCGGAAGCCTTTGCGGTTGCGGCAAGAGCTGAGCGATTGGCGGCAACGACGCAAGTTCCCGACCCTGCGGGTCGGCTTTGACCAGCCTGCGGCTGTTGTAAAGCGCTTCCGCGCGCTGCCGCGTGCGGGTCACTTTCTTTGTTGGCCCAAAGAAAGTAACCAAAGAAAGGGCCTGAAGCCGGCTTGGCAGCGTTGCGCTCGATGGATGCTGATCCAGGACCGCTTTCTTCGTTGCCGTGGTTCTTGTTCTCGCTTGAAATTTGATTGCAGCGTTTGGTTGTCTTCAGCAGTCTGCCGATTGCTTCGACTTTGCTGCGGCTTTTTGCTGTTGGCTGTTGACCTTGGCACGAACTACCAGCGATCCGAGCCACGCCATAGACCCGAAGGGCGGCGCACATGGATGTGCGCCGTTTTCCGACCGAGCCATGGATGGCGAGTCGGAAAATCGCGTGCCACTCCCCACTTGCCGGATTGACTTGTCGGGGAAGGGCCTTCTCTTTGGTTACTTTCTCTTGGCCCCTTCAAGAGAAAGTGACCCGACTGCGGTAGCAGGCGGAAAGACCGACCTGAAAAGGTCGGCAAACGCGTCGCAACTCCGACAGCAAGTGCAAGTCACTGGATCCTCGCCCTCGCTCATCCTGAGCCTGTCGAAGGACGCCGGGATGACGGCTGAGAGCAACAACACGCTCGCGGGGAGAGTGAAGAGCAGCACGCTTGACCGCAACTCCCACCCACCGCTTGCACCAACCCACCCACCCCCGGATGCTGTCGCCAAGGGGCAGCCAACGGGGAAGCCGATGTCGCAGCACAGCGACGCGTCAGCCAGCACGCCTGCGCATACGGCCCACGGCCGCGGCGACGACCGCGTGCGCTGGTATCGCAGCCTGCGCACCCGCCTGCTGCTGTGGACCAGCCTCGGTGCCGCGCTGCTGCTGCTGGCCGGCACCCTGCTGATCTACGCCAGCCTGCGCGAACTGCTGGTCGCGCAATCGCGGCAGGAAGTGCGCGGCTTGGCCGAACAGGGCGCGCGCACGCTGGAAGCGACACTGGGCTCGGTGACGGTCAGCGCGCGCACATTGGCGGCGAGCGTGCGCGGCATCGGGATGGCGCCACGCGAACTGGACGCGGTGCTGCGCGCGGCGGTCGAAGGTGATCCGGACATCGCCGGCGCGATGCTGATCCTGGAGCCGGGCGCGCTGGCCGACGGCGATCCCGGTCACAGCTGGTACGTGCGTCGCGACGGCGACGGCTACTACGTGCAGCCGATGCTTTACGCCGGCTACGACTACCACGATCAGCCCTGGTGGCCGCGCACCATCGAGGGCGGCCGACCGTGGTGGTCGGAGCCGTATCGCAACAACGCCACCGGCAGCGAATATTTCGTCACCTACAACCTGCCGTTGCGGCGCACGCCCGATGCGGCGCCCGTGGGCATGGTCAGCCTCGACGTGCCAGTGCAGCGACTGCGCGAACTGGTCGCCACCGGTGCCGAGAATGATCCGATCCAGCGCCTGCTGCTGAGCCCGGAACGCCTGTACGTGCTGCATCCGCGGCGCGAACTGGAGATGACCACGCACGCCGACGAGCAGGCCAGACAACCGCGATACCGCCCGCTGCAGCCGTTGCTGGATGCGGCACGCGCGCGCCGCGCCGCCGAACTCGACTATCCCGATCCACGCAGCGGCGACACCCACCTGGCGCTGGTGCGGCCGATCGGCGACAGCGGCTGGACGCTGGGCCTGTCGGTGTCCGAAAACTATGTACTCGGACAACTGCGGCAGACCACGCGCGGCGTGATCATCGGCGGCCTGGCCGCGATCGCGCTGATGCTGCTGCTGTTGCAGCTGGTCGCGCGCCGCATCACCGGGCCGCTGGCCTCGCTGACCGAATCGGCGCGGCATTTCGATGCCGGCGAGTTCGACCGGCCGCTGCCGCATACCGGCCGCGACGACGAGGTCGGGCTGATGGCGCGCGCGTTCGACCATGCGCGTGGCTCGATCCGTACGCAGATGGCGCAGATCGAGGAGATGGCGACGGCGCGACAGAAGCTGGACAGCGAACTGTCGATCGCGCGCGACATCCAGCGCGCGATGCTGCCGGGCGATCGCATGCTCCGCCATGGCACGCACGTCCTGCAGGCACAGGCCGTGCTGGAACCGGCCAAGGCCGTGGGCGGCGACTTCTACTGTTTCTTCGAGCGCGGCGACGCAGCGCTGTGGTTCGCGATCGGCGACGTCTCCGACAAGGGCGTGCCGGCGGCACTGTTCATGGCGCGCAGCATCACCGTGCTGGAAGTGGCGGCCGGTCGCGGCGGCACGCCGGCGGAGGCGCTGCGCGAGGCCGCCGCGCGCCTGGCCGGGAACAACGACACCTGCATGTTCGCGACGGTGCTGTGCGGGGTCGTCGACCTCGCCAGCGGCGAGCTGATCCTTGCCAGCGCCGGCCACGAGCCACCGCTGCTGCGCCGCGCCGATGGCGACACCGCGTTCCTGGCGCTGGAACCGGGCCCGCCGCTGGGCTTCGAAGCCGATGTCCGCTACGACAGCTGGCAGGGCCGCCTGCGGCCGGGCGACGCACTGGTCGCCTACACCGACGGCATCACCGAGGCCTTCGATGTCGACCTGCAGGCCTTCGGCAGCGAACGGCTGCTGCAGGTGGCGGGCGATGCCGCCGATCCGGCGACGCTGTGCGCGCGGATCGTCGCGGCCGCGCACGCCTTCGCTGGCGGGGCGCCGCAGTCCGACGACCTGACCGTGCTGGCGCTAAGCTTCGCATCGGTACCGGTGGACAACGCCTGAGCATGCATCTGCAGATCGCGATCCCGAACCAGCGCGAGCACCTTCGCGAACTGGCCGATGCCATCGACGCGGCGCTGCTGGCGCAGGGCGTCGACCGCGCACTGCGCGATGACGTGCGCCTGGTCGCCGAGGAAGTGGCGTGCAATGTCGTCGAGCACGGCTACGACGCCGGCGCGCAGGGCGAGGTGCTGGTGGCGATCGAGCGCCGGCCCGGTGCCTTGGCGATGGAATTCCGCGACGACGGCCGGCCGTTCGATCCGCTCGCCGTGTCGCCGCCACTGCTGGACGCGGATATCGACCAGCGCCCGCTCGGCGGCCTCGGCCTGCACCTGGTGCGCGAACTGGCGCAGAGCCTGAGCTACGCGCGTGAAGAACCCTACAACGTGCTGCGTGTGACGCTGCGCGATCCTGCCCTCGGGCACTGACCACCGGAGATCGCCATGGACCTGCAGATCAGCATCGACCCGCCGCGCGGCGACAGCCAGCGCGTGGCCGTGGCCGGCCGCCTGGACACGCACAGCTACGACGAGTTCGACCGTCGCCTGGCGCCGGTGCTGGCCTCCGACATCCGTTCGCTGGTGCTGGACCTGAGTGGCCTGGACTACATCAGTTCGGCCGGCATCCGATCGGTGTTCAAGGCGCGCAAGGCCCTGTCCGCGCGCGACGGCAAGGTGCTGGTCGCCAACCTGCAGCCGCAGATCGCCAAGGTGTTCGACATCGTCAGGGCAGTACCGATGTCCGAGGTGTTCACCTCGGTGGCCGAAGCCGATGCCTATCTGGATGCGATGCAGCAGAAGGTGCTGCGCGGCAGCGACGAGGACTGAGCGCACGTCGTTCAGCGCGGCGCAGGGCTGGCGGCGGCGGAGCTGGTTACGATTCACGTCCCCGCGTTTTTCGGTCATGGAATGCCGATGCTCCCCACTCCCGCCCCCTTGGTGTCCGTGGCGCTGTGCGTCTACAACGGCGCAGGACACCTGCGCGAACAACTGGATTCAGTACTCGCGCAACAGGACGTGCAGCTTGAGGTCGTGGCCGTCGACGATGCCTCCAGCGACGGCAGCCTGGTCCTGCTGCAGGAATATGCAGCGCGAGATGCGCGCGTGCAGGTCCACAGCAATCCGCATAATCTTGGCCACCTGCGTAGTTTCGAGCGCGCAATGGCCTTGTGCAGGGGCGAATTCATCGCACCCTGCGACCAGGACGACATCTGGCATCCGTGCAAGCTGGCGAGGCTGCTGACGGCGATCGGCACGGCCGACCTGGCCTACTGCGATTCCGAATACATCGACCAGCACGGCGAAAGACTGGGGCGTCGCGTGTCGGACGACCTGATCATGCATTCGGGCCGGGACCCCCTGCGCTTCGTGTTCCAGAACACGGTGTCCGGGCATGCGCTGCTGGTCCGCCGCCAGCTCCTGCCGCTCGCTGGCCCGGCCCCGGAACTGCTTTACCACGACTGGTGGCTCGGCATGTGCGCGGCCGCGCATGGCGGGGTGGTCTACCTCGACCAGCCGCTGGTCCGCTTCCGTCGGCATGTGGACGCGACCTCTGCGCTGGGAATGAAAAGCGGACAACACATGAGTCGGCGCAAATGGCGCCGCGAAGGGTATCTGGGTTCATCGCATCGCAAGTGGATCGCCGAACGGCTCTACCTGGCCCGGGCGCTGCACGCCAGTGGCTGGCGTGGCAGCGCCGCCGCGCACGATTGGGAACAGGCGCTGCTGGCCGCGGTCGAGGAACGCACGTGGCCGTTGTGGCGGGTGATGTGGCGGTACCGCCGTTCGGTGCCGCCTTGGAACAGCTTCACCTGGTTCAACGTGCTGCAGTTCCACAAACGCTGCATGCGCAAGATCCGCCGCGCCCGCAACGATCCGCCACCGGCAACGCCCTTGTTCCGCGCCTGAGCATCAGCGCGACCGGCCACGGCCGCGCAAGTCGTGCCAGATTGCGCCGAGCCGAATCGCCAGCGTGGGCGTGGCCGGCGACGACGGACGCCGGAACAGCGCTTCGATCCGGGGCCGCAGAGCCGGGTCGATCCGCCCGCGCAGCGGCCAGTACTCGCGGAACTTCTGCTTGTACACGCGGGTGTATTCGCGGTCGCCGATCAGGCCTTCGGAGAACATCCAGTTCAGTACTTCGAGCTCTTCGACGAAATTCAATCCGCTGCGATAGACACCGCTGCTGACGTTGTCCGGATGCTGGCGGTAGTAGTCGAGCAGCTTGCCGCTGATGTGCACCTTGCCCAGCCGGGCCAGGGCGATCCAGAACATCCAGTCGCCGCAGAAGCGGTATCTGGTGAAATCCCGCGGTATCGATGGGTATCGGTCCTTGCGCCACAACACCATGCTGGCGTTGTAGATCGAGATCGGCGCCATGTAGCGGCGGATGAAATCGCCGCCCTCCACCAGTTCGGACAGCCGGTCGTGGTGGGACTGCCAGTTGAGCCTGCCTTCCGGGCCGACGAAATACGCCTGGCAGTAGCTGAGCACGCAGTCGTCGTCCTGCCGGATGCCTTCCAGCATGGTTTCCAGGAACGTGGGCTCGCACCAGTCGTCGCTTTCGGCGATCCAGATGTAGCGGCCCTGCGCCAGCGCGATGCCCTTGTCCCACTGTTTGAAGGTGCTGCCGCTGTTCTGTTCGTTGCAGACCAGGTGCGACACCTTGGGATGCGAGCGGTAACGCTCCAGCAGCGTGCGGCTGTCGTCCGTCGAGCAGTCGTCGAGCAGGATCAGCTCGAAGTCCTGGCAGGTCTGCGCGAGGACCGAATCGATGCGTTGCACCAGGTAGGGCGCATGGTTGTAGTTGGGAACGATGACGGAAACTTCGGGGGGCATGTCGCTCTGACCGTGGCAGTGGGAGTCCGGCTGGATCTGCCTGGAGCAGACGTGGCGGTGGCCTGCAGAACAGGACGCCTCGCACAGCCTGCGTGAACCGCCTGCAACATGCGGCAAGGCCCGTGGCATCGCGGGCTTCCAGCCGGATAATATCCGACGCCCCTCCCCCGATCCGAGCCGCAGTGACCACCGTCAGCCTGATCGTTTCGACCTACAACTGGAAGGAGGCGCTCGGCCTTTGCCTGCGAAGCATCGCCGCGCAACGCACGTTGCCACAGGAAGTGATCGTCGCCGACGACGGGTCACGCGAGGACACCGCGGCGCTGGTGCGGGAGATGGCCCCCGGCTTCCCGGTTCCGTTACGGCATGTCTGGCAGGAGGATGCCGGCTTCCGTGCGGCACGCGTGCGCAACCTCGGCATCGCCACAAGCTCGGGCGACTACGTCATCTTCGTCGACGGTGACATGATCCTGCACCCGCAGTTCGTCGCCGACCATCTGGCGCTGATCCGTCCTGGCATCTTCCTGCAGGGCGGCAGGCTGAACAGTGCACCCGCGGAATCGGCGCGCTTGCTCGCGGGCGGCAAGCCCCGCTTCTCGCCGTTGATGCCCGGTCATTTCAAGGCCAAGCACGCGCTGCGCCTGCCGTGGCTGGCACGGCGCAAGGCGCGCACCGCCGACGGTGGCCAGGTGATGAGCTGCAACATGGGCGTGTGGCGCAGCGACCTAGACAAGGTCAACGGTTTCGACGATGACTACGAGGGCTGGGGCCGCGAGGATGACGATCTCGCCTGGCGACTCAAGCACGCGGGCGTGGTGCGTCGTCCGCTGCGCTTCGCCGGCCTTGCGATCCATCTCTGGCACGACATGCGCTGGCCTGATGGCATACCCCCGACCGAAGTACTGCCCAACGATCGCCTGTTCAATCGTGTCCTTGCGACGCAGGCGATTCGCTGCGAACGTGGCCTGGATGCGCACGTGACACGCGCACGTGGCGCGGGTTGACGATGCGCTGCAGCCTGCTGGTCACCACCTACAACTGGAAGCAGGCCCTGGCCGCGGTGCTGGCTAGCGTGCGCCGGCAGACCCGGCTGCCCGACGAAGTCATCGTGGCCGACGACGGCTCACGCGAGGACACCCGCGACCTGCTGCTGGCGCGGGCCCGGGATTTCCCGACCGCGCTGCGACACGTGTGGCAGCAGGATCTCGGCTTCCGCGCCGCGAGCATCCGCAACCGCGCCATCGCCGCAAGTCGCGGCGATTACGTGGTCTGCATCGACGGCGACATGGTGCTGCACCCCGATTTCATCGCCGATCACCTGGCGCTGTCCGAAACCGGCAGCTTCCTGCAGGGCGGCCGCCTGCAGGCCACCGCGGACTACACCCGGCGCCTGCTGGCCGGAGAACGACCGTCGTTCGCGCCCTGGATGCCGGTGGATTTCACCGCGACGCATGGCGACGAACGACGCCATTCCCTGCGCTGGCCCTGGATGGCCCGGCACAAGGCGCGCTCGGCACATGCCGGCGTGACCGTGATGAGTTGCAACATGAGTTTCTGGCGCGCGGACCTGATCCGTGTCAACGGTTTCGATGAGCGCATGGAAGGTTACGGCAGCGAGGACCTGGAGATCGACGCGCGCCTGCGCAACGCGAACGTGCGGCGGCGACGCTTGAAGTTCGCGGGGCTGGCCGTGCATCTGCTGCACGACTCGCGCGCACCGGTCGATCCGGAGGACTTGTCGCTGCCCAACAACCGGGTACTGCAGGAAACGATACGCCACGCAACGACGCGCTGCGAACTGGGCATCAATCAATACATCGATGAGTATAGGCTGCCGTTGCCCGACCTGCGCGACGCGGCCACCGTCAACTGAGCAGCGGCTCCAGTGCATCGCGCAGGCGTCGGCTGAAGCCGCGATCATTGGCCAGGAACCAGTCGCGTGCCGCACGTCCGATCTGCTTCAGCTCGTCATCCGATAGCGCCAGCAGCTGCTCGACCCGCGCTTCAAGCACGCTCTCGTCGAAGAAATAGGTGGTCGCCAGATGCTGGATCCCGGTGGACGCATAATCTACCAGCACGCCACGATTGGCTTGGACCAGTTCGTTCATCGGCGCGGCGTCGGTGGTGATCGCGACCGCGGCCACGCTCATCGCCTCCACCAGGTAGTGGCCGAAGCCTTCCGTTTCCGACGGGCACAGGTGGAACCAGTGGGCATTCTGCAGGCGACGCAACTCGGCATCGTCGATGTAGTCCACGCGGTGGTCGATGTTGGCCACGGCCGGTTCGATCAGCTTGGCCTCGCGCGGGTTCTGCACTACGGTCAGGCGCGGCCACTCGGGATGTTTGCGCCATAGCTCGAGCAGGCGCTGCGTACCCTTGTTCTGGCTGCGTCCGGCCAGGTGGAAGAAACAGCGGTCGCGTGCAACGGATGGATCGTAGCGATCCTCACTGGTGAAGCCGACATGCGCGACGCGATGGCCGTGCTCGCTGAACATCGTCTCCGCATGCCGGGTCTTGGTCAGTACCGCATCCACGCGCGGCAGCAGCGACACGTCGGACCACAGGCACCATTCCGGATTGGGTACGAAGAAATTGCGGCGGGCGAACGGAATGTCCTCGGTACGGATGTGCTCCAGCATGATGTTGGCGTCGTAGGGATAATGCTCCCTGCCACCCATCAGCCGCTCCCGGGTAAGGCGCAGGTGCATCCGCAGGGGACGAGACCATTTGCGCAACTTGCCCCTGCCCACGGGACTGAGCCGCACGTCATAACCTGCTTTTTCCAGCGCGGTCGCAAGCAGGCGCAGGTCGCGGGAAAGGCCGACGCCGTTGTCCCATGCGATCAGGTTCAGGACAGGCATGCAGGTCTCGGCATCTTGAAGTTCACGCAGCTGCTCCCCCGGACATTCGCAGTCATCGCCGTGACCTGGAATACGTCCGGATATGACCACAAAACAAGACGCAAGCCAATCAACCCGGCTCGTCCCGCATCAACCGCCCGCTGGCCTCGCCGGCTTCGCGCTGCAGCTTGCGGATCTGTGCCTCGACCGCGGCGATCGCGGTCATGTTGATGATCCGGCGCGCGGTCGAGGCCGGGGTCAGGATGTGCGCCGGCAGCGAGACGCCCATCAGGATCGGGCCGATGGCCACGCCGTCGGTCATCACCCGCACCATGTTGTAGGTGATGTTGGCCGCGTCCAGGTTGGGCATCACGAACAGGTTGGCGCGGCCGGTCAGGGTGGTGTTGGGAAACATGCGCTGGCGCAGCATTTCGTCCCAGGCGGTGTCGCCCTGCATCTCGCCATCCATATCCAGGCGCGGCGCACGCGTCTTCAGGATCTCGCGCACGCGCCGCATCTTGGCGGCGCTGGGATTGTCGTGGCTGCCGAAGTTGGAGTGCGACAACAGCGCCACCTTCGGCTCGATGCCGAACAGCTTGAGCCGGTAACTGGCCTGCAACGTCGCCTCGGCGATCTGCTCGGCGGTCGGGTCGACCTGCACGTGCGTGTCGAGGAAGAACCACGCGCCCAGGTGGTTGATCACGCCGGTCATCGCCGAGGTGCTCTGGACGCCATGATCCAGCGGGATCACGCTACGCAGGTAGCCGAGCTTCTTGTGGAAGCGGCCAACCAGGCCGCTGATCAGCGCGTCGGCCTCGCCGCGCTGGACCATGATCGCGGCGATCAGCGTCGGCCGCGAGCGCAGCAGGTTCTTGGCTGCTGCCGGGGTCACGCCACGGCGTTCGGTGAGCGAGTGGTAGTACTGCCAGTAGTCGTTGAAGCGCGGGTCGTCGTTGATGTTGGTGAGCTCGAAATCGACGCCGGCGCGCATGCGCAGGCCGAGGCGCTCGATGCGCGCCTCGATCACGTCCGGGCGACCGATGAGGATCGGCGTGGCCAGCTGGTCGTCGATCACGGTCTGCACCGCGCGCAGCACCGTTTCCTCTTCACCTTCGGCGTAAACCACCCGCTGCTTGTCGGCGCGGGCGCGATCGTAGACCGGCTTCATCAGCAGGCCGGTACGGTAGATGAACTGGCCGAGTTTCTCGCGATAGGCATCCATGTCCATGATCGGCCGCAGCGCGATACCCGAGTCCATCGCCGCCTGCGCCACGCACGGCGCCAGCATCATCAGCAGGCGCGGGTCGAACGGTCGCGGAATGATGTAGTCGCGGCCGAAGGTCGGCACGTCGCCGCCGTAGGCGCTGCCCAGGTCCGATGATTCCATCCGCGCCAGCTTGGCGATGGCGCGCACGCAGGCCAGCTTCATCGCCTCGTTGATCTCGGTCGCGCCGGCATCGAGCGCGCCACGAAAGATGTACGGGAAGCAAAGCGCGTTGTTGACCTGGTTGGGATAGTCGGAACGGCCGGTGGCGATGATGCAGTCCGGGCGCACCGCCTGCGCGTCTTCCGGCAGGATTTCCGGATACGGGTTGGCCAGCGCCAGGATGATCGGTTGCGGCGCCATCGCCGCCACCATTTCCGGCTTCAGCACGCCGCCGGCGGACAGGCCCAGGAAGATGTCGGCGCCATCGATGATCTCGGCGAGGCTGCGCTTGTCGGTGTCGCGCGCGTAGCGCTGCTTGTCCGGGTCCATGTGGTCGCGGCCGGTGTAGAGCACGCCATCGCGGTCCACGGCCAGGATGTTTTCCGGCTTCATGCCCAGCGCCACCAGCATGTCCAGGCAGGCGATGCCGGCGGCGCCGGCGCCGGCGGTGGCGAGCTTGACGTCCTCGATCTTCTTGCCGGCCACTTCCAGCGCGTTGAGCACGGCGGCGCCGACGATGATCGCGGTGCCGTGCTGGTCGTCGTGGAAGACGGGGATGTTCATCCGCTCACGCAGCTTGCGCTCGACGATGAAGCATTCCGGCGCCTTGATGTCCTCGAGGTTGATGCCGCCGAAGGTCGGCTCCAGGCTGGCGATGATGTCGACCAGCCTGTCGGGGTCGCGCTCGTCGATCTCGATGTCGAACACGTCGATGCCGGCGAATTTCTGGAAAAGCACGCCCTTGCCTTCCATCACCGGCTTGCCGGCCAGCGGACCGATGTCGCCGAGGCCGAGCACCGCGGTGCCATTGCTGATCACCGCGACGAGGTTGCCGCGCGCGGTCAGTTCGCTGGCGGCATTGGGGTCGGCGACGATCGCCTCGCACGCAAAAGCCACGCCTGGCGAGTAGGCCAGCGCCAGGTCGCGCTGGGTGACCATCGCCTTGGTCGGCACCACCTTGATCTTGCCCGGTGGCGACAACCGGTGGTAGTCGAGCGCGGCCTGCTTGAAATCGTCGTTGGACGGGGTGTCGGACATCATCGCTGTTGCCGTTGTCGGGCCGTTGATTCTAGCGGTTTCCAATATGGGCCCATCGGCCTCGATGGATTGACAAACCACGATAGCGCTTCGACCACGGGTGCGGACGAGCCGCGACGCCTGCCGTCGGTGCACGTCACGCACGACGTGCCTGATCGGATTCGTGATGCCGACCCCATGCATAACCCGCGGCTATGCATGACCTGCGTCTGGTCAATGGCCGAAACCCGCTCGGCCGCATAAGGTGGCCTACGCAACGCAACCTTCGGCTCGCTGTCGATCCCGACCGCAGTCACCCACTCGAGGAACCGCCCACCGATGTCCCGGCTCGACCCCCTTCCCGAACAGGCTGGCCACGCCAGCCGTTGGCCGCCGCCGTTCCTGCTGTACCTGGGCAATGCCGCCGACGACCTCGCGGCCAAGACCGCGCGCGGGCTGGCGCATTGGCGCCCCGGCTGGTGTGTCGGCCAGTACCGGGACGTGGACTGCAGGGCCACGCTTGGGCTGGCTGACCTGGATTTCGCGCAGGCGCGCGCCGCGGGTGCCAACACCATGATCGTCGGCGTCGCCAACGCCGGCGGTCGCATGGACGCGCACATGGTCGACCACATGATCGCCGCACTCGACGCCGGCATGAACGTGGCCTCGGGGTTGCACGAGCGGTTGAGCGCGCATCCGCGCATCGTCGCCGCCGCCGAGCGCAACGGCCGTTTCCTGTTCGATGCGCGCGAAGCGCCGAAGACGCCGGTCGGCAACGGTGGCCGCCGTGCCGGTCGCCGGCTGCTAACGGTGGGCACCGACTGTTCGGTCGGCAAGATGTACACGACGCTGGCGCTGGAACAGGAAATGCACCGCCGCGGCCTGCGCGCCGACTTCCGTGCGACCGGGCAGACCGGCATCTTCATCGCCGGCAGCGGGATACCGATCGACGCGGTGGTCGCCGACTTCATTTCCGGCGGCATCGAGTGGCTGTCGCCTGCGCGCGACGATGGCGGCTGGGACCTGATCGAAGGCCAGGGCTCGCTGTTCCATCCGTCCTACGCCGGCGTGTCGCTGGGGCTGCTGCATGGCGCGCAGCCCGACGCACTGGTGCTGTGCCACGAGCCGGACCGGCCGCACATGCGCGGACTGCGCGACTACCCGCTGCCCGCGCTGGCCGCGTGCCTGGAAGCCAACCTGCAGGCCGCGCGCCTGACCAGTCCGGAGGTGATCGTGGCGGGCGTGGCGCTGAACACTTCGCGGCTGGCACCCGAGGCGGCGGCGCGCGCCTGCCGCGAAGTCGAGGAAGCACTGGGCGTACCGGCGGAGGATCCAGTGACGATGGGTGTGTCGCGGATCGTCGACCGGTTGCAGGCCAGCTTCGCCGGCTGAGCGGGTTTGCCAGGTTTCGAACGAGCGGCCAAGGCGTTCTTGGTCCAGAAGCCGGCCAGCCGTGCATTGCCACGGCTGACCCGCGGCACGCAACGGTCATCGGCCACTGCACGCGCCGCCACGAATCGGGGATCATGACGCATGCTCGAACTCGACGCGGTACAGACGCTGGCCCTGGGCGGCCTCACGCTTTTCGCCGGCTATGCGCTGTGTCGCGCGATCCCGGTGTTTTCCCGCTACAACCTGCCGGCGCCGGTGGTCGGCGGCCTGCTGGTGGCCCTGCTCGTGCTGTTCGCGCATGCGCAGGGCACGGTGCTCTTCAAGCTGGACACCGGCCTGCAGAACCCGCTGATGATCGCGTTCTTCACCACCATCGGCGTCAACGCCAGCGTCGCGCTGCTGCGGATCAGCGGCCGCCAGGTGCTGATATTCCTCGCCCTGGCCACCGGCTTTGCGGTGGTGCAGAACCTGCTCGGCATCGCGGTGGCGACGGCATTCGGCCTGCATCCGCTGTTCGGGGTGCTGGCCGGATCGACCACGCTGACCGGCGGTCCGGCAACCGGGCTGGCGTTCGCGCCGCTGTTCGAGGAGGCCGGTGTGGCCGGTGCCGAATCGGTCGCGGTGGCCTCGGCGATGGCCGGCATCGTCTGCGGCGGCCTGATCGGCGGCCCGGTGGTCACGCTGCTGATCCGCCGTTTCGGACTCAGGTCGCAGGCCGCGAACCTGCCCGAGCCGGCGCCGGATGCCGTCGTGGCGGCGATGCCGGACGAGGCTGCGCGCGAGTTCGGCGCGTTGAAAAGCATCGTCGTGATCCTGGTGGCGATGTGGCTGGGCTCCTGGGTCAGCGCCGGCCTCGCCGCGGCTGGCCTCACCCTGCCGGCCTACGTCGGCGCGATGCTGGTCGGTGCACTCATCCGCAACATCGACGACCGCAGCGGCTGGATCGGCCTGTCGGTGCCGACCACCGACCTGATCGGCAACGTCTGCCTGGCGCTGTTCCTGTCGGTGGCGCTGATGAACCTGAAACTGTGGGAACTGGCCGGCCTGGCCTTGCCGCTGCTGGTCAATCTGGGACTGCAGGTGGTGCTGGTGGCGCTGTTCTGTGGCGTGGTGTTCCGGGTGATGGGCCGCGACTACGACGCGGCGGTGATGGGCGGCGGCTTCATCGGCTTCATGCTCGGCACCACCGCCAATGCGATGGCGGTGATGCGCACCCTCGTCGAACGTTACGGCATGGCGCCGCGCGCATTCCTGGTGGCGCCGCTGGTGGGCGCGTTCTTCATCGACTTCACCAATGCGCTGATCATCACCGGCTTCATCAACTTCTGGCATTGAGCCGCTTTTCCGCGTCCACGCCGCTGGCCATGCGCACCGGCTGCGCCTAGGATCGACGCATGCGTTTCCGACAGATCGAAGTGTTCCATGCCGTCTACACGACGGGATCGATCAGCGCCGCCGCGCGCGCGCTGCACGTGTCGCAGCCCTCGGTCAGCAAGGTCCTGCACCACACGCAGGACCAGTTGGGACTGCAGCTGTTCACCCTCGTGCGTGGCCGCCTGGTGGCCACCGACGAGGCCCACGCACTGTTCATCGAGGTCGCCGAGATCTTCAAGCGGCTGACCTCGCTGCAGAAGACGGTCGGCAACCTCAGAAACCTCGGCGGCAGCCACATCCGGCTGGCCGTGGTGCCCTCACTGGGCCTGCAGGTGGCGCCGCTGGCAATCGCGCGTTTCCGCGAGCGCCACCCCGAAGTCACTTTCGACGTGCAGACCTTGCACCACGACAACCTGTTCGAGGCGCTGTACGAACGTTCCTGCGACATCGCGGTGGCCTACGATCCGCTGCTGCATCCGCGCATGCAGCGGCGCGAGTTGGGCAGTGGCGAGTTGATGCTGCTGTTCCAGAAGGCCCGCCTGCCGGATGCGGACGCGACGGTGCCGCTGCGCCTGCTCGACGGCCAGGACGTGGTCGGCCTGACCACGGGCGGGCCGGTCGGCGACCTGTTCGCCCGCGAGGTCCAGCGCCAGGACATCGCCATCCGCGAGGTCGTTTCGAACCAGACTTTCTACATCGCCGCCGCCCTGACCCGTTGCGGTGCCGGCATGGCGGTGGTCGACGAATTCACGGCGCGCGCCAGCGTCGATGCAACCACCGCTTTCCGCCCCTTCGAGACACCGATCCGCTTCAAGGTCGAGTGCGTCCACCTCGAGGACCGCCCGCCTTCGAAGGCCGCCGCACAGTTCATCGCGATGCTGGCGTCGACGCTGCGCCAAGTGCGCGAACCGCAGGTGTAGCTGGCATCCACCGGGCATTGGCGCCGATCCGACCGTGCCCGACAATATGGCGATGAATACGGACACGATGGCGGCGGCCGCACGACGCTCTTCCCGCGGTTGGTGGCTGCCGGCCGGCGTCTTTGCCGTCGTGCTGCTGGCGCAGTGGCCGCTGCTGTTCAATCCGGGCTACTTCAGCCACGACGAACTGCAGTGGGCTGCCTTTGCCCAACGCGGCACCACCGTGGGCTGGTTCGATCTGGACGTATTCCAATACCGGCCGCTGACCTTCAATCTGTGGCTGTGGCTTTCACATGGCCTGTTCGACACGCCGCAGTTGTTTCATGCACTGCTGGTGGCCTGGGGGTCAGTCAACGCGGTGCTGCTGTACACCGCTGGCCGCCGTTTCGGCATGCAGGCGTGGCCCGCCGCGTTCGGTGCGGCCGCGTTCGCGCTTGGGCCGTATGCGGCCTACACCCATGGCTGGATCGGCACGTTGGGCGACCTGCTCTGGCTGAGTTGCGCCCTGCTCGCGGTATTGGGCACGCAACTGGCGCGCAGCCACATCGCCGCTGCTGTCTGGGTAGCGTTATGGACCGCATGCGGCCTGCTCAGCAAAGAAGCGGCTTTAGCGATCCCCGCTTTGCTGGCAGTGGCTTGGTGGTTCGATGAGCGCAAGCCGCGCTGGTTGGTCGTGGCGATCGCCTCTGGCACGATAGCGGCATTTTATCTGGCCCTGCGCCTGGAAGTGCTGTTGTACATGCCGCGCGAAGGCGCGCAGTACACGATCGGCCTCGCGAACGTGCCGCTGCGTTGGCTCGAATATCAGTTGTTCCCACCGATCTTTCCGTTGCTGGAGGTTTTCACCACCTTCCGTCGTGGCTTTGGCTGGCCGCTCGTGATCGCCACGTTGTTATGGTTGGGAATGTGCTTTGCATTGTGGCAGGCAGGCAACCGCCTGCTGGCGTTGTTCCTGTTCGGCGGAATCGCTGCGCTGGCACCGGTACTTCCGATGGCCAGCAGTTGGAACCAGTACGCCTATGGATTCGCCGCGGTGACCGCGATGTGCATCGCGGCGGCATGGCCACACACTACCCGCGTCGGCCGCTTCGCCATCACCGTGTTCGCGACGCTAGTGGTCCTGCACGGGGCCGTGGTCATGTTGCGTATGTACCAGGTCGGACGGGTTCAGTCCGTATTCTCGCCTGCACTGGCAGATGCGGTGGAGCATCACCGTGCCGCCACACCGCTGCGCCTGCGGATCGGCGACGGCGCCAAGGACTGGATATTCCGGCGGCTGACACATGACATTCCCGAGTATCAAGGTGTCGCTATCGGCGAACGCGTGCGGCTGGTGGGCGATGGCGAGACAGCCGAATACGTGATCGAAGCCGATGGCCATCTCATCCCACTCCGCTAGAGCTCCAGCAGCGGCGATTCGGTCTCGACCTGGTCCAGGCGTATGCGGTTGGCGAACAGCGAGAACGCCAGCATCCCGGCCAGACCGTTGGCGCGCGATACCCATTGCGGCAGCCAGCGCGGCGGATGGATCACGCCGGCATCGAACAGCGGCTCGAAGCGCTGCACGTCGGCCAGGGTCATCTTGCCGGCGAACAGCAGCCGGCACAGGCGCAGCTTGCGCTGGCGCAGCGCCCAGCGGAAAAAAGTGTGCACGCCGATCAAACCACGCAGGTACACCGCGTCCTTGGTGAACGCGGCACCGCCGGTCACCGGCACACCGCGGTACACGCGCTGCGCGGAGGCGAAGCTTTCGACCTCGTTCTGCCCGGCATCGAGGAAATAGCGGAACACCTCGATGAAATCGGCGCCATCCATCGCCATCGCCACCGCCTCGATGCGCAGGCTCATCCGCTTCATGCGCTCGATGTCGATGCTGCCGGTGATCTGCTCGGCGAACGTCGCCAGCCCTTCCTGGGTCGCCGTGGTGCGCGGGGACGACAGCGCCAGGCTCGCCAGATGCGGTTGTTCACGACCGTTGAGCGCGGTCAGCGAGTGCACGAATGCTTCGTGCTGCAACAGCTGGTGGCGGTCGTAATCGCTGAACGAGGCGCCGGCGCGCAGGCGGATGCGGGTCGCCCCGGCGGCGGCCTTGGCGATCAGTTCCGGGTCCATCACCACTTCGATCATGCGCTGGTCGAAGAAGTCGTCGAGGTCGGACTGCAGCTGCAGGGACAGCGCCGTGGCCGAGATCGCGACCTGTTCCGACGGCGCCAGCAGCTCTCGATCCAGTTCGCTGGCGATGTCGATGAAATGCCGCGCCGCCTCGCGCGTGGTCGGACCGTTGCCGGGCAGGTGCTCTTCCGGACCACCGAACAGGCTCAGCGAGTGCGTGGTGACCGCGTGGGTGCCAAGCGCTTCGAGCAATTGCGCGGCGATCGACCAGCTCTGCGCCGACTCGACCAGGTAACGCCCGAGCGGATGCGCGGGATCGGCGGCCGCGATGATCGCCGCCAGTTCGCGCCGCGCCTCGGAAAAATCCAGCTTCGGGTATTCCACCCGTGGCAACACCGGCTGGCCACGCGCGAATGCTTCGAGGAATGGCGGTTGCAGGTGCGCCGGCCAGCTGACCAGGCCCAGCAGTTTCAGCTCGCGCACCGCGACGACCATGCGCGCGTCGAGCGCGGCGTGGTGGGCGATGTCGTGCGTGATGGCACTCATGGCGCGCGTGCGGTCATTGCGGCGAACGCCGCGATGAGCGCCAGGAACAAGGGCTGAAAGCGAAGTAGTGCGCCTTCAATGCTTGCCATATTTGTCGTCCAGGCGCTTGTTCAGGGCCTTGCTGAGCACGCGCTTATCGGCCTTCTGCGCCAGCCGCGTGGCCAGCTTGTCGGCGGCGTCGGCGACCTCGTCGCGCAGCTTCAGATAATGCGCGTAGCGATCCGGATCCAGCCTGCCCGCTTCCAGCGCCGCGCGCACCGCGCAGCCGGGTTCGCGTCCGTGCTGGCAGTCGCGGAACTTGCACTGTTCGCCCAAGGCCTCGATGTCGGCGAAGCCGCCGTCGGCGAGGTCCTCTTCGCCAGTGGGCTTGAGTTCGCGCATGCCGGGCGTGTCGATCAGGCAGGCACCGGACGGCAGCGCGATCAGAGTGCGATGTGTGGTCGTGTGGCGGCCGCGCGAATCTGACACGCGCACGTCGCTGGTCTTCATCCGCTCGCTGCCCAGCAGCGTGTTGGTCAGCGTCGACTTGCCGGCACCGGAGGAACCGACCAGCACCACGGTCCGCCCGGGCTGCAGCCACGGCTCCAGTGCGGCGACGCTGTCGCGGTCCTTGGCGTTGACCGCGCGCACCGCGACGTCCTGCGCGGCCAGGTCGACCAGCGCGGCCATCGCCGAGTCGACGGACGAGGCCTCGGCTTCGATCGCCTTGTCGGCCTTGGTCAGCACCACCACCGGTTCGCTGCCGCCGCTGCGCACCAGCAGCAGGTAGCGTTCGATGCGGCGCGGGTTGAAGTCGGCATCCAGGCCGCAGACCACGAACACGGTGTCGATGTTGGCCGCGATCACCTGCTGCTTGTAGTGCTCGCCGGCGGCGCCGCGCTTGATCCCGCTGCGGCGCGGCAGCAGCGCGACGATGGCCCCACCGGCGACCAGCACCCAGTCGCCGACTGCGGCGCGATCCTGTGCCGGAAAACGCGGACGCTGCCAGTCCGGCGGCGATTCGACTCGCGCGCCGTCGTCCGGCCCCTCGGCGACCACATAGCCGGAACGATGCTGCTCGATCACCCGCGCCGGCCGCGCCTGCGGATGCGCCGCGATCGGCGACAGCCAGTCCGGGTCGGTGACGGGACCATCGAATGGCCAGCCGATTGCACGCAGCGGCGTCATGATCCTGCCCCCATTGCCCGGCAGGACGCGCGGCGCGCGGCGGCGCGCGGCGGCATTCCGTCGGACGGAGCATTGCCGCTGCGCGGCCAGCCGATCGCACGCAGCGGAGTCATGTTCGCGGAAGCATCTGCATGCCCGGATTCTATGCGAGTCGAACGCCGCTGCGGTTTCGGCTAGTCTGACCAGCCCTTCTGCCGCCTCCCGTCCGATGTCCCCGCCCACGCTGCCCACGCGCCAACGCCTGTCCGAAGTCCGCTACGAAATCCGCGGCGAACTGGCCCGGCGGGCCCGCGAGCTCGAAGGCCAGGGCCGCACCCTGATCAAGCTCAACATCGGCAATCCGGGTGCGTTCGGCTTCCGCGCGCCCGAGCACCTGCAGCGCGCCATCGCCGACCACATCGCCGGCACCGATCCCTACACCCACCAGCAGGGCCTGCCGCAGGCGCGCGAGGCGATCGCCGCCTTCCACAAGGCCCGCGGCACGCCGAACGCGGCGCCGGAGCGCGTGTTCATCGGTAACGGCGTCAGCGAGCTGATCGACATCTCGCTGCGCGCCTTGCTCAATCCCGGCGACGAAGTGCTGCTGCCCTCGCCCGACTATCCGTTGTGGTCCGCCGCGACCATCCTCAACGATGGCCGTCCGGTCTATTACCGCTGCGATCCGGACAACGGCTTCCTGCCCGATCCCGAGCAGATGGAATCGCTGGTGTCCTCGCGCACCCGCGCGATCGTGCTGATCAATCCGAACAATCCCACTGGCGCCGCCTATCCGCGCGCGCTGCTGGAGCGCATCGTCGCGATCGCGCAGAAGCACGGCCTGCTGTTGATGGCCGACGAGATCTACGACGGCATCCTCTACGACGGCCATGCCTTCGAACCGATCGCACCGCTGGCCGGCGACCTGCCGTGCCTGTCGTTCGGCGGCCTGTCGAAAGTGCATCGCGCCTGCGGCTGGCGCGTCGGCTGGGCCGTGCTATCCGGCGATCCGCTGGCCTGCGGCGACTATCACCATGCGATGGACCTGCTCGGCGCGCTGCGCCTGTGCGCCAACGTGCCGGGCCAGTTCGCGATCGAAGCGGCGTTGCACGGCCACGACACCATCACCGCGCTGTGCGAACCCGGTGGCCGCCTGTACGAAGCGCGCCGCGCGTTGATCGAATGCTGCACGGCCAGCGAACACCTGCAGCTGGTCGCGCCACAGGGCGCGCTGTATGGTTTCCCGGCCGTGGTCGGCACGGCCGGCGTCGGCTTCGACGATCACGCCTTCGCGCTGGAGATGCTGGAAAGCGAGGACGTGCTGATCGTGCCCGGTTCCAGTTTCAACGTGCCCTATCGCAACCATTTCCGGGTGACACTGCTGCCGGAACCGGAGCAGATGCGCGAAGTGTTCGCACGCATCGACCGCGTGCTGTCGCGGCGCGCGATGGACACCACGCATGCGGCAGTCGCCTGAAAGCCACCCAAGGCACGCATGACCGATCACGCGCGAACAAGCACTTACCTGGCCCTCGGCGACAGCTACACCATCGGCGAGGGCGTGGCGGAGGATGGCCGTTGGCCACTGCAACTGGCACGCGCCCTAGGCAGTGAGGGCATCGCACTCGCCGAGCCGCACATCGTCGCCACCACCGGCTGGACCACCGACGAACTCGATGCCGCGATCGATGCCGCACAGCCGCCCTGCGATTACGACCTCGTCAGCCTGCTGATCGGCGTCAACGACCAGTACCGGGGACGTGAACTCGGGCAATACCGCGAACGGTTCGCCGCCTTGCTGCGGCGCGCTATCGGGTTCGCTGGCGGCCGCGCAGATCGCGTGCTGGTGATGTCGATTCCGGACTGGGGCGCGACGCGCTATGGCCGCGATTCGGCGCGCGACCTGCGCCAGGTTGCGCGCGAACTGGATGCCTACAACGCCGCGGCGCGGGACATCTGCGC
Source organism: Luteimonas cucumeris (assembly GCF_007830035.1). Classification (GTDB taxonomy): domain Bacteria; phylum Pseudomonadota; class Gammaproteobacteria; order Xanthomonadales; family Xanthomonadaceae; genus Luteimonas_C; species Luteimonas_C cucumeris. The sequence goes on along the minus strand of NZ_VLKN01000001.1, from coordinate 215,418 downwards.
GCAGCACGGCGTCGCTTTCGTCGACATCACCACGGCCAGTCGCGAGCACGACGGCGACGGCGCGATGCTGGCCGACGACGGCCTGCATCCATCGGAGGCGATGTACGCCGAATGGACGCGACTGGCGCTGCCAACCGCCCGCAGGCTGCTGGCGGCATGAACAGCGCGACGCTTCCGTTTCCGCGCCAGCACGCCAGCGACATCGCGCGAGCGTTCCTGCCGGCACGCTGGTGGGGCAACCGTTACGATTACTACTACACGCGCGAAAAACTGGCCAGCGATCCGCTGTATCCGGGCGTACTGCAGGCGCTGCGCGGCAGCGGCGCGCCGGTGCTCGACCTCGGCTGCGGCCTGGGCCTGCTCGCGCATGCGCTGCGCCGCGACGGCCAGGCCCTGGCCTATTACGGCGTCGACAACGATTCGGACAAGATCGCGCGCGGCCGCGTGGCCGCCGCCCGGGTCGGATTGCACGATGCGCGTTTCGAGGTCGTCGACCTCGCCCACGCATTGCCTTCCCATCAGGGCAGCGTCGCCATCCTGGACGTGCTGCAGTACCTGCCGCAGCTGGCGCAGCAGCGCCTGCTCGAAGCCGCGATCGCGATGCTCAACCCCGGCGCGCGGCTGGTGATACGCGCGGCGCTGGACGACGGCAGCCGACGCGACAACACCACCCGCCTCACCGACCGGATGGCACACCTGATCGGCTGGATGCAGTCGTTGCCGGTGCACTACCCCAGTGCGAACGCCCTGCGCGATACGCTGCAGGGTGCGGGACTGCAGGTCGAATTCGCACCGCTGTACGGCAGGACGCCGTTCAACCACTGGCTGATCGTGGCCGCACGCGGCGAATGAACCATCGCAAACACGCTTCGCTCGCTTGCAGAGGATGTCGTGCCGCCGCATCGAATGGCTCAGACGGGACGACGCTCCGTCGCCGCGCCCACCAGCATCGACGTGAAGTCCAGCTCTTCCGGCAGCACCGTTCGATAACCCAGCGCGTCCAGCCGCTGCAGCAGCAATCCGATCGTTTCGACATTGCGCCCGTGGCGCGCGCCTTCGTGCAACAGGACGATCGCGCCCGGCGACAGCCCGCGTTCGATTCGCGCGACGATGGCGGCAGGATCGCCGTCGACCGCGTCGAACCCGCGCGTGCTCCACGCCGCGCGCGCCAGGCTCAGGTCGCGCAACGGCGCCGACACGAATGGATTGGCCATGCCGACCACGGCGCGGAACCAGCGCGGCGTGACATCGGTGAGTTCTTGTAGAACCGCTTGGCAACGCTCGATTTCCGCGCGCATCCGCCGCGGCCCCAGTGCCCAGAACCAGGCCGATGGATGCGTGGCGCTGTGGTTGCCGATGCCGTGTCCGCGTCGCGCGATCTCGCGCACCAGTTGCGGCCGGGCCGCGGCGCGTTCGCCGACCAGGAAAAAGGTCGCCTTCGCGCCGTGCGCCTCGAGCATATCCAGCAACGCCGGCGTGTCGTCGGACGGGCCATCGTCGATGGTCAGCCACACGCATGGCTCATCGGTCGGCAATCGTGCCAGCACCGGCGCGAACAGGCGCGATCGCGGCCACAACGTGCCCCACACGAACGGCAGGTGCGACAACAGTAGTACCGGCAGTCCGATGCGCCAGCCATAACGCCACCAGATCGCGAACACGATCGACTGCGACACGGCCAGGAACAGCCACCAGGCATGCGGGCGACGCGGCGGGCGGTGGACGTCCATGGCGGCATGATGCCATGCAGGCCGAAGTCGCCCGAGTGGGTTTCACTCGCGCCCTCTCCACCGACGCGATCGCCGCGAAAGCGATGTGAGCGGGGAAGCAGGCGGAGGCGTAAAATGCGGTTTCCCCGAGCCGGATCGCCAAGATGGCCCTCGACCCCGCCCTGCGCCAACGCATCGAGACGCTGCTGCAATCCAACCGCGTCGTGCTGTTCATGAAAGGCTCGCCGGCCGCGCCGCAATGCGGTTTCTCGGCCAAGGCCGTGGGTGCGCTGGATGCGCTCGGCGTCGACTACGCGCACAGCGACGTACTGGCCGACGACGAGATCCGCGAAGGCATCAAGGCCTACGGCGACTGGCCGACCATCCCGCAGCTGTACATCGACGGGCAACTGGTCGGCGGCAGCGACATCATCGAGCAGATGGCCAACAGCGGTGAATTGCATGGCGCGCTGGGCCTGCCACCGCCGGACCGCACCCCGCCGGTCATCAACCTCACACCGGCCGCGGCCAAGATGCTGCGCGACGCCATCGACGATGCCGGCGGCGAGGTGGTGGTGAAGCTGGAGATCGACAAGAACTTCCGTACCCGCCTGCAGCTGGCGCAGGACGATCCCAACGCGGTCACCGCCGAAGTCGAAGGCGTGCGCGTGCAGTTCGACGTGGCCGGTGCGCGTCGCGCCGATGGCCTGACCATCGACTGGGCCGACGATGCACGCGGCCGTGGCCTGGTGATCGACAATCCGAATGCGCCAAGCCCCGTGCGCGCGTTGTCGCCGGGCGAGGCGAATGCGCGCATCGCCGACGGCTCGCTAACCCTGGTCGACGTGCGCCCGCCGGACGAGCGCGCGCAGGCGGCCGTCGCGGTGGCATTCGAAACGCTCGATGGCGACGGCATCGAACGCCTGCGCGCACTGCCGAAGAACACCGCGCTGGCGTTCCTCTGCCATCACGGCGGCCGCAGTGCGCAGGCTGCGGAACACTTCCGTGGACTCGGCTTCAGCGACGTCTACAACGTCGAAGGCGGTATCGACGCCTGGGCGAACGACGTGGATGCGTCGCTGCCGCGCTATTGAGCAGGCCGCCAACGCGTTTTGGAACTGTGGGTATCCGAACGAGGTGATATCGCGATTCGTGCGCGCAGCGCACGCTACGACGGGCACTTACGCAGGCAATTTTCTGGCGAGCCTGCAGCCCTGCTCAGTACGTTACTCCGTCGCGCGCTCAGAAGCCGCCGCCGGCATCGAGATAGGCCTGCTCTTCAGCGGTGCTGAGCCGTCCCAGCTCGCGATTGCGATGCGGGAAACGCCCGAATCGGGCGATCACGTCGCGATGGGCGATCGCGTATTTCATGAAGCCCTCGTCCAGGCCGCGCGCCAGCTCCACCGAACGCTGCTGGTCGGCCATGTCTTCGGAATGCTCGAACGGCAGGTAGCAGAACACCCGTAATTCCGGTTCGATCGCCATGTCGAAGCCCGCCGCGATCGCGCGGCCGGCGTAATGCCGCGCCAGCGGATCGGTCGCGTATGCGTGCCCGCTGCCGCGAAAGCAGTTGCGCGGAAACTGGTCCAGCAGGATCAACAGCGCCAGCGCGCCTTCGGCACTGTCCATCCAGGCTTCCAGTTCACGACGCGATGCGGCGAAGTGCGCGGCCTCAAAGCGTCCGCGCAGGTCGGCATCGAAAGCCTCGTTGCGTGCGAACCATTTCCCGTAGCCGGCTTCGCGCCAGAAGCCGATCACCTCGGCGGGCGTAACCTTCATCATCCAATCTCGCAATCCGGACTCCCCGTTACAGGTACTGCTTCTCGGCGTCGCTGGGTTCATTCCACCAGTTGTTGTTGCCGCCGTCGGCATAACGCACCGCCAGCGCGGCCTTCTGCTCGGGCGTGACGTCGTCGAGGCAGGCCACGCTGATGGACACGAACTTGCCGCCGACTTCGGGAATATCGCCATGGCCGTAGGCACGCACGCCGCAGGTCCTGCAGAACGGCCAGTGCACCGACTGGGTATTGAACTGGTAGTCCGTCGTTGCCTGTTCGTCGCTGAGCAGGCGGAAGCCCTCCGGCTTGACGCTGACGCTCCAGTTGCGCGTCTTGCTGCAGATCGAGCAGTTGCACTTGCCGCTGCCTTCGGCGAGATCGATGTCGGCTTCGAAACGGACGTTGCCGCAATGACAACTGCCGGAATAGGTCTGGACTGCCATGCATCTCTCCTCTGGCCGAAAGTGCGGAGCATACGCCAACCGGCTGCATCGACTCTGCGCGTGCGGCAGCAGGCAGGGCGGGCTCAAGCCCGCCTAGGCGGCGACAAGATCCAGGGCGAGGATGCGGTCCTCGTATTCGTTGTCGCCGACGCGGAAGCGCCGTTCGCCGATCGGCACAAATCCCTTGCGCGCATAGAACGCCAGCGCACGTTCGTTCTTCGCATAAACGCCGAGCAGCAGGCGCCCGGCGCCACGCACACGCGCCTCGCCAATGGCCGCCTGCATCAGGCGTGCGCCATGGCCGCCGCCGTGGAAGCGATGCAGCAGGTAGATCCGCTTGAGCTCGACGTCGCCGGCCTGCGTCGGCACGCTCGGCAGGTCCGGCGGCGACAGCATCGCGAAGCCGATCGGCGCATTGCCGGGACGCGCTTCCGCCAGCCACAACGCGCAGTGTGGATCCGCCAGCCATGCGGCATAGCGCTGCACCGCATGCTGCCGTTCGCAATGCCCGAGGATGTCGTCGCCCGCCAGCACGCCTGCGAACGTGTCGAGGAAGGTCGCGCCGCCCACCGCCGACAAGCGCGCCTCGTCGCCCGGCAGGCAACGCCGGATGTCGACGCCATCCTCCACCTCGGCGGCTACGGCACTACTCATCTCGTTATTCATCGAAGCGCAGGTGCCGCACCGACTTGCCGTGTCGACGGATCAGCCGCAGCGCCTCGATGCCGACCTGGATGTGCCGCTCGACGAATTCCGCGCTGACCCTGGCATCGCTGGCTTCGGTCTTGACGCCTTCGGGAATCATCGGCTGGTCGGAGACCAGCAGCAGCGCGCCGCAGGGAATGCGGTTGGCGAAACCGGCGGCGAAGATCGTCGCCGTTTCCATGTCGATGGCCATGCAGCGCATCACCCGCAACCGCTCCTTGAAGGCGTCGTCGTGCTCCCAGACGCGGCGGTTGGTGGTGTAGACGGTGCCGGTCCAGTAATCGTGGCCGAGGTCGCGGATCATGGTCGAGACCGCGCGCTGCAGCGCGAACGCCGGCAGCGCCGGCACCTGCGGCGGCAGGTAGTCGTCGGAGGTGCCTTCGCCGCGGATCGCGGCGATCGGCAGGATCAGGTCGCCCAGCGAATTCTTCTTCTTCAGCCCGCCGCACTTGCCCAGGAACAGCACCGCCTTGGGCGCGATCGCGGACAGCAGGTCCATCAGCGTCGCCGCGTTGGGGCTGCCCATGCCGAAGTTGATCATGGTGATGCCGTCGGCGGTGGCGCTGGGCATCGGCCGATCGATGCCGACGACTTCGGCGCCGGTCAGACGGCTGAAGTGGCCGAGGTAGCCACCAAAATTGGTCAGCAGGATGTGTTCACCGAAGCCATCCAGCGGCACGCCGGTATAACGCGGCAGCCAGTTGTCGACGATCTGTTGTTTCTCTTTCATGCGTCCTCCAGTGCGCTCCATTCTGTCACGTCGTCCATGACCATCGTCATGCTTGGCAGCGACGCCGCCGCGGGCTACGGTTCCGGTTCGCTGCAGGGGATGCATCGCCATGCTCAAACCTTTGATCGCCGTGCTCGGCACGGTCCTCCTCGTCGGCTGCGCGCATACCGGTACGGGCAGTCAACCGGATGCGGCCGCCAGATCGCGTTTCACCGACGACCCGTACCCCAGCACCTACCGGCCGATCACCGCGGCGCCGGTGCTGATTTCCGGCGCGACCATCCTCACCGGCACCGGTGAACGCCTCGAAGGCGCCGATGTGCTGCTGCGCGGCGGCAGGATAGAAGCGATCGGCAGCAACCTGCCCGCGTCCGCCGACGCCACCCGCGTCGATGGCCGCGGCAAATGGGTGACGCCGGGCCTGATCGACATCCACTCGCACCTGGGCGTGTATCCCAGCCCCGGCGTCAGCGCGCACAGCGACGGCAACGAGATGACCGGCCCGGTCACGGCGAATGTGTGGGCCGAACACTCGGTGTGGCCGCAGGATCCCGGCTTCCTCGCCGCGATGGCCGGCGGCATCACCACGCTGCAGGTGCTGCCAGGTTCGGCAAACCTGGTTGGCGGCCGCGGCGTGACCTTGAAGAACGTGCCGTCGACGTCCTACCAGGGCATGAAATTTCCCGACGCGCCGTGGGGCATGAAGATGGCCTGCGGCGAAAACCCCAAGCGCGTGTACGGGCAGAAGGGCGGCCCGGCGACGCGCATGGCCAACGTCGCCGGCTATCGCGCCGCGTTCATCGATGCCGCCGAATACCTGAAGAAGAACAAGTCCGGCGGCGAGAGTGAAGGCGACAAGGACAACGGCAAGCGCGACCTCAAGCTGGACACGCTGGCCGCTGCGATCAACGGCGACATCAAGGTGCACATCCACTGCTATCGCGCCGACGAGATGACCACGATGCTCGATCTGGCCAGGGAGTTCGGCTTCAAGGTCGCCGCGTTCCACCACGGCGTGGAGGCCTACAAGATCGCCGACCGGCTCGCCGCCGAAGGCGTGTGCGGCGCGCTGTGGGCCGACTGGTGGGGCTTCAAGATGGAAGCCTTCGACGGCATCCAGGAAAACATCGCGCTGGTCGACCGGCCGAAGAACGGCTGCGCGATCGTGCACTCCGATTCCGAGGAAGGCATCCAGCGCCTCAACCAGGAAGCCGCCAAGGCAATGGCGAATGCCAAACGCGCCGGCATCGAGATCACGCCCGAACACGCGATCCTGTGGCTGACCGCCAATCCGGCCAAGGCGATGGGCATCGACGGACAGACCGGCACGCTGGAGGCGGGCAAGATGGCCGACGTGGTGCTGTGGAACGGCAATCCCTTCAGCGTCTACGCGCATGCCGAGCAGGTCTACGTGGATGGAGCGCGCGTGTACGACCGCAACGATGCTTCGCGGCAACCGAAGTCGGATTTCATGCTGGGGCAGGATGGTGCGATCGGAGGTGTGCTGTGAGCCGCCGGTTTTTCCCTCGCCGCGCAGCGGAACGGGGGCTGGGCATCGTTCTCGTCCTTGCGCTGGCATGCATGCCGGTATCCGCGTTTGCACAGGACCTGCTGATCCGCAACGCCACCGTCCACACCGCCACCGCGCGCGGCACGCTGCAGAACACCGACGTGCTGGTCCGCAACGGCAGGATCGCCGCGGTCGGCAGCGCGCTTGCCGCCGGCACTGCGCAGGTGATCGACGCGCAGGGCAAGTCGCTGACGCCGGCGCTGTTCGGCGGCATCACCGAGATCGGCATCGACGAGGTCTCCGGCGAGGACGCCACCACCGACAGCTCGCTGGCGCTGGGCCAGAACGCCAAGGACATGGTGGTGCGACCGGAATTCGACGTGACCCTGGCCTACAACCCCGACTCGGTGTTGCTGCCGGTCGCGCGCGTGGAAGGCATCGGCTTCACCCTGCTCGGCGCTGGCAGCGCCGCCGGCGGTTCGATCATCGGCGGCCAGGGCGCGGTGATGCGCCTGGACGGCAGTCCCGATCCGACCGGCCCGCGCGTGCTGTTCGTGCAGCTGGGCAGCGATGGCGCCGGGCTCACCGGCAGTTCGCGTGCGGCGCAATGGATGTTGCTGGACCAACTGATCGACGAAGTGCGCGGGCGCATTCCGCAGGATTCGCACATGGCGCTGCTGACGCCGGCCGGACGCAGCACGCTGGCGCGTTACCTCGGCGGCGGCGGGCGCGTGATAGTCAGCGTCAACCGCGCCGCGGACATCCGCCAGCTCCTGCGCTGGTCGCAGCGCCACGACGTGCGCATCGCCATCGCCGGCGGCGCCGAGGCCTGGAAGCTGGCGCCGGAACTGGCCGCCGCGCGCGTGCCGGTATTCGTCAATCCCCTGACCAACCTGCCGTCGGATTTCGACCAGATCAACGCAACGCTCGAGAACGCGGCCAGGTTGCGCGCGGCCAACGTCACCGTCGGCTTCACCCTCGGCGATTCGCACCAGGCACGCAAGCTGCGGCAGTTGGCCGGCAATGCCGTTGCCAACGGCCTGCCGTGGGAAGACGGCCTGGCCGGTCTGACCCGCGTGCCGGCGGAGGCGCTCGGCGTCGGCGACCGCCTCGGCAGCATCGCGCCGGGCAAGCTCGCCGATCTGGTGCTATGGAGCGGCGACCCGCTGGAACTGGGCAGCCTGGCGCAACAGGTCTGGCTGGGCGGGCGGGCGATGCCGATGCGCAGCCGCCAGACCGAACTGCGCGACCGCTACCTGCGCGAGGCGCCGTCCGCCGAGGCTGGCGACCTGCCGCGGGCCTATCCAGCGAGCGTGCGCTGACCTCAGACATGGCGCTGGCGTAAGCTCGACGACGGGGATCGACACTGCCGGGAGGCGAGGATGGATGGCATCAACCATTGGGCGGTGCTGGCAGCGGCCGTGTCGGCGTTCGTGCTGGGCGGGATCTGGTACGGGCCCTTGTTCAAGAACGCATGGTGCCACGAAGCCGGTATCGACATGCACCAGTCAAACGGGCATCCGGCGCGCATCTTCGGCGGCGCCTTCGTGCTGAGCCTGATCGCCGCCGCCGCATTCGCCGTGTTCCTCGGGCCGGAACCGCCGCTGGAATTCGCGTTGACGGCCGGTGTCGCGGCAGGCCTGTGCTGGGTGGCGACGAGCTTCGGCATCAACTACCTGTTCGCCGGCCGCTCGCTGAAGCTGTGGCTGATCGACGGCGGCTACCACACGCTGCAGTTCGCGCTGTACGGGCTGATTCTCGGCCTGTGGCACTGATGCGATCGGACCGCCGATGAGCATCGCCTGGTACTTCGATTTCATCTCGCCATTTGCTTATCTGCACTGGCCGAAAGTGCGTGCGCTGATGGCCGAGCGCGAGGTGGTGCCGGTACCGATCCTGTTCGCCGCCATCCTCGACGCGCACGGCCAGAAAGGCCCGGCCGAGATTTCCGGCAAGCGCGAATTCACCTACCGCCACGTGCTGTGGCAGGCGCGACGCGAAGGCGTCGCGCTGCGTGCGCCGCCGGCACATCCGTTCAACCCGATCCCGGCACTGCGCCTGTGCATCGCCGCCGGCAATACACCCGCGGCGATCACCGCGATCTACGACTGGATCTGGGCACAGGGCCAGGCCGGCGACAGTGCGGCGGCCTTGCAGCCGGTGATGCAGGCGCTGGGCGTGGCGCCTGAGCAACTGTCCAGCGATGCGGTCAAGGCGGCGCTGCGTGCCAACACCGACGCCGCGCTCGCCGCCGGCGTGTTCGGCGTGCCGACGCTGGCGATCGACGGCACGCTGTTCTGGGGCAACGACGTCCACGATTTCGCGCTGGCCGTGCTGCGCGACCCTGGCCTGCTCGACGATCCCGAGATGCGGCGCATCGACCGCCTGCCGGTGGGCGTGCAGCGAAACTGAACGCGGGCTTCCGCGACGCAGCACGGATCGGCGGGTGATTTCTGGTAGCTTCGTCGCACTTCCAGGGAAAACCCACATGCGTATCGGACTCGTCGTCGACTCGGCCTGCGATCTGCCCAAGAGTTTCCTCGACAGCCACGACATCGCGATCCTGCCGATCACGGTGCGCATCGACGATGCCGAACAGATTGATTACCGCGATCCGCGCGTCACCCTGGATTTCCTGCGTTCGCATGTCGCAGAGCGTGGCGCCAATGCCGAAACCCTGCCGTTCACCGTCGAACAGATCCGCGACCTGTTCCTGCAGCGCCTGATCATCGATTACGACTACGTGTTCTGCATGACCATCACCCGCACGCGCAGCCCGATCTACGAGAACGCGCAGCAGGCCAGCTTCGCCATCCTCAACGAATACCGCGCGATCCGCGCCGCCGCCGGCAATGCCACGCCGTTCGCGCTACGCGTGGTCGACACCCAGAACCTGTTCAGCGCGCAAGGCATCCTGCCGGTCGAAGCGGTACGCCTGCGCGCGGCCGGCGAAGGCGCGGCCAAGATCCGCGCGCGCCTGGAACACCTGGCGATGCATACCCACGGTTACCTGATTCCGCGCGACCTGTACTACATCCGCACCCGCGCGCGGATGAAGGGCGACCGCAGCGTCAGCCTTTTCAGCGCGGCGCTGGGCACCGCGCTGGACATCAAGCCGGTGCTGCACGGCTATCGCGGCGATACCGGCCCGGTCGCCAAGATCAAGGGCTTCGAGCCGGCGGCGCAGAAGATGTTCGAGTTCGCAGGCGCCCGCGTGCGCGCCGGGTTGATGACCCCGACGCTGACGCTGTGCTACGGCGGCGAACTCGACGAGATGCGGGCCCTGCCCGGTTACACGCAGCTGCGCGAGATCTGTGCCGAGCAGAACGTCGAGGTGTTCGAGAGCGTGATGAGCCTGACCGGCATGGTCAACGTCGGCAAGGGCGCGGTGGTGGTCGGGTTCGCCGCGGAGCCGCATCGTTTCGAATGACGGTCCGCCGCGATGACGCCGCGCTAACGCAGGCGCGCTAGATTGGCAGCATCCCCTTTCGAGACGCCGCATGGCCACCCGCTACTACATCAGCCTGCCCGACCCGCAGAAGGCACGCGGCGGCACGCCGCTGTCGTTCACCTCGCACGGCGCCGAGGGCTTCGCCCAGGAACTGCAGGACGCCCTGCGCAGCGACGGACTGTTCGAACGCTGGCGTGCCACGCAGGACGATCCCGACAATGTCGACGCCGCACTCGGCGCCACCGATCCGGCCGCTACCGTGATCGGCAAGCAGGACGACCTGCACATCGACCTGATCGCGACCACGTCGATTCCCGGCGCGGTGTTCAAGCACCGGCTGCGCCTGCTCGCCGGTAGCGCCTGGGAACTGCGCGACGTTTCAGCGGCGTAGCCCTGAGGAGCATCAACCGCGACTACCGCAAGGCAGCCGCGTGATGCGCGATGTGCTCGCCGATGAAACTGCCGATGAAGTAGTAGCTGTGGTCGTAGCCGGGTTGCATCCGCAGCTGCAGCGGATGGCCCGCGACTTCGGCGGCGGCACGCAGCAGCTCCGGCCGGAGCTGCGATTCGAGGAACTCGTCGGCATCGCCCTGGTCGACCAGCAAGGGCAGCTTTTCAGGCGCCGTGCGTAGCAGCTCGACCGCATCGTAGGCCTTCCAGGCCTCGCGATCGTCGCCGAGATAGGCCGCAAACGCCTTCTCGCCCCACGCCACCTGCGACGGCGCCACGATCGGCGAAAACGCCGAGGCGCTGCGGTAGCGTCCGGGATTCCGCAGCGCGACGACCAGCGCGCCATGGCCGCCCATCGAATGTCCGCTGATCGAGCGCCGGTCGTCGGCCGGGAAATGCGCTTCGACCAGGCGTGGCAGTTCATCGACCACGTAGTCGTACATGCGGAAGTGCGACGACCATGGCGCCTGCGTCGCATTGACGTAGAAACCCGCGCCCTGGCCGAGGTCGTAGGCCTCGTCGTTGGCCACGCCGTCGCCGCGCGGACTCGTATCCGGCGCGACCAGAATCACGCCATGCTCGGCGGCATGGCGCTGCGCACCGGCCTTGGTGATGAAGTTCTGCTCGCTGCAGGTCAGTCCCGACAACCAGTACAGCACCGGCAACCTGCGCTGCCGCGCCTGCGGCGGCAGATAGACGGCGAATCGCATCTCGCAGTCGAGTACGCCGGACCGGTGCCTCCAGACTTCCTGGCGACCGCCAAAGCAGGTGTGTTGTTCGATCAGTTCCATCGCGCGGGTAGTGGGTAGCGGGGGTACGGGCACAATTCGCCTCTACGAATCACGAATTCCTAATATCGAATCACGGTTCGTATCGACTTGCCTTCGTGCATCAACTCGAAGGCCTCGTTGATCCGCTCCAGCGGCAGGGTATGGGTAATGAAGGGATCGAGGTCGATCTCGCCGGTCATCGCCTGTTCGACCATGCCAGGCAACTGCGTGCGGCCCTTGACGCCGCCGAATGCCGAGCCGCGCCAGACGCGGCCGGTCACCAGCTGGAACGGCCGCGTGCTGATTTCCTGCCCCGCGCCGGCAACGCCGATGATGACACTCTCGCCCCAACCCTTGTGGCAGCACTCCAGTGCCGCGCGCATCACCTTGACGTTGCCGATGCACTCGAAGCTGAAATCGACGCCGCCGTCGGTCATCTCGACGATCACGTCCTGGATCGGCTTGTCGTGATCGCGCGGGTCGACGCAGTCGGTCGCGCCCATCGACCTGGCCAGCTCGAACTTGCCGGGGTTGGTGTCCACGCCGATGATGCGACCGGCTTTCGCCTGCACCGCGCCCTGGATGACGGCCAGGCCGATGCCGCCGAGCCCGAACACCGCGACGCTGTCGCCCGGTTTCACCTTGGCGGTGTTGTGCACGGCGCCGATGCCGGTCGTGACGCCGCAGCCGAGCAGGCAGACCTTTTCCAGCGGCGCTTCGGGATTGACCACGGCCAGCGAGATTTCCGGCACCACCGTGTATTCGCTGAAGGTACTGCAGCCCATGTAGTGATGGATCGGCTGGCCTTCGTATGAGAAGCGCGTGGTGCCGTCGGGCATCAATCCCTTGCCCTGCGTGGCGCGCACCGCCTGGCACAGGTTGGTCTTGCCGGACAGGCAGAACTTGCACTGGCGGCATTCGGCCGTGTACAGCGGAATCACGTGGTCGCCGGGCTTGACGCTGGTCACGCCCTCGCCGACTTCGACCACCACGCCGCCACCTTCATGGCCCAGCACCGCCGGGAACAGGCCCTCCGGATCGTCGCCGCTGAGCGTGAACGCATCGGTGTGGCAGACCCCGGTCGCGATGATCCTGACCAGTACTTCGCCCGCCTTCGGTGGAGCGACGTCGATCTCGACGATCTGCAGGGGCTGGCCCGCGGCGAAGGCGACAGCGGCGCGTGATTTCATGATGTTCTCCGATGATCAGGCCGCAATTATGGACGCGGTGCCTTCAACTTGCGTCAATGCCTGTCCGCCGGCGGCCACGCCTGACGTTGTTGCTGACGCAGGGCCATCGCCCGTACGAGAGGTCGACATGATCCGCGCGCTATTGATCGCAGTGTCACTGATGCTGTCGCTGGCCACGTGCAAGGCCCCCGAGTCCCGCGAATCGGCGTCGACGCCCGCGCCGGCGCTGTTCGAGGACTTCGGCGACCTGCACCGCGACATCGGCAGCAAGGTTCCGGCGGCGCAACGCTATTTCGACCAGGGCCTGCGCCTGGCGTATGGCTTCAACCACGAAGCGGCGGGCCGCGCGTTCGCGGAAGCCGCACGGCTCGATCCGGATTGCGCGATCTGCCTGTGGGGCCAGGCGCTGGTGCTGGGGCCGAACATCAACATGCCGATGCCCGCCGACGCGGTCGTGCCGGCGGCGCGGCTGAGTGCCGAAGCGCTGCTGCTGGCCGACGCCGCGCGTCCGGCCGATCGTGCCCTGATCGAAGCGCTGGCCAAGCGCTATTCGGAATCGCCGCCGACCGACCGCAAGCCACTGGACGAGGCCTATGCCGAAGCGATGGCCGACGTGGCGCGGCGTTTTCCGGACGACGACGATGTCGCCGCGCTGTATGCGGAAGCACTGATGGACCTGTCGCCCTGGGCGTACTGGGACAAGGGCGGCAAACCGGTGGGACGCACGCGCGAGATCGTTGCCACGCTCGAAGGCGTTCTCAAGCGCAATCCGCGACACCTCGGCGCGATCCACTATTACATCCACGCGGTCGAAGCCTCGCGCACGCCGCAGCGTGCCGAGCCCTACGCCGACGCCCTCGCCGGACTCGCGCCGGGCTCCGGGCATCTGGTGCACATGCCGGCGCACATCTACATCCGCACCGGCCGTTACCACGATGCCACGCTGACCAATTTCGCGGCCAGCACCGCGGACGCCGCGTTCCTGGCCGTATGCGGCGGCAGCAACGGCATCTATCCCTTGGGCTACGTGCCGCACAACTGGCATTTCGCGACGATGAGCGCCGGCCTGCACGGCTCGCGCGAACTGGCGCTCAATGCGGCGCAACAAACCGCGCAGCGCGCCGACCCCAAGCAGCTGGAGTCACTCACTTTCATGCAGCAGTACCTGGTGATGCCGCTGTTGACCCAGGTGCGTTTCGGGCAGTGGCCGCAGATCCTGGCGCAGACGGCACCACCGGCCGACCTGCCCTATCCGCGCGCCATCTGGCATTTCTCCCGCGGCATGGCGTTCGTGCGCGGCGGCGAAAAGCAGAAAGCGCAGGTGGAACTGGAGGCGCTGCAGGGAATTGCCGCCGATCCGGCGATGAAGGACGTGGTGGTCGGCGCGATCAACCATGCCGGCCAGGTGCTGGCGGTCGCGGTGCCGATGCTGCAGGGCGAACTGGCGCTCGCCAAGGGCCAGCGCAAGACCGGGATCGCACGCCTGCGCGATGCGGCAAAGGCCGAAGATGCCCTCGCCTATAACGAACCGTCCGACTGGCCGCTGCCGGTTCGTCATTACCTGGGGGCGGCGCTGCTCGATGCCGGACAACCGCGCGAAGCCGCGCGGATCTACGCGCAGGACCTGTCGACCTATCCGAAGAACGGCTGGTCGCTGTACGGCCTGGCGAAGGCGCAGCGCAAGCTGGGCAATCCGAAGACAGCGCGGCAGACCGAGCGCCGCTACCAGGACGCGTGGCAGTGGTCGGATACGCCGTTGACCGCTTCGCGGCTTTGAAAACGAAGTTGCCAAGCTACTGATCGCGACAGCGACTCGTGGGAGCGGCTTCCAGCCGCGAGCTTTTGCAGGATCGTCGCGACTCGAAGAGCTCGCGGCTGGAAGCTGCTCCCACAAGAGCAGAACATCAACCTGTGTTCTGGATGCCGGCGGCGATGCCGTTCACCGTGATCAGCAGGGCGCGCAGCACGTCCTCGTCGCTACGGTCGGAGGCGCGCCAGCGCCGCAGCAGTTCCACCTGCAGCAGGCTGATCGGATCGACATAGGGATTGCGCAGCCGGATCGACAACCGCAGCCGCGGGTCGTGGCTCAGCAGGTCCTGCTCGCCGCGGATCGCGCGGATGGCGCCGCGCGTGCGCTCGAACTCCGCGGCGATGTCCGGATAGAACACCGCATGCGCATCGGACAACTGCGAATAGCGTTCGAAGATGTCCAGGTCGGACTTGGCCAGCGTCATCTCGACATCGTCGAGCATGGTCTGGAAGAACGGCCAGTCGCGCGTCATTTCCGCCATCGCCGCCAGTCCGTAACGATCGATGCCCTGCGCCAGCGCCTGGCCGACGCCATACCACGCGGTCAGTCCGGAACGGTTCTGCGACCACGCGAACACCCACGGGATCGCGCGCAGGTTGCGGATGCCGCCGTCGCGACGACGCGACGGACGCGAACCGATGTGCAAACGCTCGATCACGTCGATCGGCGTGGCCGCGCGGAAATAGTCGCTGAAATCGTCGCGCTCATGCACCAGCGCACGGTAATGCGCGCGCGACACTGCAGCGAGTTCGGCGGCGGCCTCGCGCCACGCAGGTTCGCGCGAATCGGGCTTGCGCGGTCGCAGGCTGGCGCGCAGCACCGCGCCGGTGGTCTGCTCCAGGTTGCGCAGCGCCAAGGCGCGGATGCCGTACTTGCGATGGATCACCTCGCCCTGCTCGGTCGCGCGCAGGTGGCCATCCACCGTGCCGCGCGGCGCGGCATTGATCGCGCGTTCGGTCTTGCCGCCGCCGCGGCTGACCGATCCACCGCGCCCATGGAAGAACACCAGCCGCACGCCCGCCTGCTCCGCCAATGCGCGCAACTCGACCTGCGCGCGCTGCAGCGCCCAGCGCGAGGCGAGCAGGCCACCGTCCTTTGCGCTGTCGGAATAACCGAGCATCACCGTCTGGCGATTACCGCGCGCAGCCAGATGACGGCGATAGACCGGATCCTCGAACAGCGCGCGCATGACGGCGGGCGCCGCTTCCAGGTCGGCGACGGTTTCGAACAGCGGCGCGACATCCAGCGGCACCGCATCCGCCTCGACGCAGCCGGCGATGCGCGCCAGGGCCAGCACCGCCAATGCATCGGCGGCACTGCGGCTCATGCTGATGATGTACAGGCCGATCGCGTGCGCGCCCTGCGTGCGCCGCACGTCCTGCACCGCACCGAACACGTCGAGCGTGGAGCGGGCGACGCCATCCGCCGGCATGGCTGGCAAGGCAGGCGCAACGATCAGCTCGTGCAGCCGCGCGACCCGCGTGGCCAGCGGCAGCGACGCCCATTCCGCGTCGCCGGTCAGCAGGCCCAATGCCTCTTCGTGCACCGCCGAATCCTGGCGCAGATCGAGCGCGGCCAGGTGGAAGCCGAACGTACGTGCGCGCCACAACACGCGCTGCAGCGCGAAACGGCCGGCATGCTCGCCGCGGTGTGCCACCAGGCTGGCATCGATCAGTTCCAGGTCGGCGATGAAGGCTTCCGCGTCGGCATAGCCGTGTTCGCGTCGCGCACCGGTGGCCGTCAGCTTCGCGCCCATCAGGTCGAGCAGGTGCCGGTACGGCATGTCGGCCAGACGCGGCTTGAATCCGGCGACGGCCTTGGGCAGTTGCCGGCCGTATTCGTCGATGCGGGCGAAGATCGCGTCGTCGACGCCGACACGGCTCAGCGACTGGGTCAGCACGCTGGCCAGCGCGCGCAGGTCGGCGCGATACTGCGCCAGCGCCTGCAGTCGTTGCGCGTCCAGTGCGGCGCGGATCGTGTCGGCACCGACATTGGGATTGCCATCCATGTCGCCGCCCACCCATGTGCCGAAACGCAGCACCTGCGGCAGTTCGATGCGCTGCCCGTAGACCGTTTCCACGGCGTCGGCAAAGGCCTCGTAATACACCGGCAGGGCGCGGAACAGCACGTGCGCGAGATAGAAACCGACGTGCTCGACCTCATCGATGACGGTCGGCTTTTCCGGCGGCGCCTCGGAGGTCTGCCAGGCGGACGTCAGCGCCAGCCGGATCCGCGCCTGGTCGGCGCGACGCTCCGGCGGCGTGCGCTCGCGGTCGATGTCGGCGATCAGCCGTTCGACGATCGAATGCTCCTTCTCCAGCAGGGCGCGGCGCACGACTTCGGTCGGATGCGCGGTGAATACCGGCTGCACCCACAGCCGCGGCAGGAACGCGGCGAATTCCTCGAACGATACGCCACCATCGCGCAGTTCGCGCAACACCGCTTCCAGTCCGCCAGGCTGCGGCGCATCGCCGGCGCGCTGGTGGTCGCGGCGGCGGCGGATGCGGTGCACGCGTTCGGCCAGGTTGGTCGCGCCGAAATAGGCGGCGAAGGCGCGTACCAGCGCATCGGCATCCTGCAGCGGCACCTGCGCCAATCGCTGCGCCAGGGCATCGATGGGCTCGCCGTTCTCGCGCCGGGCGATGGCCATTCGCCGTACCGATTCGACCTGCTCGAGCAGGGCCGGCGACACCTGTTCGGCGAGCATGTCGCCGACCATCGCGCCGAGCCGGCGCACGTCATCGCGCAGCAGTGCGTCGGTCTCGGAGAATTCGATTTCGCGTAGCGGGCCCGAAGCCCCGTTCAGAGCATTCATGGCCCAAGACTACACGAGCCGGGGAGGCGCGAGAGCGCTTTTTTGACACGGGTGAAACAAGAAAAAACAAAGGACTGTTTCAACAGAAACGGTACGTCGCCTTGTGCCCTGGAACCACTTTCAGTACGCGAACTCGCGGAACACCGGATCGACACTGCCGCCCCATTCGCCATTGAACAACGCCAGCTTGCGCTCGGCCGGCGTCTCGTTGGCGTCGGCGAATTCGATCAACGGTGCCAGGAAAATGCTTTCATCGGCGCCGTTGCCGTTGCGGCGTGCGCGCCGCTGCAGCCCGGCGGCGGAAATCTTCAGCGCCGCAAGCGCAAGATCGCGCACCGTGCCGTTGCGGAACGGCAGTTTCAAGGCGTGCCTGGGCACGCCGTCGCGCAGCGCGTGGCGCTCTTCAATGGAGAAATCCCTGACCAGGTCCCAGGCGGCATCGAGCGCGGCATCGTCGTACAGCAGGCCCACCCAGAACGCGGGCAGTGCGCACAGCCGGTTCCATGGACCGCCGTCGGCACCGCGCATCTCCAGGAACTTCTTCATGCGCACCTCGGGAAACGCTGTGGTCATGTGGTCGGACCAGTCGCGCAGCGTCGGCACGGCGCCGGGCAACGCGGCCAGCTTGCCATCCATGAAGCGGCGGAACGACTGCCCGGACAAGTCGACGTATTCGTCGTTGCGGTAACTGAAGTACATCGGCACGTCGAGCAGGTAGTCGACGTAACGCTCGTAGCCGAAGCCGTCCTCGAACACGAAGTCGAGCATGCCGGTGCGATCGGCGTCGGTGTCGGTCCAGATGTGCGAGCGGTACGACAGATAGCCGTTGGGCTTGCCTTCGGTGAACGGTGAATCGGCGAACAAGGCGGTGGCGATCGGCTGCAGCGCCAGCGACACGCGGAACTTCTTCACCATGTCCGCTTCGTCGGCGAAGTCGAGGTTGACCTGCACGGTGCAGGTGCGCGTCATCATGTCCAGTCCGAGCTGGCCGACCTTGGGCATGTACTCGCGCATGATCCTGTAGCGGCCTTTCGGCATCCATGGCATGTCCTCGCGCCGCCACTTCGGCTGAAAGCCCATGCCGAGGAAACCGAGCTGCAACTCGTCGGCGACGGTCTTGACTTCCTTCAGGTGCCCGTCGACTTCGCTGCAGGTCTGATGGATGTTCTCCAGCATCGCGCCGGACAGTTCCAGCTGGCCGGCCGGCTCCAGCGTCACCGAGGCGCCGTCCTTGAGCAGCGCGATGGTGCGGCCGTGCTCGTCGACGGCTTGCCAGCCGAAACGCGTCAGGCCTTTCAGCAGGGCTTCGATGCCGCGCTCGCCATCGAAGGTCGGCGGGCGCAGGTCGTCGAAGCGGAAACCGAACTTCTCGTGTTCGGTACCGATGCGCCAGTCTTCTTTCGGTCTGCCGCCGGAGGCGATGTAGTCGACCAGCTGCGCCTTGCCGGTGATGGGGCTGTCGCTGGCGTTGCTGGGGCTGGACATGCGGGCCGCTCGCAGAAGAGTTGGGCGATATGCGGGCACTGCCGCGGATCGCAACCCGCGCACTATAGCCCTGCGCCCTCGTGCCCGGCGTTGCTGGCGTGAAGCGCCAGTGTTCTGCCGGTGCGCGTGACATCGGCGGCACGGGCAATAATCGCGAACCGCGACAATCTCACTGGCAGGACATGATGGTTCCCGTTTACGACGCCGCGCATTCGACGGATGCGTACCTGGTCAAGAACCTGCTGGAGCAGGAAGGCCTCGCCAGTTACATACGCGGCGAATACCTGCAGGGCGGGCTCGGCGACATTCCCGTCAACGGCATGATGCAGGTGTGCGTGGATGCCGCAGACGTGCGACGTGCCCGCGCGATCATCGACGCGTGGAACAGCAGCAGCGCTGCCTTTGCCGACGATGACGATGACGACGTGGCCGGTAGTGCGGACGAGCGCGCTGAAGCACGGCCAGCCGCTGCCGGCATGAGCAACTTTGGACGCGTGCTCGCCGTCGGCCTGCTCGGCGCGGCTGTAGGCGGCGGATTGACATGGGCCGGCCTGCGCCAGTCCGCGTCGGTGAGCATGCTCGATTACGACGGCGATGGCAGGCCGGAGGAGCATTTCTTCTATTCCGGCAACGTGCTCGCACGTTACGAGAACGACCGCAACCATGATGGCCGCATCGACGAGGTCATCTGGTACGACCGCAACGGCAGCCCCAGCCGCGGGCAATCCGACAACGACTTCGACGGTCGCATGGAAAGCACCAGCCGCTACCTGCATGGCCAATGGCAGAGCGGCGAGTCCGACGACGATGGCGATGGCCGGGTCGACTACCGGTCCGACGCGATCTCCGGCGTGCTCTACAGCGAGCAGTGGCTCGACGATCAAGGCCGCGTCAGCAAACAGATCCGTTATAAGCACGGCATTCCGGTCGACGGCGAGATCGACAGCGACCACGACGGCGTCCTCGACACGCGCCGCAGCTATGACCGCCGCGGGGAAATCACACGCAGCGGCACGCTGTAGTCGTCAGAGCTCCAGCCAGCGCGCGACCACTTCGCGCGCCTCGTCCACGCCCAGCTTCGATTCACCAGAGAACGTCTGCACGCTGACGGTATCGCCGTAGGCGCCGGACAATTCCTTGCGCACCGCCTGCAGCACGTTGCCCGCCGCACCGCGGCCGAGCTTGTCGGCCTTGGTCAGCAGCGCATGCGCGGGCAGGCCGCGATTCACCGCGTAGCCGATCATCTGCCGGTCGTAGTCCTTGAGCGGATGGCGGATGTCCATCACCACCACCAGCCCCTTCAGCGCGTCGCGGCTGCCGAACCAGCCGTCGAGGAAGGCCTGCCAGTGCGCCTGCAGGTCCTTGGGCACCTTGGCGAAGCCGTAGCCGGGCAGGTCGACGAGGAAGCGGTCCTCGTACGGCGGCAGCGCGAAATACACCAGCTGCTGGGTCCGCCCCGGAGTCTTGGACACCCGCGCCAGCGCGTTCTGCTGGCACAGCGCGTTCAGCGCGCTGGACTTGCCGGCGTTGGAGCGGCCGGCGAAGGCGACTTCGAAGCCGCCATCCGGCGGCAGTTGCCGGTGGTTGTGGGCGGCGAGCAGGTATTGGGCGCGGACGAAGGGATTGGCCATCGGCATAGCTTCGCATGCCGGCGCTTTTCTTCCGTCGGAAGCGCAGCGAAGCCCACGGATCGGCCGTTTCATTGACCGTCCCGCGGCCGACGACGATAATTCTGCGTCTCTATGGCCGCCCCGCAGCGGCCGTTCCCGCGTTTCGGAGCCCTGCAGCATGCGCCAAGCTCGCGTCTACGGCATCGCCGCCCTGGCCCTCGTGGCCGTGGCTGCGGTCGCCTTCGCCCAGACCACGGTCACGCCCTTGCCGGACAACGCGCCGGTACAGGCCACGCCGATCGACGCGAATGCCGTGTCCGACCTGGCCAAGGCCAAGTGGGGCGATCCCAAGAAAGGCGCGATGCTGGCCGGCGCCTGCGCCGCCTGCCATGGCCTGGACGGCAACGCCACCGCCGACCCGAAGATCTACCCGCGCATCGCCGGCCAGAGCGAGCGCTACATCGCCAAGCAGCTGGCGCTGTTCAAGAGCGGGCAGCGCGTCAACGCCATCATGCAGCCGTTCGCCGCGCCGCTGAGCGCGCAGGACATGCGCGACCTCGGTGCCCATTTCGCCGCGCAGAAAAGCGGCGCCGGCATCGCCGACGACAGCGTGATCGCCGCTGGTCCCAATACCGGCATGAAGTTCTACGAGGTCGGCGCCCGCCTGTTCCGCAGCGGCGACGCCGAGCGCGGCATTCCCGCGTGCATGGCGTGCCACGGTCCGGCCGGCGCAGGCAACCCCGGTCCGGCCTATCCGCACATCGGTGGCCAGCAGGCCTGGTACACGGCGCGGCGGCTGGAGGAGTACCGCACCGGCGTCACCACGCTGGCCGACCCCGGCGATTTCCATATCATGGCGGCGGTCGCCAAGTCGCTGACCGACGAGGAAATCCAGTCGCTGGGCAGCTACCTGCAGGGCCTGCATCCGCGGGCCGACGAAGCCAGCGCCGCCGACGTGGCCGCGGCCAAGGCCGCCGCACCCGCAGCCCCGGCCGGCGGCGCGACGCCGCAGGCACCCGCCAAGTCTTCATAATCGCCGGCCTGTGAACTTGTCCGGCCGGATCCGGTCGAAGTTTTCAGTGTCCTTGCTCAGACCGCCGGCCCACCCTTGTGGCCGGCGTTTCTTTATCCAGACCTGCAAAAACCCGGAGTGCCGTCGATGACCAAGCGCCTCGCCCTGCTGCTAGTGTTGCTGCTGCCGCTGGCGGCCTGCAACCGGTCGGCACCTCCCACGCCCGACACCGCCGCAGGCGCCACGCCCGCCGCGGCTGACGCCATCGCCAGTCCCGGCACGCCGGTGGCCGGCGTCGACTACATCGAGATTCCCAACGGCCAGCCTTTCGCGCCGGTGGAAGGCAAGGTCGAGGTAGCCGAGGCGTTCGGCTATCCCTGCCCGCACTGCGCGCATTTCGAACCGATGCTGACCACGTGGAAGGCGAAGCTGCCCGACAGCGCGCGTTTCGTATCCGTGCCGGCGCCGTTCGGCGGCCCCTGGGACGACTTTGCCCGCGGCTACTTCGCCGCCGAGGCGCTCGGCCTGGCCGACAGGACCCACATGGCGATGTTCCAGGCGATCCACGGCCAGCGCAGCCTGGCGCCGAACGCATCGGTCGAGCAGATCGCTGCGTTCTACGGCTTGCACGGCGCCAACGCCGCCGATTTCGCCGCCGCCATGCGCAGCGCGCAGGTCGATGCCAGGCTCGAGCAGGCGCGCCGTTTCCTGGCCGCCAGCGAAGTCGCCGGTGCGCCGCAGATCGGCACGCCGATGATGATCGTCAACGGCAAATACCGCATCGACGCGGGCCAGGGCGGCTACGAGAAGATGCTCGACACCGTCGACAAGCTGGTCGCGCGCGAAAGCGCCGCCGGCGGTTGATTCAGGGCGCTGCGGTTGCAAAGCCGGCACGGCGCACCGATAACATTCCTCGTCCGTGACGTGACGATCCAACGGAGTTTCCAGCGATGACCAAGCGCCTTGCCCTGCTGCTGCTCGCCCTGCTGCCGCTGATCGCGTGCCAGCCGCAAACGCCGGCCACCGACACCACACCGGCCGCCGCCGAAAGCGTCGCGGCCGCCAGCAACGAACCGCTGCCGGCCGGTGAACCGGCCCTGCCCGCCGACGCCCCGGTCCCGGCCGGAACCGACGTGGCGGCAACGGATGCCGCACCAGTCGAAGCCGCCTCGGCCACCCCCGACGCTGCCCCGGTCGCCAACACGCCGCCAGCTTCCGGCGACAGCCTGGTAGCCGGCGTCGATTACATCGAGATCCCCAACGGCCAGCCGTTCCTTCCGCTCGACGGCAAGGTCGAGGTGGTCGAAGTGTTCGGTTACGTGTGCCCGGCCTGCGCGCAGTTCCAGCCGCTGGTCAACGGCTGGAAGACGAAGCTGCCGGCCAACGTGCGCTTCACCTACGTTCCGGCGGCCTTCGGCGGCCCGTGGACCAACTACGCCAAGGCCTATTACGCCGCCGAGACCCTGGGCCTGGTCGAGCGCACCCACGACGACCTGTTCAAGGCCATCCACATCGACCAGACCCTGAAGGGCGAACGCGGCCAGGATTCGGTCGCCGACATCGCCGCGTTCTACGGCAAGCACGGCGTCGATCCGAAACAGTTCGCCAGCACCCTGGAAAGCTTTGCGGTCGACGCCAAGCTCAACCGCGCCAAACAGTGGGCGGTGCGTTCCGGCCTGGAAGGCACGCCGACGATCATCGTCAACGGCAAATACCGGGTGAAGGGCAAGACCTTCCCCGACATGCTGCGCATCGCCGACGTACTGATCGCGCGCGAGACCGCCGCGGCCAATGCCGGCTGAGCCGATCGCCTCGTTCCCTCGCATCGCACGGAGCCCCGACACCATGATCAGACGCTTCACCCTGTGGTCGCTGCTGGCCGCACTGCTGCTGCCGGCGCTGGTATTCGCCCAGGCCAGCGCCGCCGCGCTGGTACCCGGCGTCGACTACGAGGAGATCGCCGACGGCCGGCCGTTCGGGCCCGCCGACGGCAAGGTCGAGGTGGTCGAGATCTTTGCCTACAGCTGCCACCACTGCGCCACGTTCCAGCCGATCCTGGACACCTGGAAGCGCAAGCTGCCCACCGACGTGCGCTTCACCTACGTGCCGGCGGCGTTCGATCTCGACGATCCGTTCGCGCGCGCGTTCTACGCCGCGCAGGACAAGGGCCTGCTGGCGCGTACCCACGAGGCCATGTTCAAGGCGGTGAACAGCGACATCACCCTGCCGCGCAATGCCACGCCCGACGAAGTCGCTGCGTTCTATGCGCGGTATGGCGTGAGCCCCGCGGCATTCGCGGCCGCGATGCAGGCGCCGGCGGTCGAAGCCAGGGTCCGGCAGGCGCGCGAGTTCGCCATCGCCAGTGACCTGCAGGGCACGCCGACCCTGGTCGTCAACGGACGTTATCGCGTGCTCGGCAACAGTTTCGACGACATGCTGCGCATCGCCGACCAGCTGATCGCGAAGGAGCGCGCCGCGCGCCGCTGAGCACGCACGCGACCGCCATGCCGATCGAGCGCCAGGACGAAAAACGCCGGCTGCGCCTGCTCAGCGCCAACATACAGGCCGGCTCCAGCACGCGCCGCTACAGCGATTACGCCATGCGCAGCTGGTCGCACGTGCTGCCGGCCGGCAACAAGCGCGGTGCGCTCGATGCGATCGCGCAACTGGCTGGCGACCACGACATCGTGGGCCTGCAGGAAAGCGATCCGGGCAGCTGGCGCTCCGGTTTCACCAACCAGACCCACTACCTGGCCGAGCGCGGCGGCTTCGATTACTGGAGCCACCAGCCCAATCGCCGCGTCGGCAACGTCGCCTCCAGCGCCAACGGCCTGCTGAGCAAGCTCGAGCCGATCGAGGTCACCGACTACGCCCTCCCCGGCCGCATTTCCGGGCGCGGCGTGCTGATGGCGCGCTTCGGCAATGGCGACCAGGGCCTGACAGTAGCGGTGGCGCACCTGTCGCTGGGCACGCAGTCGCGCCGCGCGCAGCTGGCCTATATCGCCGAACTGCTGTCGGGACACGAGAACGCGGTGCTGATGGGCGATTTCAACTGCCTGCCCGATCGCCCGGAAATGCAGGCGCTATATCGCCACACGCGCCTGCAGCCACCGGCTTCCTGCGTGCTGACATTCCCGAGCTGGCGCCCGCAACGGGCGATCGACCATATCCTGGTGACCGACACGCTGGGGCTCGCCGGCATGCGCGCGTTTCCGGCAGCGCTGTCGGATCATCTGGCATTGTCGTTGGAACTGGATGTGCCGGAGGCGGCGTTGCGCTGATCTCAAAAAGCTTCCGCCCGCTACGCGTGCGGGTCACTTTCTCTGGATGGGGCCAAGAGAAAGTAACCAAAGAGAAGGCCCTTCCCCGACAAATCAATCCGGCAAGAGGAGTGGCTCGCGATTTTCCGACTCGCCATGCCTGGCTCGGTCGGAAAACGGCGGCCATCCATGGCCGCCGTTTTCCGGGTCTATGGAGTGCTCGGATCGCTGACAGTTCGTGCCAGCAGCCAACAGCTAGTGGCCGCAGCTAAAGCCAACGCAATCGGCAGGGTTTGGAGGGCGGCCAACGCTGCAATCAAATTTCAGGCGATAACAAGAATCACGGCAACGACGAAAGCGGCCCCGAATCAGCATCCATCGAGTGCAACGCAGCCAAGCCGGCTTCGGGCCCTTTCTTTGGTTACTTTCTTTGGGCCAGCAAAGAAAGCGACCCACACGCGGCAGCGGGCGGAAGCGCTTTACAACAGCCGCAGGCTGGTCAAAGCCGACCCGCAGGGTCGGGAACTTGCGTCGTCCTTCGACAAGCTCAGGATGAGCGAGGCTGGCAGCCAGTAAGAAGCCGGGCCTCAACCGCCAAACAGTACGCTGCTGCCCATCAGTGCCAGGAATGCGGCGAACACTCGCTTCAATGCCTTGCCGCTGATCGCATGCGCCAGTCTGGTGCCGAATGGCGCGGCCAGCACCGACGTGATCGCCACGCCGATCGCCGCTGGCAGGTACACGTATCCGATGGCGTGCGCCGGCAATGCGCCGGCCGGCGCGTGCAGGGCGTAACCCAGCGCGCTGCCGACGGCGATGGCGATGCCGCAGGCCGACGAGGTGCCCACCGCGCGCACCGGCACCACGCCGCGCCATACCAGCAGCGGCACGGTCATGCTGCCGCCACCGATGCCGACCACGGCCGATACCGCGCCGATGCCGACGCCGGCCGCGCTCATCGGCAAGCCCTGCGGCGTCGCGTCGCCACCGGTATTGGCCCTTGTTCCACCCCAGACCAGTTGCGCGGCGGCCAGATAGCAATATCCCGCCACGAAAATGCGCAACGCGCGATCATCCAGTTGCACTGCGAACAGGCTGCCCAACCAGCCGCCCAGCAGCAGTCCCGGCACCATCCACGCCACCGTCGGCCACAGCACGCTGCCGCGGCGATGATGCGCATACGCCGACGATGCCGCAGTCAGCACGATGCTGGCCATCGAACTGGCCAGTGCCGCATGCATCGCCGCGTCCTTCGGCACGCCATGTAGCGGCAGCAACCACACCAGCGCCGCCACCAGCACCAGGCCGCCGCCGATGCCGAGCAGGCCGGCGAGCACGCCGGCAATCGCGCCGAGCAGCGGAAACATCCAGAAGCCTTCCATCACCATCAAAACCTCTTCGTAGACCGATGAATTCCGACACGAAACCGCGAAATCCGGTTCACGGACCATCGGCTATAGTCCGCCGATGCACATGCCCAAACCCCGCATGCTACTCGCAGCCATGCTATTGGCCTTCGCCGGCGCAGCCCCTGCGCAGTCCTCCGACGCACGGATGCGCGCGGCGATCGAAGCCGCCGAGCGCGGCCAGTTCGACGCCTCGCAATCCGCGCAACTGCAACGCGACCCCATTTACGGCTGGCTCGAATACGCCGCGCTGAGACGCGATATCGACACGCTGCCGGCCGCACAGGCGCAGGCTTTCCTGTCGCGCTACCAGGACCAGGCCGTGGCCGACGCGTTCCGTGAGGTCTGGCTGGCCGCGGTCGCGCGCCGCAAGGACTGGTCCGCGTTGCGCGCCGCGTGGTCGCCATCGATCAAGGACACCGCGCTGCGTTGCGCGGAGTTGAATGCACGCCTGGCCACCGGCGCCGGCGATGCGCAATGGACCAGGGACGCGCAGGCGATCTGGCGCAACGGCAAATCATTGCCTGGCGCGTGCGAGCCGGTGTTCGAGGCGCTGGCCGCGAAAGGCGGCCTGTCGCCGGCACTGCGCTGGGAACGCTTCGACCTGGCCGCCGCCGAATGGCAGCCGGCGGTGATGCGCGCCGCGGCGCGCGGCCTGCCCGCCGACGAAGCGACGCTGGCAAACGACTACGCCGCGTTCATGGAAAAGGTGCACGAACGCGCACTCGACTGGCCGAAGACGCCGCGCAGCCGCATGGTCGCGTCGCAGGGCCTGGCCAAGCTGGCGAAATCGAATCCGGCTTCGGCCGAAATGCAGTTACCCCGATTCGCCAGCGCACTCGGCCTCGACCAGGCCGAGCGCGCGCGCGTGCTTTACCAGATTGCGTTGTGGACGGTGGCCTCGTACGAGCCGGATTCCGCGCGACGCCTGGATGCGGTGCCGGATTCGGCCTACGACGAGCGCCTGCACGAATGGCGCGCGCGCGAGGCGATGTCGCGCGGCGACTGGCCGGCGGCGCTGGCCGCGATCCGCAGGATGGACGCTGCGCAGCGCGACAATTCGCGCTGGAAATATTTCGAGGCACGGCTGTCCGAGCTCGGCGGTGACAAGGCCGGCGCGCAGGCGCTGTATCGCGCCGCGGCGCGCAAGTCCGATTTCCACGGCTTCCTGGCCGCCGATCGCATCGGCCTGCCGTATGCGCTGTGCCCTTGGCAGCCGGACGATGCTTCGGCCAAGCCCGGCGTCGCGCGCGATCCGGCCATCGTCCGCGCCATGGCCCTGTATCGCATCGGCCGCTCCGGATGGGCACAACGCGAATGGGACGACGCGCTGACGCGCTTCGATGACCGGCAGCGCCGCGCCGCGGTCGCGGTGGCGCAGGACAACGGCTGGTTCGACCGTGCCGTGTTCGCACTGGGCAAGGCCAAGGGCGAGAGCAAACCCGACGAACTGCGCCTGTACCAGCTGCGTTTTCCTCTGCACCACGACGCGACGATCCGTCGCGAAGCCGCGAAGCACGGCCTCGACCCGGCGTGGGTGGCCGCGGAAATACGCGCCGAAAGCGTGTTCAATCCGAATGCGCGCTCGCCTGCCAACGCGATGGGCCTGATGCAGCTGCTGCCCGGCACCGGCGCCGATACCGCGCGCCGCATCGGACTGCCCTGGGGCGGCGCCGACAGCCTGTACGACGCCGATACCAACATCGCGCTGGGCACCGCTTACCTGCGGCAGATGGAGGACAAGTACGGAAAGCCCTACGTCGCGATCGCCGCCTACAACGCCGGCCCTACGCCGACCGCGCGCTGGCAGTCGCAGCGGCCTGGCTTTGATCCGGATTTCTGGATCGAGACGATCAGCTACAAGGAAACCCGCGAGTACGTCGCTCGGGTACTGGCCTTCAGCGTGCTCTACGACTGGCGCATGAATGGCGACGCATTGCCGCTCAGCGACCGCATCCGCGGAGTCGACTCGGGCAAGCGCAAGCCCTTCACCTGTCCGACGCCGGAAGCGCCTTCGAGCTAGGGCCGCGGCGATGGACAATCCACGCATCGCAATCCTGGGAGGCAGCGGTTTCGTCGGCCGCCACCTGCTGGCGCGGCTGCGCGAGGACGACTTCAGGATCCGCGTCATCGGTCGCGGCGATGCCGATGCCGTGCCGCAACTGCGAATGCGGGACGGGGCCGAATGGATCACCGGCGACGTCCACGACGCGGCGTTCCTGCGCGCCGCATTCAGCGGCTGCGATGCCGTGGTCAACCTGGCCGGCATCCTCAACGAACAGGGCGACGACGGCAGCGGCTTCGACCGCGTGTTCGTCGAACTGACCGAACAGGTGATCGCTGCCATGCGCGAAACGGGCGTGGCGCGCCTGCTGCAGATGAGTGCGCTGCACGCCGGCGGCGGCGACAGTCATTACCTGCAGGCGCGCGGCCATGCCGAAACGCGGGTACGCGAATCCAGACTGGACTGGACACTGTTCCGGCCTTCGGTAATTGCCGGCCCGGGCGATGGACTGTTCTGCCGTTTCGCCCGACTGCTGCGCTTCACGCCGATGCTGCCGATCGGGCGCGCCGGGGCGCTGTTCCAGCCGGTGTGGATCGGCGATGTCTGCGAAGCCTTCGCACGCGCACTACGCAATCCGGCCAGCATCGGTCAGTGCTACGACCTGGTCGGACCGGAGCGTTACACGCTGGCCGACATCGTGCGCATGACCGCGCAGGCGAAAGGCTGGACGCGTGGCGTGATCGCCCTGCCCGACGCGCTGGGCCAGGTGCAGGCCGAAGTCGGCGAGCACCTGCCCGGCAAGCCGATCAGCCGCGACAACTGGCGTTCGCTGCAACTGGATTCGACCAGCGACGACAACGGCCTGCCGAAACTGGGCATCACCCCGACGCCAGTGCCACCACTGCTGCCACGCATCCTCGGCGAGATGTAGCGTGCCCGTGGAGCGCAACTGATGCGACGCCCCCGCTGCTTTCCACCGCAACCCGCCCGCCCGCGTATCCTGACCGTGCCATGAAGACCTATCTCGTCGGCGGTGCGGTCCGCGACAGGTTGCTCGGCCTCGAGCCCGGTGATCGCGATCATGTCGTGGTCGGCGAAACCCCGGAGACGATGCTCGCTGCCGGCTTCAGGCCGGTCGGACGCGACTTCCCGGTATTCCTGCATCCGCGCAGCAACGAGGAATACGCGCTGGCGCGCACCGAGCGCAAATCGGCACCCGGCCATCGCGGCTTCGTCGTCGACAGCGATCCTTCGGTCACGCTCGAAGAAGACCTGAGCAGGCGCGACTTCACCATCAACGCGATTGCCGAGGACGATGACGGCACACTCGTCGACCCGTTCGACGGCGCCCGCGACGTCGAGGCGCGCGTACTGCGTCACGTCGGGCCGGCCTTCGTCGAGGATCCCCTGCGCGTGCTGCGCGCGGCGCGCTTCATGGCCCGGTTCGCACCGCTCGGTTTCACCGTCGCGCCGGAGACGATGGCGCTGATGCGCGATATGACGACGTCCGGCGAACTCGACGCGCTGGTGCCGGAACGGATCTGGCAGGAACTGTCGCGCGCGCTCGCGGCGAAACGGCCCTCCGCGTTCCTGAGCACGCTGCACGACTGCGGCGCGTTGCAGGCGATCCTGCCGGAAGTGGAAGCGCTTTACGGCGTGCCGCAACGCGCCGAATACCATCCGGAAGTCGACACCGGCGTGCACGTGGAGATGGTCTGCGACATGGCCGCACGACTGGCGCCCGGCGACGACCTGATCGGATTCGCCGCGTTGACCCATGACCTCGGCAAGGCCCTGACGCCGGTGGACGAGTTGCCGAAGCACCTGATGCACGAGCAACGCGGCCTGGCTCCGTTGCGTGCGCTGTGCGAGCGCCTGAAGGTGCCGACCGCGTATCGCGAACTGGCGCTGACCGCCTGCCGAGAACACCTCAACGTGCATCGCCTGGCGGAGCTGCGCGACGACACCGTGCACAAGCTGCTGGAGCGCTGCGACGCTTTCCGCAAACCGGAGCGCATCGCGCAGCTGGCCCTGGTCTGCGAAGCCGACAAGCGCGGCCGCGGCGGTGCTGGCGACGACGATTACCCGCCGGGCCGCGAACTGCAGCGACTGCATGCCGCCGCATTGGCCGTGCGCGCTGCGGACGTCGCACGCGAGGGACTGCAGGGCCCGGCATTGGGCGAGGCATTGCGCAAGGCACGCATCGTGGCCATCCGGCAGGCACGCGCCGCATCGTCTGCGCGTTGACTCCATCGTTCGAAGCCTGATCCAGGCTGTTTCGCATCTCCCTGGGCATCAGCGAGAGTCCTGTCTTTCAGGCACCGGCGGCGGAAGTCCAGGCGACACGCGGCATCACGACGCGGCAACATCCGCGGTAGCTATATAGGCTCGGCTGCGCCATCCGCAGGCCTCCGCCGACGTTCGACGGAAGCACAAGAATCATGCCAGTACACGGACAAGAAAACGTCCGCGCGGACGGCAGCGTTCAAGCAGGCACACAGGGTTGGACAGGGGTGGCCGTCATCGCGGCATGGACGCATGCAGCCGTTTCCTCCATGACAACCGCTGAGGAGTCGCACCATGAAGTACCGAATGTCCGTCGCGCTTCCGCTCCTGCTGGCCAGCACTGCGGTGATCGCGCAGCAGGCCCTTCCCGCCGTCGAGGTACGCGCCGAAACCGAGGAATCGCTGACCGTGGATTGCCTCGATCCCAGGGAACCGAGCCTGAAGGATGTCGAACGCGTGCTGGCCATCAACGATCCCACCCAGACCGTCGGTCTGCGCAGCAAGCTGATGACCGCCGCCGCTGAAGCCTGTGCGGCGAGCGCTGCGCGGATCAAGGTGGCTCGCACCGGCAGCGGCAAGGCGCTGACCTGGGAACCGCTGAACTGAGAGGCCATGCGGCCGTGCCGGACGGCGATTCCTCACGTTGCCTTTTCGACGAGGCTTGCAGACTCCGATCCGGATGCGATCGCCATTGCCGGTACGGCGTGGCCAGTCTGCATGGAGGTATCGCATGTCCAGCACGCCCGCGCGTCGCCCGAGTCGCTGGCCGCTGATCCTGCTTGGCATCGTGACGGCGTTGCTGGGCCTGGCGCTGGCAGTCGGCGGCGCGTGGTTGCTGATCCTCGGTGGCTCCTGGTATTACCTGCCGGCGGGCATCGGCCTGCTGGTCGCCGGGGTGCAACTGGCGCGCGACCGCATGTCCGGCGCGTGGTGGTTCGCGGCGGTGTTCGTCGGCACGTTGCTGTGGACGGCGTGGGAATCGGGACTGGATTACTGGCGCTGGGTGCCGCGGTTCGGATTGATCGTCGCGCTCGGCATCGTGCTCGCCTTGCTGCTGCCGCGCCTGTCGGGCGGCCCTTCGCGGCGCGTGTCGCGCGTCGTCGCAGCCGCGCTGGGCGTGGTCTTCATCGCGGCGTTCGCGCTGGCCTTCGTCCCCTACGGCGTCACCCGCGGGAAATCCTCTGCGCCGCAGGCCACGGCAGGCACTGTCGCGCCAAAAACCGCTGCAGGCACGTTCGTCCAGGCCAAGGATGCGCCCGCGGACGACGACTGGGCCGCGTATGGACGCAGCAATGCTGCGATGCGCTATTCGCCGCTGGCGCAGATCGATCGCGACAACGTGAAGCAACTGCAACGCGCCTGGACGTTCCGCACCGGCGACCTGCCGGAACACCGCTGGGGCGCGGAGACGACGCCACTGAAGGTCGGTGACACGCTCTACCTGTGCACGGCACGCAACCGGTTGATCGCGCTGGATGCACGCAACGGCAAGCAGCGCTGGCGCTACGATCCGAAGGTGCCCGACTCGGCGATTCCCTACACCGCAGCCTGTCGTGGTGTGGCCTATTACGCGTTGCCGGCGGATGCCGTGGCGGCGACCGCGAACGCCGCCGCCGACAGCGACGCCGCCCTGCCGGCCAATGCTGCCGCGATCGCCGCGCAGGGCTGCCCGACACGGATCATCGAAGGCACGCTCGATGGCCGCCTGATCGCGGTCGATGCGCGTACCGGCCAGCCCTGCGCCGGCTTCGGCAACAACGGCGCGATCGACATCAAGGTCGGCATGGGCAGCACGCCGCCGGGCATGGTGTCGATCACTTCGGCACCGACGATCGTGCGTGACGTGATCGTCACCGGCCACCAGGTGCTCGACGGCCAGCGTCGCGATGCGCCTTCCGGCGTGATCAAGGGATTCGATGCGGTCACCGGCGAACTGCGTTGGGCCTGGGACATGGCGCGCCCGGAAACCACCGGCCTGCCGCCGCCGGGCCAGACCTATACCCGCGGCACGCCGAACATGTGGACCACGGCCACCGGCGATGAACAGCTCGGCCTGGTCTATCTGCCGATGGGCAATTCCGCCGCCGATTACTGGAGCGGTTCGCGCACCGCGCCGGAAAACAGGTACTCGACGTCGCTGGTCGCGCTCGACGTGACCACCGGCAAGCCAGCCTGGCACTTCCAGAGCGTGCACAAGGATGTCTGGGATTACGACCTCGGCTCGCAGGCGACGCTGGTCGATTTTCCCACCGCCGGTGGCGCGGTACCGGCGCTGGTCCTGCCGAGCAAACAGGGCGACATGTACGTGCTCGATCGCCGCAGCGGCAAGTCGCTGACGCCGGTCGAGGAACGACCGGTACCGCAGGGCGGCGTCGAGCCGGAACAGCGTTCGCCGACGCAACCGTTTTCGAGCTACCACACGCTGCGCAAGCCGGACCTGACCGAGCGCGACATGTGGGGCATCTCGCCGGTCGACCAGATGATCTGTCGCATCCAGTTCCGCCGCGCCAGTTACCAAGGTTTCTACACGCCGCCGACCTCGGACACGCATTCGATCGAGTATCCCGGCTACAACGGCGGTTCCGACTGGGGCGGCATCGCGGTCGATCCGCGCCGCGGGATCATCGTCGCCAACTACAACGACATGCCCAACCATAACCGCCTGGTGCCGCGCGCGGAAGCCGACCGGCTCGGCTGGGCGCCGCGCGACGAGGTGCGCGGCGACATCGGCGGTGCCGAAGGCGCCGGCGATCCGCAGGTCGGCACGCCGTACGCCATCGACGTCAATGCCGGCTGGCGCCAGCCCTTCACCGGACTGCTGTGCAAGCAGCCGCCGTACGGCGGCATCCGCGCGATCGATCTGCGCACGGGCCAGACGCTATGGGATCGTCCCTTCGGCACGGCGCGCGCCAACGGTCCGATGGGCATTGCCTCGCACCTGCCGATCCACATCGGCACGCCGAACAATGGCGGCTCGGCCGTCACCGCCGGCGGCCTGGTGTTCATCGCCGCGGCCACCGACAACCTGATCCGTGCCATCGACATCGACACCGGCGAAACCCTCTGGCAGGACGTGCTGCCGGCCGGCGGCCAGGCCAACCCGATGGTCTACGCGATCGACGGCCGCGAGTATCTGGTCATCATGGCCGGCGGCCACCACTTCATGGAAACGCCGATCGGCGATTACGTGATCGCGTACGCGCTGCCGCAGTAACCGTTGCCGCGTATTCCGTGATCACGCCTTGAGGCGACGCTGCAGTGCAGGGCTGGACAGTTCGCGCAGCGCGTCCTTGCCGATCCATTGCGCCGCTGCCGAAGACGACCCGGCCAGTCGGCGCGCCACGCCCACCGCGGCAGTGTTCAATGCACGATTGCGCTTGCCGGTCGCGCGCAGCGCCATGTTCACCGCCTTCATGACGAAGTGGCGCTCGTCGGTGGCGGCGCGTTCGATCAGGCGCAGGCCTTCGATGAACCTTGCATCGGACGCCTGCTTGTCGTGCACGGTCAGTCCCCACAGCAGTGCAAAGGCAGCACGCTTGCCGAATTCATCGCGCTTTCCGCTCCACTGCACGACTTTCGCCCAGGCATGCGGCGCGCGGTCGAACAGCTTGAAGCACACCGTGTCGCAGATGCCCCAGTTGTCGAAGTCCCTGCACCAGCGATCCATCTGTGCGGCCGTGACCTGCGCCGGGTCGTCGATCATCGCCGCGACCATCCGCGCCTCGTACACGCCGGTATCCCAGAGCGCCGCGGCCAGCGCGCGATTGCGGCCGATCCGTTTCGACAACTGCAGCATGTGCGCCATGGTCACACCCAGCGCACGATCCGAGGGCAGCCCGTAGCGTGCCATGCCCGCCAGTGTGGCCTTGCTGCTGTGTTGTCGCAGCCATTGCAGCGTGGCCTGCAATTGCTCATCGGTCGATGTGGATGGCGTGGTCGTGGCGGCAGAACGCGTGGCAGTCTTGGCGGCTGCTTGCCTGGCCTTGGGCGTGGCTTTCGCCGCAGCTTTTGGTTTGATTCCCGCCGCGCGCGCCGATGACGCTTTCAAGGGTTCCTGCGGCGTCGCTGCGCCGGGACTCGTGCGTGCTGCAGGTGTGGCGACTTTGTTCACGGCGGTTCGAACTCCTCGCATCGTGCCCTCCCCAGCTGTCATTACGAACGCAGTGAGGGACCTGTTTTTTGCCTTGCTGCCACGGGGGAATCCACAGCAGGTCCGCCGCAGGAAGGAATCTGCTCGCGCCTCATGGCTTGGCTCGCTTCGATACCTGCCGTCCGATACCGGCGGCCGATGGGAGTTCCGCTGGGGTGATGCGTGGCGTGTCGATCATCTGCATGTTTCTATCGACGTGGTGAGCGTTCTCGAAACAGCTTCCCGCCCAGCCATGTGCATGGCAGCGCGGTGGCGGCAAGCGCGATCGGATACCACCGCGGTCCGATGTCCATCGGAATCGTGGCGATCGCACCGGCCGTGCCCAACAGCAATCCGATGAAGGCCAGCACCCAGACATGTGTCATCGGAGAATGCGGTGCCAGCCGCGCGGTGATGTAACCGCCGACGACCGTGTAGACGATGCGATAGCCCAGTGCAAGCAGGTTCAAGCCGGGTTCGTGCATCGGCTGGCCCCAGGCCGGATAGACGCCCAGTACATGGAACAACTGGTCGGTGCCGAGCGACAGCACCACCACGGCGAGGAACCCGGCGAGCACGGCGCCGACGCTGCGCCCGATCCGGCGCGCCCGGCCCTGTTGCGAAGTCGCCTGCGTGTTCATGTCGTGCCCTCCGCCTGCAGTGTCGGCAACAGCGTTTCGAGCCGGTCGTAACCCATTGCCATCCCGTGTTCCATGCCGGAAGCCAACGCACCGTCGCGCGCTTCCTTCGACGCGTACAGCACGGTGTTGGTGCTGATCGTCCTGCCTTCGACTTCGGTGAGTACCAGCGTGCCGACCGCTTCGCCGCCGGTCCAGTCCTGGTCGAAACGCTGCGTGTTGACCACGCGTTCCGGCACCACGATCTCACGATGCACGCCACCCATGCCCATCTCGCTGCCATCCGGTCCACGCCAGACGTAGCGGTAGGTGCCACCAACGCGCAGGTCGATCTCGCAGACCTCGAACGTCCAGCCCGGCGGTCCTGACATCCAGCGCTTGAGCAACTCGGCCTTGGTGAACGCATCGAACACCAGCGCCCGTGGCGCGTCGAAGACGCGGGTGATCCGGATCTCGCGATCGGTCGGCGTCGATACCTTGAACGTGTCCGCGAAACTCATCTCGTCACTCCCTCGTTGGCAGTTTGCTGGCTGATGGACATGGCTGTCGTATCGCCACGGCGACAAGGCTCAAGCCGGTGGGCGTCGACGCCTGTTGCGTGCGGGTGTCGGCTGGCCTGCCTTCAATTCCTCGAGCACGCCATCCAGGCGCAGGTAGGACAACTCCCAGAATTCCCGGTAGCGCTCCAGCCACTGGTTGGCTTCGGCCAGCGGTTGCGCCTCCAGCCTGCGCGGGCGACGTTGCGCCACGTTGCCGCTCGAGATCAGGCCGGCACGCTCCAGTACCTTGAGGTGTTTGGAGATCGCCGGCTGGCTCATCGCGAACGGTTCGGCCAGTTCGGTCACCGAAGCTTCGCCGGCAGCCAGACGCGCCAGGATCGCGCGCCGGGTCGGATCGGCCAGCGCGGCGAAGGTCGCATCGAGGCGGTCGGGCGTGATGGGATCGGAGGACGGATTCATAACCCGATGGTTATTCAACGTTCGAGCCCTGTCAAGCCTTGCGAATGAGGCCAATCGGCGCATTCGATGGCCCTCGGCATGGAGCCATTGCCAGTCAACCAGTCAGATCTTGATGTGCCAGCCGCGCCGGTCCATCGCGCGCACGATCAGCCACCACAGCGCGACGAACGCCATCGCGAACAGCAGCGACGGCAGCGCGGGACCGAAACGCGGGGTCAGCCAGTCGGCGAAGCCGATGCGATAGAGCGGCTCCCACCATCCGAGTGCCGCGAACACGATCACCATCGCCGCGGAACCGGCATAGGCGACGATCGC
Source organism: Luteimonas cucumeris (assembly GCF_007830035.1). Lineage (GTDB taxonomy): Bacteria > Pseudomonadota > Gammaproteobacteria > Xanthomonadales > Xanthomonadaceae > Luteimonas_C > Luteimonas_C cucumeris. The sequence goes on along the minus strand of NZ_VLKN01000001.1, from coordinate 178,952 downwards.
GTTGACGCCGAAGCTGCGACCCAGCGCGGACCAGCCGCGGCGGTCGATTAAGACATGCGCCATCGCCAGCGCCAGCATCGCCCAGCCCGCCGTCCACAATACGTACGACGAGGTCCACAGGTTCTTGTTGAGCGGCAGCGACAACGACCACAGTCCTCCCAGCAGCAGCGATGCGGCGCCGGTCAGGCAGAGCGTGCGCAGTCGATCATGGCGCAACCAGTCGCCCGCGCGCAGGCCGAACAGGGTGGTCGCGATCGCGGGCAAGGTGCTCAACAGGCCTTCCGGATCGTGGCCGCGGCCGCTGGCCGGATCGAACTGGTACAGCAATACGCCGAACAGTGCCGTATCGACGCGGCTGGCGATATTGTCCAGCGGCGCGTAACTGCCGCCCGCGGCGAGCAACGCCCAGTAACCCAGCAGCAGCGTCGACAGGATCCACCACTGCGCCCGCGCACGCGTGTGGATCGCCAGCACGCCGACGATGGCAAAGCACAACCCGATACGCTGCAGCACGCCCCAGGGACGGAAGTGTTCCCTGTCGAGCAGCCACCAGGCGAGCAGGTGCAGCAGCAGGCCGAGTCCGATGATGCGCGCGGCGCGGATCAATACCGTTCGTTGCAGCAGCAATCGGTCGGAGCCGGCTTCGACGCGCGGCACGATGCCCAGCGCGATCGAGACGCCGACCACGAACAGGAAGAACGGAAAGATCAAATCCGTCGGCGTGCAGCCATGCCAGTCCGCATGCAGCAGCGGCGCGTAGACGTGGCCCCAATCGCCGGGATTGTTGACCAGCAGCATCGCCGCGACGGTGAGGCCGCGCAAGGCATCGACGGAAGTGAATCGCTGCGGTTTCGACGACACGGTTTACCTCATCGCGAAGCGTTCGTGCCTGCGTGATACCGCATGCGGATCACCCATGCGAATCCAGGCGACGATCAATCCGGACGGCCGCCAATCCACGTCGCTACGACCTGCAGCGCTGCGTCCAGCACCACGAAGTCGGCGTGATAGCCGGCGGCGATGCGTCCGTGACTGTCGCCCAGGCCGAGGAATTCGGCGGGATAGGTCGAGGCCATGCGCGCGGCTTCCTCCAGCGGCAGGCCGAGCATGCCGACCGTGTTGCGCACGGCGCTGGCCATGTCCAGCGCGGAACCTGCGAGCGAGCCGGCGGCGTTGCGCACCACGCCATCGCGCGCGGTGATGATCTCGCCGTACAGCTCGTAGCTGGGATCGTCGGCGCCGACCGGCGGCATCGCATCGGTGACCAGGAACACCTTGCCGCGCGGCTTGGCAGCCAGCGCCACGCGCAGGCTGGCCGGGTGCACGTGCACGCCGTCGACGATCACGCCGCACCAGCTGTTGCGATCTTCCAGCGCGGCGCCGACCACGCCGGGCTCGCGTCCCTGCAGCGGCGTCATCGCGTTGTACAGATGGGTGAAGCCGCTGACGCCGGCGTCGAGCCCGGCGCGGATCTGTTCGTAGCTGCCGGCGGTGTGGCCGGCAGCGACGATCGCGCCGCGTTCGACCAGCGCGCGGATGTCGTCCAGCGGCACCTGCTCCGGCGCCAGCGTGATCAGCGTGCAGCCGTTGTCGAGTGAGGTTGCCAGTTCGATTTCCTGCGCATCGGGCGCGCGGAACTTGGCCGGATCATGCGTGCCCTTGCGCGCCGGTGCGATGTAGGGGCCTTCCAGATGGATGCCGAGCACGCCCGGCACGCCCTGTTCGATCGCCTCGCGCGTCGCGCCGATCGCCTTGCGCATCACGGCCAGGTCGTCGCTGATCAGGGTCGGCAGGTAACCGGTGGTGCCGAAACGCCGATGCGCCTGGCCGATGCGGCGCAGCGCATCGACATCCGGCGTGTTGTTGAACAGCACGCCGCCGCCGCCATTGACCTGGGCATCGATGAACCCCGGCAGCAGCCAGGCACCGCGCAGGTCGTGCGGCGTGGCTTCGCCGATGCGCAGGTCATCGCGCGGCAGCAGGTCGACGATGCGATCGCCATCGATCAGCACGACGAGGTCGTCGCGGAAACCCTGTCCGGTCAGTACCCGGCCATTGATCAGTGCAGTCGCCATCACACCGTCTCCGTGACCTTGTTGAGATGCGGCGGCATGTCCGGATTGTGCCCGCGACGCAGCGCCAGTGTGTTGATGGCGCGATAGAAACTCTGGATGGTCAGCAACGGCGCGCAGGCCGGATGCGGCGACGCGGCCAGCGGCAGGACCTGCGCCGAGCTTGCCGAAGCTTCGACGTTCGCGTCTGCGATCCAGACCTGCGCACCGCGCGCGCGGAACTCTTCGGCCGCCGCGCGCGTGCCGGCACCGGTTTCGTCCGGCTGCGCGAACGCCAGTACCGGGAAGCCCGGCCCGACCAGCGCCATCGGCCCGTGCCTCACTTCGGCCGAACTGTAGGCCTCGGCGTGCAGGCCGCAGGTTTCCTTGAACTTGAGCGCGGCTTCCTGCGCGGCGGCCAGGCCGAGTCCGCGACCGAGCACGAACAGGTTGCGCGCATCGACCAGGCCATCGCCGAGCGCGGACCAGTCCGCCTGCCACGCCGTGCGCAGCGCATCGGGCAGACGCGGCAGCGCGTCCAGCAACGGCGCTTCGTTCTTCCAGTGCGCCGCCAGCTGCAGGATCGCCGACAGCGACGCCAGGTAACTCTTGGTCGCCGCCACGCTCCGCTCGGGCCCGGCATGCAGCGGCAGCACGGTGTCGGCCAGCGCCGCCAGCGGCGAGTCCTCCGCATTCACCAGCGCCACCACGCGCGCGCCTGCCGCGCGCGCGGCTTCGGCATTGCGCAGCAGGTCGGGGCTCTTGCCCGACTGCGAGATCACCAGGTACAGCGCGCCGCGCAGCTGCTGTTTCGCTTCATAGACCGAGCCGACCGAAGGCGACACCGACGCGGTGATGAAACCGAGCTGCGTCTCGAACACGTACTTCGCATACGTGGCGGCGTGATCCGAACTGCCGCGCGCGCAGGTGGCGATGAACGGCGGCGGCTGGCGGCGCAGTTCATCCGCAAGCCGCGACACCACTGCGGCGTTGCGCTCGAACTGGCGCGCGACCACGTCGGCGGTTTCCGCCGCTTCGCGGAACATCAGGGTGTCGCTGGCGACGGGCAATGCGTGACTCTCGTGTTGCGGCATTTCTCTGTTCTCAATTCTCGTTGCCGGATGCGCGCGGACGCATTGGCGCGGTCGAGCCGCGCACCACCAGCTGCGGCACGAAGCCCTGGTTGTGCATGACGATCGGGTTGTCCTCGTAGGCATCCTGGCGCAGGCCGCTGATCAGCAGCCGCGCCGCATGCCGCGCGATGTCTTCGGTAGCCTGCTTGGCGGTGGTCAGCGCCGGCCACGACTGCTTTGAGAACGGACTGTCCTCGAAGCCGGCGATCGACAGATCGTAGGGCACGTTCATACCCGCGGACTTGGCGGCCGCCAGCACGCCTGCGGCGATCTCGTCGTTGGAGCCGAAGATCGCGGTCGGCGGATCGCGCAGCGCCAGCAGCCGCCGCGCACCGCGGAAACCATCGTCGAAAGTGTAGTCGCCCTGCACCACCAGATGCTTGTCCAGGGTGATGCCGTAGTCCTTCAGCGCCTTCTCGTAGCCCTGGTAGCGCTCGGTACTGGAGCGGTGCGCCAGCCCGCCCCACAGGAAGCCGATGCGCTGGTGACCGAGCTGGATCAGATGCTCGGTGATCTCGTAGGCGGCATCGTGGTCGTCGACATAGACGCAGGGATGGCCATCGCGCGGATCCTCGGTCGCGGCGATGATGCGCACCAGCTTGACGCCGCGTGCGGCGAGCGCGGCGATCAATTCAGGCGACTCGGACATCGGCGCAGTCAGCACAAGTCCGGCCAGGCGCGAACGCCGCGCCCACTCGCCCAGTTCGTCGGCCAGCAGCGGCGAACTGGAATCGCAGGGATGGATCTGCAGGTCGAAACCGGTTTCCCGGCACGCCGCCAGCACGCCGTTCTGCACGCCGATGATGTGGTACGGATTGGGGTTGTCGTAGACCAGGCCGATCACGAACGGCGTCGCGCTGCGCAGGTTGCGCGCCGACGGATCGGGTTCGTAGTCGAGTTCGCTGATCGCATGCAGCACGCGCGCGCGCGTGCCCTGCATCACCGACGGCTCGTTGTTGATCACCCGCGACACCGTCTTGAGCGAGACCTTGGCCCGCTCGGCGACGTCCTTGATGGTTGGTCTGCGCACGTCAGTGTCCGCCTGCGTGGGAAGTGGTCGGTGCCATGCGCTTCACGACGGCGTTGATCACTTCGAGGCCGGCATGCCGACGCGGTGGCCGCGCATCCCGTAGTAGAGGATGTACAGGTAGCACGGCACCATCAGCAGCAGGAACACCAGCTGGAAGTGGATGTGCTGCTTCAGCAGCGCGAACAGCTGCGGGATGATCGCGCCGCCGGCGATGCCCATGATCAGCAGCGCAGAGCCGCGTTCGGTGAGGCGGCCGAGGCCTTCGATCGCCAGCGGGAAGATCGCCGGCCACATCATCGCATTGGCGAAACCCAGCGCAGCCACGAATCCGACCGACACGTAGCCGCTGGTCATGAACGCGCCGAAGGTCAACAGCACGCCGAGCATCGCCGAGAACCCGAGGTAGCGTTCCTGCGAGACGAAGCGCGGAATGAGCACCAGGCCGGCGAGGTAACCGACCAGCATCGCGATCAGCGTGAACATGGTGAAGAAGCGGGTGTCGCCCGGCGGCAGACCCAATGCGCTGCCATAGGTGCCGATGGCATCGCCCGCCATCACTTCGACGCCGACGTAGACGAAGATGCACAGCGCGCCGAGCCACACATGCGGGAACTGCATCAGGCTGTTGCGCTGGCTGGCGCCGGACGTGACCGGCGCGGCGTTGGCTTCCTCGGGGCGGATGTCGGGCAGCGGCGAACGCATCAGCGCGATCGCCAGCACTACCAGGATGCCCGCCATCACCAGGTAGGGGCCATGCACCTTGGCGGCGAAATCGTTCAACAGCGCTTCGCGCGCGACCGGTGTCGCCGCCGCCAGTTGCGCGTCGAACTTGTCGATGCCGGCCAGGACGATCACGGCGAAAGCATAGGGCGCGAGCGCGCCGGCGGTCTTGTTGCAGATGCCCATCACCGCGATGCGCTGCGCCGCGCCTTCGATCGGGCCGACGATGCTGATGTAGGGATTGGCGGCGGTCTGCAGCAGCGCCAGTCCCGCGCCGATGGTGAACAGACCGGCCAGCGCGCCCGGGTAGGAACCGCGCAGCACGAATTCGCCGAACGCGAACGCGCCCACCGCCATCACCAGCAATCCCAGCGCCATGCCCTTCTTCATGCCGGTGCGCTTGAGCAGGCTGGCCGACGGCAGCGCCAGGAAGAAGTAGGACAGGTAGAACACCGTCAGCACCAGGAACGCGCCGATGTCGCTGAGCGTGAAACGGTATTTGACGAAGGTGATCAGCGGCCCGTTGAGCCAGGTGACGAATCCGAACACGAAGAACAGCGCGCCGATGATGGCGATGGACGTGATCTGGCGCGTGGGTTGCGATGCGGACGCGGCTACGGACATGGACGGGACTCCTGGAGCAGGCAGGTTCCGGCACGGGCTCCCCATGAGCCGGGCTGGACTGGGAACAACGTTGTCACATTTTTTCGTTCCGGGCCACGACCAACGACATGGTCCAGCGCCGTATTTGCGCCGCTGGACTGCTGCGATGCAACACGGAATGCGCCCCGCGCCACCGGAATTTTGGGCAAAAAGCGCATGAATATGCACATTTTTGCAATCAATCGATCATTACGGCTTTTCAAGTTGTCGCATTTGCGACGGATCGAACGGGTCGCGGCAGAGCTTCATGACAATCTGTTGACATCGTTGTCAAAGCGCTTCCAGACTCGCCCCGAAAGCCCGTACCGGTTGTTTTGCCGCGACGTGCTCACCGGGAGTCCCTGTGGTCGCCATCGCCAGTCCATTGCCGTCGGATGCCACAAGGCCGGGCGCGCCGTTCATCGCCGCCGACGTCGGCGGCACGCATGTGCGCATCGGCCTGGTACGCGCCAGCGGCGACCCGGCGCATCCGGTCAACGTGCTCAACTACCGCAAATACGCCTGCGCGAACTACCCCGGGCTGGCCGAGATCCTCGAGGATTTCATCGCCGGACTGGACGGCACCTCGGTCGAGGAAGGCGCGATCGCCAGTGCCGGATATCCGCGCGAGGACGGTTCGCTGATCACCGCCAACCTGCCGTGGCGGGTGTCGTTGCATGAGATCCGCGCGCGCCTGGGCCTGCGCCAGTTCCGCTTCGTCAACGATTTCGAAGCTGTCGCCCACGCCGCCGCCTATGTCGATGCCAGCGAAGTGCTGCGCCTCACCGGCCCGCAGGTCGCACCGCGTGGACCCACGCTGGTGGTCGGCCCCGGCACCGGCCTCGGCGCCGCGGTCTGGATTCCAGTCGGCGCGCGCGCCGTGGTGCTGGCCACCGAAGCCGGGCAGGCGGCGCTGACCACCGGCAACGATCTGGAAATGGCGCTGCTCAAGCAGATGCTGCGGCAACGCAGCCACGTGCCGATCGAACATGCCCTGTCGGGGCCGGGCTTGAAGAATCTTCATGTCGCGCTGTGCGCGCTGCACGGCAGCGCATCGAATTACGCCACGCCCGGCGAGATCACCGCAGCCGCGCTGGCCGGACAGGATCCGCTGGCGCGCGAAAGCCTGGACGTGTTCTGCGGCCTGCTCGGCAGTGTGGTCGGCGACCTGGCGCTGCTGTATGGCGTGCAGGGCGGTATCTATCTGGCCGGCGGCATCCTGCCGCAGATCCGCGAATTCCTGATGCAGAGCAGCTTCGTCGAACGGTTCCTCAACAAGGGTCCGATGCGCGAGGCGCTGGAACGTATTCCCGTGAAGCTGGTGGAGCACGGGCAACTGGGGGTGATCGGGGCAGCCAGCTGGTATCTGGGCCAGCGCGGTGAAAGGACATGAACACCAGGGCGCCGGTGTTGGCGCAGGGAAAGAGGCACGTCATTGGGGGAGTGGCGCGTTGCGACGCAAGCAGGCACTCGGCATGGCGGCGGTCCGGTTCGGATCGGCGGCCGTAACTCAATCAGTGATGGGAGAAGCACCATGAAGTACCGCAGATCCGTACTTTCGGCAGCAATAGTCACCTGCCTGGGTTTCGCTACGCACGCCCACGCGCAGGACACCCCTGCACAGGACAGCACCGCGCAGGAAACCGCGCCGCAACAACAGCCGACTACCGAACTGGAGACGATCACCGTCACCGGCATACGCGCCAGCCTGCAGCAGGCGCTGCAGACCAAGCGCGATGCCAATGCCGTGGTCGAAGCGCTCAGCGCCGAGGATCTCGGCGAGTTCCCCAACACCAATGTCGCCGAGGCGATGACGCAGATCCCGGGCGTGACCATCGACCGCCGCTTCGGCCAGGGCGAACGCGTCAGCATCGACGGCACCGATCCCAGCCTCAACCTCACCTTCCTCGACGGCCACCCGGTGGCGCAGTCGATCTGGCTGTTCGGCGAGCAGCCCAACCGCGGTTTCGACCAGACCCAGATCGCCGCCGAGATCATCGGTCGGCTGGAGGTCTACAAGTCATCGGAAGCGCGGCTGCCTGAAGGCAGCCTGGGCGGCACGGTGTTCATGCACACGCGCAAGCCGCTGGACCTGGACGCCAACAGCATCACCGGCACGCTGGGCTTCAACTACAACGACCAGGCCGGCAAGGTGAAGCCGAGCGTCTCGGCGCTGTACAGCTGGAAGAACCCGGAAGAGACCTTCGGCTTCGTGGTGGCTGCACAACACTATGAGGAACAGGTCGATCGCCAGGGTGTGGAGATCTTCGGCTACGTGCCGGCATCGATGTTCCCGAACGCGGCCGGCGTCGATCCCAACGCGCAGGTGCCGAACTTCGTCAACGCCGCCTGGTTCCAGCAGACGCGCAAGCGCGACAGCATCACCGCCACCTTGCAGTTCCGGCCCAGCGACGCCTGGGAATTCAACCTCAACGCGCTGTACATCAAGGAAGACTTCGCCAACTACAACCAGTCGACCTACAACTTCCTGACCACGCGTCCCGAATCGGTCGACCAGCTGACGCCCGGCGGCAACGGCATCGTCACCGGTGGCCACAGCGGGCCGGACAGCCTGGTGTTCTACGACAACAACGTCCGCGCCTCGGAACCGGTCACCAAGGGCCTCGACCTGCAGGGCGCGTACTACGGCGACGGCTGGAAGCTGTCCGGCCAGATCGGACAGAGCAAGTCCGACAACGACCTCAAGCAGTGGTTCATCGAACCGGTGTTCACCGGCGGCTTCAGCTGGGACATCAACAACGGCATCCGCTACGACGATCCCGTAGCCGCAGGCAATCCGGCCAACTGGCGCGCCGAAGGCTTCATGGGCAACCACGGCATCGTCAACACCGAGACCGAGGACACCTACGGCCAGCTCGATTTCAGCATCGATTTCGACAGCGTCTTCAACCAGCTGCTGTTCGGCGTGCGTCGCCACGAACACAACGAGAACCTGCTCAGCAACGTCTACGGCATCCCGCCGGTCGGCGACCTGTCGCAGGTCGGCACGCTCGGATTCGTCGACCACACCGGCTTCGGGCCCAGCCACGGCCGGCCGGTCCAGGTCGGGCGCGACAACGTGATCAACTGGGTCAACAACGGCCCGCCCAACTTCGCCAATCCGGATGCGGGCACCTTCTTCAACGGCACCTTCGATTTCACGCAGACCAACTCGTCGGCTTACACGCAACTGAACTTCAGCAGCGACCGCTGGCGCGGCAACGTCGGCCTGCGCTACGTCCGCGCCGAGATCGAAAGCACCGGCTTCAACCTCGGCGGCGATGCGCCGAGCCTGCCGGTGCAGCCGCAATGGCGGGTCAGCCACCAGAACGACAACAGCTACGTGCTGCCATCGCTGAATGCCGCGTTCTACGTGACCGACGACTTCCTGCTGCGCTTCGCCGCCGCCAAGGTCGTGGCCTGGGCGCCGTACAACCAGATGGCGCCGACCACCTTCCTCAACGACACCACCCTGCTCGGCAGCGGCGGCAACCCGGACCTGGGCGCCTACGAGTCGGCCAACTACAACCTGTCGGCCGAATGGTACTTCGCCGACGAGGCACTGCTGGCGGCCTCGCTGTTCTACAAGGACATCGACAATTTCATCGAGACCGACGCCGGCATCGAGCGCCAGTTCAACTCGCTCAGCGACGATCCGGATCCGGAACTGTTCGAGGAATTCGTCGCCCAGGGCCTGTGCACGGCAGACGGTTTCTGCAATTACGCAATAACGCGTCCGCGCAACGCCGGCAACGGCAAGATCAAGGGCGTCAACCTGAGCTACCAGCAGCCGTTCGCCGACACCGGCTTCGGCATCACCGCCAACTACACCTTCGCCGATGGCGAAACGGCGGCCGGCAACGATCTGCCCTACCAGTCGCGCAACCAGTACAACCTGAGCCCGTACTACGAGAAGGGGCCGTTCAGCGCCCGCGTCACCTATGGCTGGCGCAGCGAGTACCTGGCCGGCGGCTTCGTCGCCGGTGCGCCGCCGGTGAGCGTGGATGAGTACGCCGATCTCGGCGCGAGCCTGGGCTGGAAGTTCAGCGAACAGGTGCAGCTGAACTTCGACGCGCAGAACCTGCTCGACGAGGAGTATTTCCAGTACTTCGAGGAAAAGTTCCAGCCGGCCAACCGCTACAGCACCGGTCGCCGTTACCAGGTTTCGCTGCAGCTGAGGTTCTGATCACCGTCCGTCGATCCGGGAAACCGGATCGCCGTCGCCATGCGTGCGGAAGCGATCGATCCGCACGCATGGCAACCCGGGGAAGTTGTTCAAGAAAGAAAATGCAGGTGCGGGTCTGTTGCATGGGGTGGGAATGGCCGCGTCCATCCGCGCGGCGATAAAAACAAAGCATGGGCGCGGCGGCGATGTGTTGCTGCAACTTACCGAAAACTAGGGGAAAACCGCATGAAATGTAGAAGAACGATCCTGTCGGCCGCGATCGTGGCCGGCCTGGGCTTCGCGGCGCAGATCCAGGCGCAGGAAGCCGGCACCACGACCGAGGCCAAGCAGGACGAAGTCACCGAAATCCAGACCGTGGTGGTGACCGGCATCCGCGGCAGCCTGCAGCAATCGCTGGAGAGCAAGCGCGAGGCCAACGCCATCGTCGACGTGATCACCGCCGAAGACGTGGGCAAGTTCCCGAGCACCAACGTCGCCGAGGCGATGACCATCATTCCCGGCGTCACCGTCGACCGCCTGTTCGGACAGGGCGAGAAGGTCAGCATCCTGGGCACCGATCCGGCGCTCAACCGCACCCTGCTCAACGGCCAGACCGTGGCCTCCGCGGACTGGTTCATCATCGACCAGCCCGGCCGCACCTTCAATTACACGCTGCTGCCACCGCAGATCGTCGGCAAGGTGGAAGTGTTCAAGTCGCCTGAAGCACGCATCGACGAAGGCAGCATCGGCGGCACCGTGATCGTCAGCACGCGCAAGCCGCTGGAAATGGAATCCAACCAGATCACCGGCGCGGCCGGTTATCTGTACAACGACCGTCCCGGCGATGGCGATCCGGACCTGTCGCTGATGTACAGCTGGAAGAACAAGGCGCAGACCTTCGGCATCGCGATCTCGGCGCAGTCGATGACCGAGCACATCCGTCGCGACGGCCTGGAAGCCTACGGTTCGGTCAGCGCACGCGACTATCGTGATGGCGCCGGTGGCGGCGGCTCGGTCAACAATCTGCCGCCGGACTGGTCGCAGCCGCCGAATCCGGATGGCTCGCAACCGACCCTGCCGGCATCGTGCACCGGCGCCTGCGCCGACACGCTCAACGCCAACCTCGACGCGCGCGGTCCCAATTCGTGGAGCACTTCGTACTTCGAGCAGGAGCGCGAGCGTCAGAGCTACGACCTGACCATGCAGTTCATGCCCAACGACAACCTGGAGCTGGTGTTCAACGCGCTGCACGTCGACGCCACCTACGACAACACCAACCAGTCGCTGTTCGCGTTCATGGGCAACCCGTGGAACGGCCTGATGAAGATGGACGACGTCGGGATCGAGAACGGCGTCATCAACCGCGCGCACTTCACCAATGCACTGAGCGTGTTCGACGTGCAGCAGCGCGAGGCCGAGGTCGATACCAACTCCTACGACCTCAAGGGCACCTGGACCACCGACAAGTGGTTCGTCTCGGCGCAGCTGGGCACCACCGAAGCCAGCGGCGGCACCAGCCGCCAGCTGTATGGCGAGTTCCTCAACTGGTCCGACTACCAGTACGACATCCGCGGCGCCACGCTCAACCCGGGCATCATCAGCTACGACAACGGCAACGTGCTCAACAACCCGGGCGCGTTCCGCGTCGACGGCGGCTGGGGTTCGGATCCGAGCAGTCCAGAAACGTGGAATACCGGCTGGGGCGGCAACGTCGTGTCCAAGCCGACCACCGACGAGGAGCAGTACGCGCAGATCGACTTCGGCCTCAACTTCGACTCGCCGATCCACCAGGTCCGGTTCGGCTACAAGTACCGCGACCACGAAACCTCGCAGTCGATGTCCGGCGTGTCGCTGGCCGCAGTGGCCGGCTACGGCGATGCCACCGCCGACATGTTCAATCCCTCGCAGGTGCCGGACAACTACCTGTCCGGCTTCTTCGGCGCGAACGAACAGATGCGCAACCGCTTCAAGATCGACGCCAAGGCCATGGCCGACTGGATCCTCGGCGGCACCTGGCTGGCGCCATGGCAGACCATGCCCACGCCGGGCACGTTCAACGATCCGAGCTTCGTCGCCAACACCTTCACCGTCGGCGAGCAGATCGATGCCTACTACGCGCAGGCCGACTTCCGCACCGACCGCTGGCGCGGCAATTTCGGCGTGCGTTATGTGGAAACCGCCTCGCAGGTGGACAGCTTCGCCTGCGTCACCGGCGAGAATCCGTGTGCGGCGACCGGCTATGCGCCGGTGCGCGAGAACCGCTCCTACGACGACATCCTGCCGAGCGTGAACGTGGCGTTCGACGCCACCGACGACCTGGTGCTGCGCTTCTCGGCGGCCAAGGTGATGGCGCGGCCGAACTACGCCGACATGTCGCCGTACCTGTGGCTGGGTGACCAGACCCTGACCGGCGGCGGCGGCAATCCGGATATCGAGCCCTACCGCTCTACCAACCTGGACTTCTCGGCCGAGTGGTATTTCTCGCCCGACTCGATCCTGGCCGGTTCGGTGTTCTACAAGGACATCTCCAACTACATCCTGTCCACCACGCGGCCGGAAACGCACTTCAACCAGTCGCGTGGCATGGAGACGATCTACCAGGTCGCGCGTCCGGACAACGCCGGCACGGCCAAGGTGCAGGGCTTCACCGTCGCCTACCAGCAGAACTTCGCGCTGGGCTTCGGTCTGGTCACCAACTACACCTACTCCGATGGCGAGGCCAACACTGGCGACCGCCTGCCGTACAACTCCGAGCACCAGGTCAACTTCAGCCCGTTCTGGGAAGACGACAAGTGGAACGTGCGCCTGAACTACGGCTGGCGTTCGGACTACTTCACCAACATCGACCGCGGCGACCGGCTGTATACCGACAAGTACTCCTCGCTGGACGGCTCGATCGGCTACAAGTTCAACGACACATGGGGATTGTCGTTCGATGCCATGAACCTGCTGGACTCCGAGTACTACAGCTATGCCGATACCCGTGCGCTGCCGCGTGGCGTGTACCGCACCGGCCGCCGCTACATGGCCACGATCCGCTTCCAGTTCTGAGGATCGTGCCGATGGCACCCCTGGTGTAGTTCCTTGCGGGCCCGGATCTGTCCGGGCCCGCTTTTTTTGGGATGCTTGTTCCGAATCGACCTGAGGTACGCGCCATGATCCATTCCGCTCCAAACCGGCTGATGCCGGGAATCGTCCTGGCGATGGCGATGCTGCTCGCCGCCTGCGGCAAGACCGGTGCGCCGGCGGCCACTGAAACCACCGCTGCATCCGGCGACGCGATCATCGCGCCCGCCCTGATCCCGCAGCCTGCCGCGATGATGCCCGCCGAAGGCGGCTTCATGGTGAGCGCCGACACGCCCGTGCACGCCCGCGGCTCGGAAGCCGAAACGGTCGCGCGGCAATTCATCGCGCTGGCGGCAAAAACACCGCAACTGCAACTGAAACTCGACGATGCCGCGACCGATGCCGGCGGCATCGTGTTCGCCATCGACGACACGCTGCCGGCGGCGGCACCGGAAGCCTACTCGCTCGATGTCAGTCCACAGCGCATCCGCGTCAGTGCCAGCGACGGGCGCGGCCTGTACTACGGCGCGGTTACGCTGTGGCAACTGCTCACTTCCGGCGCCGGCGACGCCCCGCTACGCGTGCCGGCGCTACGCATCGACGACACGCCGCGTTTCGGCTGGCGCGGCCTGATGCTGGATTCCGCGCGCCACTTCCAGTCGGTGGACGAGATCAAGCGCGTGCTCGACCAGATGGCGCTGCACAAGCTCAACACCTTCCACTGGCATCTCACCGACGACCAGGGCTGGCGCATCGAGATCAAGCAGTACCCGAAACTGACCGAGGTCGGCGGCTGCCGCGTGCCCGCTGGCGATGGCGGCATCGATCCGAAAAGCGGCCAGCCGCGTCCGTATTGCGGCTTCTACACGCAGGAACAGATCCGCGACGTGGTCGCCCATGCCGCGGCGCTGCACATCACCATCGTCCCGGAAATCGACATGCCGGGCCACGCCCAGGCCGCGATCGCCGCCTATCCGGAACTCGGCGTGCTCGGCGACAAGCCGGTGCCGCTCAACGAATGGGGCGTCAACACCTACCTGTTCAATGTCGAGGAAAGCACGTTCCGGTTCCTCGAGAACGTGCTCGACGAAGTCATCACGCTGTTCCCCGGCAAGTACATCCATCTCGGCGGCGACGAGGCGGTCAAGGACCAGTGGAAGGCTTCGCCGCGCGTGCAGGCGCGCATGCGCGAACTCGGCATCAGGACCGAGGAGGAGATGCAGAGCCATCTGCTCAAGCGCCTGGAAAAACACCTGGTCGCGAAGGATCGCCTGATGATCGGCTGGGACGAGATCCTGGCCGGCGGCCTGCCGCCGGAAGCAGCGGTGATGTCTTGGCGCGGCACCGAAGGCGGCATCGCCGCGGCGAAGCAGGGCCATGACGTGGTGATGTCGCCGGTGTCGGACCTGTACCTGGATTACCTGCAGACCGACTCGCCGAACGAACCGCCAGGGCGTCCGGCCACGGTGACGCTGCAGGAGGTCTACGCCTACGAGCCGATGCCAGCCGGACTGGATGCCACGCAGCAGAAGCACGTACTCGGCGTGCAGGCCAATACTTGGACCGAGCACATGCGCGGTTTCGAACGCGTGCAGCACGCGATCTTCCCGCGCATCGCCGCATTGGCGGAAAGCGCCTGGTCGCCGGCCGAGCGCAAGGACTGGGACGGTTTCCTCAAGCGGCTGCCGGTGCAGCTGCAACGCTATCGCGCACTGGGCATCGCCTATGCGCAGACGCCTTTCCAGGTCGACATCGCCACCGCCGGCAGCGGCCGCGACGGCAAGGTGCAGGTCGCATTGTCCAATCCGCTCGGTTACGAAGTGCGCTACACCACCGATGGCAGCGCGCCGGCCGCGACCTCGCCGCTGTTCGAACAGCCGCTGGATGTGAAGTTGCCAGCGCAGGTCCAGGCCGCCGCATTCTTCGCCGGGCAACCGCTCGCCACCGCCTCAGTGCGCAAGCTGGACGCCACCTCGCTGCTGACCCGCAACGACGAGGAAATGAAGATGTGCACCGGCAACCTGATGCTGCGCCTGGAAGACGACGGTCCGGCCGACGGCGAGCGCGCCATCTTCAAGGTCGACATCTTCAATCCCTGCTGGCAGTGGACCGGCGCCGACCTGGACGGCATCGCCGCGATCGAAGTGCGTGCGGGACGGATTCCCTACTACTTCCAGCTGGCGCACGACGAACCGCACCGCAAGTTCAAGCCCGCGAAGTCGGCGCATGGCGAACTGGAAATCCGCAGCGGCTGCGAAGGCCCGTCGCTGGCCAGCGTGCCGCTTCCGGCCGGCACGGAGGCCGATGGCTTCGTGACGCTGAAAGCGGAACTGCCCGCGGCGACTGCCGGCAGCCATGACCTGTGCGTGGTCTTCACCGGCGACACGCGACCGGCGATGTGGGCGCTGGACCGGATCAGCCTGCTGCCTGCGGCTCCCAGGCCCTGATGCATCGAAAAGGCGCGAGCCGATGACACCGGAAGGCCGCGCGAGCGGTCTTCCTTTTCTCGCCCAACAAAGAATATTGGCGCCGTACCTGAAACAGCAGCAGGCACGCGCCCGGCGCATGATTTCAAGATCGTTGTCCGACAGCAGGCTGCGATTCCGCACCTCTGTCCTCGTTGGCTGCGCTTTCCCAGGGATCCCAATGTCGAAACCCGCTTTCTCCTGCCGCAACGTCCTGCTCATTGTCAGTCTGGTGTTGGGTGGCCTGCCCTGTGCCGCCGCCATGCCCCCGGCGACCGGCCATGCAGCGCAATCGGTCGCGCTGATCCCCGTCCCCGCGCGACTGCAACGACATGAAGGCAGCTTCGTGCTGGATGCCGGCACCAAGGTGTTCGCCGAAGGCGATGCCGCGCGCCGGGTCGCCGCACAATTCGTCGACTATGTCGCCAGAACGCGTGGCCTGGAACTGGCCATCGCCGATCCGGGCGACAACGCGGCAGGCGGCATCCGTTTTGCCGTCGACCGCGGGCGCGAATCGACATCGCCGGAAGCCTATGCGCTGGATGTGCGCACCGATGGCATCCGCGTCACTGCCGCCGACGAACGCGGCCTGTTCTACGGCGCGGTGACACTGTGGCAGCTGCTGACGCAGGGCCAGGCCCTGCCGATGAAACTTCCGGCGGTGGCCATCGAGGACGCACCGCGTTTTCCGTGGCGCGGCTTCATGCTCGACTCCGCGCGCCACTTCCAGTCGGTCGACGAGATCAAGCAACTGCTCGACCAGATGGCCTTGCACAAGCTCAACACCTTCCACTGGCATCTGACCGACGACCAGGGCTGGCGCGTCGAGATCAGGAAATATCCACGGCTGACCGGAATCGGCGGCTGCCGGATTCCGGCCGGCGATGCCGGCAAGGATCCGGCCACGGGCGCGCCGCGTCCGTACTGCGGTCACTACACGCAGCAACAGATCCGCGACGTGGTGCGTTACGCGGCGCAGCGACACATCACCATCGTTCCCGAGTTCGACGTTCCCGGCCATGCGCAGGCCGCCGTCGCCGCCTATCCCGCGCTGGGCGTGCCCGGCATCACGCCGGCGGTGTCCAGCGACTGGGGCGTCAATCCCTGGTTGTTCAATGTCGAGACCGGCACGCTGGCCTTCATGGAGGACGTGCTGACCGAGCTGATGGATCTGTTCCCGGGCACCTACCTGCACCTTGGCGGCGACGAGGCGGTCAAAGGCCAGTGGCAGGCGTCACCGCGCATCCAGGCGCGGATGCGCGAGCTCGGCATCGCCGACGAGGCTGCGCTGCAGAGCTGGATGCTCAAGCGCCTGGAGACATTCCTGGAAACGCACGGCCGCCGCCTGATCGGCTGGGACGAGATCATCGAAGGCGGCCTGCCACCACAGGCGGCGGTGATGTCCTGGCGCGGCACCGAAGGCGGCCTCGAAGCCGCGCGGCTGGGCCACGACGTGGTGATGTCGCCGAAGTCGCACCTGTATTTCGATTTCCTGCAGACCGGTTCGACCCGGGAACCGCCGGGCCGCCCATCGCCGCCACTGACGCTGGAGAAGGTCTACGGTTTCGAACCGGTGCCCGATGCGCTCGCCGCCGAACTGCGTCACCACATCCTCGGCCTGCAGGCGCATCTTTGGACCGAACACACGCGCAGTTTCGCGCGCCTGCAGCACAACCTGTTCCCGCGTCTGACCGCGGTCGCCGAAACCGGCTGGTCCGCGCGCGAAAACAGGGATTACGCCGATTTCCTGCGCCGCCTGCCCACGCAGCTGCGGCGTTATGACGCAATGCAGCTCGACTATGCGAAGACGCCGTTCGAAGTCATCGCCAGCGTAGAAGGCGACCGCAAGGCCGGCTCCGCGCGGCTTACGTTGTCCAATCCGCTCGGCTACGAAATTCGCTACACCACCGATGGCAGTGCGCCGACCGCGCGATCGTCGCGCTACCAGATGCCGCTGGACGTGCGTCTGCCGGCCACGCTGCAGGCGACGACGTTCTTCGACGGCAAGGCGCTGGCGCCGGCGATCGCGCAGCGCTTCGATCCTGACTCGCTGCTGCGACGCAGCGACGACGCGATGGCGACCTGCCCGGACGGCGGACGCCTGCTGTTGCGACTGGAAGACGACGGTCCCGCCGACGGCACGCGCGAGTTCTTCAACGTCACCATCTTCAACCCATGTTGGCAATGGCTGCGCGCCGACCTGGACGGCATCGCTGCGCTCGACGTACGCGCCGGCCGCATTCCGTACAACTTCGGACTGGCCGGCGACGAGCCCAACCGGAAATTCAGGCCGGCCACATCGGCGCACGGCGAGCTGGAAATCCGCGCCGGCTGCGATGGCGAGCTGTTGGCCGCCGTGCCGCTACCGGCCGAACCCGGCGCCGACGGCTTCATCGACCTGCGCGCGCAGTTGCCGGCACGCGTCGGCGGCCGGCAGGACCTGTGCATCGTCTTCACCGGCGACACGCGGCCGGCGATGTGGGTACTGGATCAGGCAAGGCTGGTGCCTGGCAACTGACCGGCGGGCTGCACTGCGGCAACGCGATTCCTGACGCGACACGATCGCGTCGAGCCGCGCATCTACAGCGGATCGAAGCGCAACAGCGCGTCGCGCCACGGCGTCAGTCGCGTCGCCAACCCGGCGATCACGCCAAGCGTGTTCGCCAGCGCATCCCAGCGATCCATCATCCGGGTGTCGGTCAAGGTGCCCTGCGCGTATTCCAGGCCGATGCCCATCAGTACCAGCCCGATGCCCGCGCCGAGCAGCGCCGGCCAGCGTGCGAACAGCTGCACCGCAAACGCCGACAGCGCGAAATAGGCGAGGAAGTGTTCCCACTTGTCGCTGCCCGGCGGCAGGTCGGGCAACTGCGGCGCCGGCACCAGCGACACGACCACTACCAGCGCGATCGCCACGCACCAGAGCGTCGCCCACAGCCCGGCACGCCGCAGCGGCTTCAGCGAACGGCCGACGATCACAGACGGAAGCTCAGGTCGCCGGCCAGGAAGGCAGCTTCGAATTCGACATCGCGCGCGAAACCCATCGCCTGGAAGCGCTCGCCCATCGCATCGGGCAGGGTCAGCTGCTTGACCTGCTGCCGCAGCGCGTAACGTGCGATCTCGTCGGGCGCGCCCGCTTCGTGTTCGGCCAGCCTTTGTGCCAAGCCGTTGCCGATCAGGAAGCTGGCCTGCGAACAGTAACCGGCGAATTCGAAGCCGGCGTGCGTACCGGCCTCGGCCAACGCGGTGAAATCCACCGACGCGGTCAGGTCCTGCAGGCCGACCCGTGCGTAGACATCGTCGGCCAGCTGGTGACGATGGAATGCGCGCAAGGTGCCGTCGCGGCGCGCCGGCGCGTAGAACTCACCACGCGGATGTCCGTAGTCGACGAACAGCATCGCGCCGGCACCGAGTCCACCGGCCACCGCCTGCAGCCAGTACGGCAGCTGCGGCAGCAGTTCGGAGCGATAGCCTTCGGTGAACGGCGCATCCAGCTGGCGTTCGACGTGGCGCACCGTCGCGGTCAGCAGCGCATCGGCAGGAAAATCGGCGCGCGTGAAACGCCCGCCGGCGTCCAGCGCGACGTATTCCTCGAGCACTTCGCCATCCCGCAGAGTGAAGCGCGGCGTCGGCAAGGCATCGATCACTTCATTGGCGAACAGCACGCCGTTCCAGGGTTCATGCAGCGGGCCCTCCAGCCATTGCACGCGCTCGAACAAGGGCGGCGCCAGCCGTTGCTGCAGACGCTCGCGCTGGCGTTCGCGCAGGTCGGCGCTGGGTTCGAGGATCGCGTATCGCGCGGGCATCGCGTCCAGCGCGACCAGCTGCCTGATCGCATCCTCGGCGAACGCACCGCTGCCGCCGCCGATCTCGACGAATACGGCATCCATGCCCGCCTGACGGATCACCGGCGCCACCGCCTCGGCCACGCATTCGGCGAACAGCGAACCCAGTTCCGGTGCAGTGACGAAATCGCCGGCTGCGCCGAACTTGGTCGCGCCCGCGCTGTAGTAACCGAGGCCCGGCGCATACAGGGCCAACTCCATGAAGCGCGAGAACGGTATCGCGCCGCCTGCGGCCGTGATCTGCTCGCGGATCAGGGCGGCCAGGCGTTCGCTGTGGGCGGCCGCATCGGAATCGGGAGGTAATGGCGTAGACATGTTTGATCCAGTTCGATCGCAACAGCTTATTACGGAATCCGGGGAACACCGTGGCGGCACACGCCGGATGCAACATCAGCCGCTAGTGGCTTGGGCCGCTTCCACCAGGCCCTGCGATGGCTCGGCGATGGCGGTATGGTGTCCGCAACCCGGACACGAACACGCCATGGAATCCGCACGCCCCATTGCCCTGGTCACCGGCGCCGCCCGGCGCATCGGTGCCGATATCGCCCGCCACCTGCACGCTGCCGGCTACGACATCGCCCTGCACTACCGCAACGCCGCCGCCGACGCGCAGGCGCTGGCGACGGAACTGGAAACGGCACGCGCGGGCAGCACGCTGCTGCTGCAGGCCGACCTGGCCGAATTCGATCGCCTGCCGGAACTGGTCGCCCAAACCGTCGGTCGCTTCGGCCGGCTCGATGCCTTGGTCAACAACGCCTCCAGCTTCATGCCGACGCCGCTGGGCACGGCCACGCCAGCGCATTGGGACGCGCTTTTCGCCAGCAATGCGCGCGCGCCGTTTTTCCTGGCGCAGGCCGCGGCTCCGCATCTGAAAGCCACGCGCGGCGCGATCGTCAATCTGGTCGACATCTACGCACAGCGGCCGCTGCGCGACCACGCCGTGTACTGCATGGCCAAGGCCGCGCTGGCGATGGCCACGCAATCGCTGGCGCTGGAACTTGCGCCGCAGGTGCGCGTCAATGCGGTCGCACCCGGCGCGATCCTGTGGCCGGAAAACGACACCAGCGACGACCGCAAACAGGAGGTGCTGCTGGCGCGCACGCCACTGGCCCGCACCGGTACCGCGCGGGAGATCGCCGAGGCGGTGCGCTGGCTGCTGCAGGATGCGACCTACACGACCGGGCAGATCCTGCGCGTCGATGGCGGGCGCCTGCTCGAAGGGTGATGTTTGATCGACGTAGGCTGGGTTGGCTCCATCAACCCAGCAAAGGGGCCTCAGAAGTTGCCATCCAGCGCGAACACCCGCTTGCGATCCTTCCACTTGCCCTCGGTGAAATCCGGGAATTCCAGCGTCCGGTTCTCGTTGGCGATCGACTGCTCCGACAGCGGCGTGATCGCACTCCATGCCACTGCGTCGTAGATGTCGATCGGCATCGGCGCAGCAGCCTTCAGCGCCTCGATGAAGGCGTGGATGACGAAGAAATCCATGCCGCCGTGGCCGGCACCTTCGGCCTGCGCGGCATGCTTCTGCCACAACGGGTGGTCGTACTTGTCCAACCAGGCCTGCGCAGGCTCCCACTGGTGCGATTCGGGGCTCTTGCCTTCGATGTAGATAGATTGGTTGAGGTCCATCCACAGCCCGCGGGTACCCTGCACGCGGAAGCCGAGCGAGTACGGACGCGGCAGCGAGGTGTCGTGGGTCAGCAGGATGGTCTCGCCGTTCTCGCAGGCGATCTGCGTGGTGACGACATCGCCGAGCGCGAACTTCACCTTCGCGTTCGGATGCGATTCGCCGGCATTCCTGACCACGTAGTCGTGCAGGCCACGCGCCTTGCTGGCGTAGCTGGTCAGGCGGGTGAAGCGGTTGCCGCGATGGATGTCGGCCCACATCGCGCACGGACCGATGCCGTGGCTGGGATAGAGCTCGCCGCTGCGCCGCACCGAATGCGGCGTGCGCCACCTGGCTTCCGACCAGCCCTTGTCGCCGAATTCGACACCGCCGCCATAGGCCTGGCCCGGCACGCCGGCGTTGAACTTGACCGCGCGAAGGTCATGCTCGTAACCGCCCTGCAGGTGCACCAGTTCGCCGAACACGTTCTGCCGCGCCATGTTGAGCACGGCCAGCACGTCGCGCCGGTAGCAGACGTTCTCCAGCAGCATGTAAGGCGTGCCGGTCCGCTGCTGCGCGCGCAGCACCTGCCAGTGGTCGTCGAGGGTGATGCCGGCTACCACTTCGCAGCCGACCGCGATCCTGGCCTGCATCGCTTCGATCGCCTGCACCGCATGCCATTCCCATGGCGTTGCGATGATCACCGCATCGAGCCCGGCCTTGGCATACATCTCGCGCCAGGCGTGGTCGTTGCCAGTGAACACCTGCGGCTTCGGCTTGCCGGCGGCGGCGACCTGCTTCAAGGCGGCATCGAGCATGAACTGCTCGATGTCGCAGATCGCGGCCACTTCGACATCGCGCCGTTTCAGCAGTTCATCCAGATGCACCTGCCCGCGCATGCCGGTGCCGATCAGCCCCACGCGCAGGCGATCACGCGGTTTGCCGAGCGCGTTGAACCACGGTGCGGCGGCAAGCGCGCCGACCGCCACGGTGGACCTGATGAAATCGCGACGCTGCATGGGATGTTCCTGGCAAGGCAAGCCCTGGATTGTGCCCCGCACCCGTCGGATACGCACCACGACTTTGGACAGGGTGTCGTCCGCTTCCCGCATCGCCGACAAACGCAAGCGATGCGGACAGCTTCTTTTCGGCGCAACCGCCCTGCTCAGGCCAGGTCGAAATCCACGACCGGCGTCATCGGCGACGCGCGTTCCGGGGACGCGGCCCACAGCGCGGCCAGGGTGCTGCCGCTGACCGGATCGACGAAACCCGGCGCGATGTCCGCCAGCGGTTTCAATACGAACGCGTGCCGCAACTCCGGGCGCGGGATGCGCAGGCCCTTGGCGCCGCGCACGATGCGATCGCCGAAGAAGACCACGTCGATGTCCAGCGTGCGATCGCCGAAGCGTGGCCCGCTGCGGTCGCGCCCATGCGCGTTCTCCAGCGCGTGCAGCCAGTCGTCGAGTGCGTCCGGTTCCAGGTCGCTGTCGATGATCGCGGCAGCATTGAGGAAATCGGCGCCATCGAAGCCGACCGCGGCGGTGCGGTACACCGGCGACAGCGCCAGCTCGCCGAAGCGGTCACGCAGCGCGGCGATGGCCGAGCGCAGGTGGCGCTCGGGATCGACGTTGCTTCCCAGACTGAGGTAGGCCTTGTCCATTCGTGCTTTATTTTCCAGTCATCCCGAACGCAGTGAGGGGCGGCTGTTCTGCCATCGCCCGCAGCAAGAACAGGCCCTCACTGCATTCGGGATGACACTGCGGCCACTCTTCTCATTCGCGGCTGCGCTCGATGATCACGCCCACCGCCCGTGCGCCGCGTACCGCGCCGGGCTTGCTCAGCTTCAGCCGCACATGGGCAACGCCGAATTCCCGCAGCACGATCTCCGCGCAACGTTCGGCCAACGTCTCCACCAGACCGAAGTCGGATTGCGACACGTATTCGATCAGGCGCTTGCTGACCGCCTTGTAGTTGAGCGTATCGGCGATGTCGTCGCTGGCCGCCGGCCTGCGGTTGTCGAACGCCATCTCGACATCGAACAGCAGCGGCTGGCGAATGCGCCGCTCCCAGTCGTAGATGCCGATCAGCGCCTCGATCTCGAGGCCTTCGATGAAGACTTTGTCCATGGAGCGCCGGGAATAGGGAATCGGGAGTCGTGAGTCGGGAATCGCAACGGCCAGAGCTTAGCGCGTCTGGCTTTGCAGCTTTTACGATTCCCGATTCTCCATTCCCGATTCCCGGGCTACGGGCGCTAGCGTCGCCATGTCCCAGCGCGGCGTCACCTGCACCTGCGCGTCGTCGTGCTGGCCGGCCTGCAGTCGCAGCGCGCCGGCGAACGCGATCATCGCGCCGTTGTCGGTGCACAACGCCGGGCGCGGGAAGCAGACGCGGCCACCGTGCTGCGCGGCATTCTCGGCAAGTTTCGCGCGCAGGCGCTTGTTGGCGCCGACGCCGCCGGCGACCACCAGCGTGTTGCACCGCTCATCCTGAGCCTGTCGAAGGGCCAGCGCGCGCGTGCACTTGATCGCCAGCGTGTCGACCACCGCATCCTCGAAGCCGCGGGCGATGTCGGCGCGGGTGCGCTCGCTCTGGTCGCTGTCGCGCCAGGCCAGCAGTACCTGCGTCTTCAGGCCGCTGAAGCTGAAGTCCAGGCCGGGGCGGTCGGTCATCGGCCGCGAGAACCTGTAGGCGCCCGGGGTTCCGGTCTCGGCCAGTGCGGCCAGCTGCGGTCCGCCCGGGTACGGCAGGCCCATCAGCTTGGCGGTCTTGTCGAAGGCCTCGCCGGCGGCATCGTCCAGGGTTTCGCCGAGCAGCTGGTACTGGCCGATCGCGTCCACGGCCACCAGCTGGGTATGCCCGCCGGATACCAGCAGCGCCACGAACGGCGGTTCGGGCCGGCCGTGAATCGGATCGGCGTCCTCCATCAGCGGCGCCAGCAGGTGGCCTTCCATGTGATGGACGCCAATCGCCGGCTTGTCCAGCGCCCAGGCCAGCGAACGCGCCATGCCGGCGCCGACCAGCAGCGCCCCGACCAGGCCCGGCCCGGCCGTATAGGCCACCCCGTCGATGTCGCGAACGCCCAGTCCGGCCTCGGCCAGGGTCTGGCGGACCAGCGGCAGCAGCTTGCGGACGTGGTCGCGGCTGGCCAGTTCCGGCACCACGCCGCCATATTCGGCGTGCAGCGCGATCTGGCTGTAGACGGCGTGCGCGCGCAGCCCGGCGGCACCGGACAGGGCGGTGTCGTAGACGGCGACGCCGGTCTCGTCGCAGGAGGTTTCGATGCCGAGGACTTTCATTGGGGCAGGGATTCGGGGGGGTTCGGGAGTGGAGATTGGGACGTTACCGGCCAGGTTCCAGCAGGATTGGCGCGGCGGGCGCCCTGTTCTTAGCGGCAGGGCTCCGACCTGCGAAAACAAGGCTCCGGCGCCGCACAGGTTGCGCCTGGCGTCGCCGAGCCCTTATCATACGCGGCTCGCCGGGCGGAACCCGGCAAGGCCGCCGGCCCTCGGGCTGGATATCCCAAATTTCAGAGATTCCTATGCCCAGCGTCAAAGTCCGCGAAAACGAGCCTTTCGAGTTTGCCCTGCGCCGCTTCAAGCGCACCTGCGAGAAGGCCGGCGTGCTGGCCGAAACCCGCAAGC
Source organism: Luteimonas cucumeris (assembly GCF_007830035.1). Taxonomy (GTDB): domain Bacteria; phylum Pseudomonadota; class Gammaproteobacteria; order Xanthomonadales; family Xanthomonadaceae; genus Luteimonas_C; species Luteimonas_C cucumeris. The sequence continues at coordinate 154,588 of NZ_VLKN01000001.1, read as the reverse complement.
GCGAGTTCTACGAGAAGCCGACCCAGGAGCGCAAGCGCAAGGCCGCCGCCGCCGTGAAGCGCCAGGCCCGCCGCAGCTCGCGCGACGTCACCAAGCGCCAGCGGCTGTACTGAGTCACGCGGATCGTTTCCAAGCGCCCGGCAGTCGCCGGATGCGCTGGGGAAGCATCCCGAAAGCCGGCACGCGCGAGCGTCGCCGGCTTTTTGTGTTTTTGGCTTTGTCGCGCGGAGCTTGCTCCGCCGCCCCACCCCGCAATCGCGCACCGATCATCAGAAGCAGCGGAGCAAGCTCCGCCCGACACAACAACGGAGACCCGCCATGTCCCTCAAGCAACGCCTCACCGACGACATGAAGGCCGCGATGAAGTCCGGCGACAAGCACTCGCTGGGCGTGATCCGGCTGGTCAACGCCGCCATCAAGCAACGTGAAGTCGACGAGCGCATCGAACTGGACGACGCCGCCGTGATCGGCGTGCTCGACAAGATGGTCAAGCAGCGCAAGGATTCGGTGACCCAGTACGAGGCCGCCAACCGCGTAGACCTCGCCGCCGTCGAGCGTGCAGAGATCGTGGTGATCGAACGCTATCTGCCGGCCAAGCTCGACGAAGCGGCGATCGCCGCTGCGATCGATGCCGCCATCGCCGCCACCGGCGCGAGTACCGCGGCCGACATGGGCAAGCTGATGGCCGTGCTGAAGCCGAAGCTCGCCGGACAGGCGGACATGGGCCAGGTCTCGGCACTGGTGAAGCAGAAACTCGCCGGCTGAGTTGCACCTTCGCCCGGACGGGCACATCGCCTGCCGCTGTCATCCCGAACATAGCGAGGGATCTGCAGTGTCGTATGCACGGTACTTGAAGCAGGTCCCTCGCTACGCTCGGGATGACAAGACGTCGTCGTCACTTTTCTTTTAGCGCACCTCGGCCATCATGCCGTCGCATGCGCCGCCCTACGACCGCACACCTCCGCCACCACGTGCAACGCCTGCAGGAAACCCTGCCGGCGGCGCTGGCGCGACGCTTCGTCGAGACCGACCTGCTGACCCAGGCCGCATCGCTGTCGTTCTACGCACTGCTGTCGCTGGCGCCATTGCTGGTGCTGCTGCTGTGGCTGACCGCATCACTGTATCCGAGCGCGCAGGAGTCGTTGATCGACCAGGTCGGCGCACTCGCCGGACAGGGCGCCGAAACCGTCGCCGACACCGTGATCGACAACGCCACCCGCCGCCCCGATGTCGGCTCGCTGGCCGGCTTGTGGAGCACGCTGCTGCTGTTCATCGGCGCCACGGCGGTGTTCGCGCGGCTGCAGGCGGCACTGAACCTGATCTTCCGCACCGACGCCAAGCGCCTGCCCGGGATCGCCGCCTGGATCCGCAAGCGCGTGTTCTCGTTCGGCGTGGTGTTCGCGCTCGGCTTCCTGCTGCTGGTGTCGATGACACTGACCACCGCGCTGGAAATCTTCTTCGCCAACGTGCCGTCGCTGCTGCCGGCACTGGGCAACGCCACTGCGCTGGCGGTGTATGCCCTGGGCTTCGCGCTGCTGTACCACTACCTGCCCGACCGTCGCGTCCACTGGCGCCAGGCGTTGCTGGGCGGCGTGATCACCGCGCTGCTGTTCATCGCCGGGCGCTACCTGATCGGCCTGTACATCGGTCGCGCCGCGCCGGGCAGCGCCTATGGCTCGATGGGCACCCTGGTGATCCTGCTGGTGTGGATGTACTACGCCGCCGTGGTGTTCTTCGTCGGCGCGCTGATCACCGCGGTGATCGACGAGCGCCTGCGCGAACGCGCCGATCCACCGATCGCGGTGCCGGACTCGACGCCGCGCTAGCAGCGGTCGCCGATCAGCGCCCCACGGTCGCGTCAGCCGTATCGACCACGGGCCCCTGCGGCGTCTGCCGGAACACGAAGCGGTATGCCTGCCGGATCGCCAGCGGCCTGCGTACCACGCCTTCGCCCAGGCATGCGCTTTGCGGCGTCACGCCGGCCGGGAACTCGCAGACGTAGGCGGGAATGAACTGCCACTGCGACACCGCCGCCAGCACTGCCTGTTCGAACGCTGCGCCATATCCGGCGGTCGGTGCCGGACAGGCGTCGCCCTGGACCAGGGGATGGCTCTCGTACACGCGTCCCTGCGCATCGATGAACAACTCCGCGCACACCGAGACCGGTGCCAGCCGGCTGGCCAGCCACGCCTGCGGATAGGTCGGCAGCAGCCGGCCCGGATTGGGCAGGGCGGCCACGAAACGCTGCGCGACGCCGAGCTGCAGCTTGTCCCCGCCCTCAGGCTCGATCCACTGGTAAGCCACCTGGCCGGCATTGCCCGGCTCCTGCAGCGGACGCGTGGCGCAGCCGGCCAGCAGCATCGCGGCCAGGCACAAGCCTCCCGGCAGGCAACTAAGCGGACGAGTGCGGACCAGTGCTTCCATTCGATGCGTCTCCGGCAAAGCCAGCGTTCTATCATGGTCACCGCATGGCCCGCACCCGAGACGCCTCCATCGACGATCGCACAGCGACGACACTCGCTTGCGAGGTGCTTCCGCGCGCCGCCGCGCGCCGGCGAAACCCGTCTGCCCGCGTCATCGGCGGGCGCTAACGATGGCTCGCATTCCCGACGCCTTCATCGACGACCTCCTCGCCCGCACCGACCTGGTCGAGGTGATCGGCACGCGCGTGCCGTTGAAGAAACAGGGCAAGGAATATTCGGCGCGCTGCCCGTTCCACGACGAGCGCTCGCCCTCGTTCACGGTGTCGCCGACCAAGCAGTTCTACCACTGCTTCGGCTGCGGCGCGCACGGCACCGCGATCAGTTTCCTGATGAACTACGACCGGCTCGAGTTCCTCGATGCGGTCGACGAACTGGCCAAGCGCGCCGGCATGGAAGTGCCGCGCGACACCCGGCAGCGCAACGAGGACGGCGACACGCGCGATATCTATGCCGCGCTCGAAGTCGCCGCCAAGTTCTTCCACAAGCAGCTGGCCGGCAGCGACAAGGCGCGCCATTACCTCGACGGCCGCGTGGTCGACGCCGAAACGCGCGAGCGTTTCATGATCGGCTACGCGCCGGACGGCTACAGCGCGCTGAAGGATGCCTTGGGCACCGACGAGCGGCGCATGAAACTGCTCGATCGCGCCGGCCTGCTGTCCAAGAGCGACAACGGCCGCGTCTACGACAAGTTCCGCGACCGCGTGATGTTCCCGATCCACGACCGCCGCGGCCGCGTGATTGCGTTCGGCGGCCGCGTGCTGGATCCGGAAGACTCGCCGAAATACCTCAACTCGCCGGAGACCGCGCTGTTCCACAAGGGCCGCGAGCTGTACGGCCTGTGGCAGGTGCGCCAGGCCAACAGCAAGATCGAACGGCTGATCGTGGTCGAGGGCTACATGGACGTGGTCGCGCTGTTCCAGCACGGCGTCACGCAGGCCGTAGCCACGCTCGGCACGGCGACCACGCCGGACCACGCCGAGCTGCTGTTCCGCAACGCACCGGACGTGTATTTCTGTTTCGACGGCGACGCCGCCGGCCGCCGCGCCGCCACGCGCGCGATGGAATCGGTGCTACCGCGCATGAAAGACGGCCGCCAGGCCTTCTTCCTGTTCCTGCCCGACGGCGAAGACCCGGATACCCTGGTGCGGCACGAAGGCGCCGCCGGCTTCGACGCGCGCCTGCAGCGCGCGATGCCGCTCAGCGAATTCTTCTTCACCGAGCTGTCCGCCGACGTGAACCTGGGCACGCTCGACGGCAAGGCACGGCTGGCCGAACGCGCCAAGCCGATGCTCGCGCAGATTCCCGATGGCGCGTTCGGTGACCTGATGCAGCAGCGGCTGACCGAATTGACCGGCGTCGGCGCGCGCAGCAGTCCGGCGCAGACGCATGTACCGGTGCAGCGCGTGCAACGCACCAGCGCCGCGACGCCGCCGAAGCGCAGCCTCGTACGCAGCGCGATCGCGTTGTTGCTGCAGCAACCTTCGCTGGGCGCGGAGATCGCGCCGCCCTATCCGTTCGCCAGCCTGGAGCAGCCCGGCGTGGACCTGCTGGTGGAGATGCTCGAGCTCATCGGGCAACGACCCGACATCTCGACCGGCGTCCTGCTCGAACAGTTCGTCGACCGCGAGGAATCCAGCGCCCTGCAGAAGCTCGCCAGCCAGTCGATTCCCGGCAACGAGGCAGGCTGGCGCGCAGAACTGGTCGGCGCGATCGGCCAGCTCAACGCCCAGAGCCTGCAGCGACGTCGCGAGCAACTGCAGGCACGCATGTCGGAGCTGAGCGACGCGGAGAAGCATGAACTGCGCGCGCTGCTGAGTTCACGCAACGGCTGACGCGAAACACACGCACGACAGGGACCTAGGGTCGACCCCAGCTGGGGCACGTACCGATTGAGCGTGCGTTCCATCACACCTAGGCTGCCGCAATCCTCCACTGCACAGGATTGCCGTCATGGGCGATGTCAACTCCGCGGTCGATACGGTCAAGGATCGCCTCGACCAGGGCTTTCTCGACTGGGATGTCACCCACGGCGACCTCACCGACATCAGCGCGGCGGTCAACGAATTGGAGCCGTCCGAGCGCAACGAACTGATCAGCCGCCTCAGCGACGACGACCTGAAGAACTGGACACAGGAAATCGACGGCTTGAACGGCGCGCTGAGCGCCGAGGAACGTCAGGACCTGTTCAACAAGTTGGCGGAAGGGCTCGATGGCGAGCAGCTGACGCGCCTGGTCGAAGCCTTCGACGGCAGCCCAGGCGGACGCGAGGCACTGGGCGCGGCGGTGGCGCAGCATGCATCGTCCGAGGCCAAGGTGGCCTTCGTGCAGGCCACGGCGGGCAGCATCGACGCCGAGTATTCGGCGCAGCAGGGACGCTGGGGCAACGCCGAAACCGTCGTCATCGCCAGCATCCTGTCGAGCCTGGCCGGTGATCCCGATGCCTTCGGGCAAGCGCTCGGTTCGCTGAGCGATTCGCAGCTGCGCGACGTGATGGAGGTCGGCCTGGGCCGCACCTATGTCGCCGGCCACAACTACGCTTCCACCAGCGTCAATGCGTCGGTGACGGCCGCGATCATCGCAGGCGCCGCCAACCTCACCGACCCGGCGCTGAAGGCACGGGTGTTCGAGATCGGCGCACAGCAGATCGCGATCCTCCGCGACGAGACCATCAACCCGCTCGGTGGCGCGGATGCCCCGGCCGCGCAGATCACCGCGGCGCTCACGCAGCTGCTCGACAGCGACACCACCGGCGTGGTGCGCGAACTCGAAACCGCATTCCGCGATGGCAAGGGACTGACCAGTTACCTGGCCGAGCAACTCGAGCACGGCGGCGAGGCGGGACAGAAGCAGATCGGCGAATTCATCGCGAAGCTGCAATCGGGCAACGATCTCAGCGAGGATCCGCAGGCGCGCTTCCTGGCGACCGATGCGGATGGCAATTACCGCAACGCGCAGATGCTGGGCTACTTCATGGGCGGCGTGGAAGCGGGCATCAACATCGTGGCCGGCAACCGCGCCGACGAGGCAGCGATGATCGCGACCGTGTTCAAGGGTGTGGTCGGTGCGTTCGGCGCGATCAATCCCGGCACCGGCGTCGCGGCGAGTGGCGTGTCCACACTCACCGACCTGATGGTGACGAGCGCAGCCGACGGCTACAAGAACGACGCGTCGAACCTGCGCGACACGCTGACCTCGCTGGCCTATCCACGCGACGATCAGGGTCGTCCGTTCGAAGGCGAGCAGGCCGAGACGCCGTACGACACGGCCCTGCTGCGGGTGGTCAACGCCAATCGTTTCGAATGAGCGCATGAGCCGTGATGCGGCCCGCTTGTCCGCGCGCGCGCAAGCCACGTAACGCGTACCAATGGGAAGCGCAGTGACGTGTCGATGCCAGGCCTGAGCGTCCCTGCGCCGCGGCTGTACCGATGGCCCGTCATCGTCGTCGGCTGGGCCCTGCTCCTGCTCGCCGCATGCACGGTGCCGGCCACTCTCATGCCGTCGCCGCCGGCCGGCGCCCAGGCACTGGCACCGACCGGTCCGCACGAAACCCGGACCGACCTGCAGGTCGCCGACCTGTACGCGCGCTACGGCCCGCACTTCGGCCGGCTGCAATCGGCCTCCTATTCGTTGCCCGCGGACCTGGCGTGGGCCGACGTCGAGGCGCACTACGACCAGGCGCTGCGCGGCTGGAAGGCCGACGCGCGTTTCCCGCCGCGGAGCGGCAAGCTGGCGTCGCGCACCTGGGTCAAGGGCCGCCAGGTGCTGGTCATCGAACAGTTCGACGCCGGCGGGACGCGCGTGCTGGTGGTCGGCAGCAACCTCGGCGTTCGCGACTGAAGCACCGCGGCGGCGGGCGCCTTGCGCGTCGAAGTCCTCCTGTTTGCGGGCCACGCCGCCCGATCGTGACTTCCGGGCCGGGTCGCCGGCCCATCGCGCGCTAAGCTCGGCATTCCTGTCGCAAGGGAACGACACGCCATGACCCGTCCCGCCCTGCTGGCCTGCGCGCTGGCGCTCGCCTCCGTTGCGCCCGCTTTCGCGCAGACCGCCGCCGTCGAACGCAAGGAAGTCGGCAACCGCGTCACCGAAAACGTGCCGGCGATCCCGGCCGAACTCATCGACCGCCTCAACCGTTACCAGAACACGCGCGGTGCCAGCGTAGCCGGCTGGACCGGCGACGGCTGCCTGCTGGTCTCCACACGCTTCGCGGAAACCAGCCAGGCACATCGCGTCTGCACGCCGATGGGCATGCGCGAGCAGCTGACCTTTTATCCCGAACCAGTCGGCGGGTTGACGCCGGCGCCGAAGGACGGCTGGCGCGACGGATTCGTGTTCGCCAAGGACAAGGGCGGCGATGAGTTCTCGCAGCTGTACTGGTTCGATGCGCAGACGCGCAGCAGCACCCTGCTCACCGACGGCAAGCGCAGCCAGAACGGCGGCACCGTGCTCAACCACGACGGCAGCCTGATGGCGTATGCCAGCACCGCGCGCAACGGCACCGACCGCGACATCTGGATCCGCGACACCAGGGCGGGCACCTCGCGCGTGCTGCTGCAACAGGGCGGCAACTGGGGCGCGATGGATTTCTCGCCGGACGGCCGGCAACTGCTGGTGAGCCGTTACGTGTCGGCCAACGAGTCCTATCCCGGTGTGGTCGACGTGGCCACGGGCAAGCTGGAGATGTTCCCGATCGACGGCGGCAAGGCCTCGTTCGGCGGCTTCGCGTTCGCGCCCGATGGCAAGGCGGTGTACTTCGTCTCCGACGAGCCGTTCGAAGGCCAGCCCAGCGAGTTCCAGACCCTGCGTTACCACGATCCGGCCAGCGGCAAGCTGGTGCAGCTGAGCGACGTGCCGTGGGACGTGGATGGTTTCGAGGTGGCCGAGGATGGACGGCATCTCGCCTACATCACCAACGAGGACGGCATCTACAAGCTCAGCGTGCTGGCGCTGCCCTCGCACAGGCGCGTGAAGTTGCCTGAACTGCCGGTCGGCGTCATCGGCGGCCTGCATTTCTCGCCCGACGGCAATCGCCTGGCGGTGACGCTCAACACGGCCTCATCGCCCAGCGACGTGCATGTCATCGACCTGCGCAGCGCGAAACTGGAGCGCTGGACGCGCAGTGAAGTCGGCGGGCTCGACACCTCGACCTTCGTCACGCCGACGCTGGTGCGCTTCCCGACCTTCGACCAGGTCGACGGACAGCCGCGCACGATTCCGGCGTTCTATTACAAGCCCACGAAGCCGGCGCCGGCGAACGGCAGGTACCCGGTGGTGATCGACATCCACGGCGGCCCCGAAGGCCAGGCGGTGCCGTACTTCAGTCCCGATACGCAATACCTGGTCAACGAACTCGGCATCGCGGTGCTGGTGCCGAACGTGCGCGGCTCGTCCGGCTACGGCAAGAGCTATCTCAAGCTCGACAACGCCGAGAGGCGCGAGGACTCGGTGAAGGACATCGGCGCGCTGCTGGACTGGATCGCGCAGCAGCCGGAACTGGACGCGTCGCGCGTCGGCGTCACTGGCGGCAGCTACGGCGGCTACATGGTGCTGGCCTCGCTGATGAACTATCCCGAGCGCATCCGTGCCGGCGTCGACGTGGTCGGCATCTCTGATTTCACCACCTTCCTCAACAACACCGAAAGCTATCGCCGCGACCTGCGCCGCGCCGAATACGGCGATGAACGCATTCCGGAAATGAAGGCGGTGTTCGACCGCATCTCGCCGCTGAAGAACGCGTCAAAGATCAGGTCGCCGCTGTTCGTCGCGCAGGGCAGGAACGATCCGCGCGTGCCCTACACCGAGGCCGAGCAGATCGTGAAGGCAGTGCGCGGCAACGGCCAGCCGGTGTGGTTCCTGATGTTCAACGACGAAGGCCACGGCTTCCGCAAGAAGGCCAATGGCGACTACTTCGACGCGGCGGCGATCCTGTTCTGGCAGCAGCACCTGCTCGCCAACGAGGACAAGTAGACCTGTAGCCCGGGTACGCGAAGCGCACCCGGGCTACGCCTGCGGCACGAATTCCAGCGCCTGCACCGGCTGCAGCAACGGCAGCAGCCAGTGATCGACCAGCAGAAAGGCGAACAGCGCCATCAGGTAGACGATGGAATAGTTGAACACGCGCATCGCGAACAGCTCGTCGGGTGGATCTAGCAGGCGCCATGCATACCCGATGAACACCGCGCCCAGCACCAGCGCACCGCCGAGGTAGAACACGCCGCTCATGCCCGCCGCCCAGGGCAGCACGGTCGCCACCACCAGCAGCACCGTATACAGCAGGATCTGCCAGCGCGTGTAGCTCACCCCATGGGTGACCGGCAGCATCGGCACCAGCGCGCGTGCGTAGTCGTCGCGGCGGAAGATCGCCAGCGCCCAGAAGTGCGGCGGCGTCCACACGAAGATGATCAGCACCAGCAGCAGCGCGTGCTCCCAGTCGCCTGGCTGGCGCATGCCGGTGATCGCAGCCCAGCCCAGCAGCGGCGGCGCCGCGCCGGCGATGCCGCCGATCACGATGTTCTGCGGAGTCGCGCGCTTGAGGAACACGGTATAGACCACCGCATAGCCGATCAGCGAAGCGAAGGTCAGCACCGCGGTGACCGGATTCACCCAGAACCAGAGCACCAGCATCGACAGCGCGGCCAGCACCAGCGCGAAGGCCAGCGCCTTGGCCGGCGTGATCTGTCCGGCCACGATCGGCCGCCACGAGGTGCGTGCCATCTTCGCGTCGATGCGCGCGTCGAGCAGCTGGTTGATCGCCGCCGCGCTCGACGCCGCCAGCCAGATGCCGAGGAAACCGAGCAGGCCACTGCGCGTTTCCTCCAGCGTCGGCACGCCATCGATCGCCAGCAGCATGCCGACCAGCGCGGTGAACACGATCAGCGCGACCACGCGCGGCTTGGTCAACGCCCAGTAATCACGTGCCTGCAGGCTCATCGCTCAGGTTTCCGGACTGCGCAGTCGCGCCAGCAACGACACCAGCGTGAACAGCAGCAACGCGGCGCCGGCGTTGTGCAGCACCGCCACCGGCAACGGCAGCGCCAGCTTGACGTTGGCGATGCCCAGCGCGACCTGGGCGATGGTCAGCGCACCGAGCAGCAGGGTCCAGCCGCGCATGCCCGGCGTCTGCAGCAGGCGCGCGCAAAAGCAGGCCAGATAGACGAACACCACCACCGCCATCATCCGGTGCGCCATCTGTATGGCAATCCGCGATGCGCCATCGAGGATGCCGCCTTCGTAATCCACGCCGATGCCGCGCCACAGCACGAAGCCCTCGCGGAAATCGTGCGGCGGCCACCACTGGCCCACGCACTTGGGGAAATCCGTGCCGCAGGACAAGGCCGCGTAGTTGGCGCTGGTCCAGCCGCCGAGCGCGATCTGCGCGCCGAGGAGCACCAGGCCGATGACGGCCCAGCGCCGCAGGCTGCCGGCTTCGATCAGCTGGATCGGACGATCGATCGATCGCCACGCCATCCATGCCAGCAGCGAGAACGTCAGCAGGCCGCCGAGCAGATGCGCCATCACCACGATCGGTTTCAGCAGCCAGGTCACGGTCCACATGCCCAGCAGCGCCTGGAATACGATCACCGCGAGCGTCAGCGCGGCGACGCGGGCAAGATCGACATTGCTCCAGCGCAGTGCCGCGACCAGCAGCACCGCTTCGCCGACCGCCGCCAGCACGCTCGCGGCGACATGCTGGCCTCGCATGTACAGGGGGATGGCCACCGCGACCAGCGCGGCCGCGGCCACCACCTGCAGCACGCCATGGCGGCGCTTGCGCGCGGCGACCAGGGCCAGCGTCAGTACCAGCACGCCGAGCGTGCCGGCCAGCATGCGATGCACCTGCTCACGCCAGGCCTTGTGTGGTTCAACCGGGCGGATTGCGGTAGCGGCGTGGTCGGCAGCGTCGGTCGCCATCGATGGCCAGGCGGCGCGACCGTAGCAGGTCGGCCAGTCGGGGCAGCTCAGGCCGGCATTGGACAGGCGCACGAACGCGCCGAACACGATCACGCCCAACGCCAGCGCCACCGCCAGCCAGGCGATGCGATGGAAATTCTTCTGCAGTGCGGAACGGAAAGGCAGGTTCATGTCATCGCAGTTTCAGCAGCCGCGCCATGTCGCTGCGCAGGTCGCCCGGATCGAAGCCGGGAGCGTAACGCAATATCACGAAGCCGTTCGGATCGACCACGTAGACAGGCAGGTCGCGCCCGCTCCTCCCGCCGCGTTCGTCGGCGCGTGGCAACGCCGACAGCAATGCCGGCGAAGGTTGCAGCTGGCGCAGCGTGTCGGGCAGTTCGACACCGGCCGGTGGCGTGCCGATCCACAGCACGTGCACGTCGTCGGCGTTGTGGCCGAACAGTTGCCAGACCAGGTTGATCTCGCGCGCCAGTTCAATGCACTCATTGCCGCAATCGGCCGGCGGCGCCACCACGATGCGCCAGGTGCGCTCGACCGGATTCCAGCGATAAGTGCTGCCGTCGGCCAGCGTCGGCGTCTGTTGGCGCAGGTCGCTGGGCGGTTGCAGCAGTTCGCCGTGGTTCTTCAGTCCGCTCGGCCGCCAGCCGGAAAAGCGCAATGCCCCGGCGACGGCGAAGCTGCCGAGAAAGATCACGACCAGTGCGATCAGCATGCCGCGATTGCGGTTGCGGGACGGTGCGTTCGGTGGCGTGCTCATCGGCGCGGTTTCCGGAAGGTCAGGATCAGGGCCGTCGCCAGCACCGCCAGCGCCAGCGCGAACCACTGCACGGCGTAGCCGAGGTGCCGCTCCGGCGGCAGTGTGTTGGGGAGGATGTCGAGGTCGCGCGCGTAGCCGAGCTTCATCGCCGGATCCGGTCGCAGGATGCGGACGGCGATGGCCGGAGATTGCAGCGCCGCCTGCAGCGCAGACGGGTCCAGCTTCGCAGTCAGCAGGCTGCCATCGGACTGTGGCTGCAATTGCGCCTTGGCCAGTCCCGCCGACGGCGGCGGCAGCAGCAGTCCCTGCAGTTGGCGCTGCGTCGGCGATGGATCGAGGGTGGGCATCAGGCGGTCGCCGGGCAGCGGCAGCCAGCCGAGTTCGACCAGCAGCGGTGCCGCACCGGATGCGGGCTGGAACAGGCGGTAGACAAGCACGCCCGGTCGGCCGTCGCGCAGCTGGTTGTCGAGCAGAACGGCCGGGGTGCCAACGAACCGGCCCTCGCCCGCAGCCCAGTCGTATCGCTGTTTCCGCGCCGGGTCGGCGGCACTGGCCAATGGCAATGGCCGACGCTGCGCCAGCACCTGGCCGACTTCATCGAGCATCGCCTGCTTCTGCCGTTGCCGGTCGAGCTGCCACAGGCCCAGCGAGGTGAACGACGCCATCGCCAGCACGGCCAGCGTCCAGCCGAGCACGCGCGTACCGCGACGGCTCACGCGTGGCTACCGCGCGGCTGCGATAATGCCTTCATGCGCAATTGCCCGGTGTCACCATGAATGACTCGCTGAAAACCCTGCTGATCGTCGCCTTCCTGATACTCATCGTCTGGAACCTGGGGGCGGGCCTGTACTACATGCTGGTCGACAAGGGCCAGAGCAAGCGCACCGTGAACGCGCTGACCAAGCGCATCGCGCTGTCGGTCGCATTGATCCTGCTGGTGGTGCTGGCCATCTACATGGGCTGGATCACGCCGCATGGCGTAGGCCGCTGAGCGGCCGTGATTGGTGATTCGTGATTGGTAACGTCAAACGCGGGAAGCGACAGCTTGGCCGTCGCTTTTTCGTATCCGGGAATGTGGCGACACGCTTTTGCGAATCACCAATCACCAATCCCGAATCACGGCTCCTTACAACACGTACACGAACAGGAACAGTCCCAGCCACACCACGTCGACGAAGTGCCAGTACCAGGCCACCGCCTCGAACGCGAAGTGGCTGTCCTTGTTGAAATGGCCCTTGGCGCAACGCAGCCAGATGATCGCCAGCATGATCGTGCCCAGCGTCACGTGTGCGCCGTGGAAACCGGTCAGCATGAAGAACGTCGAGCCGTAGATGCCCGAACCCAGGGTCAGGTTCAGCTCGGTGTAGGCGTGGATGTATTCCTCGGCCTGGAAATACAGGAACAGGCAGCCGAGCAGCACGGTCAGGCCCAGGAACAGCAGCAGCTGGCCGCGACGACCGCCCTTCAGCGCGTGGTGCGCGATGGTGACCGTGACGCCCGAGGTCAGCAGGATGAGCGTGTTGAGCAGCGGCAGACCCCAGGCCGGAATCGTCTGGAACTGGCCGCCGACCTGCGCCGGACCGGCGCTCGGCCAGGCCGAGCTGAAGCCGTCCCACAGCAGTGCGTTGGTCATCACGCCGTCGCCTTCGCCGCCGAGCCATGGCATCGCGAACTGGCGCGCGTAGAACAGCGCACCGAAGAACGCGGCGAAGAACATCACTTCCGAAAAGATGAACCACACCATGCCCATGCGGAACGAGGTGTCGACCTGCTTGTTGTAGTAGCCGCGCAGCGATTCGGTGACCACGTCGGCGAACCACTTGAACAGGATCAGCGCCAGGAACACCAGGCCGGCGAAAAACACCGCGCGGCCCCAGCTGGCCTCGTTGAGCCAGCTGGCGAAGCCGACCATGGTGGTGAACAGCGCCACCGAGGCGATGACCGGCCAGCGGCTGCCGTGCGGCACGAAATAGATGTTGGGATCGTGCTGTTCGTGGGTAGGGGCCTGGGCCATGGTGATCTTCCGTTCGTTCGCTGTCAGGTCAAGGTGCGGCCAGCGCGGCGTGCGAAGACACGTTCGCCGCGCTCGACTGCGCCTGGGTATGGGTCGACGACGCGCCGAGGCGCGCGGTCTGGTCATCGTTCTTGTAGAAGGTGTACGACAGGGTGATGGTATTCACCTCTGGCGGCAGCGCGGGGTCGACGATGAAGCGCACCGGCATGTCGCGCGACTCGCCGGGCTGCAGCGTCTGCGCGGTGAAGCAGAAGCACTCGGTCTTGCTGAAATAGCCCGACGCGCGTGCCGGCGCCACCGACGGCACCGCGTTGCCGACGATCGCGCGGTCGCCGTTGTTGCGCGCGAAGTAGGTGGTCTCGTACTGCTCGCCGGGACGCACCTGCATGGTCAGCTGGTTGGGATGGAAGCCCCACGGCAGCTTGGAGTTGACGCCGCCATCGAACTGCACGGTGATGATGCGCGCGGTATCGCTTTCCTTCTTCGCGATCTGCGTGCCGTCGACCGCCGTCTTCTCCAGGCGGATGCCGAACACCTTCTCGCAGGCGATGCGGTACATCGGCACCAGCGCGAAGGTGAACGCGAATGCGGCCACCGCCACGCCAACCATCTTGACGAGGCCCAGCCTGTTGCTGCTCTTGCCCGCGTCGCTCATTGCCCCACCACCCCGGACAGGATGAAGGCAGCGTAGATCGCCACGACGATCACGAGCAGCACCAGCACCGTGCGGCGCACGCTGCTGCGACGCGGCGCGGAACCATTCTTGCCGCTGGCTGGATCAGGAGTGACGGACATTCTGGTGGTCGGCGGTATCGGCGCCGGTGGTGGCGGCGTCGTAATCCAGGTGCTCGAAATCGCCGTGCGCAAGATCGCCCGGCTGGATCACCGGCGGCACGGTGAAGGTGTGGTGCGGCGCCGGCGAAGGCACGGTCCACTCCAGGCCGCGCGCGCCTTCCCACGAACGCGCCGGCGCCTTCTCGCCGTACTTCCGCGAGTGCCACAGGATCGCGAACATCATGAACGGTGTCACGAACATGCCGAATGCGCCGATCGAGCTGATCAGGTTCCAGTCCGCGAACACCACGTTGTAGTCGGGGATGCGGCGCGGCATGCCTGCCAGACCGAGGAAGTGCTGCGGGAAGAACAGCAGGTTGACGAACACCACCGTCCACCAGAAATGGAACTTGCCCCAGAACTCGCTGTACATGCGGCCGGTCCACTTCGGCCACCAGTAATAGACCGCGGCGATGATAGAGAACAGTGCGCCGGTGACCAGCACGTAGTGGAAGTGCGCGACCACGAAGTAGGTGTCGTGGTACTGGAAGTCGGCCGGCACGATCGCCAGCATCAGGCCGGAGAAGCCGCCGATGGTGAACAGGATCACGAAAGCGACCGACCACAGCATCGGCGTCTCGAAGCTCAGCGAGCCCTTCCACATCGTGCTGACCCAGTTGAACACCTTCACGCCGGTCGGCACCGCGATCAGCATGGTCGCGAACATGAAGTAGATCTCGCCACCCAGCGGCATGCCGACGGTGAACATGTGGTGCGCCCACACGATGAACGAGAGGAAGGCGATCGCGGCGATCGCGTACACCATCGCCTGGTAGCCGAACAGCGGCTTGCGGCTGAAGGTCGGGATGATTTCCGACACGACGCCGAACGCCGGCAGGATCATGATGTAGACCTCGGGGTGACCGAAGAACCAGAAGATGTGCTGGTACATCACCGGGTCGCCGCCGCCGGCCGCGCTGAAGAAGCTGGTGCCGAAGAACTTGTCGGTCAGCAGCATCGTCACCGCGCCGGCCAGCACGGGCATCACCGCGATCAGCAGGAACGCGGTAATCAGCCACGACCAGCAGAAGATCGGCATCTTCAGCAGGTCCACGCCCGGGGCGC
Source organism: Luteimonas cucumeris (assembly GCF_007830035.1). Classification (GTDB taxonomy): domain Bacteria; phylum Pseudomonadota; class Gammaproteobacteria; order Xanthomonadales; family Xanthomonadaceae; genus Luteimonas_C; species Luteimonas_C cucumeris. Next base: position 139,527 of record NZ_VLKN01000001.1, on the reverse strand, counting down.
GCATGTTGAGAATGGTGGCGATCACGTTGATCGCGCCCATGATCGAGCTGATGCCCATCATGTGGATGGCGAAGATCATGAACGCCACGCTGCTGCCGCCCTGCAGCGACAGCGGCGGATACATGGTCCAGCCGCCGGCCGGGCCGCCGCCGGGCAGGAACAGCGTCATCAGCAGCAGGGTGAAGGCGAACGGCAGGATCCAGAACGACCAGTTGTTCATGCGCGGCAGCGCCATGTCCGGCGCGCCGATCTGCAGCGGCACCATCCAGTTGGCCAGGCCGACGAAAGCCGGCATCACGCCGCCGAAGATCATCACCAGCGCATGCATGGTGGTCATCTGGTTGAAGAATTCGGGACTGACGTGCTGCAGGCCCGGCTCCATCAGTTCGGCGCGGATCACGACCGACATCGCCGCGCCGATGATGAACATGATGAAGCTGAAGATCAGGTACAGCGTGCCGATGTCCTTGTGGTTGGTCGAGAAGAACCAACGCTCCACGAAGCTCTGCTTGTGGCCGTGATCGTCATGATGGTCGACGTGGCTGTCGACGCCGGTGGCGGGTGAATACGTGGACATGACCTACCTCGAAAAAGTCTTGATCAACCGGCCGCTGGCGCGGAAACGGCGGAATTCGTCTGCGCGGTCGCGGGCGCGGCGGCTTCCGCCGGCGTGGCCTCGGCGGGCGCCGGTGCCGCAGGCGCGGCGGGCGCAGCCTGCTTGGCCTTCTGCGCCGCCAGCCAGGTCCTGAACTCTTCCTTGCTCACGGCCTTGACCACGATCGGCATGAAGCCATGGTCCTTGCCGCACAGTTCTGCGCACTGGCCACGATAGATGCCGGGGGTGTGGATGTCGGACCAGGCTTCGTTGACGATGCCCGGGATCGCATCCTGCTTCCAGCCCAGCGCCGGCACCCACCACGCATGGATCACGTCGTCGGCGGTGACCAGGAAGCGCACCTTGGTGTCGACCGGCAGCACCAGCACGTTGTCGACGTCGAGCAGATAATGGCGGTTCTTGTCGAAGTCCGGGCGCTGGCCGCCCTGGCGGATCTGGTCGCTCTCGCGGGCCAGGCGGCTGGTGAAGCTGACGTCCTCGCCCAGGTAGTCGTATTTCCACATCCACTGGTAGCCGGTGATCTTCACCGTCATCGCCGAGTCGCGGGTGTCGTACATCTTGATCAGGTTGGCCGTGGCCGGCCACGCCAGCGCGATCAGGATCACCACCGGCACGATCGTCCAGATGATCTCGGCGGTGGTGTTGTGGCTGAACTGCGCCGCGACCGCGCCCTTGGATTTGCGGAACTTGAACATGGCGTAGAACATCGCGCCGAACACCAGCACGCCGATCACCACGCAGATCCACAGCACGATCATGTGGGATTCCCACGCGATCTGTGCCGTGTGGGTGACACCCCGGGTCATGTTCAACTGCCAGCGCTCCGGATCGGCCGCTTGGGCCCACGCCAGACTTGGCGCCATAGCCGCCAGCATTCCCCATCGCATCGCACGCGCTAGATTCATCTTTGCCTAGACCCCGGAATACAGGACTGTCGTCGTCGGTATGTTGCGGCCGCGGCCGATGCGGCCGCGACCAGCGCGCGCAGCGCTGAATCGGACGGCCCAACAGGCTCGCAACCGCGGAAAACTGCGAAATGGTAGCCCCGCGGGGGCTTTGCGGGCAAGCCAGACCGTCGCATCGACGTCCGTGCGACTGCCGCGAAACCCGCGCAAACGCTAGAATTGACGGTCTTGCGTCCACCGATGCCGTCGTGACCGAAATCCTCTCGCCCGAACTCCCGCCCACGCCTGCGGCGCTGCGCGCGGCCATCACCGCGGCCTGGAGCCGCGACGAAGCCACGCACGTGCACGAACTGCTGTCGCAGGCGCGCCAGACCGACGCCGACCACGCCGCGATCCAGGCCACCGCCGCCGACCTGGTGCGCCGCGTGCGGGCCCGTGCGCAGGACCAGGGCGCGATCGAGGCGTTCATGCGCCAATACGACCTGGGCAGCGAGGAAGGCGTGCTGCTGATGTGCGTGGCCGAGGCGCTGCTGCGCATCCCCGACCAGGGTACCGCCGACCGCCTGATCCGCGACAAGCTCGGCGAGGCCGACTGGAAGAAGCATATGGGCCAGTCCGATTCGGTACTGGTCAACGCCTCGACCTGGGGCCTGATGCTGACCGGCCACCTGGTCGACCTGGCCGACGACACCAAGCGAGACGTGCACAACGCCTTCAAAAGGCTGGTGGGCCGCGTCGGCGAGCCGGTGATCCGGCTGGCGGTGCGCCAGGCGATGAAGATCATGGGCCACCAGTTCGTGATGGGGCGCAGCATCGACGAGGCGCTGGCGCGTTCGCGCAAGGGCGACAACGCGAACTATCGCTATTCCTTCGACATGCTCGGCGAAGGCGCGCTGACCACGAAGGACGGCCTGCGCTACCTCGACGCCTATCGCATGGCGATCAACGCCATCGGCGGCACCGGCCCGTTCGACGACGTGTTCGCCGCACCCAGCATCTCGGTCAAGCTGTCGGCGCTGCATCCGCGCTATGAACACGCCAAGCGTGCGCGCGTGCTCGCCGAGCTCGGCCCGCGCCTGCTGGAACTGTCGCAGCTGGCGAAGTCGTACGGCATCGGCCTGACCATCGACGCCGAGGAAACCGATCGCCTCGAACTGTCGCTCGACCTGATCGAACAGGTGCTCCGCGATCCGTCACTGCAGGGCTGGAGCGGTTTCGGCATCGTCGTGCAGGCCTACCAGAAGCGCGCCCCGTTCGTGATCGACTGGATCGCCGATCTGGCGCGGCGCCTCGGCCGCACGATTCCGGTGCGGCTGGTCAAGGGCGCGTACTGGGATTCGGAGATCAAGCGCGCGCAGGTCGATGGCCAGTCGGGCTATCCGGTGTTCACGCGCAAGCCCAACACCGACGTGTCGTATCTGGCCAACGCGCGGCGCCTGCTCGACGCCACCGACGCGATCTATCCGATGTTTGCGACCCATAACGCGCAGACCATCGCCGCGGTGCATCGCCTGGCGGGCAGCAAGCGCTACGAATTCCAGAAGCTGCACGGCATGGGCGACGACCTCTATGCCGAAGTGGTCCCGGCCGATCGCCTCAACGTGCCGTGCCGCGTGTACGCGCCGGTCGGCTCGCACGAGGACCTGCTGCCGTACCTGGTACGCCGCCTGCTCGAGAACGGCGCCAATTCCAGCTTCGTCAACCGCATCACCGACGAGGACGTGGCGATCGACGACCTGATCCGCGATCCGGTCGAGACCGTGGCCGCGTTCGCGTCGATCCCGCATCCGCGCATCCCGCTGCCGGTCGACCTGTACCGCTGCCACCCGGCTTCCAACGAAAACGCTGAAAGGAACAACTCGATGGGCGTCAACCTCGCCAACGACGATCAACTGCGCACGCTGGCCACGCAGGTGAATGCCGCCGTCGCCGACTGGCGCGCCGCGCCGCTGGTGCCCGGCGCCAGCCTGTCCGGTCCGCAGATCGCGGTGACCAATCCGGCCGACCGTCGCCAGACCATCGGCCAGTGGCAGGCCGCCGACGCAGCCACCGTCGAACGCGCACTGCAGAATGCGGTGGCCGCGCAACCGGCGTGGGACCGCATGCCCGCCGCATCGCGCGCCACCATCCTGGAACACGCCGCCGACCTGCTCGAGCAGCGCATGCCGCAGTACATCGCGCTGTGCACCAGGGAAGCCGGCAAGACGATTGCCGACGGCGTCGCCGAAGTGCGCGAGGCGGTCGACTTCCTGCGCTACTACGCCGGCCAGGCGCGCAAGCTGTTCGCGCCCGAGCCGCTGCCCGGCCCGACCGGCGAGTCCAACACGCTGCAACTGCAGGGTCGCGGCGTGTTCGTCTGCATCAGCCCGTGGAATTTCCCGCTGGCGATCTTCGCCGGCCAGATCGCCGCGGCGCTGGCCGCCGGCAATGCGGTCATCGCCAAGCCGGCCGAGCAGACCAACCTGATCGGCCATGCCGCGGTGAAGCTGCTGCACGAAGCCGGCGTGCCGGAAGCGGTGCTGCAGTTCCTGCCCGGCGACGGCGCCACCGTCGGCGCGGCATTGACGAAGGACCCGCGCGTTGCCGGTGTCGCCTTCACCGGCTCGACCGACACCGCGCGCGCGATCAATCGTTCGCTGGCCGCGCGCGACGCCGCGATCGGCGTGCTGATCGCCGAAACCGGCGGCCAGAACGCGCTGATCGCCGATTCCTCGGCGCTGCCGGAACAACTGGTCAAGGATGCGCTGGCGTCCGCGTTCACCTCCGCCGGCCAGCGCTGCTCGGCCGCGCGCGTGCTGTACGTGCAGGACGACATCGCCGACAAGGTGATCGACATGCTGGCCGGCGCGATGGCCGAACTCAGCGTCGGCGATCCCGGCCTGCTGTCGACCGACGTCGGCCCGGTGATCGACTCCGACGCGCTGAAGCTGCTCGAAGATCATGCCGCGAAGATGGCCGGCATCGCCAAGCCGATCGCCACGGCAAAGACCGGCGACTCGATCGCCCATGGCAGCTTCTTCGCGCCGCGCGCGTGGGAGCTGCAGTCGCTGTCGCAACTGACCCGCGAGAACTTCGGCCCGGCGCTGCACGTGATCCGCTGGAAGGCCGACCAGCTGGACCAGGTGATCGACGCGATCAACGGCAGCGGCTACGGGCTGACGCTGGGCATCCACTCGCGCATCGACGACACCATCGAACGCATCGCCGCGCGCGCCAACGTCGGCAACATCTACGTCAACCGCAACCAGATCGGCGCGGTGGTCGGCGTGCAGCCGTTCGGTGGCCAGAACCTGTCCGGCACCGGCCCCAAGGCCGGCGGCCCGCACTACCTGCCGCGCTTCGCCACCGAGAAGACGCTGACCATCAACACCACCGCCGCCGGTGGCAATGCGTCCTTGCTGACACTCGGGGAATAACGCGGAAGGCCGAAACGCAGCGGTCGGTGCTACGCCCAGACCTGCTGCGTTATCTGTCATGGACGCAGCCTCGACCCTGCTGTCATCCCGATCAGGATCAGCCCGCGTCTTCGCCCAGGCAACGCGCCAGGAACTCCACCGTCGCACGTACCGCGGGCAACTGGCCGCGCCGGTGCGGCATCACGATCGACGTGGTCACGCGACCGGCCGTCCACTCCGGCAGGACGCGCACCAGTTGCCCCGCCGCAAGCGCGGCGCGACAGATCGTTTCCGGCAGGCAGGCCACGCCCAGTCCTGCGACCGCCGCGTTGACCAGCACGATCGCTTCGTTCGCCGCCATGCGCGGCAACGGCGTCACCTGCAGCGTTTCTCCAGCGGTACTGGACAGCTGCCATTGGGTCGCCGTTGCCCCGGTCAGCAACCCGTCGTGGTGCGCAAGATCCAGGGGCGAGTGCAACGCATCGCGCTGCGCGAGGTAGGCAGGCGCGGCCACCAGCAGGATCTGCTCGACCAGCAGCTGGCGTTGCACCAGTCCGGAATCCGGCAGCGGCGCGAAGTGACTGCGCACGGCGATGTCGAAGCCCTCCTGCACCACGTCGACGAAGCGGTCGGTGACCACCAGCTGCACCTGCAGGCGCGGGTGCATGCGCGCCAGCGTGGGCAGGTGCGGAGCCAGGTGCATCTGCGCGGTCGGCACCGCAGCGGTGATCTTCACCGTGCCGCTGGGCTCGGACTGGCGCCGACGCACCACCGCTTCGGCCGCCTCGGTCTCAATCAACGCGGCGCGAGCATGCTCGTGGAAGTCGCGACCCAGTTCGGTGAGGACAAAACTGCGCGACGTACGATGGATCAGGCGCGTGCCCAGCGCGTCCTCGAGTTCGGCGACGCGCTTGCTGAGGGTCGACTTGGGCACGCCCAGATGACGCGAGGCGGCGGCAAAGCCCCCGTGCTCGACGGCGGCCGCGAACAGCACGAGGTCGTTGAGATTGAGACCGGCCATAAGTCCATGTGTGTGGACGATAAGTCCAGTATTTGCCGACTACTCATGCAATGTCCACACGAATAGATTGATCGCACCCGGACATCGGGTCTCTCCATCAAGGAAATCCATCATGAAAACCACCGCTGCCACCCTGTTCTACGGCGTGCCCTCGGGCTGCTCGTTCGGTTCGATCGTCGCGCTGGAATGGCTGGGACAGCCCTATCGCCTGTCGCGCATCGAGATGCCGGAAATGGTCACCGGCGACGCGTACCGCCGCATCAACCCGGTCGCGGAAACGCCGTCGTTGCTGACTGACGGGGGTCAGGTCATCAGCGAGAGCTTCGCCATCCTCAACCACATCGGCGCCCGCGACATCGACAAAGGCATCGGCTTTGCCCAGGGCACCGCGCAGTTCGATCGCCTCAACCAGATACTGGGCTTCCTCAACACCACGTTCTTCAATGCCTTCGCGCCGTTGTGGCACGTGCTCGAGCACGGCAGCGACGACAACGAGGCGGCCGTGCTGCGCGAATATGGCCGCGCCAAGGTGTTGCGCGCCCACGCTTTGCTGGAAGCGATGCTGGGCGACCAGCCGTGGCTGCTGGGCGAACACAAGACCGTGGCCGATGCCTATTTCGCCGGCATCGCCCGCTGGACCAAGTACCACGACGTCATCGACCGTCGCGACTACCCGAACCTGCAGCGCCTGTACGACAAACTGCAGGCCGATCCGGCGGTGGTCTTCGCGCACGCGATCGAACAGCAGCAGCGCGCGGTGTCGGCCGGCGGCTTCCTCGGCGAGATCGGCATGGAGCAGGCGATGGGTTGGTTGCCGCAGGCCGCCTGAGCGTTCCCAGCAAAAAAAAGCCCCGCCGGAGCGGGGCTTTTTTCATTGCATGTGACGCGTGATCAGAACTTGTACTGCGCCGAGATGCCGAACAGGTCGGCGTGGCCATCGAACGTGCCGCTCAGCGTGCTGCCGCTGCTCGACTCGATGTTGGAGAGCTCCGGATCGTCGATGAAGATGCGGGTGTAGGCGGCAGTGACTTCGAATGCATCGCTGCTGCGCCAGGTCAGGCCGATCGAGCCCCACTGGCGATCAGCGTCGGGCAGGCGCGGCGTGCGGGTCTCGATGCGGGTCGGCGACTGGTCCTGGGCATAACCGGCGCGCAGGGTGAACGACTGGTTGATGTCCCATTCGCCGCCGATCGAGGCGAACACGGTGTCGTCCCAGTTGAAGTCCTCGACCGACAGCACGTCGTTGTTCGGGCCAGCGAAGATGGTGACGTTGCGCATCGAGCTCCAGTTGGTCAGCGACACGTCGCCCATCACGCGGACGGTGTCGGTGATGCCGTAGGAGACGCTGATCGTGCTCACTGCAGGCGTGGTCAACGGCGCCATGCCCTTGGAGTCGATGAACTGGCCCGGCGCGGTGGCGGCGAGCACGGTGGCGACATTGGACGGCACGGTGAAGTCGACATCGCCTTCCAGGCGCTGGTCGATTTCCGAGCGGTGCGAGAAGCCGATCGCCAGCTTGTCGTCCGGATGGATGTGCATGCCGACGATCCAGCCGATGCCGGTGTCGTCGCCGGTGACGCTGACCGAGCCGTCGTTCATCTGCGGACGGAACGGGCTGGCCGGGTTGAAGCAGGCGGCCGGACCGGCCGGCGAACCCGCGCACAGGGCAGTGCCGAAATCGATCGCGTTGGACAGGGTCGCCTCGGCGCGCTGATAGATCAGGCCGGCACCGATGGAGACTTCCGAGCCGAAGTTGAACGAAGCCGCGAGGGTGACCTCGATGGTCTTCACGTCCGACTCGAGCGCGTTGTAGCGGCCGACCCAGCCGTCCTGGTACTCGGTCTTCAGGCCGAACGGCGCGCTGACCTGCGCACCCAGGGTCATGCCGGTGTCGCCGATCGGGAAGATCGCCGCCATCGACGGCACCGGCGTGGCATCGCCCGGATCGCCACCGTTGTTGCCGGTGAGGGGCGTGCCGACCGCGGTCGTGCCGCCGCCGCTGAAGTCAGCGGTCAGGTCGATCACAGTCACGTCGGCCTGCACCGCGCTCTGCTTGAAGGTGGACATCGCGGCCGGGTTGTTGGCCACCACCGAGGCGTCGCCCGTGGCCGAGGCGGAGCCGGCGAACGCACGGCCCAGCGCCTTGTTGCTGTTTTCCTTGATCTGGAAGCCAGAGGCCGAGGCCTGGCCGAACGCCAGCACGCCGGCGATTCCAAGGGCGAGCGCCGTGACGCGCGCGAAATTCTGGTTCTGCATGTACGTTCTCTCCGGGGCAATTTGGTTAAAGACCTGCCTCTTGCAGGCTAGTGAAGAAGCTGACTTCCCTGCTTCGCCGCGCCGGTTCCCCTCCCGACGTACGTAGCCGTATGCAATATACCCCTTCCTTTAACCTTAAGCTAACAATACGACCGCCACTTGTTACGTACGGAAAGTCATGCGCAGCGTGACCGACCCGCCGGATCGGGGGCGTCATCCCGCCCCATAATCCTGCCGCCATGTTCGTCACCATCCCGCCGCGCCAACGCAACCTGATCCGCTGGGCGACCCCGCTGCTGCTGGTGTCGCTGTGGGCGGCGTTCCTGTGGGTGATCGCGCGGCCGGACGCGGCGCACCGCACCCTGCTGCTCGATTGGGGCGTGCTGACCGGCGCGCTGGATCCGTCCGGCGGCTGGCGCGGCGTGTTCGGACACGGCCGCGGCCTGCGCCTGCTCACCGCGCTGTTCCTGCACGCGGACTGGGCGCACCTGCTGGGCAACCTGGTGTTCCTGCTGATCTTCGGCCTGCCGGCCGAACGGGCGATGGGATCGTGGCGGTTCCTGGCGCTGTTCCTGCTCGGCGGCGCGGCGGCGAACTTTGCCGCGATGCTGACGATCAGCGCACCGGATCGCGTCATCATCGGCGCCAGCGGCGCGGTGTCGGCGGTGATCGGTGCGTACCTGGCGCTGTTCCCGCGCGCCAAGCTCGGAGTGGTGTTGCCGCTGGGCCTGTTCCTGGAATTCGTGCGCGCGCCGGCGTCGCTGCTGATCGGCATCTGGGTGCTGCTGCAGATCGTGTTCACCTACATCGGTCCGGCTTACGGCGCGGTGGCGTGGACCGCGCACCTGGCCGGCTTCGCGTTCGGCGGCGCATTCGCGCTGGTGATGCGCGGTTCGATCGCGCGCCGCCTGCGCCAGCAGCGCGGCTACTGACACGCCCGCGCCTATAATCGGCGCATGGCCAAATCGCTTTACAAGATCACCTTCCACAACCACGGCAAGGTCTACGAGTTGTACGCGCGCAGCGTCGCCGGCAGCAGCCTGTGGGGTTTCACCGAAGTCGCCGACCTGGTGTTCGACGTGCACGACGGACTGGTGATCGACCCGACCGAGGAACGCCTGCGCGACGAGTTCGGCGGCACCCGCGTCTTGCACCTGCCGATGCAGAGCATCATCCGCATCGAGGAAGTCGAGAAGAAGGGACAGGCGGTGATCCGCGATGCGGCCACCGGCGAGAAGGTGGTGACGCCGTTCCCGCTGCCGGCCAAGCCGAGGTAAGCGGCGCCATTGAGATTGCTGCGCGGACGGCCCGATCCGGGACCTGTCGCGCACGCAGGCCAGACGCCGCGAGGCAAAGCATCCGCCGCCATGCCCACGGGCCGGACAGGCCGCACGCACTGCCCAAAAAGCCGCGCCAGTTCGGGTCCCTCTGCCCTCGCGAAGGGGTGCAGTGGCCCGGTCGAGGGCCAAAAAGTCTCTTGCGGGCGGCTATGGAGGTCCGGCAGGGGGCAAAAAGTCCCGTGCGAACGGCTACTGAGGCCCGACGGAGGGACAAAAAGTCGCGTGCGGGCGGCTGCTGAGGCCCGATGGAGGGACAAAAAGTCGCGTGTGAGCGGCTACTCAGGCCCGATGGAGGGACAAAAAGTCCCGTGCACGCGGGTATGCAGGCCCGGCCGAGCGGCAAAAAGTCTCTGCGCAGGGGTGTGCCGCCCTGCCACGGGACTTTCTGGCAGTGGACTCCAGTCGCGCGCTACGGGCATCGCACCGCCCCCACTGCCGTTCGTCGGCGCAATGGGTAGCCACGGTATTTTTCATCGCCACGAAACGGGCCACGGCCTAGCGTTCTGCTCGGATCCGCCTTTATTCCCGGCCTGCACGGCCGCCTGAGGCTGATGACATGAGACACCATCCCGCCAACGGGTCACGCCGGCTCGCGGCCCTCGTCCTGTGCGCGGTTCCCGCGCTCGCCCTCGCCGAAACCGTGATCGTGCCGCTGCGCAGCTTCGAGGAAGTGCCCTCGGTGTCCTCGCCGGCGCAGGGCCGGTTCCGCGCCAGCATCAACGAGAACGCCGGCACCATCGACTACCGGCTGTCCTATTCGGGACTTCAGGGAGAGGTGCGCCAAGCGCACATCCATTTCGGACAGCGCGGCGTCAATGGCGGCGTCAGCGTGTTCCTGTGCCAGACCGCGACCAACTCCGATCCCACCGGCCTGGCGCCGACCTGTCCGCAGTCCGGCGAAGTCAGTGGAACGCTGCAGGCAGCCAACGTGGTCGGACCCGGCGGACAGGGCATCGCCGCCGGCGAGTTCGCCGAACTGGTCGCGGCGATACGCGCCGGCGTGGCCTACATCAACGTCCACTCCAGCACGTTCCCCGGCGGCGAAGTGCGCGGCCAGGCGCGTGGCTTCGGGCACTCGCACGCGGGCCATTGAGGATTGCGGGAACCGGGAACGCTGCGGCGTTGCCGCGATCCGCTTGCCGGATCGCTCGAATCAAGCCGACCCGCGAAGCGGGTTCGGCTTGAATGAAGTGTTAGGCAGTACCCCAAGGCAGAACGCGATGCCGGAAACGAAACCAATGCACGCTGCAAGCAGCCCTTGAGACAATTTTGTGAGTTCGCCTGAAACGAGCCAAACAAGCAAGAGGTCAATGAGGACGCCAATGAAGGAGGCACCGATACATACATATGCCCAATTGAGAATCTTCAAGGCGCGCAGCAAAAGTACAAAGGGAAGCCCGAGCAGAGTTGTTGCGAGGAATGAGATAGGTGTAGCTATTACGAAGATTCCGCCTATGCCGATTAGAAGATTGTTCAAGGATGGCGCGCGGGCCTGGGAAATCAGCGCGATGAAGATGAGGATGATCGGCACCACAAGGGAAGCGAATAACACTCCGATCCAGAGAGAGCGTTTGTGCTGTGATTCTGGCAGATCGTCTGAAGTCATCTGTGCCCCCTACCACCTGAATTAAGCCGAATTGCGTAGCCAAAGCCATGGCAAGTTCTTTCCGCTATGGCCTTGGTTTACCGAATGAATTTCGGCTTGAACGAATTGTTGGAACTTTTGCCGAGGTCATGTAAGTGCAGCTCTCTTGCAGGCAGCACTGTATGTGATACGGGAAAAGTCATCAGGATATGGCTCTATGCCATGCATGTGCCGCATTACCCGAGAGAACTTGATGTTGGATATCGAGAACTGGCGGCCGTAGATTGCCAGGTCTTGCTCATTAGCCGGACGGACATCGCTGCCGTGGAAGGTTCGTAACCGCAACCCATCTGGCGTATCTACAACGTAGGGCGGACGAGGAATGTTGGCAGGTGGCTCTTGCCACCCAATGACTGTCCAGCGGCCATGCCATATGAGTTCGTCTGTTGTTCTGGCAATGAGAGCGATCTCAGCGCTTGAAAGGGCTGGGACCTCTTCGCCGACAGGGAGCAGTGGTTGGTACACGCATAGATAAAGCTCTTGGCCTTGGTCAATGACATGGCCAATGGCAATACGGCTCTCGTCCACGGGAATGGACAGCAAGTCGCCAGATTTTAGTGTCCGCCACGACGGTCTGGGCATAAGGTCTAATGTCTGATTTAAGTCGACCTGCGAAGCGGATTCGGCTTGCAATGAATTTTTAGGCCGCAGCTACAGCGCTGTAGGGCGACTGGAATGGCTCTACAAACAGACCGATACTGACAGCCAACTCAGCCGCCTTTGGGCAGGCGACTGGCACGCCAACATACATGTAGTAGTCGTATCCGACGTGGATGAATGAGCTTGCCCCTTCGAGCTTGCACCAGAACCGCTCTTGTAGCAGGCCTCCGAGCATAGCTCCAACTTGTCCAACTGAAAGGCGAGTGCCCTCGTCGAATGGCAGCGCAGCCTCATCGTGGTTTTCCAGTCCAGAAACCGCAAGCGATGTGACCTTGGACTCACGGAGGAATTCCAAAGCAACGGTGATGTACGCGCTCTCGACTCTCAGGTATTCAGTTTCCGTGAGCGGCACTCCATCAAAGGCGCGGCCGACGTCATTGACCGAGTTCCACTCATCACGGGTGTATGCCCCATGAGCATCACGGTCAGCTGGGTTGTACTTTGTTACTCGATACTGAAACACTGCTAACTCCTTCTGCGGCCTAACGTCCGCATCAACCCTGCGTAGCAGGCTTGGCAGCCGCGGCGACCGGCTTCTTCAACTCCGCCAGGGCGGCGGCGATCGGCGCATCGCCGTCGAGCACCTCGCCGGGCTTGAAGCCTTCCTTGCCTTCTTCGTCGCCGCGCAGGTGGCCGGGCAGGATCGCTTCGGTGTAGCCGATCGCGCCGTCGTCCTTCTTCTTCTCCGGATGCAGCACGACTTCCGGGGCGATGCCCACGCCCTGGATCGACTTGCCGCTGGGCGTGTAATAGCGCGCGGTGGTCAGCTTGACCGAGTCGCCGTTGTCCAGCGGCAGCACGGTCTGCACCGAGCCCTTGCCGAAGGTGCGGCTGCCGACCACGCGCGCGCGATGGTTGTCGCGCAGCGCGCCGGCCAGCACTTCCGAGGCGCTGGCCGAACCGGCGTCGACCAGCACCACCACCGGCGCGCCGTTCAAGCGATCGCCCGGCGTGGCGGAGAACTGGGCGTCGCTGATCGCGATGCGGCCGCGGGTGCTGACGATCTGGCCGCTGTCGAGCAGTTCGTCGGCGATCTGCACCGCCGCGGTCAGCAGGCCGCCGGGATTGCTGCGCAGGTCGATCACCAGGCCGCGCAGCTTGCCGCCGGCATCGGCCTTGAGCTTGTCGAGCTGGCGCGCGAAATCGGCGGCGGTGTCGGCCTGGAACGTGCTCACGCGCAGGTAGCCGTAACCGGGCTCGAGCATGCGCGAACGCACGCTGGCGACGCGGATCTTCTCGCGCGTCACGGTCACGTCGAAAGGCTTGGCGACGCCGGCGCGCACGATCTTGAGCGTGACTTGGGTGCCGGGCTTGCCGCGCAGCGGGCTGGACTTGCTGTCGTCGTCGATCGGCTTGCCGTCGATGGCGACGATCAGGTCGCCGGACTTGAGCCCGGCGCGCGCGGCCGGGGTGTCGTCGATCGGCGCCACCACGCGATAGGTCCGGTCCGGCAGGAACTGCAGTTCCACGCCGATGCCGTCGTAGGCGCCGCTGGTCTGGTCGTCGAATTCCTTGGCGTCGTCCTTGTCGAAATAGACGCTGTGCGGATCGAGGTCGCTGAGCAGGCCGCGCACCGCCGAATGCATCAGCTTGCTGTCGTCGACCGGCTCGACGTAGGCCTGCTTGACCGCGTTGTAGACCGCGACGTAGCGGCGGATCTCGTCCAGCGGCACCTTGGAGGTGGCGGTTTCCGCGGCATCGGGATCGTCGCTGGCGGCGATCTCCAGCGTTTCCTGCTCCGGCTCGTCCTGTTGCTGGGCGTGCACGGCAAGGGCAGGCCACAGCAGCAGGCCGAATACGATGGCGGGCAGGGGGCGAAAGCGCATGCGACGGCTCCGGAACATGACGGCAATTGGGGATTCGACCACGCGCGGGCGCGCGGGTTCGGACCGATTATGCCGGGGGCAATGTTGGTTCAGCGTTTCCGCAGCCAGACATCGGGATTGACTGGCTGGCCGTTACGGCGCAGCTCGAAATACAGCGCCGGGCGGCCCTGGCCGCCGGAATTGCCGACGCTGCCGACGGCGTCGCCGCGCCTGACCGCGTCGCCGGCGTCCTTGAGCAGCGCGTCGTTGTGCGCGTACAGGCTCATGTAGCCGTTGCCGTGGTCGACGATCAGCAGCAGGCCGTAGCCGGTCATCCATTCCGCATAGACCACCTGGCCATCGGCGACGGCGCGCACCGGGCTGCCGACCGGTGCGCCGATCAGCACGCCATCGCTGCTGCGGCCATCAGGCATGGTGCCGCGGTAGCCGGCCAGCAACGCGCCGGATACCGGCCAGCCGGCGCCGCCGACGGCGACTGATGCCGACGCCACCGGCGTGGGCGCGCGCTTGCCGGCACCGGCATTGGCATTGCGGCGCGCGTTGGCGGCTTCGCGTTCCTTCGCCGCGCGCGCCGCGGCGGCGCGCAGTTTCGACAGCAGGCGCTCCAGCGCCTTCACGTCGCGACCGAGCGCCTTCTCCTTCGCGTTGCGGTCGCGATAACGCTTGTCCAGTTGCGCGATCAGCGCGGCGCGTTCGCGTCGCTGCTTTTCCAGCGCCGCCAGTTCCCTGCGCTTGTCCTCGCGCGTGGCGTCCAGTTGCGCGCGCTTGTCGGCGATGTCGCGCTCGACCTGTTCCAGCTGTTGCAGCTCCGCGGTCAGATCGGCGATGCGCCGGGCGCGGTCGCGCTGCAGGTAACGGTGATAGGCCAGATCGCGATTGGCGTCGGCGACGCGGTCCTGCGCCAGCAGCACCTTCAGCGGCGCATCGTCGCCAAGTTTGTACGCGGCGCGCAGCAGCTGGGTCAGCTCCTCGCGCTGCGCGCTCAGTTTTTCCTGCAATGCATCGCGGCGCTGCTGCAGCTCGGCCAGTGCGGCGCTTTGCTGTTGCAGTTGCGCTTCGGTCTGGCTCAGCACGCGGCTGGACTGGCCGACCTGCTCGTCGGCGCGACGCAGTTCGCGCGACGCCTCGCCGCGTTGGCCTTCCAGCTTGCGTCGTTCCGACGCGATGCTTTTCAGTTCGGTGCGCGCGCGTTCGAGCTTGCGCTCGGTGTCGCGGCTGCTTTGCGCCTGCACGGTGCCCGCCGCCAACAGCGTGACGCACAGCAGCAGGCGCGCGCAGGTCGCGGTCATCCGGCGAACAGGCTGCGTCCGCTCATCTCGGCAGGCGCTGGCAGGCCGAGCAGGTCGAGCACGGTCGGCGCGACGTCGCGCAGCGCACCGCCGCTGCGCAGGCGCGCATCGCTGCGTTCGCCGATGTACACGAACGGCACCGGGCCGACGGTATGCGCGGTGTGCGGCTGACCGGTGACCGGGTCGCGCATCATTTCCAGGTTGCCGTGGTCGGCGGTGACCAGCAGCGCGCCGTGCGCGGCGCGCACCGCGGCGTCGATCGCGCCGAGCGCGACGTCCACCGCCTGCGCGGCCTGGATCGCCGCCTGCAGGTCGCCGCTGTGGCCGACCATGTCGGGATTGGCGATGTTGCAGACGATCACGTCGAACTTTTCGGAGGCGATCGCCTCGACCAGCTTCGCGGTCAGTTCCGGGCAGCTCATTTCCGGCTGCAGGTCGTAGGTGGCGACCTTCGGGCTCGGCACCAGGATGCGCGCCTCGCCCGGGTACATGTCTTCGCGCCCGCCGCTGAAGAAGAAGGTCACGTGCGCGTACTTCTCGGTCTCGGCGATGCGCAGCTGGGTCAGGCCCTGCGCGGAAACGAGTTCGCCGAGCGTGTGGCTGAGATCGTCCGGCGCGAACGCGACCGGCGCCGGCAGCCGCGCGTCGTATTCGGTCAGGCAGACGAAGCGCGACAGTTGCGGTCGACGCGCGTCGAAGCCGGTGAACGCCGGATCGACGAACGCCGCGGTGAGCTGGCGTGCGCGGTCGGCGCGGAAATTCATGAACACCACCGCGTCGCCGTCTTGCATCGGCCGTGCGCCATCGAGCACGGTCGGCAACACGAACTCGTCGTTCTCGCGGCGCGCGTACGCAGCCTGCAATGCGGAAAGCGCATCGCTCGCGTGGTGCTCGGCCTGCGCTTCGACGATCGCATCCCATGCCTTGCGCAGCCGGTTCCAGCGCTTGTCGCGGTCCATCGCGTAATAGCGGCCGCTGACGGTGGCGATGCGGGCATTGCCGAGTGCATCGCACTTGTCCTGCAGCGCGCGCAGGCTGGCTTCGGCCGAACGCGGCGGCGTGTCGCGGCCGTCGAGGAAGGCATGTACGGCGACGTCGGCCACGCCTTCGCGGCGGGCCAGGTCGAGCATCGCGAAGATGTGGATCTCGTGGCTGTGCACGCCGCCGGGCGAGAGCAGGCCCATCACGTGCAGCGTGGCGTTGCCAGTCTTGGCGGCGTCGCAGGCCGCGCGCAGTTCGGCATTGGCGAAAAAGCTGCCATCCTCGATCGCCGCGTCGACGCGGGTCAGGTCCTGGTAGACGATGCGGCCGGCGCCGAGGTTCATGTGGCCGACTTCGGAATTGCCCATCTGCCCGTCCGGCAGGCCGACATGGCGGCCCTCGGTGTGAATCAGGGTGTGCGGCGACTGCGACCACAGCCGCCGCCAGTTCGGCAGCTGCGCCTGGGCCAAGGCATTGTCGGCCGGATCGTCGCGATGGCCCCAGCCATCGAGGATCAGCAATACGACCGGTTTCGGGCGTGCGGCATTTGGTTTAAACGTCGGCTGCGGCAAGACGACAGTCCCAGTGACTAACGACAGTCGTCGATTGTAGCGAAGCCACCTAAGCTTCCGTCCAACCCCACATCCAGCGCTCCGCCCTGCGGCGGGCGCACGCTACCGGTTCCAAGGAGACTTCATGCAGCGCCTTTCCCTCGCCCTCGTGCTGGCCGTCGTTCTGGTCGGCAACGCCCAGGCGGCCAACGAGGTCCATCCCGAGGACATCGACAAGGTGAATGGCGCGATCACGGCCAGCGCCGGCCAGGCCTACGGCGACCTGGAAACGGTCAACGGCGGCATCCGCATCGAAGCCGGCGCGCGCACCGAGAACGCCGAAACCATCAACGGCAGCATCAAGGTCGCCGAACGCGCACAGACCGGTGACCTGTCCACGGTCAACGGCGGCATCCGCCTAGGCCGCGAAGTGCAGGTCGACGGCAGCCTGGAAACGGTCAACGGCGACGTGTTCGTCGACCAGGGCAGCCGCGTCAGCGGCGGCATCAGCACCGTCAACGGTGCGATCGGCCTGGTCGGCGCCGAACTGGGCAAGGACATCGAAACGGTCAACAGCGACATCACCGTCGGCGTGGGTTCGCATGTGCGCGGCGGCATCCGGATCGAGAAGCCGACCCGCAGCTGGCTGCCGATCAGCATGGGCAAGCGCCGCCCGCCGCGCGTCACCATCGGCCCGGATGCAGTGGTGGACGGCCCGCTGGTGTTCGAACGCGAGGTCAGGCTGTACGTGCACGACAGCGCCAGGATCGGCCCGGTCACCGGCGCCACCGCGCAGCGTTACCAGGGCGAGCCGCCGCAGGAAGAGTGATCGGCGTGCGTGGGATACCGCGCCGTGCCGCCATGACACAGGAATCCTGAGGCAAATTGCGACCATTGCGGACCTGCCCAGGCGGTCCGCAAGGCCATGCGGCTGTCGTCCGCGCGCCGTCCGACCCTGCCGAAAGTAACTGCGGGACGCACTTCGGTGCGTCGTAGAATCGACGATTCCGCTCCATGGAGAATCCCGGATGACGTTGCGTCCCCTGCTACTCAGTGCGATGACGATCGCGATCCTCGCCGCCTGCCAGCGCGAAGCCGCGGCGCCGGCGCCTGCACCCCAGACTCCGGAAACGGCGGCGGCGACGCCGGCATCCAGCCACGCCTTCGATCCGGCGATCCGCAGCGAGGACTTCGCCGAACTGGTCAAGACGCTGGCGTCGGACGAATTCGAAGGCCGCGCGCCGGGCAGTGCCGGCGAGGACAAGACCGTCGAGTACATCAAGGCGCAGTTCGAGCGCATCGGGCTGAAGCCGGGCAATGGCGACAGCTTCTTCCAGACGGTGCCGATGACCGAAACCACCGCCGATGAATCGACCACGCTGAAGATCGACGCCAACGGCAAGCCCTACGAACTCAAGTTCGGCACCGACATGGTGATCGGCACGCGCACCGGCAACAGCGAAGTGAAGATCGACGACAGCGAGCTGGTGTTCGTCGGCTACGGCGTCAACGCGCCGGAGCTGGACTGGAACGATTACGAAGGCCTCGACGTCGAGGGCAAGACCGTGGTGATGCTGGTCAATGACCCAGGCTTCCACGGCAAGGACGAGTCGCTGTTCGAAGGCAAGCGCATGACGTATTACGGGCGCTGGACCTACAAGTTCGAGGAAGCGGCGCGTCAGGGCGCGGCGGCGGCGATCATCGTGCACGACACCGACGGCGCGTCCTATGGCTGGGACGTGGTCAAGGGTTCCTGGTCCGGTGCGCAGTTCGACCTGCGCGCGGCCGACGACCCGGCGCCGCGCCTGCCGGCGCAGGGCTGGATCACCGCCGATGTCGCGAAGAAGCTGTTCGCCGACGCCGGCCTCGACCTGGCCGAACAATACAAGGCCGCCGGCAAACGTGGCTTCAAGTCGGTGCCGTTGAATGCCAAATTGTCGTTGGATTTGAAGAGCAAGGTCAGCGAAAAGCAGTCGCGCAATGTGGTCGGCGTGCTGCCCGGCAGCCAGCGCCCGGACGAGGCGATCGTCTACATGGCGCACTGGGACCACCTCGGCAAGCACGACGACGAGCCGGGCGACAACATCTACAACGGCGCCGTCGACAATGCGACCGGCGTGGCCGGGATCATCGAGGTCGCCGGCGCGTTCGCGGCGCAGGAACCGAAGCCGGAACGCTCGGTGGTGTTCCTGGCGGTAACGCTGGAAGAATCCGGCCTGCTCGGCTCCAAGTACTACGTCGCCCATCCCGCATTCCCGCTCGACAAGACCGTGGGCGTGGTCAACATCGACGCGATGTCGGTGGCCGGCAAGAGCCGCGACATGACCGTGGTCGGCTTCGGCAGTTCGGAACTGGAGGACGTGCTCAAGCCGATCGCGCAACAGCAGGGCCGCAGCCTGCACGCGGAAACGCATCCGGAAAGCGGCTCGTTCTTCCGCTCCGACCATTTCAACTTCGCCAAGGCGGGCGTGCCGGCGCTGTACGTCGACGGCGGCCATGACCTGGTCGACGGTGGCAAGGCCGCCGGCGAAGCGGCCGGCAAGGATTACGGCGACAAGCGTTACCACAAACCGGCCGACGAGTACGACGCCGCCACCTGGAAACTCGATGGCACCATGCAGGACCTCGACGTGGCGTACCAGGTCGGGCGCGAACTGGCCGGCTCGGACCGCTGGCCGAACTGGTACGAGGGCAACGCGTTCAAGGCCGCGCGCGACCAGATGATGCAGGGCAAGCCGGCGCCGCAGTAATCGCGTTCACGGCAATCCGCCGCGGCAGCGTCGCGGCGGATATCCGGCGGCGGTAGCGTTCCGGTGCTTTCTTTTCGCTGCGGTTCGCACCTTTGCGATCCCTACTATGGCCCGTTCCGCAACGGACGGGCCTGCTTCTTTCGCCGCTGGCGAATCGCGTCGGCTCTCAGTTTTGTAGAGGGGAGCCTGCTCCGCTACTTTTAAGCCCTCCCCCTTCAAAGGGGTGAGGGCGGATCGCTTGCGAGCCACTGGCTCGCATCCGCTTGAACGCCGGAGCGTGATGCGCGAAAACCGGGCGGGTTGGGTGGGGATGGGTTCGCCTTTGACGTTCGCCATGACATCGAACCCATCCCGGCCTTCCGCCTGAAGGGGAAGGAGAAATCAAAAGCAGCGGAGCGAGCTTCGCTCTACAAGGCAGCCGGCTGGTAGGCTGCGGACTTTCTTCAAGCCGGAGCCGCCGCCAATGCCCGTTGCCTATCTGTGCATCCTGATCGCGGCCTTGCTGCCCTATCTCTGGGTCGCCATCGCCAAGGCCAGTGGCCAGCGCTACGACAACCGCGATCCGCGCGGCTGGCTCGCCAAACAGGACAACCCGCGCGTGCACCGCGCCTATTCCGCCCAGCTCAACGCATTCGAGGCCTTCGCCCCGTTCGCCGCTGCGGTGCTGATGGCGCAATTCGCAGGCGTCGACGCGGACTGGATCGCGCTGCTGTCCGTTACCTTCGTCCTTGTCCGCATCGTCCACGGCATTTTCTACCTGGGCAACCGCGCCCTGTGGCGCAGCGTGATCTGGGCCACAGGTCTCCTCTGCGTGTTCGTGCTGATGGCGATGGCGATCTACAACACCGCTGCGTGATGTTTTATCGGGTTCGTCGCAGGGACGGCGATCCTCCCGCCGCAATCCTGCGTTTCACTTTCCCGGCGCAGGGGTTTCATCCACGCGAGTGAAGCTGTCGTCTTCCCAGCGCAGCGAACCGGCATCGTCCGCGTAGCGAAAAGTCTCGGGTGGATCGAGCGCGGATGTGCTGGCGCCAAACAGATCGACACTGGCCGGCGTCAGCGTCAGGCGCATTGCACCCAGTCGCGCTTCCAGGCCACCGGCATCGTGCGCGACTTCGAGTCGACCGAGACGGTCGCTTCGAAAGGTTCCAACGTAGCGTTGGGTTTCCGCGCGGGAAGGAGCCCATTTCCAGCCGCCCCACGCAGCGTCATCGCGGACCTGCTGCACGGCGTCCCGTCGCGCCGCGACCGTGCGGGCCAGGCGGCCGGGATAGTCGGCCACCACCTTGCGCAGGCGCTCGCTCTCGCCGTTCTTGCCGGCCGCCAGGCCAATGAAGGCTTTCATGAGCTCCAGTTGCAATCCTTCCATGGCGCTGTCGCTGTTCGTCGCCAGCGACAGGCCGGTGTCCATGGCCGGAATCAGGACCGTGGCCGATACCGCGCCCCTATAGCCACCCGGATGCATGAGCACATGCTGGTTCTGGTACGTACACGCATACCAGCCGAGGCTGTAACCGTCGCACACGAATTCGCCATCCGACAGATCGGCCCTGGCCTGCGGACGTTGCGCCAGTTCGAAGCCGCGCGCGGAGGGCATGCCCGTTGGCGAGCGCCGGCGCAGGTTGGCCCGCATCCACGTCGCCATGTCATCTGCAGAAGCCAGCAGGCCGCCTGCCGCATGCATCAGGTCCGGTTTGGGCGGATACGCGATCCAGGCGCGACCATCCCAACGATGATTCCAGGTCAGCCGCCCCGCAGGCACCTGCGAGGAGCGACTGTGGACGTGATCGAGCTTCAACGGCCGCAATACTTCCTTCTGCAGCCAGTCCTGCCAGCTTCGTCCGGTCCGTACCTCCAGTGCCGCGCCGTAGATCAAGTCGCCGATGTTGGCGTAGCGGAATCCCTCGCTTCGTGCTTCGGTATGACGTGACAGCATGGCGGGGTAGTCGGCAGCCGGAACGTGGCGCACGTATGCGGTGAGGAAGTTCAGCGTGTCCGTCTTCAGTCGTTCCTGGTGCGACAGCAGGTCCGCCATCGTGATGGCGGCGGGATCCACCGGCGGCGGCAGGGTGAGTTGCGGCCAGATCTGGGCCAGCGTGGTGTCGAGCGGCAGCACTCCACTTTCGTCGAGGTGGGCTGCCAGCAGCGCGATGAACGATTTCGTCTGAGACGCGATGTAGAACTGCGATTGGCGGTCGACGGGTTCCGGTTGACCGGCGTGTGCTGCCCCCTGGACGAGCATGAGCGGAGTGAGGTCACCGTGCACGACGACGGCCGATACTGCGGGAAAGGCACCCGGCTGCTTCTGTATTTCAACGAGCGCCGCCCGGATTTCGTTGGCGGCGCTCTGCACCCGCTGCTTGGCAGCCCCTTCGGTTTCGGCGCGAGGCTCCTTCGCGATCGCCGTGGTGGCGACGAGCCCGGCCAGGACCATGGCGCCGAGCCGAGGCCACAATTTCGCCTGCAGATGCCGGCGGGCTGTTCCAGTACGCATGTCGATCTCCGTCATCCAATGGGTGCGCCTTCATTCGATAGCTGAAGGCAGCGGTGTCGCCAGGGGATACGGCTCGGGCGCTCGCGGTTGCGACGGTCGCGCATGCGGCGCGGCCCGTCGTGTCGGTGCCGTACTGGGTCGCGCGCAAAGAAAAAGCCCGTCCTTACGGACGGGCTTTTGGGATAAATCCTGGCGATGACCTACTCTCGCATGCTAGATGCACACTACCATCGGCGCAGCTGCGTTTCACTTCCGAGTTCGGGATGGGATCGGGTGGTGCCACAGCGCTAAAGTCGCCAGAAAGACGGTGAAGCGTCGCGGTTTCCAGAAAAAAAAGAATCGCGCCGTCTTGCATTGGGTTCGTGACGTAGCGGGCTGATCGAGCGAGAGACACGACGTGTCGTCTTCGGCTCAAGGCCACTTGAGGTTATATGGTCAAGCCACACGGATCATTAGTACTGGTTAGCTCAACACGTTGCCGTGCTTACACACCCAGCCTATCAACCACCTAGTCTTGATGGTTCCTTTAGGGGACTTGTGTCCCGGGAGATCTCATCTTGAGGCGCGCTTCCCGCTTAGATGCTTTCAGCGGTTATCGCTTCCGAACATAGCTACCCGGCAATGCCACTGGCGTGACAACCGGAACACCAGAGGTTCGTCCACTCCGGTCCTCTCGTACTAGGAGCAGCCCCTCTCAAATCTCCAACGCCCATGGCAGATAGGGACCGAACTGTCTCACGACGTTCTGAACCCAGCTCGCGTACCACTTTAAATGGCGAACAGCCATACCCTTGGGACCGACTACAGCCCCAGGATGTGATGAGCCGACATCGAGGTGCCAAACACCGCCGTCGCTATGGACGCTTGGGCGGTATCAGCCTGTTATCCCCGGAGTACCTTTTATCCGTTGAGCGATGGCCCTTCCATTCAGAACCACCGGATCACTAAGACCTACTTTCGTACCTGCTTGATCCGTCGATCTTGCAGTCAAGCACGCTTATGCCTTTGCACACAGTGCGCGATGTCCGACCGCGCTGAGCGTACCTTCGTGCTCCTCCGTTACTCTTTGGGAGGAGACCGCCCCAGTCAAACTACCCACCATACACGGTCCCTGATCCGGATTACGGACCTAGGTTAGAACGTCAAGCACTTCAGGGTGGTATTTCAAGGATGGCTCCACCGAAGCTAGCGCCTCGGTTTCATAGCCTCCCACCTATCCTACACAGAAGAACTCAACGTTCAGTGTAAAGCTATAGTAAAGGTTCACGGGGTCTTTCCGTCTTGCCACGGGAACGCTGCATCTTCACAGCGATTTCAATTTCACTGAGTCTCGGGTGGAGACAGCGCCGCTGTCGTTACGCCATTCGTGCAGGTCGGAACTTACCCGACAAGGAATTTCGCTACCTTAGGACCGTTATAGTTACGGCCGCCGTTTACTGGGGCTTCGATCAAGAGCTTCGCCTTGCGGCTGACCCCATCAATTAACCTTCCAGCACCGGGCAGGCGTCACACCCTATACGTCCACTTTCGTGTTTGCAGAGTGCTGTGTTTTTGATAAACAGTCGCAGCGGCCTGGTCACTGCGGCCCCTCTCAGCTCAGCTACGCATGTAGCCACCAAAAAGGGCGCACCTTCTCCCGAAGTTACGGTGCCATGTTGCCTAGTTCCTTCACCCGAGTTCTCTCAAGCGCCTGAGAATTCTCATCCTACCCACCTGTGTCGGTTTACGGTACGGTCTGCATAAGCTGAAGCTTAGGGGCTTTTCCTGGAAGCGTGGTATCAGTCACTTCGCTCTAATGAGCTCGTCTCGGTGCTCGGAATAAAGGGTCCCGGATTTGCCTAAGACCCATCCCTACCTCCTTTCCCCGGGACAACCAACGCCCGGTAGACCTAACCTTCTCCGTCCCCCCATCGCACTTATGCGAGGTGCTGGAATATTAACCAGCTTCCCATCGACTACGCATTTCTGCCTCGCCTTAGGGGCCGACTCACCCTGCGTCGATTAACGTTGCGCAAGGAAACCTTGGGCTTTCGGCGTGGGGGCTTTTCACCCCCATTATCGTTACTCATGTCAGCATTCGCACTTCCGATACCTCCAGCGGACTTCTCAATCCACCTTCGCAGGCGTACGGAACGCTCCTCTACCGCACATCACAAAGTGATGCACCCCAAGCTTCGGTTCATCGCTTAGCCCCGTTAAATCTTCCGCGCAGACCGACTCGACCAGTGAGCTATTACGCTTTCTTTAAAGGGTGGCTGCTTCTAAGCCAACCTCCTGGCTGTCTGTGCCTTTCCACATCGTTCACCACTTAGCGATAAATTTGGGACCTTAGCTGTGGGTCTGGGTTGTTTCCCTTTTCACGACGGACGTTAGCACCCGCCGTGTGTCTCCCATACAGTCCGTCTCGGTATTCGGAGTTTGCCATGGTTTGGTAAGTCGCAATGACCCCCTAGCCATAACAGTGCTCTACCCCCGAGAGGATACATATGAGGCGCTACCTAAATAGCTTTCGAGGAGAACCAGCTATCTCCGGGTTCGATTAGCTTTTCACTCCTAATCACACCTCATCCCCTACCTTTGCAACGGGAGTGGGTTCGGGCCTCCAGTCGGTGTTACCCGACCTTCACCCTGGGCATGACTAGATCACCCGGTTTCGGGTCTACTGCCCGCGACTATGCGCCCTTATCAGACTCGGTTTCCCTTCGCCTCCCCTATACGGTTAAGCTCGCCACGAACAGTAAGTCGCTGACCCATTATACAAAAGGTACGCAGTCACCCTTGCGGGCTCCTACTGCTTGTACGCACACGGTTTCAGGGTCTATTTCACTCCCCTCGCCGGGGTTCTTTTCGCCTTTCCCTCACGGTACTGGTTCACTATCGGTCGGTCAGGAGTATTTAGCCTTGGAGGATGGTCCCCCCATGTTCAGACAGGGTTTCACGTGCCCCGCCTTACTCAATTTCATCTGCGTGGCCCTTTCGCATACTGGGCTGTCACCGTCTATGGCCGGCCTTTCCAGGCCGTTTTGCTAAAACCATGCAGACTTTTGGGCTGTTCCCCGTTCGCTCGTCGCTACTCAGGGAATCTCGGTTGATTTCTTTTCCTCCGGTTACTTAGATATTTCAGTTCACCGGGTTCGCTTCCATGAGCTATGTATTCACTCATAGATACTCCTTGCGGAGTGGGTTTCCCCATTCGGACATTGCCGGATCAAAGCTTGTTGCCAGCTCCCCGACACTTTTCGCAGGCTACCACGTCCTTCATCGCCTCTGACCGCCAAGGCATCCACCGTGTGCGCTTATTCGCTTGACCATATAACCTCAAGTCGCCTCAAGGTTTGTCTGTGCCTGCGGGTACAAACCGCAGAACGCGAATATCAACGACAACTTCAAATGTAAGAGTGCTTTTTACGGCACTCCGCCTTAGCCTCTACGACACGTCAAGAATTTCTCATCTCAAACGCTCGCTACGTCACGAATTTTTAAAGAACGCGGCACCGGCCTCAACGCCAGGCTGCTTCTAAATCTTATGTGTGCGCGATTTACATCCAGAGAAGTGGTGGGTCTGGGAGGACTCGAACCACCGGCCTCACCCTTATCAGGGGTGCGCTCTAACCACCTGAGCTACAGACCCAATGTCTCGAGTTCATCAGATGGTGGAGCCAGTCGGGATCGAACCGACGACCCCCTGCTTGCAAAGCAGGTGCTCTCCCAGCTGAGCTATGGCCCCAACGTCGTCCTTGCGGACAAACGAGGATGCTCCCTCGGCGTTTTCGCCGGGAACTCTGGATGCAGGTCACTTGTGCGGACGTCTGACAAGCAATTAGCTGTCTTTAGTCTCTAAAGGAGGTGATCCAGCCGCACCTTCCGATACGGCTACCTTGTTACGACTTCACCCCAGTCATCGGCCACACCGTGGCAAGCGCCCCCCTTGCGGTTAAGCTACCTGCTTCTGGTGCAACAAACTCCCATGGTGTGACGGGCGGTGTGTACAAGGCCCGGGAACGTATTCACCGCAGCAATGCTGATCTGCGATTACTAGCGATTCCGACTTCACGGAGTCGAGTTGCAGACTCCGATCCGGACTGAGATAGGGTTTCTGGGATTGGCTCACCCTCGCGGGTTTGCAGCCCTCTGTCCCTACCATTGTAGTACGTGTGTAGCCCTGGCCGTAAGGGCCATGATGACTTGACGTCATCCCCACCTTCCTCCGGTTTGTCACCGGCGGTCTCCTTAGAGTTCCCACCATTACGTGCTGGCAACTAAGGACAAGGGTTGCGCTCGTTGCGGGACTTAACCCAACATCTCACGACACGAGCTGACGACAGCCATGCAGCACCTGTGTTCCGATTCCCGAAGGCACTCCCGCATCTCTGCAGGATTCCGGACATGTCAAGGCCAGGTAAGGTTCTTCGCGTTGCATCGAATTAAACCACATACTCCACCGCTTGTGCGGGCCCCCGTCAATTCCTTTGAGTTTCAGTCTTGCGACCGTACTCCCCAGGCGGCGAACTTAACGCGTTAGCTTCGATACTGAGAGCCAAGTTGCTCCCAACATCCAGTTCGCATCGTTTAGGGCGTGGACTACCAGGGTATCTAATCCTGTTTGCTCCCCACGCTTTCGTGCCTCAGTGTCAGTGCTGGTCCAGATGGCCGCCTTCGCCACAGATGTTCCTCCCGATCTCTACGCATTTCACTGCTACACCGGGAATTCCGCCATCCTCTACCGCACTCTAGCCTGCCAGTATCCAATGCCATTCCCAGGTTGAGCCCAGGGCTTTCACATCAGACTTAACAAACCACCTACGCACGCTTTACGCCCAGTAATTCCGAGTAACGCTTGCACCCTTCGTATTACCGCGGCTGCTGGCACGAAGTTAGCCGGTGCTTATTCTTTGGGTACCGTCATCCCTGCCGGGTATTAACCGACAGGATTTCTTTCCCAACAAAAGGGCTTTACAACCCGAAGGCCTTCTTCACCCACGCGGTATGGCTGGATCAGGCTTGCGCCCATTGTCCAATATTCCCCACTGCTGCCTCCCGTAGGAGTCTGGACCGTGTCTCAGTTCCAGTGTGGCTGATCATCCTCTCAGACCAGCTACGGATCGTCGCCTTGGTGGGCCTTTACCCCGCCAACTAGCTAATCCGACATCGGCTCATCTATCCGCGCGAAGCCCGAAGGTCCTCCGCTTTCACCCTAAGGTCGTATGCGGTATTAGCGTAAGTTTCCCTACGTTATCCCCCACGAAAAGGTAGATTCCGATGTATTCCTCACCCGTCCGCCACTCGCCACCCAGAGAGCAAGCTCTCCTGTGCTGCCGTTCGACTTGCATGTGTTAGGCCTACCGCCAGCGTTCACTCTGAGCCAGGATCAAACTCTTCACTTAAGTTTTTCGGCTTTCAGTCCCGAAGGACCTAGGCCAATTTTTTGAGTGCAGTCGTCGTCACCGAGCTCCAGAACCACTCGCTTGCATTTCTGCATTTGAATTGATTTGGAGACTCTGTTCGAACGCCCTGCAAATGGACAGTCATCCACTCGCCAGACGCCCGCACAAGTCACCTGCGCACACTGTCAAAGATCTGTGGAGTTGGCCTCAGCGCCGAACCCCGTTTCCCGTGAGAGCTAAGTGCCTCACCGAGCCGCCTACTATACAACCAATTTCGAGTCCGTCAACACCTTTTTTCAAGATTTTTCGGACCCTCTGCTTGGCCCCGGGTGGTGAAACTTCCCGGGCAGCGGGTCGAAAAGAATAGCAGGCCGATCAGTCGTTTGGAACTCCCCCTGAAAGAAAAATCCGCAGGGGACCCGGACCACGATCAGGCGCGGATTCGCGCGCTTTGGGCGCCATCCTGTTTTTCGCGGGGTTTTCGGCCTTTTATGCTGCAGCCACCAGGCGCACGCGCGCGAAATTACGCTTGCCGATCTGGAGTACGCCCTCGAAACCGGGCATGAACAACTGTTGCGGATCCTCGACCACCGCGCCATCGACGCGCACTGCGCGCTCGCCCAGCTTGCGCAGGCCCTCGGCATTGCTGGTGGTCAGCCCCGCCGCCTTCAGCAGCGCCGCGGTACGCAGGCCTTCGGCCGGCACCGCGAGCTCCGCCAGCGGCAACAGGGAAGTATCGCCCTGGCCGCGTACCACGGCATGCCAACCGGCGATGGCCATGTCCGCCGCTGCGGCATCGTGGAAACGGGCCGCCAGCTCGCGCGCCAGGCGCAGCTTGACGTCGCGGGGATTCAGCGCGCCGGCGGCGACTTCCGCCTGCAGGCGCCGGGCCTCGTCGATGCCGATCTCGAAACTCAGCAGCTCGATCCAGCGCCACATCAGTTCATCGCCGATCTTCAACGTCTTGGTGACGATGTCGATCGCCGGCTCCGCGATACCAATGTAGTTGCCCAGCGATTTGGACATCTTCTGCACGCCATCCAGGCCTTCCAGCAGCGGCATGGTCAGCACGATCTGCGGTGGCTGGCCGAAGTGCTCCTGCAGGCCGCGTCCCATCAGCAGGTTGAACTTCTGGTCGGTGCCGCCGAGCTCGACGTCGCTCTTGAGGGCGACCGAATCGTAGCCCTGCACCAGTGGATACAGGAATTCGTGGATCGCAATGGGCTGCTGGGCGGCATAACGCTTGGCAAAATCGTCGCGCTCAAGCATGCGCGCGACGGTGTGCTGCGCGGCCAGCCGGATCATGTCGGCCGCATTCATCGCGCCAAACCACTCGGAATTGAAGCGGACTTCGGTCCGCTCCCTGTCCAGCACCTTGAATACCTGCTCGGCGTAGGTCTCGGCGTTGGCCAGCACATCTTCGCGGGTCAGCGGCTTGCGGGTGACGTTCTTGCCGGAGGGGTCGCCGATCATCCCGGTGAAGTCGCCGATCAGGAAGATCACCTGGTGGCCCAGTTCCTGGAACTGCCGCATCTTGTTGAGCAGCACGGTATGGCCCAGGTGCAGGTCCGGCGCGGTCGGATCGAAGCCGGCCTTGATCCGCAACGGGCGGCCGAGTTTCAGGCGTGCTTCCAGCTCCTCGCGCTTGAGGATTTCATCGGCGCCGCGGGCGATCAGGTCAAAGGCGTGTTGGATGGGCACTTCAAAGGGTCCAGGTTCAGCTGAATGGGGCTTTTCGTGAATTTTGTATTAAATAAAGGTTAATCAGTGCTCAGCGTCAAAAAAGCCTGCGGTTTCAGGCATTTGACGTGCGCAGTTCGCGTGATTATGGTACCGACGTTACGTGCCCGTCACATGCGGGCTCCGGGATAAGAACAATGAAAAAATCCGGCAGCGGCGAGAGTCGACGCGAACGTCTAAGGCTTTTACGCGAAGCCGCCCTGCACCGGAAGGTGCTGGCGAAACTCCCCACCGGATTCGAAGGTCGCTGGACCCGCCGCCATTGGCTGCACGCCAGCCTGTTCGCCTCGCTGGGCGCGCTGGTGGCCGCGATCGTTCCAGGCTTCACCGACGCCATGCAGGAGCACCGGCCCACCTCGCATACCTCGATGGCGCTGGCGCTGCCGCAACTCGCGCTAGGCCGTCACCATATTTCCGACGACAACTGGCAGACGGTGCAGCTCCGGCCCGGGCAGACCCTGAGCGAAGTGTTTTCCGAGCTGGGCATTCCCTACAGCCAGCTGGAACGGGTCATGCAACACCCGAAGATCAAACCGGCGCTGCGGCGAATGCGCCCGGGCACCGAGTTGGCGTTCAACCTGCCGAGGGACGGCAGCGTCCGCGCCATGACCATCACCATCGACGACCAGCCGATGGAACTGGAATTCACCGGCACCGCCCTGCGCGAACGCATGATCCCGCAGGAAGTCACCACCCGCACCGTGGTGCTGAGTGGCAACGTCGGCAAGTCGCTGTTCGCCTCGGCGCGCAAGGTCGGATTGGGTCGCAAGCAGCTGGCGCAATTGACCGACGAGATGTTCAAGTACGACATCGACTTCGATTCCGACCTGGACGAAGACGATCGCTTCAGCGTCGTCGTGGACCAGACCTGGAAGAACGGCCAGCTCAGCGACACCGGTCCGGTACTGGCCGCGGCCTTCACTGTAGACAGCAAGCTCAAGAGCGCCTTCCGCCATGTACGCGACGGCAAGCCGGGCTATTACACCGCCGAAGGGCGGCCGCTGCAGCGGGCCTTCATCCGCATGCCGATCCCGTATGCGCGGTTGACCTCGCGCTTCGGTGCGCGCCGGCATCCGGTGCTGGGCAGCATGCGCATGCACAAGGGCGTGGATTACGGCGCCAGCACCGGCACCCCGATCATGGCCGCCGGCGATGCGCGCGTGCAGTTCGTCGGGCGCAAGGGCGGTTACGGCAATACGGTGATCCTCGATCACGGCCGCGGTTACACCACGCTGTACGGACATATGTCGTCCTTCGCCAAGATCCGCCGGGGCCAGCGCATCGCCCAGGGCACCGTGATCGGCCGCGTCGGCAGTACCGGCCTGGCCACCGGCCCGCATCTGCATTACGAATTCCGCGTCAACGGCGTGCACCGCAACCCGCTGTCGATGACCATGCCGCCGCCGCAGCCGCTGAGCGGTGCCGCGCTGGTGGCGTTCAAGAACGAAACCCGGCGCGCGCTGGACAAGATCCGCGAGGTCGAGGACGTGATCTATTACCCGGGCGAAGACACCCAGGTCGCGAAGACGGAAACCAAGAAGCCGCCACGCAAGGGCTGAACGCCCCTACCGCGCGCATCGATCGCACCAGAAACATGGAGATGCGTTGTGCGCGGCACACAGCCTCCTGTAATCGATTGCCTGCCACCGTCCACATGACGTCGCCCTGATCTGGTTGGAGCTACGATCAGCGCTGCGTGGGCGGCGCGTAATGTGAGGCATTGGCCGGTTACCCGCTCCGCAGGAGCAGGTAAAGTGGCTGCCCGCTTTCACGAGCCTGCGCATTGCCGACTTCGTCAACCCATTCCCTGCTGTACCTCGGCCTGATTTCCGGCACCAGCGCCGACGGTATCGATGTCGCACTGGTGCAGATGGCGGATGAGCGCAGTGCGCCCGTCGCGGACATGCGCGCGCAGGGATCGCGTTGCGAACTGGTCTGCGGCCGCACCTATGCCTGGAATGCCGGGTTGCGCGCACGATTGATCACACTCGGGCAAGGCCAGGACCATGTGTCGCTGGACGAACTGGGCGCGCTCGACGTGCAGGTCGCGATGGCCTTCGCCGAAGCCGCGTGCCAGCTGCTGCACGAGGCCGGCGTGACTGCCGACCAGGTGCATGCACTCGGCTCGCATGGGCAAACCGTGCGTCACCGCCCCGACGGAAAACATCCGTTCACCTGGCAGATCGGCGACGGCAACGTCATCGCAGAGCGCTGCGGCATCACCACGGTTGCCGATTTCCGTCGTCGCGATGTCGCCGCCGGTGGCCATGGCGCGCCGCTGATGCCGGCCTTCCATGCGGCGATGCTGCACTCCGACATCGAAGATCGCGCCGTGCTCAATCTCGGCGGCATCGCCAATTTCACCCTGCTGCCACGCGCCGGACAGGTGCGCGGCTTCGACACCGGCCCGGCCAACGCCCTGCTCGATGCCTGGTGCGAGCGCCATGTCGGCCACGTCTACGACGCCGACGGCCAGTTCGCGGCGAGCGGAAACCTCGACGAGGCGCTGCTGTCGCGATTGCTGGACGATCCCTGGTTCGCCACGCCGCCGCCGAAGAGCACCGGCCGCGAACAATTCCATCTGGACTGGGTCGACGCGCGCCTCGGTACGCTGACGCGGGCGCCGCAGGATGTGCAGGCGACGCTGCTGGAACTGAGCGCGGCCACCATCGCCGATGCCCTGCTCGCCACCCAACCGGACACCCGCCGCGTGCTGGTCTGCGGCGGCGGCGTGCGCAATCCGTTGCTGCTGGCGCGGATCGGCGCGCGCCTGCCGGGCGTCATCGTTGAATCGACCGCCATGCACGGGCTCGATCCGGACTTCGTCGAAGCAATGGGTTTCGCCTGGCTGGCGCGCGAAACGCTGGCCGGACGCCCGGGCAACCTGCCCAGCGTCACCGGCGCGCACGGGCCGCGGGTGCTGGGCGTCATTCATCCGGCCACCTGAAGCGGTCCGGAGTCGAGTCTTGTAGAGCGGAGCTTGCTCCGCTGGCCTTTTGCCCATGCGCCGTAGCGTGCGCTGTGCGCACGATGGCGGCACGGTTCGTGCGCGCAGCGCACGCTACGCCTGCAGGCAGCGGAGCAAGCTCCGCTCTACGAAACCGGAATCGCAGCTAGCGGTCCTGCACCGCCGCCGGTTCCTTGATCCGCTGCCACAACCACGCCAGCAGCAGCAGCGTCGGGATCACGGTCAGCGTGCTGATCAGGAAGAAGGTGCTGTACGAGGTCGCCTCGACGATGTAACCCGACGCGCCGCCGACGAACTTGCCCGGCAGGTTGGCCAGCGACACCAGCAACGCGTATTGCGTGGCGGTGAAGTTGCGATCGGTCAGCGACGACATGAACGCCACCAGCACCACGCCGGCGAAGCCCTGGAACAGGTTGTCGGCGGCGATCGCCGCATAGAACGCCCAGATCTGCCCGGGATAGTGCGCCATCAGCAGAAACGCGGCGTTGGACAACGCCACGCCGATCGCCGCGGCGAACAGCATGCGGCGGAACCCGAACGCGGCCACCGCCGCGCCGCCGGCGAACGCGCCGACCACGCCCATCACCACGCCATACAGTTTCGACACCGTGGCGATGTCGGACTTGGTGTAGCCCGAATCGAGGTAGAACGGCCCGGCCATCACCCCGATCACCTGGTCGGGAAACTTGTACAGGCCGACGAACAGCAGCAGCACCAGTCCCAGCAGCAGACCGTTGCTGCTGAAGAAGCTGGAGAACGGCTGCCAGAACGCGCCGACGAAATCGATGCGGCGCGTCACTGTCGATTCCGGCGCGACCGGTTCACGGCACAGCAGTGTGGTGACGATCGGCAGCAGCATCAGCGAGGCCATCGCCAGGTAGGCCCAAGTCCAGTCGCGCAGGTCGGCGATGTACAGCGCGCCGGCGCCGGCCAGGATCAGGCCGATCCGGTAGCCGAGCACGTAGGTCGCCGCCAGCGCCGCCTGCGCGTTGGCCGGAGCGATCTCGATGCGGTAGGCATCCACCACCGAATCCTGCGTGGCGCCGGCGAACGAGGCGATCAGCACCCACATCACCAGCCCGCCGACGCCATATTGCGGACGCATGTAGGCCAGCGCGAACAGGGCGACGGTGACCACCAGCTGCGCGATCAGCAACCACGAGCGGCGGCGGCCGAGGAAGGCGGTGAGCGGAAACGCATAGCGGTCGATCAGCGGCGCCCACAGGAACTTGAGCAGGTAGAAGAAGCTCGCCAGGCTGATCAGACCGATGCTGCCCAGGTCGAGGCCGACATCGCGCAGCCGCGTCGACAGCGTCTGTGAGGCGATCAGCAGGAACGGCAGGCCGCAGCCGAAGCCCAGGATCGCCATGGTCAGCGCCGACGGCGTCGCGAAGGCGCGCTTGATCCCGGCCCAGCCCTTGTAGGAGACCGGCGCGGTCGCGCTGGTGGTGCTCATGCCGTGTAGTCCACCACGAACGGCGCATGGTCGGAGAAACGCGGCTCGGGATGGACCGCGCACGCGAGCAGCCGGTCGCGCAGCGAAGGCGTGACGAACTGGTAATCGATGCGCCATCCGACGTTGTTGGCGCGCGCCGCGCCGCGGTTGCTCCACCAGGTGTAGTCCTGACCTTCGGCGTGCAGCGCGCGGTAGGCGTCGACCCAGCCGCTGCCGTCGACGCAGAGGCCATTCAACCAGTCGCGTTCCGGCGGCAGGCAACCGGAGTTCTTCTGGTTCGATTTCCAGTTGCGGATGTCCAGCGCGCTGCGCACGATGTTCCAGTCGCCGCACAGCACGTAGTCGCGGCCGCTGGCCAGCCACTCGTCGAGGATCGGCTTGAGCCAGGCCATCACTTCGAACTTGAAGCCCTGGCGCAACTCGCCCGAAGATCCGGACGGGATGTAGAACGAGACCACGCTCAGGTTGCCGAAGCGCGCCTCCAGGTAGCGGCCTTCCTCGTCGAAGGCCTCCCATCCCAGCGCCGTGCGGATCTCGTCGGGTTCTTGCCGACTGTAGATCGCCACGCCGCTGTAGCCCTTCTTGGTGGTCGCATCGCGGAACCAGGCCCTGTAGCCCTTCGGCAGGAACGCGTCGCCGGCGAGCTGGTGTTCCTGCGCCTTGGTTTCCTGCACGCACAGCAGGTCGGCATCCTGCCTGGCGAACCAGTCGAAGAAACCCTTGCTGGCGGCCGAACGCAGGCCGTTGGCGTTGAAACTGACGATGCGCATGCGAAACCGTGGGCGTGTGGAGACCCGGACGATTGTAGGGGCGCGCTGCCGCGCGTGCCGGCCCGGCGCTGAATGCCGCCGAAGAACCGCGGCCGCTATCATCGCCGCATGAGCGATCCTGCCGGCCTCCGCGTCGCACCGGTCACGTCGGCACTGGCCGCACAAGTGCGCGAATTGCGCGTGGCGCCCGGGCAGCAGCTCTTTGTCGGCGATGTCGCCTTCAACCTGGCCGATGCCCAGCGCAGCCCGCACAGCGATGCGATGGCGATCCTGATGCGGGACGCGCAGTCCGGCGAAGTCGTGATCGGCTTCTACCGCCTCGATTACACGGCCACGATCGTTGCCCGCAAGCCGATCGCCGGCAGTGTCGGCCTGCGTGCCTTCCTGATCGACCACCGTCACCAGGGTCTGGGACTGGGCACGCGCGCGCTGGAGGCCTGCTGCGCCGACCTGCGCCGGCGTCACCCACAGCGCCTGCTGCTGGCATTGAACGTCGACTGCAGCAACCGCAGCGCGATCCGCGCCTATCGCAAGGCCGGCTTCGTAGACAGCGGCGAACTGTACGCCGGCGGCCGTGCCGGCCCGCAGCAGCTGATGCTGCGCAGCCTGGCCTGATCGACGCATGGGATAATCGCGGCATGAACGATCACCGCGCCCGTTTCCTGCAACTGGCCTTGCGCGCCGACGCGCTGCGCTTCGGCGAATTCACCCTCAAGTCCGGGCGCAGCAGTCCGTACTTCTTCAATGCCGGCCGCTTCGATTCCGGTGTCGCGCTGGCCGGGCTCGCCGGCTGCTACGCCGATGCGATCGAGCAGGCCGGCGTCGCCGGCGCGCTCGGGGATTTCGATGTGCTGTTCGGCCCGGCCTACAAGGGCATCCCGCTGGCGACGGCGCTGGCCTGCGAGTTCGCGCGCCGCGGCCGCGACCTGCCGCTGGCGTTCAACCGCAAGGAAGCCAAGACCCACGGCGAAGGCGGTACGCTGATCGGTGCCAGCCTGCAGGATCGGCGCGTGCTGATCGTCGACGACGTGATCACGGCCGGCACCGCGATCCGCGAGGCGCTGGCGATCATCGCCGACGCCGGCGGCACTGCGGCGGGCATCGTGATCGCACTGGATCGCGAAGAGGCCGTCGACCCCGCAACATCCCGACGCTCGGCGGCACAAACTGTCGCGATCGAACAAGGGCTTCCGGTGATCGCGGTCGCCACGCTTGGCGACCTGCTCGCCTTCGCCGGCGGCAGCGCCGAACTGGTGGGACAACGCGAGCGCCTGCTGGCGTATCGCCAGGCCTACGGCAGCGACCTGCCCGGTTGAACGCCGGCACCGCGTTGGCAGGAGAAGGAGACCCGCCAGGATCGGACCGGCTGCGGCATGGCCCGACTCTTGCTTAGGTTGCTGGAGATGAAGCGGTCGAAGGACGACGGGCAGGCATGAACAGGTTTCTTCCAAAGCTGACCGGCGCACTGCTGCTGTCGTGCGCGCTGCTGGCCGGCGCGCAGGACAAGGCCGGCAAGAAGCTGTTCTGCTGGAACGAGAATGGCCGCAAGGTGTGCGGCGATGCATTGCCGGCCAGTGCCGTCGACAGCGCGCGCGAGGAACTGAGCGGCAGCAGCGGCCTGCGCATCGGCGAGGTCGGTCGCGCCCTGAACGACGAGGAACGCCGCGCGCACGAAACCGAGCAGAAGCGCCTGAAGGCCGAGGCCGACGCCGCCGAAGCCGCACGCCGGCGCGATGCTGCGCTGGCCGAGTCGTATGGTTCGGAAGAAGAACTGCGCCGCGCCTACCGCATCCGTTACGACCTGATCGACGAATCGATCAAGTCCTCGCGGCTGGCGCTGGACAACCTGCACCAGAGCCTGCGGCGCATGCTCGAGCAGGCCGGCGAACGCGAACTGTCCGGCAAGCCGGTCGCCAAGCCGATGGCCGACAACATCCGCCAGCAGCGCGACAGCTATCTCGAATTGCAGGAAGCCTACGCGCACCAGCAGCGCGAGCGCGAGGCGATCGACCAGCAGCTGCAGGAAGCCGTGGCGCGCTATCGCGAGATGAAGGCGCCGAAGACGGACGCCGCCCCGGCCGGAACGAACGCACCCACCCGGGGTTGATACCCACCGGCACGGTCTGGATCCCGGGGTTGGTCCTGATGTCGGACCAGCGGCTTCGTCACTTGTCAGGCTACGCAGGTGGCGACATGCATCCGATCATCGGATGTCGTATCCGATGCAGGCTGCTCAGAGAACCTTGCGCCAGATGCGATCGTCATCTACCCGATCGCCGAGCTTGAACGTGCATCTGCCCACCTCCTCGAAACCGTGGCGGGCATAAAAACGTTTGGCGCGCTCATTGTGGTCGAACACCGTCAGGTAAAGCTCCGGTGCGCCTCGTTCCCGAGCCGAACTCACCGCCCACTGCATGAGTTCTTCGGCGACGCCTTTTCCGTGCCAGCCGGAAAGCACGTAGATCTGCTGTAGCTCAAGCGCGTCGTCCCGGGCATTCCGGGCAGGCGCGCGCAGCGGCGTCATCTTCGCGTATCCGATGGGTTGGCCATCTTCAGTCGCCACGCGCCAGCTGACCGCCGGATCGCCAAGGTCCTTTGCCATGGGCCCATCCGCCGCCCATGTCTGATCACAGAAAATGCGAAAGGATTCTTCATCGTACAGGTGGGAGAAGGTCTCGCTGAAGATCCGGCGTGCAACGTTCAACAGACGTTCCCTGGGCACTGCATACGGTGGTACGAAAAGGACTTCCGAAGTGCTGGACATTAATCTGCAACCTCTGTTGATCGATTGATCGTAAACCAGGCGCCTGAATCGGCCGCGTCGGGCAGCGGCCTGGACTTGAATGATGGGAAAGAACTCCTCCGGCGTCGCGACACGGCCGGCGAGCCAGACCGATGATTCAGTTCAGGGCACGGGATCACAAGGCGAGTCCAAGCCATGCACGCCACGGTCGCCACCGTCGGAACAGATGCTCAACGGGCATGGGCATCGAGCATCTGCTGGCACTGGTTCACAGTGTCGTCCGCGAATTGCGTGCCCCACATGGCCAGGGCATGGACCGCATCGTTCAACGATGCGCCGATCTCGGTGACCGAATATTCGACGTGCAGCAAGCGGCCGGAACGATCGTCGCGATGCACGATGCCGCTGGCTTCCATTTCGCGCAGCTGCTCGTAGAGCACTTTTTCACTGATGCCGGGAATGCGGCGACGCAGTTCACGGAAGCGAACGGGCGCGGCGTGCAGCTCCCACAGGATCGTCGGCTTCCACTTGCCGCCGATCACCCGCATCGCCGGGCCAAGTCCACAGTTGTAGGGTTGAGGACGTTTCACCGTTGCCTCCATGACGGACGCTAGCGCATACGTTCTGGTAAGTAATTGTGCGGCCTGGTTGCGCCAGCCAAATTATGCGCCACTTTGGAAGAGCGGGACGCAGCATCATGGCGCAGCAACGCGAGATCAGCGTGATCGGGCTCGGCGACATGGGTGGCGTGCTCGCACGGACGCTGCTGCACAAGGGCTGGCGCGTGACCGTCTGGAACCGCGGCGCCGCACGTGCACAGGCGCTCGCCGTCGCGGGTGCAACGCGAGTGGATGATCCTGCCGAGGCGCTCGCCGCAAGCCCGATCGCGATCATCTGCCTGTCGAACTATGCGGCGATGCGTGAGGTGCTCGATCGCGGCGGCGAAGCGCTGCGTGGTCGCGTCATCGTGCAGCTGGGCAACGGCACACCGCAGGACGCGCGCGACGCGGCCACCTGGATTGCATCCCGAGGCGCGGCTTACCTGGACGGCACGATCCTCGCCTGGCCCAGCCAGATCGGCGGCGAGGAAACGGTCATCCTGGTTTCCGGCGCCGAGGATGCATTCGCGCGCGCACGTCCTGCACTGCAGGCGCTGGGCGGCGGCACGGCATACACCGGGACACGCATCGAAGAGGCGGCGGCGCTCGCCGCCGCTGCGCTGGCGTACCTCGCCGGCCATTGGATCGGCATGGCGCATGCGTCGCTGCTGTGCCGGTCCGAAGGGCTCGACGTGCAGGCGCTCGCGGGCATGCTCGCCGATTTCGCACCGGTCCTCGCTGACGACCTGCGGCACATGGGACGCGTGATCGGCGAAGGCCGCTATGCGAATCCGGAAAGCACCCTGCGGACCGCGGGCACGGACATCGCCAATCTCGTGCGACAGGCGCACGAGGCGGGGATTGGCGACGAGTTCCCCGCCTATGTGGCGGGCCTGTTCCGCCGCGCGGTGGCCGCCGGCCACGGCGACGAGGAACACGTGGCCGTGATCAAGGTGCTCGGCAATGCGGCGTGATATCGATTCTGGTCGCGGTCGTGCAGCTCATGGATTGCCGGCGCCGATGCCTGACAAAGACGAGATAACACCGCCCCTCAACAGCGAAGCCGGCCACCGTCGCCGCTAGAACGGCAGCGCCAGCCCCGCGTCCAATCCCAGCAGCCGTTCGCGGAATGCGTTCTGGATGCGTTGCAGCGTTTGCGCGTCATTGGCCTCGAAGCGCAGCACCAGGATCGGGGTGGTGTTGGATGCGCGCACCAGGCCCCAGCCATCGGGCCAGTCGGCGCGCAGGCCGTCGATGGTCGACACGCGCGCGCCCTCGAATTCTCCGGCGGCGACGAAACGCTCGACGAAGGCATGCGGGTCGGCCACCGGCACTTTCAGCTCCGGCGTGGACAGGCCTTCGGGGATCGTGGCGAACACCTGGTCCGGCGTTTCCTCGCGACGACCGAGGATCTCCAGCAGCCGTGCGGCCGAATAGATGCCGTCATCGAAACCGAACCAGCGTTCCTTGAAGAAGAAGTGGCCGCTCATCTCGCCGGCCAGCTCGGCCTCGGTCTCGCGCATCTTGGCCTTGATCAGCGAGTGCCCGGTCTTCCACATCAACGGACTGCCGCCGTGGCGCAGGATGTACGACGACAGCGCGCCGGTGCATTTGACGTCGTACACGATCACCGCACCAGGATTGCGTTCCAGCACGTCGGCGGCAAACAGCATCAGCAGGCGGTCGGGGAAGATGTTGTGGCCATCGCGGGTGATCACGCCGAGGCGGTCGCCGTCGCCGTCGAAGGCGATGCCGAGGTCCGCATCGAGGCGTTCGACCATGCGCCTGAGGTCTTCGAGGTTGTGCGGCTCGCTCGGATCCGGGTGGTGATTGGGGAAAGTGCCGTCGATCTCGCAATACAGCGGCACGACATCGGCACCGATCGCTTCCAGCACACGCGGGCCGAGTTCGCCGGCAGCGCCGTTGCCGGCGTCGACCACGACTTTCAGGCGGCGGTCGATCTGCACGTCGGAGGCGACGCGGCTGACGTAGTCGTCACTGACGTCGCGCTGGTTCAGGGTGCCCGGCGTGGCCGCTTCGTGCAGGCGGCCGTCGGCGATGCGCGCATACAGGTCGGTGATCGCGTCGCCGGACAGCGTCTCGCCGCCGATCACGATCTTGAAGCCGTTGTAGTCCGGCGGGTTATGGCTGCCGGTCACCGCCACCGCACTGCCGGTGCGCAGGTGATAGGCGGCGAAGTAGATCAGCGGCGTCGGCGCCAGGCCGACGTCGATGACGTTGCGCCCGGCGCGGCGCAGGCCGGCGATCAGGCCGCCGACCATGTCCGGTCCGGACAGGCGGCCATCGCGGCCGACGGCGATGTCTTCCAGTCCCTGGTCGTGCATCGCCGAACCGATGGCGTGACCGATCAGTTCAGCGACGCCGATGTCCAGCGTCTCGCCGACCACGCCACGGATGTCGTAGGCGCGGAAGATGCCGCGATCGATCATCACCGGGGCGCGTTTGGGGGCTTCCTTCACTTCAATCACCTTGCGGTCGGGGTCGACGGGGGTGGTCTCCAGCGCCTGCGCCAGCGTCGGCTGTTCTTCGGCATCCACTGTGGGCGCACGCGCCGGATCGGTGCGGCGCCAGACCAGCCACAGGGTCAGCGCCAGCGACGCCAGCACCAGCGCCAGCACCAGGCAGGGAACGGCGGCCAGCCCCCATGGTCCGGCGACGGTATCGGGCACCGCGGCGGCGATGCGGAAGTCGCTGTTCGGCACCTTCGCCGCGAGCGCTTCGGCGCTGTTCCCCAATGCGTCGTCGCCGCGCGCGAGCACGGTGTAGCTGCCCTGGCGCAGGGCAAGATAGTTGTCGTCGTCGACGCCGGCCTCGGCCAGGCCGGCAGTCAGCG
Source organism: Luteimonas cucumeris (assembly GCF_007830035.1). GTDB lineage: Bacteria > Pseudomonadota > Gammaproteobacteria > Xanthomonadales > Xanthomonadaceae > Luteimonas_C > Luteimonas_C cucumeris. The sequence continues at coordinate 99,284 of NZ_VLKN01000001.1, read as the reverse complement.
TAGTCAGCGGAAACTGCACCAGCACCACGCCGACGGTGCGCGCGCCGACCTTGGCCGGCGCGGCGACCACCAGGCGCGGCGCGCCCTTGTCCGCGGCCACGCGCGCCACGGCGGCCTGCTTGCCCAGCGCGGCTTCGGCCGCGGCAAGGCGTCCGTACCCGGTCTTGGGCAGGTTGTCATAGGCGACGTGCAGGTCCGGTGGCAGCACCTCGACGCGCTGCACGCCGTTCCAGCCGGCGCCGATGCGTGCCGCCGCGGTATCCAGGTCGTTGGCCTGCAGCGCGGTCTGGATCGCGGTCTGGCCGAGCTTGTCGCTCAGGTGCCGCGTTTCGCGGCCGACGATCTCCGCCACCTCCGCGGCAGCAGCATCGCGCTGCGCGGTCAGCGATTGCAGGCTGGCGCCATCGCGCATCTGCTGCACGCCGGACCACCCCAGCCACAGCGCCAGCACGGCCAGCGCCGCCATCAGCCACGGCAATGCGGGCCGCGTGGCGGCACCATCGAGCTTGAAGCGACGCGCTTCGGAATCGGTCATCGGTTTTCCCCTGTCAACGCACGCCGGTATGGCCAAAGCCGCCTTCGCCACGCGCGCTGCTGGCGAAACCTTCCACCACCTGCAATGCCACGCGCACCACCGGCAGCACCACCAACTGGGCGATGCGATCCCCCGGTTGCATCGTAAAAGCCTCGCGGCCACGGTTCCAGAGGCTGATCAGCAGCGGCCCCTGGTAGTCGGCATCGATCAGACCGGTGCCGTTGCCCAGCACGATGCCGTGGCGATGGCCCAGTCCGGAGCGCGGCAACACCACCGCGCACAGGCCCGGATCGGCGAGGTGGATCGCCAGCCCGCTCGGCACCAGCGCCGCGTCGCCTGGCGACAGCGTCAGCGGTGCGTCGAGCGCTGCGCGCAGGTCGAGGCCGGCACTGGCCAGCGTGGCGTAGGCAGGCAGCGGCCATTCGTCGCCGAAGCGCGGATCGAGCAGCTTCACTTCCAGCGGATGCGACACGCGCGGATCGGCTTCGATGGTCGGGTTCATGCGTGCAGGCGCTCCGCGATCAGGGTCAGCAATTCGTCGGCCAGCTGCGTTTTCGGCGCCGGACCCAGTGCCTGCACGCCGTCGCGCGAGTACACGGTGAGCGCGTTGTCGTCGCTCTCGAAACCGCTGCCGGCCACGCCGACGCGGTTGGCGGCGATCAGGTCGAGGTTCTTCTTCTGCAGCTTGCCGCGCGCGTGCGCTTCGATGTTTTCGGTTTCGGCGGCGAAGCCGACCACGCAGCGCGGCCGCGACGGCGAAGCCGACACTTCGGCCAGCGTGTCGGGCGTGCGCACCAGTTCCAGGGTCAGGATGTCGGCGGATTTCTTGATCTTGTTGCCAGCGATCGCACGCGGCGCGTAGTCGGCGACGGCGGCCGCACCGATGTAGACGTCGGCCGGCAGCGCGGCGATCACCGCATCGCGCAGCTGCGTGGCCGAGCGTACGTCGATCCGCTGCACGCTGGCCGGCGTATCCAGATGCACCGGACCGGCGACCAGCACTACCTGCGCACCGCGACGCGCGGCGGCGGCGGCGATCGCGAAGCCCATCTTGCCGCTGCTGCGGTTGCCGATGAAGCGCACCGGATCGATGTCCTCGAAGGTCGGCCCGGCACTGACCACGATGCGCAGGCCGGCGAGGGACACCGCTGCGGTCATGCGCCGCCCTGCGAGGCCAGCGCCGCGACGATCGCGTCCGGCTCGCTCATGCGCCCGGGTCCGGATTCGCCTTCGGCCAGCGGACCGTCGTCGGGGCCGATCACCTGCACGCCACGATCCTGCAGCGTGGCCATGTTGGCCTGTGTCGCCGGATGCAGCCACATGCGGTGGTTCATCGCCGGCGCCACCGTGATCGGCGCGGTCGTGGCCAGGCACAGGGTGGTGACCAAGTCGTCGGCGAAGCCATGCGCGAGCTTGGCGAGGGTATCGGCGGTGGCCGGCGCCACCACGATGCGGTCGGCCCAGCGCGCCAGCTCGAGATGGCCCATCGCCGCCTCGGCCGCGGCGTCCCACAACGAAGTGCGTACCACCTCGCCCGACACCGCCTGGAAGCTGGCGGTGCCGACGAAATGCTGCGCGCCCTCGGTCATCGCCACGCGCACCGACGCGCCGGCATCGCGCAGCCGACGCACCAGTTCGACCGCCTTGTAGGCGGCGATGCCGCCGCAGACGCACAGCAACACGCGTTGTCCGGACAGAGCAGCCACGCTGGGAGTTTTCCTACGCCGAATGAGGGCTCTAGCTTACCCGAAGGGTCGCCACCGCCCGATGCCGTGGCGGCCACGCAGTCACTAAGGTGAATCGCACCGTCGCAATACGCGTCGACCCCGCCGCCGCTCTTCCTAATCACGAATCACCAATCACGAATCCCGACCCCCATGCACATCCGCGACTGGCCCGCCTCCGAACGTCCCCGCGAAAAACTGCTGGCCCGCGGCGCATCCGCGCTGTCGGACGCCGAACTGCTGGCGATCTTCCTCGGCTCCGGCCTGCGCGGCCGCGACGCGGTCGCCACCGCGCGCGACCTGCTGGCGCAGCACGGCCCGCTGCGCACCCTGCTCGAACGTCCGCCCGCGCAGTTGGCAAAACTGCCGGGCTTGGGTCCGGCGCGCGTCTGCGCCCTGGCCGCCGCGCTGGAACTGGGCAACCGCCATCTCGCCAGCGCGCTGGAGCGCGGCGATGCGCTGACCGATCCGGCTGCCGCGGGCCGCTATTTCGCGCAACGCCTGCGCCAGCATCCGCATGAAGTGTTCGCCGCGCTGTTCCTGGATACGCGTCATCGCGCGATCGCCTTCGAGGAACTGTTCCGCGGCACCGTCGACGGCGCCGAAGTCCATCCGCGCGAAGTCGCCCGCCGCGCGCTGGCGTTCAACGCTGCCGCGGTGATCGTCGGCCACAACCATCCCAGCGGCAATCCCGAGCCCAGTGCCGCCGACCGCGCCGTCACAGCGCGCCTGAAGCAGGCGCTGGCGCTGGTGGACGTGCGCCTGCTCGATCATTTCGTGATTGCCGATGGGCCGCCGGTATCGCTGGCGGCGCGGGGGTGGGTGTGAGGGTGGTTGTTGGGTTGTTGGGTTGTTGGGCTATGGGGTGGGATGAGGTGAAGGGGTATCGCGATCTGGTGGTCTGGCAGCGCGCCATGGATCTGGTGCCTGCGGTGTATGCCGTCGCCCGCGCGTTGCCCAAGGAAGAAACTTATGCCTTGGGTGACCAGCTGCGACGTGCGGTCGTTTCAATACCGGCCAACATCGCGGAAGGACAGGCTCGCCAGCACCGAAAGGAATTCCTGCAGTATCTGGCCATCGCCAAAGGCTCCCTCGCCGAACTGACCACCCTGCTGCTGGTAGTGGAACGGATCGGATACATGTCCGCCGAAACACTCGCCCCTGCGCGGATCGCCCTGAGTCGCGTCGCCAGCCCACTCCACGGCCTGATAACCACCCTACGGCACAGAACCCCAGAACCGCAGAACCCAAAAACCCAAAAAACCCAAAAAACCCATAAGAACCTAGAATAAGCCCCCCCCTCGCTGCAAGTTCTCAATGTGAAAGCCCCGCTCCGCGCTCTGATCGAACAGGGCATCGCCCACCTGCGCACGACCGGCACGTTGCCGGCCGATGCCGACACGCCCGATTTCGTCGTCGAGCGCCCCAAGGATCGCGGCCACGGCGATTTCGCCAGCAACGCGGCGATGGTGCTGGCCAAGGTCGCGCGCAGCAATCCGCGCGCGCTGGCGCAGCAGCTGGTCGAGGCACTGCCGGCGTCCGACGACATTGCGAAGGTAGAGATCGCCGGGCCGGGCTTCATCAATTTCCACCTGTCGCCGGCGGCCTACCAGCGCGAGGTCGGCAAGGTGATCGCCGCTGGCCACCATTACGGTCGCAACGGTTCGGGCCAGGGCGTGTGCGCCGGCGTCGAATACGTGTCGGCCAATCCGACCGGCCCGCTGCACGTCGGCCACGGCCGCGCCGCGGCAATCGGCGACTGCATCGCGCGCGTGCTGGACGCCAACGGCTGGGCGGTGACGCGCGAGTTCTACTACAACGATGCCGGCGTGCAGATCGAGAATCTGGCCAAGTCGGTGCAGGCGCGCGCGCAGGGCCTGGCCCCGGACGACGCCGGCTGGCCGGCCGATGGTTATCGCGGCGACTACATCGCCGATGTCGCCAGCGCCTATCTCAATGGCGAGACCGTCGAGTTCGAAGGCCATTCCGAAACCGGCGCGAAGGATGCCGGCGACTTCGACGCGATCCGCCGTTTCGCCGTGGCCTACCTGCGCCGCGAGCAGAACCTCGACCTGGCCGCGTTCGGCGTCAACTTCGACGTCTACTTCCTCGAATCGTCGCTGTATGCCGACGCCAAGGTCGAAGAAACCGTGCGCGAACTGGTCGCCCACGGCCACACCTACGAGGAAGGCGGCGCGCTGTGGCTGCGCAGCACCGATTTCGGTGACGACAAGGACCGCGTGATGCGCAAGTCCGACGGCACCTACACCTATTTCGTGCCGGACGTGGCCTATCACCTGAGCAAATGGCAGCGCGGCTACGTGCGCGCGATCACCGAACTGGGCGCCGACCACCACGGCTCGCTGATGCGGGTCAAGGCCGGCCTGCAGGCGCTCGACGCCGGCATCCCGGCCGGCTATCCGGAGTACGTGCTGCACCAGATGGTCACGGTGATGCGCGGCGGCGAGGAAGTGAAACTCAGCAAGCGTGCCGGCAGTTATTTCACGCTGCGCGACCTGATCGAGGAAGCCGGGCGCGACGCCACGCGCTGGTTCCTGATCGCACGCAAGCCCGATTCGCAGCTGACCTTCGACATCGACCTGGCGCGCCAGCAGAGCAACGACAACCCGGTGTTCTACGTGCAGTACGCGCACGCCCGCGTCTGCAGCCTGCTGCGCCAGGCCGGCGAGAAGGGCTTCGCCTACGACCAGGCGAACGGGCTGGCGCGGCTGGGCCTGCTCGACGACGACGCCTCGCAGGCGCTGATGGTCGAACTGTCGCGTTACCCGGAAGTCGTGGAGACCGCCGCCGAAGTGCTGGAACCGCACCTGGTATCGGTTTACCTGCGTGAACTGGCGAACGCCTTCCACACCTGGTATCACGCCACGCCGGTGCTGGTGGACAATACCGATACGCGCGATGCGCGTCTGGCCCTGGCCGTGGCAACCCGCCAGGTCCTGGCGAATGGGCTGGATTTGCTGGGCGTGAGCGCCCCGGAGAGCATGTAAGTGGCAGCAAGACGCGGCAAAACACAGGCGAAGCGCAACAACGGCAACGGCATTCCCGGCTGGGCCTGGATGATCCTGGGCGTGGTGCTGACCATCGGCGTGGTCCTGTTCGCGCCGAAGCTGCTCAAGTCCGACGGCAAGGACGGTTTCTTCCGTCCCAAGCCCAACCCGGACGCGCAGCCGGCAGCGGCCAGCAGCGACGACGGCAACGACGCCGTGGTGCCGGAAGGCATCGCCGCCGGCAACGAGGAGGCCACCAAGCCGGGCGAAGCCGCGCCGGAATCCGACTACGACTTCTACACCTTGCTGCCCGGCAAGGAAGTCAAGATGTCCGACGCCGAACTCGCCGCGACCGCGCGCGAGGAGGAAGCACGCCAGCGCCGCGCTAATGCCACCACGCCGCCGGCCACGAACGCCGCGGCTAACGACGCACCGGCCACCACGGCGACGGTGGCGACCTCAAGCGTGACCACCGCAACCGCAACCACGCCCGCCGCTGCCAGCAGCGACAACAGCGCGCGCTACATGCTGCAGGCCGGCGCATTCGGTGCGTCCGGCGATGCCGAGGCGCTCAAGGCCAGGATCGCGCTGCTGGGTCTCAACGCACGCGTCGAATCGGCCTCGATCGGTGGCAAGACCGTCTACCGCGTGCGCATGGGGCCTTACGGCTCAGCGTCCGAACTGGCGGAAGCAAAAGGCAAGCTCGGCAACGGCGGCTTGCCGGCAATGGCAATCAAGGCGCAATAATCCATGTCCAGAATTCTTTCGACGCCGCGCCTGCGCGGCCTGACGCTGCTGGCTTGCCTGTTGATGGGCGGCTGCGCCACCGACACCGGCGTGGAGCGCGTCGCCACCGTTCCCAGCATCGATCCTGCGGTGCTGCAAGCCTTGCCCGGCGACGAGTTCATCGCCGGCGAGTTCAGTTCGCGCAACGGCACCCGTATCCCGTACCGCCTGCTGGCACCGGCCGGCGCGGATCCGGACGAACGCTATCCGCTGGTGCTGGTGCTGCATGGCTCCGGTGCCATCGGCGAAGACAACCGCAGCCAGCTCAATGGCTTCGCGCTGGCGTGGGCCTCGCCGGAACTGCGCACGCGCTATCCGGCCTACGTGCTGGTGCCGCAGTTCCCCAGCCGCAGCGCCGAGTATGACAACGCACAGGCGCCGCAGTCCGCGCGCGCCACGCCGGCCCTGTCCGCGGCGCTGGAACTGGTCGACAGCCTGGTCGCCGAACGCGCCATCGATCCGCGCCGCATCTACGTCACCGGTTTCTCGATGGGTGGCTCGTCGGCCTGGTTGTCGCCACTGCTGCGCCCGGACCTGTTCGCCGCGGCGATGCCGGTGTCCGGCATCGCACCGGATCGCGCTGAAGCCGCGCGCCTGGGCAACGTGCCGCTGTGGGTGCTGCATGGCGATGCCGACAGCGAAAACCCGATCGATTCGGATCGCGCCATGGTCGCGCGCATCCGCGCCCAGGGCGGCGAAGCCGTGCGCCTGCGCGAGTACGAAGGCCTCGACCATCGCATTCCCGGCGACGTGATCTTCGGCACCTGGTGGCGCGACTGGCTGTTCGCGCAGAAGCGTCCGAAACCCGAAGACGATTCGGAAGACTGAGCGCGTCATGCAGGGCGGGGCTTGCTCCGCCGCTGCATCGACACGAAGTCGCGATGGCGGGCATGGCCTGCCTCCCTCCCATCTCCAGCGGATGTCTGTCTCACGGCTCAGGACTGCGAGCGGAATCCGCTCGATTCGCGGACTGCGACCGACGCCCGATCCGGTCGCGATCGGTGAGAAGCCGCCGGCGCACAATGCCTTCCCTAGGGAGGGAACCGCCATGCCGATCGAAGCCGCACTGATCAAACCCGTCGTCGACGCCCTGATGAGCCTGTTCAGGCAGGGCGACAACCTGCGCCTGAAGCGCAATGCCGAGGCCGCGCTGCGCGATGCGATCCGCGAACTGCTGCTGGCCAATCCCAGCGAGAGCAAGGCCGAGGCGCGCATCGCCATCGCCAAGGCCGCCGGCATCCTGTCCGAGGACGTGGTGCTGGCCGAGGACATGCTGAAGAAGCACCGCGCCACCAAGACGCGCACCAGCGGCAAGAATTCGACCGGCCGCAAGCGCAAGCCGGCCGAGAGCAAGGCCGAGAAAGCGCCGGCAACGCCGTCCGATAAGCCGGCCGCGAAGAAGGGCGCGAAGAAGGGCGGATCGGATTAGGCGGGCGTTGCGCCGCCGATGTCTTCGCCGTTGCGCCACGCGTGTTATCGACATGGCAACGATCGCAGCCACGCACATCGATGGTTCCGTTGCACAATGCGCGCTGCCTTGCATGACGCCGCTGGCCCTACAATCGCGGCATGACCCAGACCATCCTTGTCACCGGCGGCACCTCCGGCTTCGGCGCCGCCATCGTCCGCCGTTTCGCCGGTGCCGGCTGGCGCGTGATCGCCACCGGCCGTCGTGGCGAACGGCTGCGGTCGCTGGTCGACGAATTCGGCGCCGACCGCATCCACGCCGCGGCCTTCGACATCCGCGACGCCGATGCCATGGTGCAGGCGATCGAAGCGCTGCCTTCCGGCTTCCGCGATATCGACGTGCTGGTCAACAACGCCGGCCTCGCACTCGGCACCGCGCCGGCGCAGCGCGCCGACCTGGCGCAATGGCGGCAGATGATCGACACCAACATCACCGCGCTGGCGACGCTGACCCATCGCCTGCTGCCGACGCTGATCGAGCGCCGCGGCGCGATCGTCAACATCAGCTCGATCGCAGCGACCTATCCCTACAGCGGCGGCAACGTCTACGGCGCGACCAAGGCCTTCGTCACCCAGTTTTCGCTGGGCCTGCGCAGCGACCTGCACGGCACCGGCGTGCGCGTGACCTCGATCGAGCCGGGGCTGGCAGAAACAGAATTCACCCTGGTGCGTACCCGCGGCGACCAGGCCGCGTCCGACACGCTGTACGCAGGCGCGCAGCCGATCACCGGCGAGGACATCGCCGAGTCGGTCTGGTGGGTCGCCCACCTCCCCGTGCACCTCAACATCAACCGGCTGGAAGTGATGCCGGTGAGCCAGTCGTTCGCCGGATTCCAGATCGCGCGCACCTGAGCTGCGCCAGTCTTCCGTCGCAAGCCGCATCCGACGCGATGCATGCTGCCCGCGCTTACTCTAGCGGCTCGTCGCTCAGGTAGGTATAGGCGGTCAGCCCGCGCTCCAGCGCCTCGTTGATGCGCTCAGCTTCGCCCTTGCCCATGTCCACGGCACCGACCATGGCCCTGTAGCGGCGACGCAGATCGACGAGCTTGTAGCCGACGTAGTCCAGCATCACGTCGGTCGTGTCGCCGCGCCGCTGCTGGCTGATCGCGTGGCCATCGCCGGCAACCTTGACCTCGATCGCATCGGTGTCGCCGAACAGGTTGTGGATGTCGCCCAGGATCTCCTGGTAGGCACCGACCAGGAAGAAGCCGAGCCTGTAGCTCTCGCCCTTGCGCAACTCGTGCAGCGGCAGCGAACTGTCGAGGTCCTCGTTCTCCACATAGGTGTCGATCTTGCCGTCGGAATCGCAGGTCAGGTCGGCGATGATGCCGCGCCGCGTCGGTGCCTCGTCGAGGCGTTCGATCGGCACGATCGGGAACACCTGGTCGATCGCCCATACGTCCGGCATCGACTCGAACACGCTGAAGTTGACGAAGTACTTGTCGACCAGCCGCTCGTTGAGTTCGTCCAGCAGCGGGCGGTGGCTTTTCTCGTCGTAGGTCAGCCGCGACTTCACCGCATGCGCGATCGCGTAGAACAGGTCGTCGATGCGCGCGCGGTGAGCGAGGTCGATCTGACCGAGCGCGTACAGCGCCAGGCCCTCGGCGTGGAAATGCTGCGCTTCCTGGAACAGCTCGACCGCCGGCCGCGCATCGATGTCGCCATGGACCTCACGCAGGTGACGGATCACCGCCGGCTCGTCGTCGTGCGCATCGGGCACGCGCCCTTCCGGCGCGCGTTCGACTTCAGACACGTTGGCCACCAGCACGGCATGGTGCGCGGTCATCGCGCGGCCGCATTCGGTGACGATCCGCGGCGGTGCCAGGCCGTTCGCCTCACAGGCTTCGGCCAGCGGCTGCACGATGTTGGACGCGTACTGGCCGACGCCGTAGTTGACCGAGCAGAAGCTGCGCGAACGCGTGCCTTCGTAGTCGATGCCTAGGCCGCCGCCGACGTCGACATGCGAGATCTTCGCGCCCAGCTTCGACAACTCCACGAAGTAACGCGTCGCCTCGCGCATGCCGTTGGCGATGTCGCGCACGTTGGAGATCTGCGAGCCCATGTGGAAATGCAGCAGGCCCAGGCAGTCGGCCATGCCGCTGTCGCGCAGCGACTTCCACAGGTCCAGCACCTGGCGCGGGCTGAGCCCGAACTTGGCCTTGTCGCCGCCACTGTTCTGCCATTTGCCCGCGCCCAGCGAGGCCAGCCGCATGCGCACGCCCAGACCGGGCTTCACGCCGAGTGCCTTGGCCTCCTGCATCACCAGCGGCAGTTCGGAAGGTTTCTCGACCACGATGTACGTCTGCAGGCCAAGCTTGCGGCCGATCAGCGCCAGGCGGATGTACTCGCGATCCTTGTAGCCGTTGCAGACGATCAGGCCGCCCGGTCGCGACAGCGCCAGCACCGCCATCAGTTCCGGCTTGCTGCCGGCTTCCAGGCCGAAGCCTTCGCCGGCGTGCGAGGCCAGCGTGCCGGCCACGCCGTAATGCTGGTTGACCTTGATCGGATACACCGCGGTGTAGCCGCCGGCGTAGTTCCAGTCCTGCTGCGCCTGCGCGAACGCCGCCTGCAACTTGGCGAGGCGATCGCCGAGGATGTCGGGAAAGCGCACCAGCAGCGGCATGTTGGCGCCTGCGGCCATGGCCTCGTTGACCACGTCGGCCAGCACGATGCCGGGGCCCTGGCGGCCCTTCGGACTGACCACGACGCGACCTTTGCCGTCGACGTCGAAATAACCTTCCGCCCAGTGCGGGATCGAATAGGTCTTGCGGGCTTGGTCGAGCGACCAGGCAGTCATGGGCGTGGGTCCGGATGCGTGAGGAGAGTGCGCATTCTAGCGTCCGCAGGCGAACGGGCTGTCACGGAGGTTCGTTACAATCCCGTTTCCCGATGTCGTCAGCTTGCAGAACCAAGGAACCGCCGTGACCGCCCCCACCTGGAAATACGAAAACTTCGAACCCGCCGGCTCGGCCATCGGCTACCGCATCACGCGCAAGCTCGACGAGGTGCAGTCGGATTTCCAGAAGATCGAGATCTACGAGACCACCGACTGGGGCAACCTGATGCTGATCGACGGTGCGGTAATGCTGACCACGCGCGACAATTTCCTTTACCACGAGATGATGTCGCATCCGGCGCTGTTCACCCACGCCGACCCCAGGCAGGTCGTGATCATCGGCGGCGGTGACTGCGGCACGCTGCGCGAGGTACTCAAGCATCCGGGTGTGGCCAAGGCGGTGCAGTGCGACATCGACGAACAGGTCACGCGCATGGCGGAGAAGCATTTCCCCGAGCTGTGCGATTCCAACCACGATCCGCGCGCCGAACTGCTGTTCGACGATGGCATCGCCTACATGAAGAACGCTGCGCCAGGCAGCCTGGACATCGTGATCGTCGATTCCACCGATCCGGTCGGCCCGGCCGAAGGCCTGTTCAACAAGGCCTTCTACGAATCCTGCTTCCGCGCGCTGAAGGACGACGGCATCCTGGTGCAGCAGTCCGAATCACCACTGGTGCTGCTGGATTTGATCAAGGAGATGCGCGGCGAGATGCGCAAGGCCGGCTTCATCACGTTCAAGACCCTGCCGTTCCCACAGCCGTGCTATCCGACGGGCTGGTGGAGCTGCACGCTGGCGCGCAAGTCCGGCGGCTTCGATTTCCGCCAGCAGGATGCGGCTGCGAAGATGTTCAACACGAAGTATTACAGCGCCGACATCCATCGCGGCGCGTCGACGCTGCCGCCGTTCGTTGCCGCCGCACTCGGCGAATGACATAGCCCCGTAGGCTGGGTCGGCTCCATCGACCCAGCTTCGCACGAAGAGGTCGGTTGTAGGCTGGGTTGATGAAGCCAACCCAGCCTACAAAGCATCGCCATCCAGCTCGCCAGTCCGTATTCGCACCACCCGCTCCAAGTCCCACACGAACACCTTGCCGTCGCCGATCTTGCCGGTGCCGGCGGCTTTCATGATCGCCTCGGTCACCGCATCGACCAGGTCGTCGGTGACGGCGACTTCCAGCTTGATCTTGGGCAGGAAGTCGACTACGTACTCGGCGCCGCGATACAGCTCGGTGTGGCCTTTCTGGCGGCCGAAGCCCTTGACCTCGGTGACGGTGATGCCGGCCACGCCGGCTTCGGCCAGCGCCTCGCGCACGTCGTCGAGCTTGAACGGCTTGATGATCGCCATGACCATCTTCATCTGAACTTCTCCCGGTAATCGCGACATTGATCCGGGCTCAGGATAATCGGATTTTTCCTACCCCGCGTCGCGGCTCCGGCCGACGGCGTCGCCGCGTCGCCCGGCCCATGCTGGACGCACCCTCGCCAAACGACTGGACCCTAGCCGCCATGATCGATCTCAACCACATCGACGAACTTGCCCGCCGCCTCAGCAGCCTGGTGCCGCCGGGTCTGCGCGAGAGCCGCGAGGAACTGCAGGAGAATTTCAAGGCGGTGCTGCAGACCGGACTGGCCAAGCTCGACCTGGTGACGCGCGAAGAGTTCGACGTGCAGCGCGCGGTGCTGCTGCGCACGCGCGAGAAACTGGAAGCGCTGGAACGCTCGGTGGCCGAACTGGAGTCGCAGCGCGCGCCCGGTGACGGCGCCGCTGCGTCGTCGCACTAGTCCTCTGCCATGACGCTCGCGCTGGTGCATGGACGCGCACGCGCAGGCGTGACCGCGCCGGCGGTCAAGGTGGAAGTGCACCTGGCCGGCGGCGTGCCGCGCATGTCGATCGTCGGCCTGCCGGAAGCGGCGGTGCGCGAAGCCAAGGATCGCGTGCGCGCCGCCATCCTCTGCGCCCAGTTCGAATTCCCGGCGCGCGTGATCACCGTCAACCTGGCACCGGCCGATCTACCGAAGGATGGCGGCCGGTTCGACCTGCCAATCGCGATCGGCATCCTCGCCGCCAGCGGGCAGATCCCGCGCGATGCGCTGGATGGATATGAATTCCTCGGCGAGCTGGGCCTGACCGGCGAACTGCGCCTGGTCGATGGCGTGCTGCCGGCCGCGCTGGCCGCGGCGCAGGCCGGACGCAAGCTGATCGTGCCGCCGGGCAACGGCGCCGAAGCGGCGCTGGCAAGGGATGTCGAGGCCTATACCGCACGCACGCTGCTGGAAGTCTGCGCGGCGCTCAACGGCAGCAAGCCGCTGCCGCGCGCGCTGGCGCCGGCCTCGCAACGTGCGCGCGGGCCGGACATGGAAGACGTGCGCGGCCAGGCGCATGCGCGACGCGCGCTGGAAGTGGCCGCGGCCGGCAATCACCATCTGCTGCTGATCGGCCCGCCCGGCTGCGGCAAGACCCTGCTGGCCTCGCGCCTGCCAAGCCTGTTGCCGGAAGCCAGCGAGGACGAGGCACTGCAGGCCGCGGCGATCGCGTCGGTCAGCGGCCGCGGACTGGATCCTGCGCGCTGGCGCGAACGCCCCTACCGTTCGCCGCACCACACCGCCAGTGCGGTGGCGCTGGTGGGCGGCGGCGCGCAGCCGCGCCCGGGCGAGATCTCGCTGGCGCACCACGGCGTGCTGTTCCTCGACGAACTGCCCGAGTGGGACCGGCGCGCGCTGGAAGTGCTGCGCGAGCCGCTGGAATCGGGCGTGGTCACGATTTCGCGTGCGGCGCGGCAGAACGAATTCCCGGCGCGATTCCAGCTGGTGGCGGCGATGAATCCCTGTCCCTGCGGCTGGGCCGGCGATCCCAGCGGGCGTTGCCGCTGTGGCGAAGACAGCATCCGCCGCTATCGCGCGAAGATCTCCGGGCCGTTGATGGATCGCATCGACCTGCACGTGGAAGTGCCGCGGCTGCCTCCGGCGGACCTGCGCCCGGACACGGCACCGGGCGAAAGCAGCGCGATCGTGCGCGCCCGCGTCGAACAGGCGCGCGAAGTGCAGCAACGACGCGCCGGCAAGCCGAATGCGCAATTGAGCCAGGCCGAGATGGCGGTGTCGTGCCGGCTGTCCGACAGCGACCAGTTGCTGCTGGAGCGCGCGATCGAGGCGTTGCAGCTGTCCGCGCGCTCGATGCACCGCATCCTGCGCGTGGCGCGCACCATCGCCGACCTCGGCGAAAGCGAATTCATATTGAGCCCGCACCTGACCGAAGCGCTGGGCTATCGCCGCCTCGATCGCGGCCTGGCACGACTGGCAGCGTAGGCCTCGGATCTGGCGCGTCCGACGGCGAACGCACGCCGGGATCCTGAATCTTTTTTCAACGCCACGCGTGCACCGCTTGCGGCAATTCTTGAAATCCTTGGACGCGCGCCTATCTGCCACGGCGGACGTCCACCGTCCTCAGCCAAAGGAGACCTTGCCATGAACAATATGGTTCGTTATCCCCAGCGGCCCGGCCAAGGCTTGGATCCGATCAAGCAAGTCTTCGACCGCCTGTTCGAGGGGAGCCTGTTCCAGACGGATTCCGCGGACGAGTCTTCCGTGGTCACCAGCCAGTGGGTACCGCGCGTGGACATCAAGGAAGAGCCGCAGCGTTTCGTGCTGTATGCCGACATCCCCGGCGTCGACCCGCAGGACATCGAAGTGCAGATGGACAAGGGCATGTTGACGATCAAGGGCGAGCGGCGAAGCGAGGAAACGCTGGAAACCGAAAGATTCTCGCGCATCGAACGCCGCCACGGCAGCTTCCATCGCCGCTTTGCCCTGCCCGACAGCGCCGACGCCGACGGCATCACCGCGTCCGGCCACAACGGCGTGCTGCAGATCGTCATCCCCAAGCGTCCGGAAAAGACGCCACGACGCATCCAGGTCGGTTCGGTGCAACTCGTAAGCCGCGTCTGCTGCCCGGGCATGGGCCCGGGCAGCTTCATCGCGCAATGAAGGGGTGCCCGACATGGACCGCATCACCGAACAGACCCTCTGCGACCTGCAGGCGCAGCTGTACGTGCAGCGCATCGCCTTGTGCGCGCTGGCGCGGGCGCATCCGGATCCGGACGCCGTACTGTCGGCCTGGCGCGCCACACTTGCCGAAGCCGCCAGCGATCCGGTCGTGGCCGCACATGCGCAGCGCAGCGAATTCCTGGCCGAACGCTGCCAGGCCTTCGCCGAAGACTGGACGGCGGAACTGGTCGAACTGGCAGTACCGCGACAACCGCGCTGACACGCGTGCCAGGGCAGGCGACGTCGTGCCGTGAACCGAGTCGTGATCCAACCGTAAAGGGACCGGACCCACCCTGGGCTACGATGCGGCATCCCCCGCCGCGGAGCGCGCCTCCTGGAAAGCCTGCACGCCATCGACCTGCGGCTGCTCGGCGGCGCCCTGCTGATCCTGGCCGGCATCGTCTCGTCGCTGCTCGCGCGCCGGTTCGGCGCGCCGCTGCTGCTGGTGTTCCTGCTGCTGGGCCTACTGCTGGGCGTGGATGGCCCCGGCGGCATCCGTTATTCCGACACCCGCTTCACCTTCCTGATCGGCTCGCTGGCGCTGGCGATCATCCTGTTCGACGGTGGCCTGCGCACGCGCGCCGCGCAGGTCCAGGGCAGCGTGAAGCCGGCGCTGCTGCTGGCCACCGCCGGCGTCATCGCCACCGCGGCGCTCACCGCGCTGGCCGCATCGAAACTGCTTGATCTGCCGCCGCTGGAAGCGCTGCTGCTGGGCACGATCCTGGCCTCGACCGATGCCGCCGCCGTGTTCTTCCTGCTGCGCGCCGGCGGCCTGCACCTGGAGCGTCGCACCGGCGCCACCCTGGAAATCGAATCCGGCGCCAACGATCCGGTCGCGGTGTTCCTCACCATCGGCCTGACCACGTGGATCGGCGGCACGCACGAAGGCGGCGGCTGGGCGATCGCGATCAGCATGGTCTGGGCGATGGCGGCCGGCCTTGCGATCGGCTACTTCGGCGGCCGCCTGCTGGTCGCGGCGCTGAACCGCTACAACCTGCCCTCGGGCCTGCATCCGTGGCTGGCGCTGGCCGGCGCCGTCGCGCTGTTCGCGCTGACCAACCTGATCTACGGCAGCGGTTATCTCGCGGTGTACCTGGCCGGCATCGTGGTCGCCAACCGGCCGGTGCGCGCGCGCGCGGAAGTGATGTCGGTGCAGGATGCGGCGACCTGGTTCGCGCAGCTGGCGATGTTCCTGCTGCTGGGCCTGCTGGCGGCACCGAACAAGCTGCTCGACGTGCTGTGGCCGGCGCTGGCCGTGGCCGCGTTCCTGATGTTCGTGGCGCGACCGCTGGCGGTGGCCGCCTGCCTGCTGCCGTTCCGCTATCGCATGGCCGAGATCGGCTTCATCTCCTGGGTCGGCCTGCGCGGGGCGGTCGGCATCTTCCTGGCTTCGATCCCGCTGCTGGCCAAGTTGCCCAACGCCTGGCTGTACTTCAACGTCGCCTTCGTCGTGGTGCTGGCGTCGCTGATCGTGCAGGGCTGGACGCTGGCGCGCGCGGCGCATCTGTTCGGCGTGGCGGTGCCGCGTCCGGATCCCAACACCCGGCGCATCCAGCTGGACCTGCCCGGCCAGCTCGACTACGACATGGTCGGCTACCGCATCGCCGCCGCCAGCGCGATCCTGCATGGCGCGCCGCTGCCCGGCCGCGTGCGCCTGGTGATGGTCGCGCGCGAAGGTCGGCTGCTGCTGCCCGACGAAACCGGCGCGCTGAAGGCGGACGACTACGCCTACTTCCTGGCGCCCAGCGGACGTGCGCAGCGCCTGGACTGGCTGTTCGCCGAAGCCGACGACGCGCGCGCCTCGGAAACCGAAACCTTCGGCAGCTTCACCCTGCCCGGCGACGTGCCGCTGGGAGAACTGGCGAAGTTCTACGGCCTGGCGATCCCCGCACGCTTCGCCAACAGCACCGCCGCGCAGCTGTTCGATGAACGTTTCGACGAACAGGCGCAGGTCGGCGACAGCGTCGCGCTGGGTCGCGCGGTGCTGGTGGTGCGCAGTCTGCGCGACGATCGCGTCGCGCAGGTCGGACTGCGCTTCAGCGGTGTCGGCGAACGCCTGCTCAGCGGCAAATGAGTTTCGTCACCGAGCGTGCCGGACATCGGTTCTTAACGCCTTGCAAACGCTTGCCCGCGGGCTTCCGGCTAACTTCGCGCTTCGCGTCCTGATCCATCACCTGGGGAGGAATTCCGTGCAACCACGCCATCTTGTCCTTGTCTCGAGCCTGGCCTTGGCCGTGTCGGCCTGCAGCGACCAGAAAACGCCCGATGCCGCGGCCAATGCGGCCGGCGCAGCCGCCACCGCGTCCGCACCGACTGCGGAAGTGGAGCAGATTCCGCGCGACGCGCTGTTCGGCAACCCCGAACGCGCCAACGTGCAGATCAGTCCCGACGGCAAATACCTGAGCTGGCTGGCGCCGGTCGATGGCGTGCTGAACGTCTGGGTCGCGCCCGCCGACGATCCTGGCAAGGCCCGCGCCGTCACCGACGACAAGGCGCGCGGCATCCGCATGTACGCCTGGAGTTACCGGCCGGACACGCTGCTGTACCTGCGCGACACCGGCGGCGACGAGGATTTCCACCTCTACAGCGTCGACCTGGCGTCGGGCCAGTCGCGCGACCTCACCCCGTTCCCGAAGACGCGCGCGCAGATCGGCGGCGTCAGCCACCTGCACCCGGAATCGATCCTGGTCGGCATGAACGATCGCGACGCGCAATGGCACGACCTGTATCGCGTCGACCTGGCCAGCGGCGAGCGCACGCTGGTCGAGAAGAACACGCAATCCTTCGCCGGTTACCTCACCGATGCGGACTACCAGGTGCGCATGGCGCTCAAGTCGCGGCCCGACGGCGGCCAGGACCTGCTCGCGCCCGACGGCAAGGGCGGCTGGAACAAGGTCGACGAGATCCCGTTCGAGGATTCACTGACCACCAGTCCGGCCGGCTACACCACCGACGGCAAGACCCTGTACTACGTCGACTCGCGCGGCCGCGACACCGCCGCACTGTTCGCCATCGACACCGCCCGCGGCGAGAAGAAACTGCTGCATGAGGACGCCCGGGCCGACATCGGCAACACGCTGAGCGACCCGAAAACTGGAGAGGTGCAGGCGGTCGCGGTGAACTTCCTGAAGGAGGAATGGCAGCCGTTCGATCCATCGATCGCCGCCGACCTGAAGAAGCTCGAGGCGATCGGCCCCGGTGAAGTGTCGGTGACCTCGCGGACGCTCGACGACAAGACCTGGATCGTCGGTTATTCCGCCGCCGAAGCGCCGACCGTGTACTACCGCTATGAGCGCGGCGGCGAACCGGTGAAGCTGTTCTCGGCTCGCCCGGCGCTGGACGGCAAGCCGCTGGTGCCGATGTGGCCGCAACAGATCAAGTCGCGCGACGGCCTGAACCTGGTCAGCTATCTCACCCTGCCCAAGGGCGCCGATGCCGACAACGACGGCAAGGCCGACAAGCCGGTGCCGATGGTGCTGCTGGTGCACGGCGGCCCGTGGGGCCGCGATGCCTACGGTTACAGCAGCATGGACCAGTGGCTGGCCAATCGCGGCTACGCGGTGCTGTCGACCAACTTCCGTGGCTCGACCGGCTTCGGCAAGGCCTTCACCAACGCCGGCGACGGCGAATGGGCGGCGAAGATGCACGACGACCTGGTCGATGCGGTGAACTGGGCGGTCGATCAAGGCGTCACCACCAAGGACCAGGTCGCGATCATGGGCGGCAGCTATGGCGGTTACGCCACGCTGGTCGGTCTTACGTTCACGCCGGATACGTTCAAGTGCGGCGTCGACATTGTCGGTCCGTCCAACCTCAACACCCTGCTGAGCACGATTCCGCCATACTGGGCGTCGTTCTTCGAACAGTTCGCCAAGCGCGTCGGCGATCCGCGCACCGAAGACGGCAAGAAACTTCTGGCCGAGCGCTCGCCGCTGAGTCATGTCGACAGGATCAGCAAGCCGCTGCTGATCGGCCAGGGCGCCAACGACCCCCGCGTGAAACAGGACGAGAGCGACCAGATCGTCAAGGCGATGAAGGCCAAGAACATCCCGGTCACCTACGTGCTGTTCCCCGACGAGGGCCACGGTTTCGCGCGACCGGAAAACAGCAAGGCGTTCAACGCGGTGGCCGAAGGCTTCCTCGGCAAATGCCTGGGCGGGCGCGCCGAACCGATCGGCAAGGATTTCACTGGTTCCAGCATCACCGTGCCGGAAGGCGCCGATGCCGTGCCCGGACTGGCCGAAGCGCTGTCCACGCACAAGCAGGAAGTCAGGAAGTAGGCCGACCTGCTGCGATCGAAGATGCGAAGCGCCGGCCCCGGACGCGATCCGGGGCCGGCGGAAGTTGTCGGCGTCCGTGTGCTGGGATCAAACAGACGCGATGACAGGAAACCCAAGGCGTCATCGCATGATCTTCTCGAGCGCCTTGCCCTTGGCCAGCTCGTCCACCAGCTTGTCCATGTAGCGGATCTTCCGCATCAGTGGATCTTCGATGTCTTCGACGCGGACTCCGCACACCACGCCCTTGATCAGTGCGCTGTTGGGATGCAGGGCCGGGGCTTCCGCAAAAAATGTCTCCAGGTCGCTGTCCTTGTCGATCTGTTGCTGCAATCCCGCCTGGCTGTAGCCGGTCAGCCAGCAGATGACCTGGTCGACCTCTTCCCGAGTGCGGTTCTTGCGTTCCGCCTTCTGCACATAAAGCGGATGCACCTTGGAGAATTTGATCCTGAAGACGCGATCGTTTGGCTTCATCAGTCCTCCAATGGTCATGGCTTGCGCTTTCAGCGCCCGGAATCACGAACGCAGTTTGCGCAGCGCCCCGCCCTTGTGTGCGGCGATGTGATCGGTCTTGTCGCTCTCGATCTCGTACTGCGGCTCGTCCGGGCTGGCGCGATGCGTATGGCCCTTGTAGTCGAAATCGCGGGTATGCACCTTGATGATGCGGCCACGTACGCGCCCGGCCTCCGAATTCCAGCTGACATGGTCGCCGACCTGGTAGCGGCGCATGGCGTTGCTCCATGTTTCGTCGACCGGCAGGGTGCGCCTTGGACCGTCAATGCGCCGCGATGGCGTGCGGCACTGCCATCAATCAACCGCGCCGCGGCCAGACCTTGCGATTGGGATCGAACTCGGATGTCACCATCGTGTCGGCACGCACCCCGAAACCGCAGACCGCAAGCGGACCATCGACATAGCCGGTCAGCCCGAACGCGCGCTCGATGTCGACCTCGTTGATCGCCGCGGTGATGAAGGAACCAAGCCCGAGTTCCGTCGCGGTCAACAACAGCGTCTGCGACAGATGGCCGACGTCGAGGATCGCGACCCGGTACGCCTTGGCGTGGTTGCGGTACTTCCAGAAGTTGCGGGCAAAGCGCGGTGCCATCACCACCAGCACATGCGCGTCGGCAAACCACTGCTGTCCGCCGACGGCGATCCAGGCCAGGTAATCCAGCGCGCTTTTGTCCTTGGCGTTGTCTACGTGCTTTTCAGCGCCTGCCATCACGGCATCGGCATCCAGGCCAAGCGGCTGCAGCGCATGGTCACCAGCCCGGTAGTGGTACAAGCCAGGCGCTACGCCTTCGACTCGGCGCACGATCAGGTAGGCCTCGGTCGGATGCAGCGCCCCGCCGGACGGGCTGGTTTTCTTCAGCACGTCGAAATCTTCGGCGGCGTGCACTTGGCCGCGCGCGCCGAACACGCGTTCCAGCGTGTGTGCGAACTGCGCTTGCGGCAAAGTGTTCGAGGTATCGAAATTTCGGCAGGAGTTGCGCGCGTCCAGCAATTCGTCGAGCGGCGTGTGTGTACTGCGTGGCAGAGGGATACGTTCCGCCGCCTCACCGCGATCATGCAGCATCGGCGGCGGCGCGCCGTAGCGGGTGCGCAAGCCGAGCGCGGTGTCCATGCCCGCCTCCGCCACTTCTCCGGCAGCGTCCAAGCCTTGCCATCGCGACGCGGCATGCCAGACCGAAGACAGGCCGTACCAATGTTGTGCGCGGAAATGCTCATCAGCTTGTCGCTGCCCGGCGCAGTCCTCGCTGTCGCCGATCAGCAGACCGGCTTGCAGCAGTGTGAGCAGCCGTTGCGCACCGAAGCGTTCGTACAGCGGTACGTCGTCGATCCAGTCGCTCGGACTCATTTCGCCGAGCAGTGTCACGTCCTGCACATCAACCGGCTGCGGTGCTTCCAGCTGCGGCGCGTGCGCATACCACTGCATGTTGCTGACAACTCCCGTACCTCCGCCCAGCAAGGCTTCCAGCTCGAAATGGGCTACTTCGCGCGGCTCCAGCCACAGTACGGCACAACGTCGAATCCGCATTCCTTCCCCAGCTAGGTTTCGGCAACCCAGACTCTAGGCGTGCACGCCGCAGGCGGCAAGGCCCGACGGCATGGCGCGATTCGCATGTTCGATCTTGTGAATTCGTATTTACCAATGCGATGCTGCGGCGCCGCTTGTGCAACCGGGAGGCGGCCATCCAGCCCATACTTGCAAAGGAACCAGTTGCCATGGAAATGAATAAGGTAGGACTACCACCGATCGAGTCGAAAGTGGTCGACAAGCTGCTGGACCTGTTGTCCACCGACGATGCATTCCGGACGTTATTCATGAGCAATGCCAGCGCTGCGTTGGAGCAGATCGGCTATGTCCAGCCGGAAGACTCGGATTTGCACGCGGGACTTTGCTTGGTAGTCTCGAATCTCGCCTCGAAGGAAGACATCATCCGCGATCGCACGAAACTCGAAAAGTCGTTGAATTCGGTCGTGAACTTCTTTGTTCCCAAGGAATTGCAGGCCTACTGACCATCGCGGCGGATAGCGCCCTGCCGACCGGCTGCCCGTCCGGTCGGCAGGCAAGTTTCGGTCGATGCCGCGGGATCGCCTTCCTCAATCGACCCTCAATGCCGGCTGAATCGCGACCAGGGCTTGTTGTTGCCCCGCAACACGGGTAGCGTCGCGGCTGTTGTGTCACCACACGAAGGGGAACGTGCATGGCAATCAAAGGTAATGGACCGGCTCCGCTGGATCCGAAAGTCATCGAAACACTGCTGGACCGACTGTCCACGGACGACGATTTCCGCAGCCTCTTCCAAAAGGATG
Organism: Luteimonas cucumeris; assembly: GCF_007830035.1. Classification (GTDB taxonomy): domain Bacteria; phylum Pseudomonadota; class Gammaproteobacteria; order Xanthomonadales; family Xanthomonadaceae; genus Luteimonas_C; species Luteimonas_C cucumeris. Next base: position 77,787 of record NZ_VLKN01000001.1, on the reverse strand, counting down.
CTGGGGCGGCCTTGCGGGAGGCCGGTCACATGCCTCCGCCAGCCGAGGGTATGAAGACGGGATTGGCTGCATCGGCCTCAGCCGGCAGCTGTCTGCAAATGCGAACGACTGACCGCCTTGCCTCCAAGGACGATATTGCCCGTGATCGGGCTAAGCTGGAGTCGACGCTCGCTATGATCCAAGGCTTCATGTGCCCCGCTGAACTTTTGGATGGCGGAAGCAGCTAAGGTTCAAGCGCCGCCACGCGCTGGCGTAAGCGGTCGGGCAACTGGGAAGGCGGCCATGCCGCCTTGAAGGCATCGAGTTCTGCTTTGGCCTCCGCCGCGTGGCCGGTTTTGGCCAGGATTTCCGCAGCTTCGAGCTTGGCCAAGGTGGTGTCGGCCAAGTTGACGACGCTCGGCAGTCCCGCTGCTGTGCCTTCGATGTAAGCGCGGCCACGATGCGAGGACAGCCATTGAGCTTCGCGCAAGGCAAGCACGGAGTCGCCGCCGGCCCGCGCCGCTCTCATCAAGGCCGAATGCACCGCGAACATGGCATCCTCTCTGGGTATCAATGTTCTCAACCGCGCGATCGCTCGCTGCGGCTTGCCTTGCAGGCGTTCCTGTTCGGCCAGCAGCACCTGCCGCATCTGTATCAGTAGCGGATAGCCCCGTATGCCTTCGGGAGCCACCGCTTGCAAAGCGGCTTGCACCACCGGCAATGCATCCAGTCTCGCGCCGAGGTATCCGGCGCCAAACGACATGGTTTCGCTCAGGTTGGGATAGACGGCATCGGTTTTCGCGGCTTCCGCATGGAGCCGTCTGATTTCCTGCAGCAAGCGTTCCTGCAACGCTTCTGGATTCTTGGCGGCCAGCACTTCCACCGCCAGTTTGCGGATCCTCCACTCGGGACTGGTGATCAACGGTTCGACCTTCATTGCCGATCGCAGGCCCTGATCGGCCGACGTTTCCGCTTCCTGCCAGCGTCCACGATCGACGGCTATCATCATAGCGCTGAACGGAATTTCGAGGTTCTCAGTATGAGAATCTGCACCTTTACGGGCTGCCAGCATCTTCTCCGCCATCGCGTAGTCGCGTTGCGCGGCGAATGCATAACCGTAAGAAGAACCTGCGCCGCTGAATCCGGCTTCGCGCGAGCTTTTGAACATGCGCATCGCTTCTGAATAACGATCCAACCCAAGCAGCAGCATGCCCTGCAGATATTGGGCCGGTGCTTGCCCAGAGAATTGCGTTACGGCCGCTGCCGTCGCATGCGCCAGACCCTGCCGATAGCGGTTTGCGTAAAAAGCGCTGTCCTGCGCTAGTGTGAAGTGAGCGTCGTGGCTGTCCGGATACATGTCGATTATTTGCTGCCAGCGCTGCAACTGCGGCTCGATCGGACCGAAATGCGTCAGATATGCATCCAGCAGCAACCTTTCGCGGTCACTGAGATGCGAACGCAGATTGGCCGCACGATCGAGTTCTCGGCGAGCGGCGGGCATGTCGCCGTTGGAAATGAAGATCCGACTGGAAGCCAGCACCGCGAGCGCGAAATTCGGGTCCAACTCCACCGCACGCTGGAAGAAGTTCAGCGCCTCGCCGGATTCACCCGCGTAACGCCTCTTCAGTCCGAGCGCATAAGCTTTCAAAGCGTCGAGATTCTCGGTACTGACGTCCGGCAAAGGCGCGGAATCATGTTCGATGGACTGGATCGCTTCGCCCAGTTTATTGCGAAGTTCGGCAGTAACCTTGTCGATCGAATCCAGTGCCGAAACCGCACCGACGCCATCCGCCGACTCCGCATACACCGTCGTCTGCGTATGCGGATCCACTACCTCGGCGCTGACCCGCACGCGGCCGCCGACTTCGGCGACGGTCGGCAGGATCACCGCGCGCGCGCCGTCGCGGATCGCGACTTCGGAGGCGGTGGCGCGATCCAGCGGCTCATCGGGTTTGCGCTTCATCAGCGCCAGCGTGTCGCGCACCTTCAGGTCGCTGAGCACGTTGACGTAGCGCGACTGTTCCAGGCTGATGCGGAAGGCCTGTTCCAGCGACTCGTCCAGCACCGGCTGGCCGGTGAGGTTGCGCAGGTCGCCGACCACTACCCAGTCGCGCTCGTTGAAGGCGATCGCCGGTTGCGGGCGGGTCAGGAACCAGGCGCCGGTGCCGAGGCCGACGACCAGCAGCACTTCGGCGGCGAGCGCGGCCGGCCGGCGCCACAACGGAATGTCGCGCCAGGCCTTGGCGTTGTGCTTGGGCATGCGCAGCGCGGCCAGGCCGGGTTCGCCGACCTCGAAGATTTCCTGCGCGTTGGGCACGCCCTTGAAGCGCCAGCGGCCGTAGGATTTCCACACCAGGTGGCGGCCGCGTTCGCCCAGTTCGCTGGCGGCGCGATGGCTCATCGGTTCGGCCACCGCCGACAGCAGGATCTGCCCGGGCCGCGCCAGCGACATCAGGCGCCCGGCCAGCGGCTTGGCGATGCCTTCGACTTCCAGCGACTTGGCGCCTGCGCGCACCGCCTCGTCGCTGTTGAGCCAGGTCAGCACTTCGCCGACATGCAGGCCGGCGCGTGCCTGCAGGTTCAACTTGCGCGCCTTGCCGAGTTCGTGCAGCCCGCGCATGTAGTCCAACGCGAAACCGAGGCCGTCGATCGGCCGTTCGAACAGCAGCAGCAGGCCATCGGAACGATCGATCAGGCGTCCGCGCCAGCGCTGCTGCAACTCCAGCACCAACCGGTCGTGTTCGCGGAACAGCGCCGCGGCCAGCGCATCGCCGAGGCGTTCGACCAGGCTGGTCGATTCGCACAGGTCGGTCAGCAGCAGTGTGCGGACCTGCGGCGTATCGCCCTGCCCGGGCGTGGCCGGGTTGGGCGCCGGCGCGTCGGGTACCGCTTTGTCATCCATGCCGGACTGCATCCCTGGACCTGCTGTGTTCACGCTGCGCGTCAGTCATGGCCGGCGTCGCTGCCCTGCCATTCGAAACGATTGCCGCCCAGCCGCTTGGCGCGATACAGCGCCGCGTCGGCCAGGCCGTACCACGCGTTCCAGTCGCTGGCCGGATCGATCAGGCATCCGCCGACGCTGACCGGACACACCGGCGGCGGCGACTGCGGCAGCATCAGCAGGCCCTGCGTGGTGCTGATGATGAAATCGGCGTAGCGCTTCACTTTTTCCGGATGCTCGGCCGCGATCAGCAGGCAGAATTCGTCGCCGCCGAGGCGGCAGGGCATGTCCTCGGGGCCGGCCACCGAACGCAGGATGTTGGCAACGCTCTGCAGCACGCGGTCGCCGGCCAGGTGGCCGTGCTCGTCGTTGACCTGCTTGAAGCGGTCGCAGTCGATCAGCAGCAGGCCCAGTCCGGGCGCCATGCCCAGCGCGCGGCTTTCCTGCAGATGCAGGGTCAGGCCACGGCGGTTATACAGGCCGGTGAGGTCGTCGGTGCGGACCAGTTCCTCGGTCTTGTTGAGCTGGTGCGTGGTGGCGTGCAGGTGGTCGAGCGCGTTCTGCAGCTCTTCGTTGCGCAGGCGCAGGCGACGGATCAGGCTCTGTTCGTTGAGCACCACGCGCATGATCGTGCGGCGCAGGAACTGCGCCAGCATGCGCGGGTTGCGCTCGACCATCTTCTCGAACTCGGCCTGCTGCAGCACCAGCAGCACGCCGCTTTCGGACATCACCGCACCGGCGCTGCGGGCGTGGTCGCCGATCAGCAGCGCCAGTTCGCCGAAGAATTCGCCGGGGCCGAGCAGCTTGGCGGTGAGGTCGTCGCCGAAGTCGAGTTCGACCCGGCCCTGTGCGACCACGAACATCGTCGCGCCGTGGTCGCCGCGATGGAACAGGCGCTCGCCGCCTTGCACGCGGCGCGCGGACGCGAACTCCGCGAACAGGGCGTACTCGTCCGCCGTCAGCGACGCGGTGGTCATCGCACCGGCGTGTGCGGCGTCCAGCAATGCGTTCGATGCGCGCACCGACGGGGGCGCCGCGGACTGACGATTCATCCTTGTCTCCCCCGGATTCGTCGCGGGCCTCAGGATACCACTGCGACCGGGTACCTGAATGCGACGGCGGAAACGTGGAAAACCGGCCAGACGCACTGGTCTCGGGAGTCCTGAACAGGCGGCCGGCTAAGCGTTGCGGGCAGGACTCAGTCCCGACACATTGCGGTAGAGATTCGTGGCGGAAGCCTCTCCCACAGGGACATGTGGATACCTTGCCGAAGGTCGGACCCAAGCAAAAAAAACGGCAGGCCATTGCCGCGCCCGCCGTCTTCGCCAACCTCCCTGTCGGCTCTGCGGCGCTTACGCCGCCTTTTCTTCCTGGAACTGGGCCTCCTCGGTCGAACCCCTCAGCGCGGTCGTCGACGACTGTCCGCCCTGGATGGTCTGGGTGACCGTGTCGAAGTAACCGGTACCAACCTCGCGCTGGTGCTTGACCGCGGTGAAGCCACGGTCGGCGGCGGCGAACTCGGCCTCCTGCAGTTCGACGAAGGCGCTCATCTGTCGGCGTGCGTAGCCATACGCCAGGTTGAACATCGAGTAGTTCAGCGCATGGAAACCGGCCAGGGTGATGAACTGGAACCTGTAGCCCATCGCCGCCAGTTCCTTCTGGAAACGGGCGATGGTGGCGTCGTCCAGGTTCTTCTTCCAGTTGAACGAGGGCGAGCAGTTGTAGGCCAGCAGCTTGCCCGGATAGTGCGCATGCACCGCCTCGGCGAACCTGCGCGCGAACGCCAGGTCCGGCTTGCCGGTCTCGCACCACACCAGGTCGGCATAGGGTGCGTAGGCGATGCCGCGCGAGATCGCCTGGTCAAGGCCGTTGCGGGTCTTGAAGAATCCCTCGACCGTGCGTTCGCCGGTCAGGAACGGCGTGTCGTTGTCGTCGATGTCGGAAGTCAGCAGGTCGGCCGCCTCGGCATCGGTGCGCGCGACGATCAGGGTCGGCACGCCCATCACGTCGGCGGCCAGGCGCGCGGCGGTCAGCTTCTCGATCGCCTCGCGCGTGGGCACCAGCACCTTGCCGCCCATGTGGCCGCACTTCTTGACGCTGGCCAGCTGGTCCTCGAAGTGCACGCCGGCCGCGCCGGCCTCGATCATCGCCTTCATCAGCTCGAACGCATTGAGCACGCCGCCGAAACCGGCCTCGGCATCGGCCACGATCGGCTGCAGGAAATCGATGCTGTCGTCGCAGCCTTGTCCGCTTTTTTCCGCATGCTGCACCTGGTCGGCGCGCAACAGCGTGTTGTTGATGCGCTTGACCACCTGTGGCACCGAGTTGGCCGGATACAGCGACTGGTCCGGGTACATCTCGCCGGCGACGTTGGCATCGGCCGCCACCTGCCAGCCGCTCAGATAGATCGCCTTCAGCCCGGCCTTGACCTGCTGCATCGCCTGGTTGCCGGTCAGCGCGCCGAGCGCGTTGACGAAATCCTCGGTCTGCAGGTAGCGCCACAGTTTTTCGGCGCCATGTCGTGCCAGCGAATGCTCGACCGGCACAGTACCGCGCAACCGCACCACGTCCTCGGGCGAGTAGCTGCGGGTGATGCCTTGCCAGCGCGGATTGTTGCTCCAGTCCAGCTGGATCTGTTCGGCCGTGGGCAGGATGGTCTTCATGCGGGGTCTCTCCTTTTCGTCATTCCGAACGCAATGGGAAATCGGTTCTTGATGTCGGTTGCAACGGCGGATCCCGCAACGCTTCGGGATGACAGTGGCAAAGGGCGGTAACTACGGGATTCAGAGCAGCCGTTCGTACGCCGGCAGGGTGAGGAAATCCTCAAGCTCGTCGCGATGGCTGAGGTCGTCGAGCAGGGCGATGGCCTGCTGCACTTTTTCGGCGCCGACCACGTTCTCGTGGGCCAGCTTCGAGGGCAGGTTCAGCAGCGCGCGCTGCAGCAGAAGGAAATCAACCGGCGTGCCATCGTCCAGATGCAGCTCGCCGTGGTGCAGCCATTGCCACAGCTGCGCACGCGCGATTTCGGCCGTGGCGGCGTCTTCCATCAGCCAGTGGATCGGCACGCAGCCGTGGCCGGACAGCCAGGCGGCCAGATAGCGCACGCAGACCTCGACATTGCCGTCGAAGCCGGCACGGGAAACGGTGCCAAGCGGCGCTGCGATCAGTGCCTCGCGCGAGGCGACCACATCGTCGCGTCCCACGTCGTGCTGGTGCTGCGCCGGCATGCCGGCATCGAGAATGTCGCGCGCGATCGCGATCAGCGCGGGATGGGCGACCCAGGTACCGTCGTGGCCGGCATCGACTTCGCGCAACTTGTCGGCACGCACCCGCGCCATGGCCGCGTCGTTGGCGGCGTCATCGCCACTGATCGGGATCTGCGCGGCCATGCCGCCCATCGCGTGCGCGCCGCGCCGATGACAGGTCTTGATCAGCAGTTCCGAGTAGGCCTTCAGGAACGGCTGCGTCATCGTCACCTGGCCGCGTTCGGGCAGCACGCGGTCGCGGTGCGCGCGCAGGGTCTTGATGTAGGAAAAGATGTAATCCCAGCGCCCGCAGTTGAGGCCGACGATGCGTTCGCGCAGCGCATGCAGGATCTCGTGCATCTCGAACGCCGCCGGCAGCGTTTCGATCAGCACGGTGACTTTCATCTGTCCCTGCGGCAGCCGCAGCGCCGACTCGATGTGCGCCAGCACGTCCTGCCACAACGCCGCTTCTTCCATCGACTGCAGCTTGGGCAGGTAGAAATATGGTCCGCGGTCCTTCGCCGCGAGTGCGGCGGCGTTGTGGAAGGCGAACAGGCCGAGGTCGAACAGGCTGGCGCTGATGCGCTCGCCGCTTCGACCCTGCCCGCCATCGACCAACACGTGCTTCTCGTCGAGATGCCAGCCGCGCGGCCGCACGATCAGCACCGCCTGCTCGGCGAACGGCTTCAGCGCATAGCGCTTTCCGCTTTCGCTGACGAAATCGAGCGTGCCGATCACCGCCTCGCGCAACGCGCGCTGGCCGGCGATCAGGTTGTTCCAGGTCGGCGACGTCGAATCCTCGAAGTCGGCCATGTAGCAGTTGGCGCCGGAGTTGAGCGCGTTGATCACCATCTTCGGATCGACCGGGCCGGTGATCTCGACGCGGCGGTCCAGCAGCGCGGCCGGGATCGCCGCCACCTGCCAGTCGCCCTCGCGGATCGCGCGGGTGTCGGCACGGAAGTCCGGCAGGGCGCCGGCATCGAACTCGGCCTGGCGACGGCGGCGCGCGTCGAGCAGGGCCTGGCGGCGCGGCTCGAACGTCCGGTGCAGGTCGGCGAGGAAATCCAGCGCCGCCGAGGTCAGCAGCTCCGCCTGTCCCGGCACCGCGGCCGTCAGCTCGATGGCGCGAGGCGCCGCGGGTTTCATCACTGCTGACATGCACGGCTCCGGTTGAGGTCCGGAATCACCGTGCGCCCAGGTACTGTATTTGACAATACAGTTTTCTCAATGCTAATCATTAGTTCTACTTATAATCAATTGCCAATCAATGGCTTCCCGCGGTTCCGACAGCCCCCGCTTCGCCTACAAGGCCGACCGCCTGAAGCCGTTGCGGGCGTTCTGCCAGACCGCGCGGCTGGGTTCCGTATCGCGAGCCGCCGAGGCGCTGTACGTCAGCCAGCCGGCGATCACCCTGCAATTGCAGGCGCTGGAGCGCGACATGGGCGTGCGCCTGCTCGAGCGCTCGGGTCGGCGTCTGACGCCGACCCGGGAAGGCCAGCTGCTGTATGACCTCGCCCGGCCGCTGGTCGAGGGCATCGATGGCCTCAGCACCGCGTTCCGCAACCAGATCGGTGGCCTGGACGCGGGCGAACTGCAGGTGGCTGCCGGCAGTTCGACCATCCTCTACCTGCTGCCGAAGATCGTCGCCGCCTTCCGCGAACGGCACGCCGACGTGCGGCTGAGCCTGCACAACGTCACCGGCGCCAGCGGGCTGGACCTGCTGCGCTCGGACGCGGTCGACCTGGCGGTCGGTTCGATGCTCGACGTGCCCGGCGACCTCAGCTACGCGCCGGTGTACCGCTTCGACCCGATGCTGATCACCCCGCGCGACCACCCGCTGGCGAGCAAGGCGCAGCTGAAACTCGAAGACCTGTCGCCCTACGGCCTGATCCTGCCGCCCCGGCGCCTGACCACCTATCGCATGGTCGACCTGGTGTTCCAGCAGAACCGCGTGCCCTATACCGTCGCACTGGAAGTCGGCGGCTGGGAGGTGATCAAGCAGTACGTGGCGATGGGCCAGGGCATCAGCATCGTCACCGCGATCTGCCTGACCGACGCCGACCGCCAGCGCCTGGCCGCGCGCTCATTGGCGAAGTACTTCCCGGCGCGCAGCTACGGCGTGGTGATGCGCAAGGGCAAGTACCTGTCGCCGCAGGCGCGCGCCTTCGTCGACCTGATCCAACCGGACCTGTTCAAGCGCGACTACGACGAGACCGGGCATTCGGAGCGCTGATGCTCCGCCGGCTCGAGTGACGATGGGAAACCGCGGGCACTTACGAAACCGGCTGCACCACGTCGCGGTTCTTGCCGCGCCAGGGCGCGTACCAGCGCTGGATGCGGGCGATGTCGGCGGCCATGTCGTCGCCCAGTTCGAACACCGGGCCGAAGCCGATGATCTTGTCCGGATAGTGGAAGTACGCCGGCAACACCGGCACGTTCGCGGCCTTGGCGATTTTCCAGAAGCCGGTCTTCCAGCGATCGACATGCTTGCGCGTGCCTTCCGGCGCCAGCCCGTACCAGAAGCGGTCGGCGCTGTGGATCAGGGCCGCGGCCTGCTCGACCACGCCCTGCGCGGCGGCGCGGTCGACCTCGATCACGCCGAGCTTGCGCAGGATCGGGCCCAGCGGCCACCAGAACAGCTGGCGCTTGCCGAGGATGCGCACGTCGAGGCCGAGCGCGATCTTGGCAGCGAAGCCCCACACGCCGTCCCAGTTGGACGAATGCGGCGCGCCGATCAGCACCAGCCGCGGGATGTCCGGAAGCGCGCCAACCAGGCGCCAGCCGCCGAGCCGCAGGATGCTGCGGCCCAGCCAGCGGGTGAAGGCGTTCGGCTTTACCCTCGGCACGCTCGGCGGCAGCGGCAGGACCACGTCGTCGATATCGCTCATCCCTTCCCCGTTCAATCCCAGTCGCGCTGCGAACGCCCCTTCTTGATCGTACTGCGTTCGCGCTTGGCGTCCAGCCGCCGTGCCTTGGCGGCGCGGCTCGGCTTGGTGGCGATGCGCGCCTTCGGCGCACGCAGTCCCGATTCGACGAACGCGGCCAGCCGCTCGCGCGCGTCCTGGCGGTTGCGGTCCTGGGTACGGAAACGCTGCGCGTTGAGCACCAGCACGCCCTCGGCGGTCACACGCCGGTCGCGCTTGGACAACAGACGTGCGCGCACCGGCTCGGGCAGGGTCGGCGACTGCGCGATGTCGAAACGCAGTTCCACCGCGGTGGCGACCTTGTTGACGTTCTGCCCGCCCGGTCCGGCCGAGCGCACGAAGCGTTCGACGAGTTCCTGCTCGGGGATGGTGATGCGCTGGCTCATGGCGGGATTGTAGTGCGCGCGTCTGCGGACCGCGGACACGGACGACTGCACGTATCCGAGACGCGATCGCGGCGGCGCAACCCTGCATCCCCACCTTGTCGCTGCCGTCATACCGCAGGGAGTATCCAGACAGCGGATCCATCGCCGGAGAAAGACATGCAAGCAGCAGCCATCCTGTTCGGCCTGGCCGCCGCGGGCGGCCTGATCATGGCCTTCATCCGCTGGGGCGGCGCACCGCGTCCGCCGGACTGGCTGGCCATGGGCCACGGCCTGCTGGCCGCCGCCGGACTGACCCTGCTGATCCAGGCCGCCTGCACCACCGGCCTGCCCGTGCTGGGCCAGGCGGCGCTCGGCCTGTTCGTGATCGCCGCACTGGGCGGCGCGTTCATCAACCTGCGCTACCACGCACGGCAGCTGCCATTGCCGAAAGCCTGGGTCGTCGTCCACGCGCTGCTGGCGGTGACCGCTTTCGTGCTGCTGCTGGCCGCGGTGTTCGGCTACTGATCGCTGATCCCGAGCAGGGCGAGCGCTCGATCGAACTGCGCATCGTTCGGCGCGGTGGCGATGATGCGCGCGCCGCTGACCGGATGCAGGAACGCCAGCCGCTGCGCGTGCAGCAGCATGCGGTGAACACCGCGCATGCGGAACGCACGGTTGTGGCGGCCATCGCCGTGGCTGGTGTCGCCGATCAGATGGTGCGACACATGCTTCAGGTGCCGGCGGATCTGGCGGAAGCGGCCGGTTTCCGGCGAGGCGCGCAGCAGCGCGTAGCGCGAGGTGTCGAAGCCGGCTGACGGCAGGTCGAGTTCCGCGGTCGCGAGCCGCACGAAACGCGTCAGCGCCGGCTTCTTCGCCGGCTTGCCCGGACCGCCGTCGAGTGGATGGTCGACGACGAAGTCCTGCTCGGGCCAGCCGCGGCAAATGGCGAGGTAGTCCTTCTCCACCTCGCGCGACATCAATGTCTTGCCCAGCGCCGATGCGGTGTCGCAATCGAACGCCAGCAGCAGGCAGCCGCTGGTGGCGCGATCAAGTCGATGCACGAGGAAGACCGGCTTGCCGAACTGCTCGCGCAGGCGATCTGCGGCGAAGTCGGTTTCGCCGCGCGCGAGCTTGCTGTCGTGGACCATCAACCCGGCGGGCTTGTCGACGACGGCAAGCCAGTCGTCGAGGTAGAGCGTGTCCAGCATCATCTTTTCGCCGTCATCCAGAACGCTGTGAGGAACCTGCTTTCATCGCCCGCAAAGCGGATCCCTCACTGCGGTGGATGACAACGCAGACAGCGCATCAGCGCCGCGGCCACGCCGCCAGCAGGCCCCATAGGCCGCCGAGGCCGGCCACCCACACCGCCGCGGACATGCCGAGCAACTGCGGACCGCCGGCCTCGAGCGCGTACAGCACCGCCGCGGCAATCAGCAGGCCGGTGCCCAGGATCGCGGAGACGATGCGGCGCTGCATGCCCTTCATCGTCTGCGCCAGATCGGTGAGATCGCGCGAGCGCAGCGCCAGCTGGTGCTTGCCTTCCACCTGCTGGGTCAGCCAGGCATGCAGCAGGCGCGGCATGTCCGGCGCGTGCGTGATCATTTCCGGCAGCCGCTTGCGGAATTCGCCGGCCAGGCGCTGCGGGCTGTAGCGTTCGACCAGGATGCGTTCCAGCACCGGCCGCGCCACCGCCCAGATGTCCAGCTGCGGATCGAGCAGGCGGCCGACGCCCTCGATGTTGAGCAGCGTCTTCTGCAGCAGGATCAACTGCGGCTGCAGCGTCAGTTCGTAGCGCTGCGCGGTGCGGAACAGCTTGATCAGCACCTCGGCCAGCGAGATCTCCGACAGCGGCCGGGTGAAATACGGCTCGCACACCGAGCGCGCCGCGGCTTCCAGTTCGTCGATGCGGATATGCGATGGCATCCAGCCGGCCTGCACATGCAGTTCGGCGATGCGGCGATAGTCGCGGTTGAAGATCGCCATGAAGTTCTCGGCGAGGTAGTACTGGTCCTCGCTGGACAGCTGGCCCATGATCCCGAAATCCAGCGCGATGAAGCGCGGGTTGAGCCTGCGTTGCGGATCGCTGTCGACCCAGATGTTGCCGGCATGCGCGTCGGCATGGAAGAAGTTGTCGCGGAACACCTGCGTGTAGAACACGCGCACGCCCTTGGCGGCGAGCGCCTTGCGATCGATGCCGGCGGCGTCGAGCGCGGCGATGTCGTCGCTGGGGATGCCGCGCACGCGTTCCAGGGTCAGCACTCGCTCGGCGGTGTGCGACCAGATCGGCTCGGGCACGTACAGGTCCGGCGATGGTTGTCCGTCCGCACCCAGCCAGAAGCGGCGCAGCACGCTGGCGTTGCCGCCTTCGCGCTGCAGGTCGAGCTCGGCGGCCAGCGTGTTCTCGATCTCGGCGACGATCTCGCGCGGGCGGATCTTGTCGGCGCTGGGATGGGTGCGATCGACCAGGCCGGCGACGCTCTTCAGCAACGCGATGTCGGCGGCGATCTGGCGTTCGATGTCCGGACGCAGCACTTTGACCACTACCTCGCGCGCCGGCTTGTCGCCCATGGCGGGCAAGGTCGCGGCATGGACCTGGGCGATCGAGGCCGATGCCAGCGGCGTGGTGTCGAAACCGGTGAAGGCCTCGTCGATGTCGCGGCCCAGCGCCTGTTCGACGATCGCGCGCGCGGCTTCGCCGTCGAACGGTGCCACCCGGTCCTGCAGCAGCGACAGTTCGATCGCGACGTCCGGCGGCACCAGGTCGCGGCGCGTCGACAGGATCTGGCCGAACTTGACGAAGATCGGTCCAAGCTCCTGCAGGGCAAGCCGCAGGCGCGCGCCGCGCGACTGTGCCGCGATCTGCGCCGACGCACGCGGCACGAACGGCCGCATCAGCCGCAGCCAGCGTTCTGCCGGCGTACCGTCGAGCAGATCGTCGAGGCGGTAACGCAACAGCACGCGACCGATCCTGCCGGCGCGCAGCAGCGGCAGCATCATCGCGGCGCTCCGGTTCGCGGCTGCAACCGCGCAACACGTGCCGCGATGCGCTCCACGCCATCGCGCAGGCCATCGACGTCATCGTGGAAGGCGTTCAACTCGGCCTTGGGCACGACGTCGCGCGACTCCTCGGTGACGAATTCCGCCGCACTGCCAGCCAGGTCGATCGCTGTGACGCGCGCCTGCTTCAGCGTGGCAGCGATGGCATTGGCGATCTGCACGCCGAGCACGTCGCCGAACACGGCCGCGAACGGCTGTTGCCAGTCGGGATCGAAATTTCCGGCCAGCCGTTGCAGGCGTCGCGCCAGGTCGGCGTCGCCGGAGATGTGCAGTTTCCCGACCGGCGCAGCATCGTCGCGACCCAGGCCGGCGAGCAGAGCGGGCAGTTGCGAGACCAGCGCACCGAGCGTGCTGCGCACCGCCAGATCCGGCTCGCCAGCCTCGTCGACCGGGCCGACCCGCAACCGTTCGCCATCGACGCTGACCTGCAACGCCAGCGGCGGTGAGGCCAGGCGCAAGACGATGCGCTTGCCGGACAGCACGCCCAGCCCGGCGCGCGTCTCCGGATCCATGGCCAGCGCACGATTCAACGCCGCCTCCAGCGCGCGACCGGCGAGCGGTTTTAGGGCATCCAGCGAGAACGGCAAGGCTTCGGACATGGACGCATTGTAGCGGCCGTCCCGCTGCCGACGACGCGCATCAAAAAGCCCGCCCTTGCGGGCGGGCCTGCATGGGGACGTGCGCTATCGGAATCGCGAACGGGCGTCAGACGCGTCTGCCGCGGAAGAACGCGATGATCGCAAGCACCAGGAACACCACGAACAGGATCTTGGCGATGCCGGCAGCGGTGCCGGCAATGCCGCCGAAACCGAGCACCGCGGCGATGATCGCGACGACGAGGAAGATGATGGCGTACTGCAGCATGGGGGACTCCTGTAGCAACCGGCCAGGACGGCACGGGACCATCATCCGCAGCGCGCAATCATCGTCAGGTGACGGCGCGCGTTCCGAGCCACGAATTCTTCAGCTGCATGACGTCCTCGTGAAAGCAACGCGTGGTATGTAGGCGGATCGCGTGTTGCGACCGCGATCCTGCGCGAAGCCTTACAACGCGTCGCCACGCGCAAGGCAAGCACGAACGCGAGCTGTGCGCGTTCACTTCCGACGGCTGGCCGCGGCAACCTGCTCCACACCTTCGGCGATCGTCACCCGCGGCACGTAGCCGAGATCGCTTGTCGCCGGGGTCATGTCGTACCGCGCCACAACGTGATCCGGCGCGCGAAGCCTTACAACGCGTCGCCACGCGCGAGGCAAGCACGAACGCGAGCTGTGCGCGTTCACTTCCGACGGCTGGCCGCGGCAAGCCGCTCCAGCCCTTCGGCGATCGTCACCCGCGGCGCGTAGCCGAAATCACTCGTCGCTGGGGTCATGTCATACCAATGCGTAGTGCTGAGCTGCTCGGCCAGAAACCGCGTCATCGGCGGTTCACCGTTCAGCGGCAACGCCGACCACAAGCCTTCGCAGATGGCACCGATCGCATAGGCGGCGCGGAACGGAATCGTTTTGCTCACTTCCGGCGCGCCGGCCGCGCGCAGCAGGCCGTTGAGCACTTCGCGCACCGGTTTCGGTTCGCCGTTGCTGATGAAATAGGCGCGACCGGCGCAGGCGGCATCGGGAGCGAGATGCTCGAACGCATCGAAATGCGCCTGCGCCGCATTGTCGATGTAGGTGGTGTCGATCAGGTTGTTGCCGTCGCCGACGATACGCAGCCGCCCCGCCTTGGCGCGTTCGACTAGGCGCGGCAGCAACTGGTTGTCGCCAGGCCCCCAGATCAGGCGCGGGCGCAGGGCCACCGTCGACAGCGCGTCATCGTTGGCAGCCAGCACGATCTTTTCGGCGATCAGCTTGGTGCTGGCGTACGGCGCCTTGAGGTCCTCGCCATAAGGCACGGTATCGGCAGTGCCGCCCTGCACCGGTTGCGTGGCGCGATGGGTGACGCTGGGCGTGGAGGTGTAGACCAGGCGCGGCACGAAGTGTTCGCGGCAACCGGCGAGCACGTTGCCGGTGCCCATGACATTGGCGCGGTGGTAGCTGTCGTAACTGCCCCAGGCGCCAGCCTTGGCCGCGTTGTGGAACACGGCATCGACGCCTTCGCACGCGGCGATCACCGCCTTGCGGTCGGCCAGGTCGCCCTGCAGCTGCTGCACGCCGATCGCCTCCAGTGGCGCATAGCGTCCGCGATTGAAACTGACCACCTGGTGGCCGCGTTCGACCAGGCCGCGGCACAAGGCCTGTCCGAGGAAACCGCCGCCGCCGGTGACGAGGATTTTCATGCGCGATACCCATATCCCATGGAGCGATGCTTGCGCGGCTGCTCCTGGCCCATAAAAGCGAAGCAGCGGAGCGAGCTCCGCCCTGCAAATACAAGGATGGAACGGCGGAGGCCTTACAGCCGCTTCGCCGCCCATGCCGCGAGTTTCTCGCGACCGATCTTGGCATTGTGGCGGATATCCACTGGAAATCCAGGGTGGAACAGGAAGGTGTCGACTTTCGCGGTGTGCACGAAGCCTTCGCCGATGTGCCGCAGTTCATCGGCGATGCGCGCCTGTTCGCCACGCGCGACGCCGTCGCGCAACTCCACGCACAACACCGGTCGCAGCATACCGCGCGCACCGATGCCGACCAGCGCGGTGCGGCGCACGTCCGGATGGATGTTGAACACCGGTTCGATCTGTTCGGTGCAGAGAGTGTCGTGCGCGGTGACCACGCGCTGCGACTTGCGCCCGCAGAACCAGAGGCGGCCTTCACGATCGAAGTAGCCCAGGTCGCCCATGCGGTGAACGATGCGTTCGCTGCCGTCGGGCAGAGTCTCGCGGATCTTGGCCAACCGGGTCTGCGCATCGCGGTTGAAATAGGCGTCGGTCGCGCTCGGGCCGGCGACGGTGATCTCGCCGACCAGACCGCCGGCGACGAGCAGTTCGTCCGACCACGCCTCTATCGCCTCGTCGCTGACGCGGATCAGGCGCACTTCGTTCGGCGGCACCGCGCGACCGACGCAGGTGCCGGCGCCGTGCTCGGTGCGTTCGCGCAGGGTGACCAGTTCGCCACCCTCGATCACCGCCACCGGCAGGCATTCGGTGGCGCCATACGGTGTCCAGAACCGCGCATCTTCCGGCAGCAACGCGCGCAGCTTCACCACCACGTCGGCGGGGACCGGTGCGCCGGCGGAGGTGACACGCCTGAGCGTGGACAGTTTCACGCCATGGTCGGCCAGCACGCGCATCAATGCCGGCGAACCGAACAGCTGGTCGACGCCGAAGCGTTCGATCGCGGCGACGAGCCTGCGCGGGTCGGCGCGCGCCGGTCGCGTCGGATCCATGTCCGGGATGATCGAGGTCAGGCCGAGCGCAGGATCGAACAGCGCAAATGGCGGGAATGTCGGCAGGTCGATGCCGCCGGCGTGGATGCCGAACGCGTCGCGCAGCATCCCGATCTGCGCGACGAAATGGCGATGGCGATAGACCACGCCCTTGGGCACGCCGGTGGAGCCGCTGGTGAACAGGATCGCGGCCACGTCGTCGCCGTCGGTGTCGGCCGGCTCGAATGCCACGCCGGCGCCGGCCCGTTCGACCTGCGCCAGAGTCGCGTCGGCCAGCCAGGCGCGCGTGCCGGTGGTGATGCGCACGCGCGCCGAACGCGCCCAGCCCAGCAGGCTGCGCGCGACCTGCGCCAGCGGGATGCCGATGAAGGCTTCCGGCACCGCTTCGTCGAGGCATTGCCTCAACGCGCGCTTGTCGATGCCCGGATCAACCAGCACCGGCACCGCGCCGGCCTTGAACAGCGCGAACATCAGCAGAAAGAATTCCGGCGTCGGCCGCACCATCAGCACGGTGCGCGTGCCACGGACGATGCCGTAATGGGCGAGGCCGGCGGCGATCGCATCGCTGCGCGCGTCCAGCTGCGCATAGGTCAGCGCGCTGTCGTAGCGGCCGTTGCGTCCGGGGCAACGCATCGCGACCTGGTCGGGCCGTTCGCGCGCCAGGCGTGGCAGGGACTCGGCGATGTTGCAGGTCTTCGTCATCGTCGAATCATGAACCCGTTGCTACGCCAGCGGATGCGCGTCGAGGAACTTGCGGATCGCCGGCACCAGCACCTCGTGCTTGTCTTCCAGCACATAGTGGCCGGCGTCATCGAACGCCGTCACCTGCGCCTGCGGCAGCGCGGCGCGGAATCCGTCGAGGAAATGCCGGTCGAACACGAAGTCGCGCAG
Organism: Luteimonas cucumeris; assembly: GCF_007830035.1. Lineage (GTDB taxonomy): Bacteria > Pseudomonadota > Gammaproteobacteria > Xanthomonadales > Xanthomonadaceae > Luteimonas_C > Luteimonas_C cucumeris. Next base: position 61,066 of record NZ_VLKN01000001.1, on the reverse strand, counting down.
GCCCCAGCCGAGGAATGCCGGGCGGTCGGCGAACCCGGGCAGACGGCGTCCGGCTTCCTGCACCAGCGACCAGGCCGGATCGCCCTCCCGCAGCGGAATGTCCTGCATGAAACGCAGCGTGCTGATGCGGTTGCGCCAGCTGTCGTACGGCGCGACGTAGGCACGGCGCACGTCGGCCGTCATCCGCCGTTCGACGCCCAGCCAGGAGGCGCCGGCGGAGAACAGGTTGAACGCGCGGATCAGCGCGCCGCCGACGCGCGAGTCGCGCCCGAACGACAATTGCCACGGCATCGGCTTGGCCGCCGGCAACGGGAAAGCCGCGGTGTTGGTAAGCACAAGGCGCCGCACCCGTGCGGCCTGCGACAGCGCCCAGCCGAACCCGATCATGCCGCCCCAGTCGTGCACCGCCAGCGTCACCGGTCCATTGATGCCGAGCCGGTCGAGCAGCATCGCCAGATCGTCGACGCGCGATTGCAGCGTGTAGTCGTAACGCGGCGACGCGTCCGCTGCGTCGTCGGGCTTGTCCGACAGGCCCATGCCGACGTGGTCCGGCACGATGCAACGGTATTTGTCGCGCAGGCCCAGCACCAGGTGCCGCCAGTAATAGCTCCACGACGGATTGCCGTGCAGCATCACGATCACTTCGCCATCGCGCGGGCCTTCGTCAAGGTACGACATTGCGATGCCGGGGCGCACTTCGATGCGCTGCGGGGTGAACGGGTAGTCGGGATGGCTCATCGTGTCGTGCATGAAATGAAAAGGGCCGGACGAACCGGCCCTTGCAGGAGTGCGTGGCGGCCGCTCACCAGACCACTTCGGCCATCGAGCAGTTCAGGCCGGAGCCGATGCCCAGCAACGCGACCCGGTCGCCCTTCTTCAGGCGGCCCATCTCGCGCAGCTTGCTCAGCACGATCGGCACCGAGGCCGGGCCGATGTTGCCGTGCTCGCCGAAGATGGTCAGCACCTTCTTCGGGTCGATGCCGAAGGCCTTGATGAAGGCGGCGGTGTGTACCTGCGAGACCTGGTGGATGACGAACTCGTCCATTTCCTCGGCGACCCAGCCCAGTGCGGTCCTGGCCGCCAGCCAGGTGCGCTGGGCGAGCTTGAGGCCTTCGCTGAGCAGCAGCTTGGTGTCGGTGACCATGCGGTCGAGGTTGCCGCGGCACAGACCGTTCCACTGGGTGGCGGCGCGGGTGACGCCGCCGCGGTAGCGCGGCGCGCCCGGCGCCAGTTCGGCGCGGGCCATGACCATCGCCGCGGCGCCGCAGCCCAGGGTCAGTGTGGCCAGTTCGTTGCGGAACTGCTCTTCGGTGGCGTCCGGCGAGCTGAGGCGTTCGAGCGTCTTCTCGTAGGCCAGTCCGGCGGTCTCGCCGTCGACGACCAGCGCGTAGTCGATCTCGCCGCGCTCGATCATGCGCGCGGCGATGTCCATGCCATTGATGAAGGCCAGGCAGGCGTTGGCGACGTCGAAGTTCTGGCAGTGCTCGGCCAGCCCGAGGTTGCCGCTGACGATGCTGGCCGTGGACGGCTCCAGGTAGTCGCGGCTGACCGAGGTGTTGACCAGCAGGCCGACGCGGTCCGGCTCGATGCCGGCATCGGCCAGCGCCTTGACACCGGCCAGGGTGGCGGCGTCGGAGGCGAGCATGTCGCCGTCCCACAGGCGCCGGGCGTGGATGCCGGCGATGTCCTTGAGCACGTCGGCCTTGATCCCGAGCCGATCCAGGGTCGGCTTGAGGCGGGCGTTGATCTCGTCCGTACTCAGCCGGCGCGGGGCATCGATATGAGCCAGGCCGGCGATGGCGACGTGTTGGAACAGCATGGGCAGAGCCTGTGTGTCAGCAGCCGAAAATGACCGGCCATCCTACCGGATAGCGCCCCCGGGCGCATGAAGGCTTCAGCCGCGGGCCGGAAACGTCTGGGCCTGGCCGGAGGTCGTCGACGGCGTGGTCGGCGCGGCCGGGGCCGGGGTCTTGGATCCGCAGCGCCAGGCGGCGAAACGCTGTTCGCCGTCGACCGGCGCGCCGAGCGGGCTGACGGTGTCGGCATCCAGGCCTGGCGCCTCGTTGCGGGCCAGGGTTTCCAGCTCGTCGCGCACGCGCAGGTCGTTGCGCTCGTAGAAGGCGACGCTGTCGCGGACCGAGACGGCGACCTCGCCACGCTTGTCGCAGCCGGCCGGCGGCCCTTCGACCACGCGCACCGCTTGCGCGCCGGGGGCCATGTGGACCCAGGTGCAGCCGGTGGCGGTCAGTACGAGTGCGGCGATGGCGATGGTGCGCATGGGCGGGCTCCAGGCAGGACGCGGCGATTGTCGCGCCGGGTGGATGAATCGTCGGTATCGGCGGGATCTTCCTTGCAGAGTCGCCACCGCTCGCAGGCGATGGTCGATCCGCCGGTCGTCACAAGTGCAGCGAGGCCTCTGCTTGTCCTGTCGTTAGACGCAAAAAAAACAGGTCTCTCGCTGAGCTCGGGATGACAGCTTTCCTCGGATTGCTGGTTGCTCAGGAATCACGGGGCGGGCATATGCATGCCCGCCCATCCAGCTGATGGCTGTCGACCGTTTACTTCTTCGCGACCGGCTTGCCGTCGGCATCGAGCACCTGCACCTCGCCCAGGTTCAGCGCGCGGATCGGCTTCTCGATCTTGGACAGATCGCCGACTACCACCCAGGTCAGCGCGGACGGATCTAGCGTCGTCGCCGCGGCCTTGACCTGTTCCGGCGTCAGCGCCTCGATCTCGGCCTTGCGCTTGAACACGTAGTCGTCCGGTCGGCCGTAGCGCACGTTGCTGGCAATCGTGCTCATCACCGCCGCGGCGGTTTCGTACGAACCCGGCAGGCCGCGAATCTCGGTGGCCTGGATCTTGGCGACTTCTTCCGGCTTCGGCGGCACCGCGCCGCTGGCGTACTCGGTGATCTCGCGCTGCATTTCCTTCAGCGAGTCGGCGGTGCGGTCGATCTGCACCGGCGCGAACGCCAGCCACGGCCGTTGGCCCTGCGCATTCGGGGCGAAGCTGTAGGCGCCGTAGGCCCAGTGCTTGTCCTCGCGCAGGTTCATGTTCAGGCGCGAGGAGAACTCACCGCCCAGTACGGAGTTGGCGATATCGAAACGGGTCGCCGCGGCGTCCTTGCTCGACGGCACCAGTTCGCCGGCGAAGATGTTCGCCTGCACCGCGCCGGGCTGGTCGATCAGGTACACGCGCGGCTGCGCCGGACGCGGCACGTCGGCCATGGCCTGTGCCGCGCTGGCGGTGCCTTCGCCCTTCCAGTCGCCCAGGTGCTTGTCCAGCAGCGGCACGATTTCGGCCAGCGTGGTGTCACCGACCACGACCAGGGTGGCGTTTTCCGGCCGCACCCAGTCGCGATGGAAGGCGACCATGTCGTCGCGGGTCAGCGCGGCGATCGATGCCTCGGTGCCGCTGCCGCTGAACGGGATGCCATAGGCATGGTCTTCGCCGTACAGCAGCGGCGGCAGCACGCGCAGCGCGGCGCCCTGCGGCTGCGCCTTTTCCTGCTTGATGCCGGCGATCCAAGTCGCGCGCACGCGATCGATTTCCTTCTGGTCGAAGCGCGGCTTGCGCAGCATGTCGGCGAACAGCGCCAGCGACGGATCCAGGTTCTCCTTCAGGGCCGACATCGACGCGACGCCGCCATCCAGCGACGCGCCGGCGCTGATGTTGGCGCCGAGCGATTCGCGACGATCGCCGAACGCCAGCGCGTCCAGCTCGCCGGCGCCCTCGTCGAGCATGCCCATGGTGAAGCCCGAGGTGCCGAGCTTGCGACCACGGTCGGCGCTGAAGCCGCCGTTGAACAGGTAGCTCATCTGCACCACCGGCACGTCATGGCGTTCGGCCAGGATCACGGTGGTGCCGTTCTTCAGCGTCGCGCGCTGCTGCTCCGGGAACTTCAGTTCCGGGAACTGCGTGGTCGCCGGCACGCCCTTGCTGCGGTCGACGTCGCTGACCGTGGTGGTGTACTTGGGATCGACCGGCGGCAGCGTCATCGGCTCCGGCGTCACCGCCGCTTCCTCGGGGATCTGCTCGCGCGCGCCCGGCGTCACCAGCAGCGTGTGGCCGCCGCGGGCGAGGTATTTCTCGCCGCTGCCCTTGACCTCGGCGACGGTGGCGTCGGCGATCGTCTTCAGGCCTTCGCGGAAGCAGCCGGGGTTGTCGGTGTAGACCGCGCATTCGGCCAGTGCGTCGGCCTTGCCGCCGAAGCCGCCGATGCGTTCGACGCCGCGCACGAAGCTGGCCTTGAACACGGTCTGCGCCTGCTTGAGTTCGGCCTCGGTCGGGCCTTCGGCGATCAGCTTCTTCAGTTCCTCGTCGATCGCGGCCTCGACCTTGGCCGGATCCACGCCTTCCTTGATGTCGGCCTGAATGTAGAACGTGCTGGCCAGTTCGAACGGCTGCACGAAGGCGCTGACCTCGTCGGCCAGTTTGTCGTCGAACACCAGGCGCTTGTTCAGGCGCGAACTCTTGCTGCCGCCGAGCACCTGCGCCAGCAGCTGCAGGCGTTCGACATCGGGATTGCCGTATTCGGCCACGCTCCAGGCGCGGTAGACGCGCGCCTGCGGCACCTTGTCGGTCATCGTCGCGCGGGTTGCCTCGGCGTGCGCGCCGGCGGTCACCGGCTGGCGCTTCATGGTCGGCGTGGCCGGGATGTCGCCGAAGTACCTGGCGACCTTCTCCTTGGCGGTGGCCACGTCGATGTCGCCGGCCAGCACCAGCACGGCATTGTTGGGGCCGTACCACGTACGGAACCACTGCTTCACGTCATCCAGCGAGGCCGCGTTGAGGTCGGCCATCGAGCCGATGGTGCTGTGGTGATACGGATGGCCCTTCGGATACAGCGCCTTGTAGATCTCGTCGTCGGCTTGGCCGTAAGGCTGGTTCTCGCCCTGGCGCTTCTCGTTCTGCACCACGCCGCGCTGTTCGTCGAGCGTCTTCTGGTCGATCGCGCCGAGCAGGTGGCCCATGCGGTCCGATTCCATCCACAGCGCCATGTCCAGCGCAGTGGTCGGCACGTTCTGGAAATAGTTGGTGCGGTCGAGCCAGGTCGTGCCGTTCATGCTGGTCGCGCCGACCAGTTCGAACGGTTCGAAGAATTCGCCCGGCGCATTCTCGGAACCGTTGAACATCAGGTGTTCGAACAGGTGCGCGAAGCCGGTGCGTCCGGCGGGCTCGTCCTTGCTGCCGACGTGGTACCAGAGGTTGACCGCGACGACCGGTGCCTTGCGGTCGGTGTGCACGATCACGCGCAGTCCGTTGGGCAGGGTGAACTCCTCGTACGGAATCTCGATCCCGGCCTTGGCCACCGCCGCCGACGTCGCCTGGTCGCTGGACGCCTGTTCGCCGGATGCGGGAGTTGGCGTCTTCGAGCAACCGCCAATCAGCACGGCGAGGATGGTGGCGTACAGAACGGCACGCGGCCGATGGATCGGGAACATGCGGTACTCCTGGGAAGCGGGATGATCGAAGCGGGCAGTCATGCTACCGGGACGCCCGGCTGCCTACACTAGACCATAGTCACAGCCGGGAGTTTCGCCATGCCGTCCCGCCATTGCCTGGTCACCGGCGCCAATCGCGGCCTGGGGCTGGAGTTTGTCCGCCAGCTGCTGGCGCGCGGCGACCGCGTCGTCGCCACCTGCCGTCACCCCGGCAAGGCCGCCGCGCTCAACGCGCTGACCGGCGAACATCCCGGCCGGCTGCACGTGCTGCCGCTGGACGTCACCGACCCCAAGGCCCACGCCGAACTGGCGCGCGAGCTGGACCTGCTCGACGAGGACGGCGCGCGCGCGCGGCTCGACCTGCTGGTCAACAACGCCGGCGTGCTGCACTCGGGCGAGCGCTTCGGCCGCGTCGGTGCGGCCAACCTGGAGGACAGCTTCCGCACCAATGCGATGGGCCCGTTCCTGCTGACCCAGGCACTGGCGGACCGGCTCGGTGATGACGCGCGGGTCGCCAACCTCAGTTCGGAACTGGGATCGATCGCCGGCGTCGGCCGTTTCGGCACGCCCAGCTACAACATCAGCAAGGCCGCGTTGAACATGGCGACGGCGTTGCTGGCCAAGGCGCTGGCCGAACGCAGCATCGTGGTGATGGCGCTGCATCCTGGCTGGGCGCAGACCGACATGGGCGGCGACAACGCCAACGTGCCAGTCGTCGACGCCGTCGCCGGCCTGCTGCGCGTGATCGACGAGCTGTCGCACGAGCGCAGCGGCAGCTTCCTGGACTGGCAGGGCCGGTCGTTGCCATGGTGACTGCGGCGGCCTGGTAGCACCGGCCAGTTCGACGCGATGTCAGGACGATCGCGTCGATAATGCCGGCATGTTCGACGTCATCCTCTACCAGCCCGAAATCCCGCCCAATACCGGCAACGCGATCCGGCTGTGCGCCAACACCGGCGCACGCCTGCACCTGGTCGCACCGCTCGGCTTTTCGCTGGAGGACAAGCAGCTGCGCCGCGCCGGGTTGGACTACCACGAGTACGCGGCGCTGCAGGTCCACGATTCGCTGGACACGGCGTTGGCGACGATCGCGCCGCAGCGGTTGTTCGCGCTCAGCACGCGCAACAGCGTGCGCTACGACCAGCCGCGTTATGACGAAGGTGATGCATTCCTGTTCGGCCCGGAAACGCGCGGCCTGCCCGATGCGGTGCTGGCGACGATCCCGGCATCGCAGCGGCTGCGCCTGCCGATGCGTCCGCACAACCGCAGCCTGAACCTGTCCAATGCAGTCGCCGTGGTGGTGTTCGAGGCGTGGCGACAGCTGGGCTTCGCCGGCAGCGCCGACGAGGCCTGAACATTCCGGTCATCCGAGCGCAGCGAAGGACCTTTTTTCTCGAAGAACAGCAGATCCCTCGCGACGCTCGGGATGACATCCGGTTTATTCGGAAGCTGCCGACAGTCAGGGCGCCTTTGCAGGCCTGCGATAGACGATGAAGATCACCAGATCCTCGTCGCCGACCTGCTTCAGCGCGTGGCTGTCGCCATCGCGGGTGAGGATGGCATCGCCCGGCCCGACCGCGCGCGTCTGGTCCTGCAGGGTCAGTTCGCCGCGCCCGGACAGCACGTAGTAGATCTCGTCCTTGTCGTTGACGTGTGCGCCGATGGTCGCGCCCGGATGCAGCGCGCGCTTGCGGAACACCAGGTCGAAACCTTCGGCCTGCTCGAAGAACGGATACGCGGTGGTGGTGCCGAGGCCCTCGTGCGGACCGGGCTGGGTCTTGGCGATGTCGCGCTCGTTCTGCACGTAGGAATCGCTGCGCTGGTCCGTCGCGGCGCTCTGCGCGCCAACGGACAAGGCAGCGAACGACAACGCGGCGAACAGCAGCGCCCGGCGCATGTCAGCGCGCCAGCCAGCCGCCATCGACGGGAATGATCGCGCCGTTGACGTAGTCCGATGCGGACGAGGCCAGGAACACCGCGGTGCCGCCGAGGTCGGCGGGCGTGCCCCAGCGTTCAGCCGGGATGCGGTCGAGGATCGCCTTGCTGCGCGCCGCGTCCGCACGCAGCTGCGCGGTGTTGTCGGTGGCCATGTAGCCGGGCGCGATCGCGTTGATGTTGAGGCCTTTCGCCGCCCATTCGTTGGCCAGCAGGCGAGTGATGCCGGCGATGCCGCTCTTGCTGGCGGTGTAGGACGGCACGCGGATGCCGCCCTGGAAAGACAGCATCGAGGCGATGTTGATGATCTTGCCGCGACCCTGCGCCAGCATGTGGCGGCCGGCGGCCTGCGACATGAAGAACGCGCCCTTGACGTTGACGTTCATCACGTCGTCCCAGTCCTGTTCGCTGAACTCGACCGCGTCGGCACGGCGGATCAGGCCGGCGTTGTTGACCAGGATGTCGAGGCCGCCGAGGCCGCCGAGCGTCTCGCGCACGATGCGTTCGACCGGCTCGATGCTGGACAGGTTGGCCTCGATCGCGACGAAGCGGCGGCCGAGCGCGCGCACGCGCGCCTCGGTGTCGGTCGGCGGCGAAATGCCGGCCGCGGCGATGTCGGCGCCCGCTTCCGCGAGTGCGATCGCGATGCCCTGGCCGAGCCCGGTGTTGGCGCCGGTGACCAGCGCGACCTTGCCTTCGAGGTTGAACGGATTGCGGTTGGCCACGTACGTCCCCTTACTTGAGCTGGCAGATGTCGAGCTGGTTCATGTCGGTGTAGTCGAGGTTCTCGCCACCCATGGCCCAGATGAAGCCGTAGTTGCGGGTGCCCGAGCCCATGTGGATCGACCACGGCGGCGACAGCACCGCTTCCTCGTTGCCGATCACCAGGTGGCGCATGTCGGCCGGGTCGCCCATGAAATGCATCACCCGCTGGTCGTCGCCGAGGCCGAAGTAGAAATAGACCTCGGAGCGTCGGTCGTGCAGGTGCGGCGGCATCGTGTTCCAGACGCTGCCGGTCTTGAGCAGGGTCACGCCGAGCAGCAGCTGGCAGGACTGGCAGGTGGCCGGCACGATGTACTGGTAGATGGTGCGTTCGTTCGAGGTTTCCAGCGCGCCGCGCTCCAGCGGCACCGCCTGCTCGATCGAGATGTGCTTGGTCTCGTAGCGCGCATGTGCGGGCGTCGAGAACAGGTAGAAGCGCGCCGGCTGCGACGCGTCGCCGGATTCGAAGCGCACCTCGCTGCTGCCCATCGCCACGTACAGGCCGTCGCGCGGCTTCAGCGCGTAGGCGGTGCCGTCGACGGTGATCGTGCCGCTGCCTTCGCCGACATTGACCACGCCCAGCTCGCGGCGTTCGAGGAAGGGCTTGCCGGCGGCGGACTTCGGTTCGGTCTGCGCCGGCAACACCAGCGCCTGCTTCACCGGCGCCGCGCCGCCGACCACGATGCGCTCGTAATGGGTGTAGTTGAGCTGCACGGTGTCGGCCTGGAACAGGCCCTGCACCAGGTAACGATCGCGCAGCTGTTCGTTGCTGGCGCCTTCGAGCGAATCGGGATGGGTGGCGTGGTAGGTCTTGCTGAACATGCGGCAGGCTCCGGGTTCGCGGCAGGCATCATCGCGCCCGTCCGCATCGAAAGTTTTCTGGATTGTAGGCGATCAGGTAACCGGTGTCATTTTGCGTCGCGCCATGTTTGCCGCGGCGTTTGCAGGGCAAACAGACGTCAGCCCGGGGGCTGGCAGGAGTCGCGCACCACCAGGTGCGGATGCACGCTGTGCAGCGACAACGCAGAGGCGGCCTCGGCGCTGTCCTGCAGCAGCATCGCCGCAGCGATGCGGCCGGTGTCGCGGGTGCCGCGACGCACCGAGGTCAGCGGCGGCCACAGCCGCGACGCCAGCGGGCTGTCGTCGTAGCCGATCACCGACAACTGCCGCGGGATGTTGATGCCGGCGCGCAGCGCGACGCGGTATACACCGGCGGCCATCTCGTCGTTGCCGCAGAAGATCGCGGTCGGGCGGCGCTTGCCGGCGAGCAGCTTTTCCGCGGCCGCGACACCCGACTCGAAGGTGTAGCCGGCCTCGATGATGCGCGACTTCGGCAGTTCGATGCCGCGCTGCGCCAGCGCCTCGACGAAGCCGGCGGTGCGCTCCAGTGCCGAGCGGTAGCCGCCGGGACCGGCGATCAGCGCGATGTCGCGGTGGCCGAGCGTCTGCAGATAATCGGCGGCTTCGGCGGCGCCGTCGCGGTCGTGGGTGACCACCATCCGCGCCGGTTCGTCCAGCGCCACCGCGGCGATGCGCGTGTAGCGGCAACCGACCTCGGCCAGCATGTCGGCCAGCGCCTGGTCTTCCGATACGCGCGGCACCAGCATCACGCCATGCAGCTTCTGCTGCTGCACGAAGCGGCGCACGCCGTCGATGTAGTTCGGACTGCGGCTGTCGCAGGGATGCACCACCAGTTCGAAGCCGGAATTGCGGATCGCGTCGAGCGCGCCGTACTGCATGTTGACGATGAACTGCGCGGTCGGATTGTCGTAGACCATGCCGATCAGGAACGATTTGCGGAACGCCAGCCCGCGCGCCATCGGGTCGGGCACGTAGCCGACCTCGCGCATCAGCGCCTCGACCTTGTCGCGCGTGTCCGGACGCACCAGCGGCGAGTGGTTGATGATGCGCGACACGGTCTTTTTCGACACGCCGGCCAGCCGCGCGATGTCGTTGATCGTCGCCGCCTTGGTGGTGGTCGTGACCGCAACCGATGTCTTGGGTGCGGGGGGAGTGCGCGCTGGCATCGTGGCTTCTTTGTCCCTCGGTTACCTGATTCTAGCCCGCCGCAGGCTCAATCCAGCGCGCGGTAGCGGAAGTCGCGGAAGTGGACCTTGCCTTCGCCGGCGGCATAGATCGCCGGCTTCAGCGCCAGGAACTGCCCGGCCACGTTGTGGTGGTAGCCGGACACTTCCATCTGCGTGGGGTACTTGGTCCAGGTCTTGCCGTCGTCGCTGGTGTGGAAGGTGACGATGTGCTGGTTGTTGGTCACCCGCAGCCACAGCGTGCCGCCCTTGCCGGGCGCCAGGCCCTCGACCGGGCGCTCCTGGCCATAGCGGTGCATCACCGTCTTCTCGCCGTTGCTGCCCACGCCCACATACAGCCGGTCGCTGTAGAACAGCAGTGCGCCGCCGATGGCACCCGGCTCGATCTCCATCTGCACTTCGAACTGGTATGCCTTGTCGCCGGCGATCACGGTCAACGGCGAACTGTCGCGCGGGGTCTTGCCCCTGCCCTGCACGCTCATCGCGCCGTTGCCGAACGACAGCCGCCTGTACTCGTCCTGCGCCGGGTTGAAGAACGACCACTGGTGGCCCAGGCGCTTGCCGTCGAACGTATCCGACAGCGCCATGCCGTGTTGCCCGACCGACTTGCCGCTGGGCTTCTTCAGCGGCTGGCCCAGGTCGCCGCCCTTGGCGACGAACCAGCCGTCGTCGGTCCATTCGATCGGTTCGAGCAGGGCCTGCCGGCCCAGCGTCCAGTGCCCGTTCTCGTAGCCGTGGTAGATCATCCACCAGCGCCCGTCGGTGCCTTCGACCACGGTGGCGTGGCCACGCGACCACCACGGCTCGCTGCGATCGACGGTGCGCACGATCGGGTTGTGCGGCGAGTTCTCCCACGGCCCGTGGATCGACTTCGAACGCGCGGTGATCACCATGTGCCCGGTCGGCGGGCCGGCAGTGCCGCCGACGGCGGTGGTCATGTAGTACCACTCGCCGCGCTTGTGGATCTTCGGGCCTTCCTGGGCGTAGCCCTCCACGTCCCAGGTTTCCGGGTACTGCCAGCCGTCGTAGACGTGCTTCGGTTCGCCGACCACGCGCAGGCCGTCGTCGGACAGCTGCACGTAGTCGCCGCCGGACAGGAACAGATAGCGCTTGCCGTCCTCGCCGACCGCGTGGCCCGGGTCGATGTACTTGCCCAGGCCGAGGTTGACCGGCTCGCTCCACGGGCCGCGGATGTCGTCAGCCCAGACTACGTAGTTGCTGCGGGTCACGCCCTCGGTGCCGCCGGTGCGGGCCGGGAAATAGATGTAGTAGCGACCCTCGTGCTTGACGATGTCCGGCGCCCAGATCGAGCCGACGTTCCTGGTGATCGCATGGCCCAGCGGCTGCCAGTTGACCAGGTCGCGCGAGTGCCAGATCGGCAGGCCGGGATAGGCGTCGAACGAGGACGAGGTCAGGTAGTAGTCGTCGCCGTCCTTGAGCACCGACGGATCGGGCCGGTCGCCGGCGAATACCGGGTTGAGGAAGGTGCCGTCGCCGAGGTCGGCCTGGCGCTGGTGCTCGATGCCGCGCTTCCACTGCGGCGCGGCCTTTTCGGTGGCCGACGCGTCGACGACGAATAGGAGCAGCGACAGCACCGGCAATGCGCAGGCCAGCCAACCACCGCGCTTCGTTTTCGACGACATCATCCCTCTCCTCCTGCTGCCTGCTGTCGTTTCCAACGCGGATAGTCGCGATCGAGCAGCGACTGCGGCCAGTAGCCGTACCACTCGTAACCGGTGCGGCGCTCACGCGGGATCTGCGCGTAATCGCGCACGCGCACGCCTTCGCGGGTGGCCAACACCACGCTGTCGTCCTGGAGATCGTAGAAGCGCGCCCACAACGGCGGCGCCGAGGCATCGCGAACCAGGCGGCGGTCGGTGCTGGCGCTGTGATACTGGAATCGTTCCGGCGTCGCGGCGAAGGTCTCGATGCGCTGACCCGCCAAGGCGATGCGATGCAACCACACCACCGCGCCGTCGATCGCGGCCACGACTTCCGGCGGCGGCTGCGGAATCGACATCAGATAGCGCACCACGCCGACGCTTTCCTGCACCGCCAGCGCGGGCAGTTCGAAACTGCGGCCCTGCGCCGGTTGCAGGCTGTCGCGATCGTACTGGCCGGCCCAACCAGCCAGCACACCATCGCGACGCAGCTGCAGCCGCAACAGGCAGGCGTCGCCGCGCGCCACGGCTGCACTCACTTTTTCGCGCAGGTCTGCACCGACGAAGCCGAACAGCACCTCGTCCATGATCACCCGGCGCAGCGTGCCCAACACGCCGGCGGTCACGTCGTCGGCTATGGTGATATGCGGATGGTAGGACTGCGTTGCCGGCACCGTATGCGGCCATCCGCCGCAGCTTGGCAACTGCTGCGCCAGGATGAAATCGATGCCGCGCAGGCTGGCATCGCGATAACGCGCGTCGCCGCTGCGCGCGAACGCCGCGGCGAGGTATTCGACCTGGGTGTAGATGTTGCGGTTATCGAAGCTGCCGCCATTGCGATCGCGCTGGCCTGCGAACGCAGCGCGCTCGACGTCGTCGAGGATGCGCGCCGGATCCTGGTTCTCGATCCAGCCGCCATCGCGACGCTGGTACAGCAGCAGGTTGTCGGCGATCCGCCCGACCTGGTCCGGCGGATAGCGCGCGTAATCGCGGCCGTGGCGGTTCTGCCAATGCTGGATGCCGTCGGCAAAACCATCCAGCGACGGCGGATCCTGCGCCGCGGCGGGCATCGCCAACACGACGCCGAGCGCGAACAGCGCAAGCCGCATCATTTCAATACGGCGGGCAGCCATAGCGACAGCGGCGGTATGAACGTCACCAGCAGCAGCACGGCCAATGCCGCCAGCCAGAACGGCCAGATCGTGCGCAGGCATTCGGCGATACTGATCTTGCCGATCGCGGTGCCGACGAACAACACCGAACCGACCGGCGGCGTGACCAGACCGATGCCGCCGGCCATCACCAGCACGACGCCGAAATGCACCGGGTCGATGCCGAACGCCTTGGCCACCGGCAGGAAGATCGGCGTGCAGATCAGGATCATCGGCGCCAGGTCCATGAACGTGCCCAGGAACAGCAGCAGCAGCACGATCAGCAGCAGCACCATGAACTTGTCGTCGGCGATCGCGCGCAATCCCTCGACCGCGGCGGCCGGCACCTGCAGGTACGCCAGCAGCCAGCCGAACGCCGCCGCCGCGGCGATCACCAGCAGGATCATGCCGGTGGTGCGCGCGGCGTGGCCAAAGGTGTCGACGAACTCGCGCCACGACAGGCTGCGATAGACCAGCGCGGTCACCAGCAGCGCATACACCACCGCGATCGCGGCACTCTCCACCGCGGTGAAGACGCCGGCGCGGATGCCGATGAAGATCAGCGCCACCAGCAGCAGGCCGGGCAGCGCCGACACCATGCGCCGCAGCACCACGCCGAAACCGGGGAACAGCTCCACCGCGTAACCGCGGCGGCGCGCCATGATCCAGGTGGTCAGCATCAGCGCGAGCGTCATCAGCAAAGCCGGGACGATGCCGGCGGCGAACAGTGCGGCGATCGAGATGCTGCCGCCGACCGAGGCCGAGTACAGGATCAGGTTGTGCGATGGCGGCACCAGCAGCGCCACCAGCGCCGCGGTCATGGTCACGTTGACGGCGAAATCGCGGTCGAAGCCACGCTTGACCATCTGCGGGATCATCGCCCCGCCCACGGCCGAGACGTCGGCGATCGCCGAACCCGACACGCCGCCGAAGAACAGCGACGACAGCACGCTGACCTGGCCCAGGCCGCCGCGCACATGGCCGACCAGCGACGAGGCGAAGCCGATCAGGCGTTCGGAGATGCCGCCGCGCAACATGATTTCGCCGGCGAAGATGAACAATGGAATCGCCAGCAACGACGCTGACGCTGCGCCGGTCGCGGTCTGCTGCGCGACCACGATCGCCGGCAGGCCGAGATAGAGCAGCGTCGCCAGCGACGCGGTGAACAGCGCGAACGCCACCGGTATGCCGACGATCAGCAGGCCGATGAAAACGCAGAACAGGATCGTGATCGCCATCGTCAATGTCCTTGGGCGGACGGCTTGCCCGCGAACAGGTGTTGCAGCGCGAACGACGCCATCAGCGCGCCACCCAGGCACAGCGGCAGGTAGAACATGCCTTCGGGAATGCGTGCGCCGGCCATCGGCACTTCCCAGCTGTCGGCGGCCAGCCACGCGCCCCACCACGCCAGCAACGCGCCGACCATGGCGATGAGCGCGCGGTTGAACGCCAGCAGTGCACGCCCGATGCGCGGCGGAGCTGCCTGGCGCGCTATGAAGAAGCCGAAATGCGATTCCGCATGTACGCCGACCGCGGCGCCGAACATCATCGCGAAGTTGAGCAGCAGCAACGCCACCGGTTCGGTCCAGTCGGGCGAGGCGTTGAGCACGTAACGCGCGAATACCTGCCAGGCCTGCACTGCGGCCATTGCCACCAGGGCGAGGCCGGCGATCCAGGTGGACAGCCGCGCGAGCTGCGAATGCCAGGTCGACGGCGGCGCGGTGTCGGCGATCGCCGACTGTTGTGATTGTTCTATGTTCATCGACCCCTCCAGGCGACGTTCATGGGGAAGCGTCCGCCTACATGGCTTCGCGCACGTACTCGAACAGTTTCGCCAACCCGGCGTCGCCGAGGTATTCGCGCGAGACCGGATCGGTGGCGCGGCGCATCGATTCGCGATCGACCTGGTTGGCGCGTACCTCGGCGGCGAACACGGCTTTGGCCGCGGCGGCTTCGGCCTGGTCCCACAGGCCGCGCATGTACGGCACCGAGGCGGCGGCGGCTTCGCGCACCAGCTCGCGATCGGCCGGCGCCAGCGCCTCGTAGGCCTTCTGCGACATCAGCAGCACGTCTGGCGTATAGGTATGCCGCGACTCCGACCAGTAATGCGCCACCTCGTAATGGCGGCTGGACTGGAAGCTCTTGATGTTGTTCTCGGCGCCGTCGATCAGCCGCGTTTGCAGCGCGGAGAAGATCTCGCCGAACGGCAGCGGCGTGGCATTGGCGCCAAGCGCATGCACGAGGCGCACGAACACTTCCGAGACCGGCACGCGCAGTTTCAGGCCCTGCATGTCGGCCGGCTCATGGATCGGCCGCTGGGTGTTGTAGAGATTGCGCGAACCGGAATCGTAGAAAGCGAGTCCGACCAGGTCGCGCCGCTGGAAATCGGCAAGCAGCGCGCGGCCGAGCTGGCCGTCGAGCACGCGGCGCAGGTGTTCGGTGGAATCGATCAGGAACGGCAGCGACAGGATTCGCGTCGACGGCACCGAGTCGTTCATCGACGCCAGGTAGACGCGGGTCAGTGCCAGCGCGTTGAAGCGCGCCAGATCCACCGTCACCGATTCGCGACCCAGCTGTCCGGAGTGGTAGGCCAGTGTGTCGAGACGGCCGTCCGTGCGCTCGCGCAGGTAGCGGCCGATCCAGCGCACCGCTTCCACGGTGGGATAGCCGTCGATGTGCACGTCGGCTGCGCGCAGCAACGTGGTCGGCGCGGCGGCGAAGGCGCGCGGCAGGCTGGCGCTGGCCAGCGCGCCGAGGCCGAAGGCGATGAACTGGCGGCGCGAGCTGCTCATGCCTCCCCCTTCGGCTGCGCCGGCACCGCGACGCAGTGGATCGTGGCGATGCCCGCGAACTCGATGCGCGCGCGCTGTCCGGCGCGGATGTCGTGGATGCCGGTGGCGGCGCCTGTGGACACGAGTTGCCCGGCCTTCAGCGGCATGCCGCGACGCGCGCAACGCGACAGCGCGAAGCGCAGTGCAGCCAGCGTGCCGCCGCTGATCGCGCTGGCGCGGCCGGTGCCGACCGAGCGATCGTCGATGAAGGTCTCGCACGACAACGCATCCTCATCGCGCCCGTGCCAATCCGGAATCGCCGGCCCCAGCACCAGGCCGGCATTGTTGCCGAAGTCCGATACCACCACGGCCGGTCCCCACTCGTTGATCATCGCCATCGGACTGCCGGCCAGTTCCACGCCGACCAGCAGCGCCTCGACCAGCGCGGCGGCTTCGGCGTCGCTCCACTCGGTCTTATGCGGCGGTGCATCGGCACCGAGGCGGAAAACGAATTCAGCCTCGACCGCGGCGAAGCCGCCCTCGATCACCTCGAAACGGGCGGCGGCCGCCGCATCGGCGCCCTGCACCGCGTCGGCGAAGATCGGGCCGACCAGGCGGTCCTCGCCGAGGCGGGCCTGCCAGGCATCGGGAATCCGGCCCACTTTCCAGCCTGCCACCGGTGTCGGCCACAGGCCGATCGCGGCGTCCTGGCTGGCATAACCGGCCTCCAGCGTGGCGGGCCGGGTGCCGGGATAAACCGTCAGGGCCTCGGCACGCCGGCGCGCGTGCACCAGCCGCCGGGCGATCTCCCAGCTCTCGCTGTCATCTCCCCCCAAGGCGATCCGATCCATCCCAGCGCTGCCTCCTGTCGGCAATATTCGTCTGCAGGCAGTTGTATAGGAAACCGGTGTCATTGACAATCTGCGCTGCACCGTACGATGACGATTTCGACTCTGGGAGGGGCGATGGGCATGCAGGACAGGTGGCAAGAAGTGGGCGAGCGTCTGCGCAGGGGGTTGATCTGCCTGGCATTTCTGTTGCCGGCGCTACCGGCCGCCGCCGCCGCGCAGGCGCCCGCGGCCGGCGAGGCGCTGGCTTTCCCCGGCGCGCAGGGCTGGGCGGCGCATACGCCCGGCGGACGCGGTGGAAAAATCCTTCGGGTGACCACCCTGGCCACCGATGGCCCGGGCTCCTTCGCCGAAGCGATCGCGACCCCAGGTCCGCGCACGGTGGTGTTCGAGGTCGGCGGCGTCATCGACCTGGGCCGCAAGGAACTGAAGATCACCGAGCCCAACCTCACGATCGCCGGGCAGGCCGCGCCGCAGCCGGGCATCACCCTGATCCGCGGCGGCCTGATCGTCGCCGCGCATGACGTCGTCATCCGCCACATCCGCATCCGTCCCGGCGAAGCCGGCGCGGCGAAGATGGCCGGCCTGGATTTCGACGCGATCAGCACCGTACGTGGCGCGCGCGACGTGATCGTCGACCATTGCTCGCTGACCTGGGCCACCGACGAGAACCTGTCGGCATCGAGTACGCGCTTCGCCGGCGAGAGCGAACGCGAATGGCTGCAGAACGCGTCGCGCCGCATCACCTTCAGCAACAACATCATCGCCGAAGGCCTGGCGCATTCCACACACGGCAAGGGCGAACACTCGAAGGGTTCGCTGATCCACGATCACGTCAACGACATCGTGATCGTCGGCAACCTGTACGCGCACAACTACGAGCGCAATCCGCTGTTCAAGGGCGGTGCGCGCGGACAGGTGCTCAACAACCTGATCTACAACCCGGGCCAGCGCGCGACTCAGTACAACCTGATCGCCGAGGAATGGATCGGCCATCCGTATTCGAAGGGCCAGATGGTGCTGCGCGGCAATGTGATGCGCGCCGGCCCTTCGACCGAGGACCTTGCGTTCTTCATGATCGGCGGCTCCGGCGACATCGACCTGTACACGGAAGACAACCTGCTGGTCGATCGCGTCGGTCGCCAGAAGATCGATGCGCGCGGCAGCTACACCACCGCGCCGGTGCAGGTGAACATGCTCAGGAGTCCGCCCGCCCTGCCGTTCGGCGTGACCCTGCTGCCGGCATCGCAGGTGCAGGACGCGGTGGTCGCCAACGCCGGCGCGCGCCCCTGGGATCGCGATGACATCGATCGCCGCATCCTCGCCGATACCATCGAAGGCCGCGGCGCGATCATCGACAGCGAACAGCAGGTTGGCGGCTATCCGAAGCAGCAGGAAACGCGGCAGGCGTTTGTCGCCGAGGACTGGGACCTCGACACGATGGAACCGCTAAAGCCATTGAAGCGGCGCGATCCGCTGCGCTGAGCACGTGGCCGGCATGCACGACGCCCAACGCCGGCGGTTGCTGATGGCAGGTGCGCTGCTCGGTCTCGGCAGCGCGTTGCCGGCGTCACCGTTGCATGCCGCCACGACCGGTGAGGCGTTGGCGCGCACGCGCAGCGGCCGCATCCGCGGCCAGCTCGTCGATCGCGTCCATGTGTTCAAGGGAATTCCCTACGGCGCCGACACATCCACGCGCCGCTTCATGCCCGCTCTGCAGGAACTGCCGTGGCAGGGCATCCGCGATGCCACGCACCATGGCGCGTCCGCACCGCAACTGAAGACGGACGAGCCGACCAGCGAAGACTGCCTGTTCCTCAACGTATTCACGCCGGGTCTGCGCGATGGCGGCAAGCGGCCGATCCTGTTCTACATCCACGGTGGCGGCTACGACAACGGTTCCGGCAGCAGTCCGTTGTACGACGGCGGCAACCTGTGCCGGCGCGGCGACGTGGTCGTGGTCACCGTCAACCATCGCCTCAATGCCTTCGGCTATCTGTCACTGGGCGCGTTCGGCGATGCGGACTTCGCCTGGTCGGGCAATGTCGGCCAGCTCGACCTGCTCCAAGCCCTGCAATGGGTGCGGCAACACGCGGATGAATTCGGCGGCGATGCCGGCAACGTAACCGTGTTCGGCCAGTCCGGCGGCGGCGCCAAGATCGCCACGCTGATGGCGATGCCGGCCGCGCGCGGACTGTTCCATCGTGTGTGGACGATGAGCGGGCAACAGGTCACCGCCGCCGGCCCGCGCGCGGCGATGCAGCGCGCGCAGTTGTTCCTCGACGAACTGAAGATCGCGCCACGGGACCTGCAGCGCCTGCGCAGCCTGCCGGTCGAAACGCTGCTGGCCGCGACGCAGTTGCGCGATCCGTCGCCGGTCGAGGACATGCGCCTGTACTTCGGTCCGGTGATGGATGCGCGCTCGCTGCATCGCCATCCGTTCTGGCCGGACGCGCCAGCGCAGTCGGCACGCATCCCGATGGTGATCGGCAACACCCGCGACGAGACGCGTGCGTTCCTCGGCCAGGATCCGGACAACTTCACCTTGGGCTGGGACGGCTTGCCCGAGCGCCTGCGCAAGTATCAATACGTCGATCTCGATCCGGCCGCGGTGATCGCCGAATACCGGCGCCTGTATCCGGACTACACGCCGTCGGAAGTATTCTTCGCGGCCACCACCGCCGGCCGCTCGTGGCGCGGCGCGATCGAGGAGGCCGAGGCGCGCGCGAAGCAAGGGGCGCCGACCTGGGCCTACCAGCTCGACTGGGGCTCGCCGCTGGATGACGGCCGCTTCCGCGCCATGCACACGCTCGACATTCCGCTGGTGTTCGACAACATCCACCAGGCTGGATCGCGCACCGGTGGGAGCATGGAGGCACAGCGGATGGCCGACGCGATGAGCGATGCGCTGCTGGCGTTCGCCCGCCGTGGCGATCCGAACCACCGCGGCCTGCCGACGTGGCTACCGTATTCGCTGGCGGCGCGCGAGACAATGGTGTTCGATATTCCTTTGCACCTCGAACACGATCCGCGCAGCGGCGAGCGCCAGCTCTATCAGCGCGTGCCATTCATCCAGCGCGGCACGATGTAGCGTGCGCTGTGCGCACGATGCGTAGATTCCGTCTGCGAAGTTTTGCGGCAGGCGGAGATCCGTTTCGTGCGCACAGCGCACGCTACGCGTCGTTATGGCTGCAGCAGATCCTTCAGTGGCAGGTCGAGCTCACGCAGGCCTTCGACCACGGCCTCGGCCATCAACGCCGCGCCCTGCGGGGAGAAATGCGTGTTGTCCTGGAGTCCGTCCGGGTAGTTGGACGATTCGCCGGGACGCAGCCACAGATACAGCGACTTGGAACCCTCCTCGCCGTGTTCGCGCAGGATTGCCTCGCTGCGCGCCAGCAGGTCGATCAGCGCCACTTCATGCTGCGTCGCGACGTCGCGGACGATGCCGGGATACTCGCCGTGGCTGTCCTGCAATCGCCCCTGCTCGAAGCGGCGGCGCGCGACCGGCGTCAGCAGCACCGGAGTGGCCTTGTGCGCACGCACTTCGCGAACGAAGCGTTCCAGGTTGCGGCGATAGTCGTCCGGCGGCGTATAGCGGTCTTTCTTCTCCACCGACTGGTCGTTGTGGCCGAACTGGATGAACACGTAGTCGCCTGGCCGCGTCGCATCGATCAGCGCCTGCCAGCGACCTTCGCTGATGAAGGTACGCGTGCTGCGCCCGTTCATCGCGCGGTTGTCGACGATCACCGCGCCGGTTTTGACATGCGATTCGAAAGCTTCGCCCCAGCCGGTTTCCGGCCGCTTCTGCGGGCGCTTGGCCGCGATCGTGGAATCGCCGGCAAGCCACACCGTCACCGGCACCGCGGGTGTCGCCGTCGATGCCGGCCACGACAGCCCGCACAGCACCAGCAACGCCATGACAGATCCATAGGCGCGGATCCGCCACCCGCGTGCTTCCGTTTCACTCATCGCAACGGCCCCGCCGCCCACGTCACCGTCAGCGGCAGCAACCAGGCAGGATCCATGCGTCGGTACAGCACCGGCGCCCAGCTCGCACCGTTCTCGATGTCGGTGTCATTGACGGCGTTGTAGGCCACGACCGGATCGAACGCGCGCAGGTTGTGCGCATTGCCTTCGGCCAGCAGCTGCGTGCCCTTGAAGCCGCCAATGAACAGGTCCGACGTCACCCCGTGGCTGGCCAGGAACTGGTTGTTCTGCGCGACCATCTGCGACTCGGCGCCGACGCCCCAGCTGTAGGCGTAGTGTTCCGCACCGGTGCTGCTGATGCTGTACAGATTGTTGTAGACGTGCACCTGGCCGAAGCGCACGCGCGGCGCGCGCTGGCCGAGGTCATGCAGCAGGTTGTGGTGCAGGGTCACGCGCAGGCGGTTGCGGTCGGCGCTGGCGCTGTCGGACGAACCGATGAGCATCGCCTTGTCGTGGTTCGCGAAGAGGTTCCACGACACCGTCACCAGGTCGGAGGCGTTGGTGATGTCGACCAGGCCATCGTGTATCTGGTAGAGGCGGCCAAAATAGGTCGGCAGACCCGCATCGGCGGTTTCGACGTCGAGGAAGGCGTTGTGGTCGAGCCAGACGTGGGTGGCGTTGCGTACCGAGATCGCGTCGTACAGCGAGTTCCAGTTGCCTTCCGAACCATCGGCCGGATCCCAGGCCGGAAAGCAGTCATGGGTATCGACGAAGGTGAGGTTGCGGATGATGACGTTGGCCGGCGCGTTGTTGCTGCCGCTGCCCGGACGGATGTCGAACCAGGCGCCGCGGATGGTCGCGTTTCGGGTCGCACCAACGATCGTCGTGTTGGGCGGGATGCGGATGCGGATGCGTGCGGTCTGCGCGTCCGCCGAGGCGTCGCGCGCGCGTTCCTGCGGCCCAGAAGGTTCGTCCTCGCGTCCCCAGGTCGCCGGATCGTACGCGGTGAGGTACTGCTCCAGCGAATACAGCTCGCCGGTGTCGGGATCGGCGCGGACATAGTCGTCGCAGCGCAGCGGCTGGTTGTCGTCGTCGACGTTGGCATCGATGACGCCGGTGACCTGGATGATCTTCGGCGTCGGATCGGGATAGGCGAGCGCGGCAACGAGTGCATTGCGGTCACTCACCACATGCACGCGTTCGGCGCTGGCGGCGGAACCGCCGGTGGTGCCCAGTGGGAATGCTTCGGTAGGCAGCGAGGCCCAACCATCGTTGGCCGGCAGGGTTTCGCGCGAAAGGTCGGGGTAGCGGCCGGCCTGCGCCGGCAGGGCGAAGGCGGCGGCCAGGACGGACAGGATGGCGCCGTGGATGGCGTTGCGGATCGAACGGTTCATCGTGCTGCTCCTCATGCGGGCCATGGCGGTGGCGACGAGCTTCGACAGCGATGTGGCGGAGGATGTCGGTAGTACGGTTACCGCGAAACGCAGAACCCGGCGAAGTCGAAACATCGCCGGGCCTTGCTGGCTAGCGTATTGCACTGGTGATCGCCAACCGCGCGATCACAGCTTGAAGCGCACGCCGACGAAGTACTGGCGGCCGGTGTGGTTGTAGACCGAGGTACGGTCGCCGATCGAATCCAGCCACTCGTCGTTCCACTCGTCGGTCAGGTTCAGGCCTTCCAGGCTCAGCTCCCAATGGTCGTCGACCTTCCACGACAGCGACGCGTCGACCGTGGTCGGGCCGGCGGTACCTTCGACGTCGTTGCCGTCGCGGCCCGGAACCGTGGTCAGATAATCGCTGCGGTTCGCCACCGAGACGCGTCCGGAGAAGCGCTCGCCTTCGTAGTAGAGCGTGCCGTTGTAGGCGTTCTTCGACAGGCCGATCATCGGCCGCTGCAGCGACAAGGCGCCGGTCGAGGTCAGGTACTGGATGTCGGAGTCGATGTAGGTGTAGTTCAACTGCACGCCGAAGTTGCTCCACTTGCCCGGCAGGAAGGTGAACGGCTGCTGGTAGTTGGCCTCGATGCCCTGCAGCGGACCACCGGGCGTGTTGAGCGGCACGGTGAACACGAACTCGTCCTGCGGCGTGGCGCCGGTGCCATCGAGCAGGCTCGCCGGCAGGCCACTGTCGGCGTAGATGCGCGTCTCGCGGGTGTTCTGCACGTAGCTGTCGATGTCCTTGTAGAACAGGGCCAGGCCGAGCAGCGCGCCTTCGTCGAAATACCATTCCAGGCCCAGATCGTAGGTCTTGGCGCGGAACGGCTCCAGATTGGGATTGCCGCCGGTGACCGTGCGTGCGCCACCGGCGACGTTGACGGTGACACCCGGGGTCAGGAATCCGAGTCCCGGACGCGCCATCACCTTGGCCGCGCCGAAGCGCAACAGCAGCTCCGGCGTCAGCTCGGCGACGAGGTTCATCGACGGCAGCGTGTCGCTGTAGTCGCGCTCGACCACGGCGAGCACCGGTGCGCCGGTGACCGTGGCATAACCCTGTGTGTTGAGATCGGTCTTGACGTGGCGCACGCCGATGTTGCCCGAGAACGGCATCGAACCGATCTCGGTGTTGAACTCGCCCTGCACCCAGATCGACTTGCTCTTCTCGGTCACTTCGCGGTCGTTCACCGGCCGCGAGGCGACTTCGAACATGCCGTTGTTGGCGTAGATATTGAACATGCCGGCGAAACCGTCCACGTTCGGCACGACCCACGTGCCGGGCGTAGCATCGACGTCGTAGACGCTGACCAGCTTGGTGAGGCTGGCGAGCGTGGCGGCGTCGATCTCAGGAACCTCGCCTTCGCCGGTGATGCGTCGGCCTTCCTCGGTGCTGAACTTGTATTCCTTGGCGGCGACGCCGCCTTTCAGGCGGAACACGGAGGTCATGTCCCAGTCGAAGTTCAGCTGCCCGGTTTCGTAGGTGTTCTCGACCCACTGCGGACGCAGTCGGATCTCGGCCAGCGTCCAGCCGTTCGGATCGGTAGGATTGATGCCGTAGTTGAACACCGGCAGGCGATCGTTGCCGCGGTAGTCGTAGCTGTAACCATCGACATCAAGCTTGTCCATGATCACCGTGGTCTGCACCGGGTTCTGGTGCGCCGAGCGCGAACGCCCGATCAGGCCGGTCATGCGGAAGCTGTCGCTGAAGCGATGCTCCCCGTCCAGGCCGATCTGGGTGAACTTGGTGTCCCACAGGTCGATGCGCGATTCGGAACGGATGTCGACGTTGTCGAACCGGCCATAGACCAGGTTGTTGCGATCATCCAGCGCGCCGTCCAGCACCACGGTGTCCTGCTTGCCACCGCCACCGCGACTGAACGAGATCGCCTCGATGTAGTCCTCGGTGCGGGTCGCGCTGATTCGCGCGTAGAGCAGGTCGAGGTTGAGGTCGGTGTTTTCGCTCGGCTTGAACTGCAGCGCGCCGGTCAGACCGATGCGCTCCTGCTCGTGGTGCATCAGCGAGTAGCGCGGGATGCGCGGATGGAAGTTGGCCGAGTCCAGCGCCGGCGTGTATGGCGACGATTCGTCGAAACCGCCATTGCTCGTGCCCGATGCCCAGCGCCCGCTGCCGCTGCCTTCCTCGGCCATGTTGCGATCGGTCCAGGCGACCGAGAACAGCGCGCCGAAGCGATCGTCGGCCCACGAATTGCTGACCAGCATGGCGGCGCGCGGGTGGGTGTCGCTGTTGAGATCGTTGTAGCCGAGCTGGCCGCTGGCGACGAAGTTGAAGCCGTCGTAGTCGAACGGCCGCGCGGTGCGCAGGTCGACGGTCGCGCCCAGCGAGCCCTCCTCGACCTCGGCCGATGCGGTCTTGCGCACGATCAGCTGGCTGAACAGTTCGGAGGCGAACACGTTGAAGTCGAAGCCGCGGCCGCGGTTGGTGCCGCCGGAACTGTCGGTGGAGCCGACCGTGGTCAGCGCCTCCATGCCATCGATGCGGACGCGGGTGAAATCCGCGCCTAGGCCGCGCACCGAGATGTTGCGGCCCTCGCCGGCATCGCGCGAGATCGCGACGCCCGGGATCCGTTGCAGGGACTCGGCCAGGTTGAGGTCGGGGAAATCGGCGATGTCCTCGGCCACGATCGCATCGACCATGCCCTTCTCGCTGCGCTTGATGTCCAGCGCCTGTTCCAGGCTCGCGCGGTAGGTCCCGGTCACCACTACGGTGTCCAGTTCCTTTGGGGCCGACTGCTGCGCCGCGGCCGGCGCGGCGGCTGCCGCCGCATCTTGCGGCGTGGCGGCGCTGGCGGCTGTTCCGGCCTGCTGCGCATGGGTCGCGGCTGGTTGCAGCTGCAACGCCAGCCCGATAGCCAGGGCGAGCGTGGTAACCGGTGTCTTTTTTGTTCCGAATAACGTCTGCATGGATCCCCTCCGGTGGAGCCAACCCGCTCTGGCGACGGTTATTGACTGGCTAGTCGTGCTTGGTATGGTGTCCTGGCCCGCAAAATGACACCGCTGGTCAAAACCCTAGCAAAAGGTTTCGGCGGAAGCATGCTGCGGTGCAAGATGGCCGCTCGAGGGCCGATCCGGTAAGGGAGGGGACATGCCTAAAAACATCGTGTGTTTCGGGGAATTGCTGCTGCGACTGGGGGCACCAGGCCACGAACGCCTGCTGCAGACGCCGCGTCTGGATGTGGTCGTCGGCGGCGCCGAGGCCAATGTCGCGGTCGCGCTGGCGCAGCTGGGGCATGCGGCGGCGATGGTCAGCGTGGTGCCCGACAACGCGCTGGGCGTGGCAACCGTCGGCGAACTGCGCCGCCACGGCGTCGATGTCGCTGCCGTGCACACGGGTGCGGGCCGGCAAGGCCTGTACTTCCTGGCTACCGGCGCCATGCACCGCGCCAGCGAGGTGTTGTACGACCGCGCGCAGTCCGCGTTCGCACTCGCATCCGCCAGCGGCTACGACTGGCCGCGACTGTTGGCCGGGGCGGACCTGCTGCACCTGTCCGGCGTGACTCCGGCGCTGGGCGCGGAGACCGCCGCCGCCGCGATCGCCGCCGCGCGCGTCGCGCGCACCGCCGGCGTGCAGGTGTCGTTCGACGGCAACTACCGCGCCAAGCTGTGGGCGGCCTGGGACAGCGATCCGCCGGTGGTATTGCGGCAGCTGTTCGCCGAGGCCGACATCGCCTTCGCCGATCATCGCGACATCGAACTGGTGCTGGGCCAAACGACGTCCGGTGACAGCCGCGAACAACGCATCGAGGCCGCCGCGCGGCAGGCCTTCGGTGCATTCCCGCACTTGCAGCGCATCGTCACCACCCTGCGTACCCAACACAGCGTCGACCACCACGAACTCGGCGCGATGATGGTGACGCGCGACGGCGGCGTGCATCGCACCACGGATTACACCCTGACCGCGATCGTCGACCGCATCGGCACCGGCGACGCCTTCGCCGCCGGCGTGCTGCATGGCCTGTCGTCGGCGATGACCGACGCCGACGCGCTGCATTTCGGCCTTGCCGCCGCCTGTCTCAAGCATTCGGAGCCCGGCGATTTCAGCCGGGCCAACCAGATGGAAATCGAAGCGGTGATGGCGGGCACGGGCTTCGACGTGCGTCGCTAGCCTCTGCGAGCCTCAAACACTCCGGAATGTTTGTCCATGCACGATGCGGCGCGATGCATGCGCGCCTGACCTGAACATCGGCGGAAAGTTTCAGAACTTGTGAGTCCAATATTCAGTTTCCGTTATCCGGTGCCGCGGATACTGCGTGCACCGGCTGCGAACGGGATCGCGTGATCGCCTCAGCGCTGGTCAAAAAATAACCAATCAGAGGCTTCACCCCCATGAAGAAATCCTTGCTCGCGCTGACCCTGCTGGCTGCGCTGCCCTTCGCCGCTTCCGCGGCCGATGGCCTTTCCTACAACTATGTGCAGGGCGGCTATGTCGCCACCAATGGCGACGCCGATGCCGACGGCTGGGGCCTGGACGGCTCGGTCGCAATCCACCCGAATTTCCACCTGTTCGGCGGCTACAACAACCAGAAGCTCGACGACAGCAACTTCGACATCGACCAGTGGCGCGTCGGCGTGGGCTACAACCACGAGATCGCGCCGACGGTCGATCTGGTGACGCGCGTCGCCTACGAGAAATTCGATCCCGGCTACAACCTCGACCTCGATGGCTGGAGCGCCGAAGTCGGTGCACGTGCCGCACTCACGCCGCAGTTCGAAGGCTATGCGATGGCTGGCTACGAGGACTTCGAGGACACCCGCATCAGCCGCGTCGATGGCGATTTCTACGGCCGCGTCGGCGCGCAGTACAAGTTCAACCAGAACTGGGGCGTCAGCACCGACGTCAAGTTCGCCGACGGCGACACGCAATGGTTCGTCGGCCCGCGCCTGACCTGGTAATCGCACCACGACATCGCGATTGACGGCTCTCTCCCCCGGCCGTCGCGATCCAAGCCCGGCTTCGGCCGGGCTTTTTTATGCGGGGGCATGCACGCGGTTGCCGGCCTGATTAACGATAATTTATCATTCTGGCGCCGCGATCGCGGCCATACACATACAGGACAGGGGATTTCATGAAGAAGCAATTGGTGCTGGCGTTCGCGCTGGCGGCTTTACCGTTGACCGCTTTCGCGGCCGAGCCGGGCTACACCTATCTCGAGGCCGGTTATGCACGTCTCAACATTGATGTCGACGACGTCGGCGATGCCGATTTCGACGGCTTCCAGGTCCGCGGCTCGGTCGAAGCGGGCAAGGATTTCCATTTCTTCGGCAGCTACGGCTCCGCCACCAACGACGATGCCGGCATCGATCTCGACTTCAGCGAACTGCAGCTCGGCGTCGGCTACCACTATCCGCTCAGCGACAGCACCGACGTGCTGGCCGAGATCGGCTACCTGCGCCAGGAACTCGATGTCGACGAATTCGGCGACGCCGATGCCGACGGCTATCGCGCCAGCGTCGGCTTCCGCAGCGCCTTCAACGAGAATTTCGAAGGCTACGTGAAAGGCAGCTACAGCGGCGGCGACTTCGACGGCTTCTCCGCCCTGGTCGGCGCGCAGGTCAAGTTCAACCCGACCTGGGGCCTGGTCGGCGAACTGGAAGCAGGCGAAATGGGCGAAGGCGTGGACGCCACCAAATACCTGATCGGCGTACGCGCCAGCTTCTGAGCGTGATCAGCGAAAACAAAAAGCCCGACTTCGGCCGGGCTTTTTTTGGCTGATTGATTCGGTTTGGCTTGGCTTGCCGACGCACAAAACGCTCGCAATCCCATAGACCCGCAGGGCGGCGCACATGGATGTGCGCCGTTTTCCGACCGAGCCAGGAGGGCGAGTCGGAAAATCTACGAGGACTGCACACCGCTACGGGAGCTGTGATCGGGGAAGACCCTTTTCTTTACTCAGGGCTGCGCCCTTCGCCCTTCGGGCCGGCTGCGCCGTTCGCGCCTGCGGCGCAGTGGTTACTTTCTTTTGGGTCAGCAAAAGAAAGTGACCCGCTCGCGCAGCGGGCGGAAGCCCTTGGACCTGAAAGGTCGGCAAATGCTCCGAAACATGCAAAGTCACTGGATTATTCGCTCCGCTCACCCCTTCGGGGCCGTCCTTCGGACGTTCTACGCGCTTCGCGCTTGTCCCGCCTCGCTCATCCTGAGCCTGTCGAAGGACGCGGGGATGACGGCTTACAAGCAAGAGCAGCGGAGCGAACGTGCGCTCAGCGGAACAGCGTTTCCGGATATTCCGCCTTCTGCTCGCGCCCCAGCAGTTGCCGCAAGCCATCGGCCGGCGTCAGTTCGCCATGCAGCACCGCCTGCACCGCACGCGAGATCGGCAGTTCCACGCCGTGGCGTTGCGCCTGGCGCATCACTTCGTCGGCGGTCTGCACCGACTCGACCACCTGTCCGATCTCGCGCACCGCGTCGGCGATCGATTGCCCTCGGCCCAGCGCCAGGCCCAGGCGGCGGTTGCGCGACAGGTCGCCGGTGCAGGTCAGCACCAGGTCGCCGAGGCCGGCCAGGCCCATCAGCGTTTCCGGCTGCGCACCGATCGCCGCGGACAGGCGCAGCATCTCGTTGAGGCCGCGGGTGATCAGGCCGGCACGCGCATTGAGGCCCAGCTGCATGCCATCGGCGACGCCGGTGGCGACCGCCAGCACGTTCTTCATCGCGCCGCCGAGTTCGGCACCGACCATGTCGTTGCCGGTGTAGGCGCGAAACGCCGGTCCGTGCAGCACGTCGGCGACCTGCTGCGCGAACGCGGCATCGTCGGAGTGCACGGTCAGCGCAGTCGGCAGGCCGAGCGCCACTTCCTTGGCGAAGGACGGACCGGTGACCACCGCCAGCGGCACGTCTTCGCCGAGGATGTCGGCGGCGACCTCATGCAGGAAACGCCCGGAACCAGGCTCGAAACCCTTGGTGGCCCAGGCCACGCCGGCGCCGGACGGACGATGCGGCGCCAGCAGGCGCAAGGTTTCGGCGAAGGCGTGCGACGGCACCACCACCAGCACCAGTTCGGCGCCGCGCAGCGCGAGCGCGAGGTCGGTGGTGGCGCGCAGCGATTCCGGCAGCGCGATGCCGGGCAGGTAGCGTGGATTTTCGTGGCGCTGGTCGATGGCCGCGACGCCATCGGCGTCACGACCCCACAGCACGACCGGATGATCGTGCCGTGCGATCAGCGCAGCCAGCGCGGTGCCCCAGGAGCCCGCGCCCAACACCGCCACGGAGGGCGCGGTGGTCATGGCTCAGGCGTTGCCGGCCGTCTCCGTGCCGGAGGACAGCTCGCCGTTCTGCTGCGACTCGGCGCGCTGGCGCAGGCCTTCGGCATAGACCGCGTCGAAGTTGATCGGCTGCAGGTAGAACGGCGGGAAGCCGCCACCCTGGATCAGGTCGCCGATCGCCTGGCGCGCATACGGGTACAGCACGTTCGGGCACTGCGTGCCGAGCATGGCGTCCAGGCCCTGGTCGGCGAAACCGCTGAGGCCGAACACGCCGGCCTGCTGCACTTCGGCCAGGTACGCGGTCTTGCCGTTGACGGTGCAGGTCAGGGTGATGCCGAGCACGACTTCGAACACGTTGTCGCCGAGCCGCTGCACGCGCTGGTTGAGGTTCATCTGCAGGTCCGGCTGGCCCTGCTCGTTGAACACCTGCGGCGCGTTCGGCGCTTCGAACGAAACGTCCTTCAGGTACAGCTTCTCGACCACGAAGGTGGCGCCGGCGGCCTGTTCGGCCGGAGCGGCCGCGCCGTTGCTGGTTTCGTCGGACATGGTGCTACTCCAATTCGGTTGTGCTTGCGGGTAAGAGCGGGATTATTGCATGGGGGTGGAACGGGGACTGGGGGCTAGGATCTGGGGGCTGAAAACGGAAGCGCGCATCACTGCAAGCCCCCAGATCCCAGACCCTGCTTTCAGCCCTTGCCCTTCACCAGCGGCAGATCCGCGTGCTGCCAGGCGGCGATGCCGCCGTCGAGCCAGTACACCTTCTCGAAGCCGGCCTTCTTCAGCCGCTTGGCGGCATCCGCCGAAGCCTGGCCGTTGCGGCATACCGCCACCACCGGCAGCGCGCGCGCGCCGGCGAGCAGCTTGTTTTCGGGATCGAACTGGCTCGGCGCCACGTTGCGGCTGCCGGCGATATGGCCCTTCTCGAAGTCGCCGATGGCCGACAGGTCCACCACCAGCGCGTCCTCGCGGTTGATCAGGCCGGTCAGTTCGGCCGGGCGCAACGCCTTGTACGGACGGAACAGGCGGGCGACTTCCAGGTAGACGATGGCGACCGTCAGGCCGACCAGGGCCATCGACAGCATCGGATTGCGGCCGGCGAAGGCCAGCAGTTCTTCGAAATTCAAGTGGGGATCATCGGCGCGACACGGGCCGCGATTGTCGCCGAGTCGCGGCGACGGCGCAAAGAAAGCCCACTTTGCTGTGGGAGCAGCTTCCAGCCGCGAAGTACCGCTGGCAATTGCTGTCGCGGCTGGAAGCCGCTCCCACAACCCCTCAGCTACCCGCCCACAGGTCCGGCAGCCCCTGCCGCACCCACCAGGTCTTCTTCTCCGGATCCCAGCGCCATTCTTCGCGATAGCGCACGCTGCGCTCGGCCTGGGTGTGACGGTTGATCACGCCGATCTCGATCAGCCGCGCCGGACTGCCGTCGGGCAGCACCGTGCTGTCCAGGTCGCGATACGCGGAGATCTGCACCTGCGCATAGCGCTCCAGGTCCAGTTCGGTCAGCGGATGCTGTTCGCGGTACTCCGGATCGACGCGCTGCCAGGCGCTCTCGTACTCGCCCCAGCGGATCGCGCTGGCGTAGGCGTTCTGGGCGGCCAGCAACGCGTTCTTCTGCTTGCCGTCACAGCCGGCCAGCGCCAGCAACAGCACCGCCAGCACGATCATGACTTTGCGCATCATCGCCGCACTCCCCTTGGACCTGGCGTGCATCCTAACCCTTGGCGAAGGCGACGAAGCGCGCGCGGAACGTCGCCGCGACACCACCATCGGGCAGCGGCACGCGCGCTTCGACGTGGGTGCGGGCGCGGCCGCGCGCGCGCAGGCTGGCAATGAAGTCGTCCCACGACGCCTCCGTCGACAACTCGGCTTCGGCTTCCAGGTCGGCGAACAGCGGCGCCAGGTAGCGCACCTGGTTGTCGGCCACATACACGTCCGAATGCAGCCCGGCCGCTTCCAGCCGCATCGATACCAGGCCCCACGAGGCCAGCGTCATCAGCGAGTTCATGCTGCCGCCGAACGCGCAGCCCTTGTCGTTGACGTGATGGGCCAGCGGCGCCTGCAGACGCAGGCGTTCGCCGTCGTAGTGGGCAATGCGCAGGTGCATCGCCGCCACGGGCGGCATCGCCTGGTAATAGGCATCGAGTTTCGCGAGTGCGGTGTCGGTATTCATCATGTCCGAGTCTTGGGATCGAGTGTCAGGATACGTGCCCGATGCTCGATGGCTATGCCAAGCTGTCGTCGTGCCGTCTCCGATCTCCTCCGACAGAGCGCTCGCCGGCTGGCAGCTGATCTCGCTGCGCCCGGCCGGCGAGCACGCCGAACTGCGCCGCGCCGCCGCGCGCCACGGCGCGCGCGTGCTGGCGCTGTCGCCGTGGCGACTGCGGCTGCTCGACGATGCGACGACGCGTGCATGCCTGCGCGAAACCCTGCAACTGGAACGCGTGCTGTTCACCAGCCCTGCCGCCGTCAAGGCCGCGGCGACGCTGCAACGCCTGCGCGCACGACGCGGGCAGACCTGGCTTGCCGTCGGCGAAGGCACGGCGCGCGCATTGCATCGCGCCGGCGTCGCACAGGTGCACGCACCGACGCGGATGGACAGCGAAGGCCTGCTGGCGCTGCCGCCATTGCAATCCCTGCGCGGCAGCCGTGTCGGCCTGGTCACCGCACCGGGCGGACGCGGCACGATCACGCCCGCACTGGTCGCGCGCGGTGCACGCGTCGTGCGCTGCGACGTCTACACCCGCGAGCCGATCGCGTGGAATCCGCAGGCGCTGGCGCGACTGCGCGCGCTGGCGGCGCCGTACGCGCTGGCGCTGAGCAGCGGCGAAGCCCTGCAACGCACGCTGGCCGCACTGCCGCCGGAACTGGCCGACAAGCTGCGGCTCGCGCGCGCGATCGCGGCCAGTGCGCGCCTGGCCGCGCTGGCGCGCGCGGCAGGATTCGACGACGTGATCGTCGCCGACAGTGCGCGCCCCGCGGCCCTGCTCGCGGCAGCGGCGCATGCGGCCGCAGGCCCGCTTCCGTTAGCATGAGCGGCCTTGCGCAGACCTTTTCCGTGAACGACCCGACCTCTTCCGTCCCGATCCGCCGCACCCGCTCAGGGGGCTGGTGGCTGCTTGCCGTGCTGCTGCTCGCCGGTGCCGGCTGGTGGGGCTGGCAGGCCTGGCAGTCGCGCCAGGCCAGCGCGCAGGCGCAGGTCGCCGACGCCGAGCAGCGCGTGGGCCTGCTCGAGGAGAGCCTGGACGCCCTGCGCCGCGACCAGCGCTCGCAGGCACAGCGCCTGCAGCAGGCCGACGCCACCAACCGCGTGCTGCGCGACGAACTGCTCGGCATCGGCCAGCGCGCCGCGCTGCTCGAGGACAACCTGTCCCGGCTCGCCGATCCCGACCGCCACGGCGCGCAGGCCCTGCGCCTGGACGAAGTCGAATTGCTGCTGACCAGCGCCGCGCAGCGGCTGGATCTGGCCTCCGACCTGGACGGCGCGCGCCGCAGCTATGCGCTTGCCGCCGGCGTGCTCGACGGCATCGACGATCCCGCCTACCTCAGCCTGCGCCAGACCCTGGCGCAGGAACGTGCCGCGCTGGACGCCGTCGGCGCCGATCCGCGCCACGCCGCTGCCGGCAAGCTGGAAGCCTTCGCCGCGACCTTGCAGGCGCTGCCGCAGCGTCGTCGCGCGGTGGAATCGGCGGACCTGTCGTGGTGGCAACGCGCGTTCGGACGCATCGTCGAGATCAGGCCGACGCAGGGCAACGTGATCGTCGAACCTGTCGACCGCGGCGCCGGCCTGGCCGCGATGCAGCTGGAACTGACGCTGGCGCGCGCGGCGCTGGAACGTCGCGATGCCGCTGCCTGGCGCACCGCGCTGGCGCGCGTCGACGCTTGGCTCACGCGCCTGTGGCCAGACTCGACCGAACTGCGCGCACGCCGCGACAAGCTGCGCAGCCTGCAGGCGCAGCCGTTGACGCTGGACCTGCCGGTGCTCGGCAGCAGCCTGCAACAGCTGCGCGCCTTGCGCGGCGCGCGCTGAGCCGTCGTCGAAGCACGCTGTAACAGCACCGCAAGGAGCCTGCGATGAACCTGTTCCGCAACATCCTGTTCTGGCTGGCCCTGGCCGTGGTCGGCGCGTTGGTCGCGCAACTGCTGCTGCAGGATCCCGGCTACGTGCTGGTGCGCTATCGCGGTCATGACTACACCACCACCGTCACTTCCGGCCTGCTGATCCTGCTGGCGCTGGTGTTCGCGCTGTGGGTGCTGTGGACGTTGCTGGCATTGCCGTTCCGCGCCTGGCGCGGCATGCGCCAGAAGCAATCGCGCGCGCGGCTGGCCGACGGCCTCAACGCCCTGCACCAAGGTCATTGGGCGCGTGCGGAGAAGCTGCTGCTGCAGGCCGCCGAGGACGAACACGTCGAAGCGGTCGCACGCATTGCCGCCGCGCGTGCGGCCGATGCCCGTGGCGACGCCGTCGCCGCGCAGCAGCACCTCGATGCACTCGGCGAGCGTCATCCAGCTTCGCGCGCCATTGCCGTCGCCGAACGTTCGCTGGCCCAGCATCGTCCGACCGATGCGCTGGTCGCGCTCGACGCACCCACCGCGCAGCCGTTGCCGCCGCGCGGCCTGGTGCTGCGCGCCGAAGCGCTGGCCGCGTCCGGCCAGGCCGGCCAGGCCTATGGCCTGCTCGGCGCGATGCGGCAACAGAACGCGCTGCCGGACGAGCGGTTGGACGAACTACAGGCGCGTTGGGCCGAGGCCTCGCTGCGCCAGGCCGCCGATGCCAACGTGCTGGCCGAGCGCTGGGAAACGTTGCCGAAGACCGCCAAGAGCGAAGCCGAGGTCGTCGCCGCCTACGCCGAACGCGCGGCGGCACTGCGCTGGGACGAGGCCGCGGCAAAAAGTCTCGAGCAGGCGCTGGATACGCGCTGGGACGAATCGCTGGCCGACCTGTACGGACGCCTGTTGATCGGCCGCCTCGACGCACGCCGCGCCAATGCCGAACGCTGGCTGCAGACCCACCCGTCCAGCCCCGCGCTGCTGCTGGCGTTGGCACGACTCGCACGCGCGCAGGGACAATGGTCGCAGGCCGAGGAATACCTGCATCGCGCCCTGGCGCAGGGCGCCGGCAGCGCCGCCTGGGAAGAACTCGGCAGCGGCCTCGCCGCCGCCGGCGACGAACCGCGCGCGCGGCTCAGTTACGCCAACGCACTGCGCGCCTCGCGCAACGAACCGGTGCAGGAACTGGCCGGCCGCGACCTGCGCCAGAAGATCTACGACCAGGCCGCCGTGGAAGAACGCAACGAACACGGCATGCCGCGCCTGCGCGAATAACATCGCCACCGTGGCCGACCGGCTTCCACGCTCGCTCGATCCATCCGCGCTGGGCACCGTGCCGGGCGCACGCCACTACTTCCGCTATCCGCTGCACGACGACGACTTCCATGCGCTGCGCCAGCAACGGCGCCTGCTCGGCTACTACGCGGCCAAGCCGCTGTACGGCCGGCTCGGCCGGCTCGACCGGCGCGGCCGCGTCGATCGCAGCGCCGGACTCAACGGCGAAGTGATCGCACTGTTCGTGCCGTCGCCGGCGCGCTCGTGGTCGCAGGCACGCCTCGTCCATGCGCGCATGCCCGCCGCTCAAACCCGTCGCGAAGACGGCAGGCGCAACTGGCCGGCGATCCGTGCGACAGCGGAAGCCGCGATCAGGCGCGAACTGTGCGTCGCCGCACCCATTCGCACCTAGGGTGGGCCCTCGGCCCACCATCCCCAAACCCGTTGCCACCTACGGCACGCAAAGCGGTTCCCTCGACGCTTTTTGCGCTTCCGTCGCCACGTTCGATCTCGACCTCATGCACGAAAGTGCCACGCGTGGCGCTTTTTTCGCCACCCGTGTCGCTGAAAGGGCCACCGCCGGCACTGGATGTGCCGAGCCCGCCGCTTTTCGGGTTGACCCCAAGACGAATTTCCGCCATGCCTGGCACAAAAAGTGCCGTGCATGGCCCTGCGAGCGGCAGGCTTGGCACTTTGCGCGCCGATGTTGGCGCTTTTTGGGCCTCGGCAGTCCTATCAAGGGTCATGCTCGGCGCTTTTCATGCCGTCGTTGGCCCTTCATCCGCCGCTGCTTCGGCGCGCCTGGCGGGCGGCGACGGTATTCTGGCCGAAGGTGGCGCGTCGGGGCGTTCGGCCCTCACTCGACCCCTTTCTGCAAGCCAACCGACTTCTAGGGTCGGCGTCAGCCCCCTCAAGGCATCGCACGTGACCCGATCTTCATTGCTCATATTCCTTCTCGCAATGTCATCAACCGCCAGCGCCATCGTCATTCGACATGACGTTGATGACTCGAAGTATCGGATTCCGGCTTCTGAGTTCTCCGCTCTCGTCGACATGCCCGGTGAGGGGCACGGCGTATTGATCGCTCCCCAGTGGGTCATCACTGCCGCCCATACGATCCCGGCGCATTCAGAACTCAAGCAGGTAGTTATCAATGGAGCAGCCAGGGACGTCGAGCGCGTCGTCGTGCACTCCGGGTACAAGACGCTGCCACAAGAGCTGATCGATCCGGCGATGGCCAGCGGAGAGGCGATGTTGATCGTGGTGTTTCTTGCCTCATCCGACGACATCGCGCTGGTCAAATTGACCCAGCCCGTGGCGGATGTCACCTCCTGTCGCGATCTACAGCGACAGCGACGAGCCAGGCCAGATCGTCAAGATCGTGGGGAAAGGCGCGACGGCTACGGGAGCCACCGGGCACGACCCCAAAGGCCCCAATCGGACGGAGCTACGCCGCGCGTTCAATAAAATCACCAGTGCCCATGACCGCTGGTCTTGCTATGTGTTCGACGAGCCACCATCGGCCTGCCCCTTGAAGGCGTACTGGGAAACGGGGACAGCGGCGGTCCCGTGCTCATCCGGGACGAAGACCAATGGTCGTTGGCCGGGCTGGCCTCCTGGAAAGTCGTCCAAGGCGATGTCAGGACTGCCCGGCCCGGGCGCTATGGTCAAATCACCTGCAATGTCCGGCTCAGCCATTACGTCGAATGGATTGAAGGCGTAATGCGTGGGGAGCCGCAGGTGGGCCAACAATTCATTCACGTCGGACCCGCCTCGTGAGCCGGGCGACTGATCAGGCATCAGGGATGCATGCGATGTTTCGATTCGCCTTCGCAATTGTAATGCTGTGGCCGATTGGTGCGATCGCTCAAGACTGCACACCCAGTTCGTTGCAACGCGAGCTTTTGCAACGCAAGGAAGCCGATCAAACCGCGAGAAAAACTCTTGCTGTTTCTTCTCAATCAGAAGAGGCATTGAATGAGACTCTTCGCATTGACGCAGAGAACACGACATATATGCGTGCCGTGCTTGAGAAGTGCGGTTGGCCCAGGAAATCGGCAGTCGGAGAGCAAGCTGCAAAGGCCGCATGGCTGCTTACACAGCATGCCGACATGGACCCGCAGTATCAGGTGCTAGCCACTCAGCAATTGAAGTATGCCGTTCTCGGCAAGAAGGCGGAGCCATGGGATCTGGCTGTCCTGGTTGACCGGAACCGTAGGCTTACCAACCAGCCACAAGTGTACGGCATGCAATTCTTTACCCTGCCTGACAGCACCATCCGGTTCTACGACATCGTCACACCCAGCAAACTGGATGCGCGTCGCAAGGAAATCGGGTTGCCCCCTTTCTACTGTTGGGCGCTGGAGATATCCAGTGAGAATGGGCATGCGTCAATTGATTGGCCTGCTGGCGTGCTCCTTACGCCACAAGAATGTCCAAACGCCCCCTGACAATCCATTCAAGCCGAAGCTGCTCCACGGCACGGCGCAAATCGGGCATGAGCATGGGTATCATATGAAAGCTTATGCGCCGCTTGTGATTGTCGCAGTTGGTTATTTGGTGTACTGGGTGCTCTTGTGCAGACGTCGAGGTAAGTTATTTAGCCCCTACTTCGGATACGACTGCTACGAGGATCTGAGAAAGGTGTCATGGCGCTGGTTCTTTGGCGTTATGACGATCCTGCTTTTCTTAATCGCGCGCGATCTGTCAGACCTAAGAGGTCTCGGCATGCTGGCGCCGGCATTTACTCTGGGCTACTTTTTTGCGCATGTCAGGTTTCTCGTCGCCCCAGAAGAAAAATGGGCGCGTCGGTGATGCCTGACACTTCATTCAATCCGAACCGCTTCGCGGGTCGATTTTTGATCTAGGCATTAGGCCTACATGAAGAATTTTCTGGCAGTCGGCTTTATATTCATATCTGCCTGCTCTGCTGCGGAGCAAAATCGAGTTCCTGAGTGCGGGAGTATGCCTCCCGTTTCCCAGCTCACTACGGTGCAGCGCCAAGTGCTAGCCGAAACGATTAGAAGGGCTGAGGTCCTGTGTGGCCATGGCGGGGCAGGGTGCAATTTCCAAGTAATTCCTTACGAGCAAGGTCAATCTGTTATTTCTCAAATCGCCTACGACCCGTTGACCTATTCGTGTGTGAAGGTAAAAGGCGGGAATCCGGTTTATCTATACGACGCGAATGGCAAGTTCACAGGCCAACTCCCCGGGATGTAGGCCTAAAATCATTCATCACGAACTCGCTTTCGTGGCTTCATTGGAATCGGGCCTCATGACGCGGGTTGGCTGAATTCAGGCGATAGCCCACGACCACAACCCCGGAAATGTTGGCGTCAGCCAACGTACGAAACCGTGCCTACGGTCGCCGTCTCGCATCGCAATGGGCGGGCCTGGGCCCGCCCTACGTCACCACGTCAACGCTCGAGGATCGCGACCACACCCATGCCGCCGGCGGTGCAGATCGACACGAGGCAGCGGCCGCCGCCACGTTGCTTCAGTTCCTTGGCGGCGGTGGCGACGATGCGGGCGCCGGTTGCAGCGAACGGGTGGCCTGCGGCCAGCGATGAGCCGTTGGGATTGATCCTGGCCGGATCGATGCGGCCCAGCGGTGCGTCCAGGCCGAGGCGGGTTTTGCAGTATTCCTCGCTCTCCCAGGCGCGCAGCGTGCACAGCACCTGCGCGGCGAAGGCTTCGTGGATTTCGTAGAAATCGAAATCCTGCAGGGTCAGGCCGTTGCGCCTGAGCATTTCCGGCACGGCCACGGTCGGTGCCATCAGCAGGCCTTCGCCGTGCACGAAATCGACCGCGGCCACCTGTGCGTCGCGGATGTGGCACAGCACTTCATGGTCATGCGCCTGCGCCCATTCGTCGGTCGACAGCAGGCACGCCGCGGCGCCGTCGGTGAGCGGCGTCGAGTTGCCGGCGGTCAGGGTGCCGCGTCCGGAAGTCTTGTCGAACGCCGGCTTCAACGACGCCAGTTTCTCCAGCGTGCTGTCGGCGCGCAGGTTGTTGTCGCGCGCGACGCCGCGGAAGCTGACCACCAGGTCGTCGAAGAAACCGCGCTCGTAGGCGGCGGCCATCTTCTGGTGCGAGGACAGCGCCCACTCGTCCTGCGAATCGCGGGAAATGTTCCACTGCTTGGCCATGTCCTCGCAGTGCTCGCCCATCGACTTGCCGGTGCGCGGCTCGGCCACGCCGGGGAAGTCGGGCTTGAGTTCGCGGAAGTGGAAACCCTTGAACTGCGCGAGCTTGTCCTTCAGCGTCTTCGCCGCCGCGGCCGCCAGCAGGCGCCGGCGCAGTTTCTGTCCATACACGATCGGCACGTCGGAGGTGGTGTCGCTGCCGCCGCCGACGCCGACCTCGATCTGCCCGGTCGCGATCTTGTTGCCGATGGTGATGATGCTGTCCAGCGAAGTGCCGCAGGCGCGCTGCAGGGTGATGCCCGGCGTCAGCGGCGACAGCCCCGACGACAGCGCCGCTTCGCGGCCGAGGTTCCAGTCGCTGGAGTGCTTGATCACCGCCCCCATCGCCACTTCGCCGAGTTGCTGCCCGTGCAGGCCGAATTTCTCGACCAGCGCGCCGAGCGTGCGCACCGACATGCCGAGGTTGCCGACGTCGGCATAGGCCGTGTTCTGGCGACAGAAGGGAATGCGGACGCCGCCGAGCACGGCGACGGGGCGGCCTTGCAACATCGGATGACCTCGCTGGCGCGACCCGCCGACGCTGGCGGGTCATAATGCGAACAAGTCTAACGCCGCGCCTGTGCACGGCCAATCACGATTCCTTCGATGATCGTCACAACCGCTGCCAGCGACGCCACCGATGTCTTCGGCGTGCTCGCCCTGGAGTTCATGCCCGGCGTGCAACCGGCGCAGCCGGCGTTGTCGCAGGCCGACGCCGGTCGCCTCGCCGGCCTGCTCGGTCGCGACCTCGCTGCGCTGGTGCCGGACGTGCGCGGGCTCGAACTGGCCTTCGCCGCCGCCCATTTCGATCCGGCCGAAGTTCTGCGCCCTGGCTGGGTGCTGCATCGGCGCCTGGACGAACTGCGCCAGCGCGCGCCGCAGCGCAACGACGGTCCGCGCCTGATCGCGTTCGGCGCCGATGCCAGCGGCCAGGTGCCGCTGCCTTTCCACGCCGATCCCGACCTGCACGGCGGCAGCCTGCGCGTGCTGCCGTTCCTGCTGGTCGGCGACGCCGCGCTGGCGCAGGCGGTCGCCGCCGAGTTCGAGGAGATCCTGCTCGATCGCGGCATGGCCCAGGCCGATGCCGCGCTGTGCGCGCAGGAAGGCTTCGGCAGCCGCATCGAGCACGCGCGTTACCTGACCGTGCACGACCTGGCGGCGATGACCGCGCTGCAATATCGCAACCAGGGACTGGAAGCGTTGTGGCCGCTGATCGAAACCGCACTGCTGGCGCCGCAGCGCGAAGCCTGGCTGGACGCACCGCCGGAGCCGCTGCTGCGCTATGTGCGCGGCGAGGTGAACATCGCCCTGTTTTCGCCCGATACCTGGCGCCAGCGCTACCTGGCCGATGCTGCCGTCGACACCAATGCACTGATGCGGCGCTTCGCGCATTTCGAGGCGCGCCAGCGACAGATCGCCGCGGTGCTGCAGGCGCACGGCGTGCCGGTGACGTTCGTGCATTGCAACGGCAAGGCGGCCGAGGAGTTGTAGGCGGCTTGCATGGACCGCAATCGGCCCGCCCTTTTGCCTGTCATCCCGAGCGCAGCGAGGGACCTGCTGCCAGCGCGAGAAACAGGTCCCTCGCTGCGCTCGGGATGACAGCAACAGAACTCGCAACCGTCGCCGTAGCGACAGCTACCCAGCGACGCCTATGCCGCCGGTGGCTTGAACCAGTCCTGATACAGCAGGTAGCGGGCGTCCTCCATGCCCAGCGCGGCATACGTGCGCTGCGCGACGACGTTGTCCTTCTCGACGTACAGGCGCAATCCGATCACCCCGACACAGTCGCGCGCCAACTGCGCGACATGCCGGTACAGCGCCGCGTACACGCCCTGGCGACGATGCGCCGGCAGCACGTACACGCTCTGTATCCACCACCAGTCGCCGTTGCGCCAGTCGCTCCATTCCGTGGTCAGCATCAGCGTGCCGACCGGCACGCCGATGACTTCGGCGCCGGCAGCGGCGGCATCGCGCATCGCCACGAAATAGCGCGCCTTGGCGGCGTCCGCCAGCCCGGCCTCGATACCGGCGCGCACCGTGCCGGCATCGAGTCGCTTGCGTTCGGTTTCCCACGCCATCGCGATGGCGCATTCGGCCAGCCACGCCAGGTCGTTCGCCTGCGCGGCACGGATGCGATAGCGGGTCTCCACGTTTGTGCGCGTTATTGCGACAACGCGATGACGCCGCAGGCCAGGCGCGCGCCGGCGTTGCCGGTGGGCTGGGTCACGTAGTCGTCCGGATCGGCATGCACGATCACGCCCTTGCCGACGACATCGGTCGACGCGCCGTCGCCGATCGTCGCGCCTTCCAGTCGCGTCGCGACGGTGGCGACGCCCTGGTCGTCGGCGGCGATGTTGTTGCTGTCGCCGGCGTGATGGGCGCCGTGCCCGACCTGGCCATGCTGGCTGGAGGCGGGATTGAAATGACCGCCAGCACTGCTCGCGTCCGCGGCGCTGCAATCGCCTTTTTCATGCACGTGGAAACCGTGCTGGCTGCCGAGCTTCAGGCCGCTGATCGTGCCGCTGATCTCGATGCCGCCGTCCACCACGGTGAATGTCACTTCGCCCGCCGTCTGGTTGCCCTGGGTGGGCTTGAGCGTGGCTGTCGCGCTCGCTGCCACGGTGGGTGTGCTCGCCGCGGTTTCAGCCGGCGCCGGTGCTGCTTCGGGCGTTGCGGTGGTGGCCTCCGTCGCCGGGGTCGCCGGTTCCGGCTTCTGGCAGGCACCGAGCATCAGCGCGGTGGACAGCAACAACAGGGTATGGGTAGTACGCATCGGACACCTCCTCTCGAACATGGAAAAAAAATCTGGCCACGGCCGCTGCCGCAACCTGACGGATCAGCGCCTGCGCCTCACGGCTTCACCGTGATCACGCCGCAGGCCACGCGCGCGCTGCTGGCGCCGCGGGTCGCGCCGAGCACCACCAGCGCGCGTCCGGCGATGTCGTTGCGCGCGCCGCCGCCGAGTACCGCACCGGGCACCAGTTGGTCGACATGCGCCACGCCTTCGCCATCGGCGACGATGCGGTCGCGGTTGTTGCCGGCCGCCGCGCCGCTGCCGCGCACCGGATCGAAATAGACACCGGCGCTGCTCGCGTCCACCGCGCTGCAGTCGCCGCGTTCGTGCAGCTGCAGCGCATGCGCGCCGTAGGGATTCAACCCGCCGACCTCGCCGGTGATGCGCACGCCGTTGCCGGTCGACGCCAGCATCATCCGTCCGCTGACCAGGCTGGCCGAGGCCGATGCCAGGTTGGCCACCGCCTGCTTCGCGGTGCCGCGGGTCGCCAGCGACGGTGATGGCGCCGCCTCGCGCGTGGGCGGCGCGCTGCTGCACGCCACCAGGCCGGTGGACAGGACGATGACGGACAGTACGAAACGCATGCGGGGATTCCGATGTGTGCGCGGTTGGCTGCGAGTACTTTCGAAACCGGTGGCGGATGTGGGCGGCCGCATCAAACAGACCGCCGGGCGATGACGGCGAACACGTTAGTGAAGCCGGAGTGCATGAACGATGAAGCCAGCCGTTTCAACGCCGCTTGCGTCCCGGACCGAGCTTGCGCGTGAGCGTGTTGCGGCCGAGTCCGAGCCGCGTGGCGGCCTCGCTGCGGCGGCCGCCGGTATGCGCAAGCGCGGCTTCCAGCAATGCACGGTCGAAACGCTCGCGCGCCTGCGCGTGGATGCCTTCGTTGCCCTGCGCCAGCTGCGCGCTGGCCCAGTGCGCAAGCGCGGATTCCCAGTCGTCGGCATCGGTGGCCGGCACGGGCGTCGATACGGCGATCGCGTCGTCCAGGTCGGCGCGCGTGATCGTCTCGCCTGGCGCCAGCGCCGCCAGGCGCCAGCACAGGTTCTCCAGTTCGCGCACGTTACCCGGCCAGTCGTGGGCCTGCAGCCGTTCCAGCGCCGGCCTGGCGAAACGCTTGGCCGGCGCGCCGAGCTTGCGCGCGGCCGACAACAGGAAACGCTCGGCCAGCTTCGGCACATCCTCGCGGCGCTCGCGCAACGGCGGCAGCTGCAGGCGCACCACGTCCAGCCGATGCAGCAGGTCGGCGCGGAAGCGGCCGTCGGCGACCAGCGCTTCCAGCGGCTGGTGCGTGGCCGCGATCAGGCGCACGTCGACGCGGATCAGTTCGCGACCGCCGACGCGGAAGAACTCGCCTTCGGCCAGCACCCGCAACAAGCGCGTCTGCAGCGACAACGGCATGTCGCCGATCTCGTCGAGGAACAGGGTGCCACCGTCGGCCTGTTCGAAGCGGCCGACATGGCGCTTGTGCGCACCGGTGAACGCGCCGGCTTCGTGGCCGAACAGTTCGCTCTCCAGCAGTTCGGCGGGAATCGCCGCGGTGTTGAGCGCGACGAACGGTTTGCGCGCGCGTGGCGACTCGCGGTGCAGCGCGCGCGCGACCAATTCCTTGCCGGTACCGGTCTCGCCGGTGATCAGCACCGACACCGGCGCCTGTGCGAGGCGGCCGATGCTGCGGAACAGCGCGCGCATTGCGGGCGTGTCGCCGATCAACGCTTCCGGCAGCATCGCATCCGCTGCTGCCGGCGTCGGCGCGACGGGTGCGTCGTGGCTGGCGGCCTGCGGCAGCACGCGTTCGGCCAAGGCGACCGCTTCATCCAGGTCAAATGGTTTGGAGAGGAACTCCTGCGCGCCGCCGCGAAAGGCACCGGCCGTGCTGGCGATGTCGGTATAGGCCGACATCACGATCACCGGCAGGCGCGGGTGCGCGGCTTTCAGTTTGTCGAGCAGCACCAGGCCATCGTCGCCGGGCATGCGCACGTCGGTGAACAGCAGGTCCGGCAACGGCCGCATCTGCAAGGCATCGAGCGCGGC
Organism: Luteimonas cucumeris; assembly: GCF_007830035.1. Lineage (GTDB taxonomy): Bacteria > Pseudomonadota > Gammaproteobacteria > Xanthomonadales > Xanthomonadaceae > Luteimonas_C > Luteimonas_C cucumeris. The sequence continues at coordinate 17,531 of NZ_VLKN01000001.1, read as the reverse complement.
CTGCGCCGAATCGAATCCGTCCACTTCGTAACCGGCCTCGCGCAACGCGGTGGCCAGCACGAAGCGCACGGCGCGGTCGTCGTCTACGACCCAGATCCGGGGAGGTTGAGGGGTCATGCGATCACCTGCGTGGTGATGATTGATGCCTGCTTTTTGCGAACAGCAAGAGCTTCCGCCTGGCGGCGGGTCACTTTTCTTTGCTGGCCCAAAGAAAAGTAACCAAAAGAAAGGGCCTTCCCCGACACGTCAATCCGGCTTCTGGGAAGTCCGACGGGATTTTCCGACTCGCCATTTGCGTTCGGCAAAAGACCGGCCCGCGCCAGCAGCGCGGGCGTTCGCCGGTGCGCGAGCCAATGGCTCGCAGGCAGCACCGCCTCACCCATGGCTCGGTCGGAAAACGGCGCACGTCCTGTGCGCCGCCCTTCGGGTCTGGATTTTTCGTCGGCTGTTCGAGAAAAAAAACAGGCAGCATCCATGCAATACGCAGCTTCATGGCGCGTACGAGGCCTTGCAGGGATCAAGCCATTTTCAGTAGATGTAAAGCCGTTGCCTTTGTCTGCCAGCGTTGCATCCAGACCCGGAGGGCGGCGGCCAGGGATGGCCGCCGTTTTCCGACCGAGCCAGGAGGGCGAGTCGGAAAATCTACGAGGACTGCAAAGTGCAACGTTAGCTTTGATCGGGGAAGGGCCTTCTCTTTGGTTACTTTCTCTTGACCCTTCAAGAGAAAGTGACCCGACTGCGACAGCAGGCGGAAACCCGACCTGGAAGGTCGGCAAACGCTTCGCAACACCAATGGCAAGATCAAAGTCACTGGATTCCGGCTTCCGCCGGAATGACGAGCAAAACAAAGTCGCTGGATTCCCGCCTCGCTCATCCTGAGCCTGTCGAAGGGCGCGGGAATCACGGCTTGAAAGCGGATGGGCGACGATCACGCCTACCATTGCATTTCCTGCCGTTGCATCACTGCTGCCCATCGCCCACCTCCTCCTCGACACGCAACGGCAGCAACACCGTAAACACCGTATGCCCCGCCCGCGAGCGGTAAGTCAGCGACCCGCCATGCTCGCGCGCCACCTGCTGCGCCAGCGCCAGCCCCAGACCGCTGCCATCGGCGCGACCGCTGACCAGCGGCAGGAACAGGCGTTCGGTCAGGTCTTCCGGCACGCCACGGCCGTCATCGACGATCTCCAGACGCAGCACCAGCGGATGCAGCACGTCGCCGATGCGCACGCCGTGTTCGGCGCGCGTGCGCAGGGTGATGTTGGCGGCGCCGGCCTCGATCGCGTTGCGCACCAGGTTCCACGTCGCCTGCGTCAGCCGGTCGGCGTCGCCGTGCAGTTCCGGCAGGCTGGGATCGTAATCGCGCAGCAATCGCACCGCCCAGCCGGCATCGCTTTCGGCCAGGCGCAGCACGCGTTCGAGCGTGGCGTGGATGTTGAGCGGCGCGTGCGCGGCCGGTGGCGTCGGTGACAGTAGCCGGTCGAGCAGTTGCGTGAGGCGCTCGACTTCCGACTCGATCAGACCGGTGAGTTCGCGCGAGTTTTCATCCGCCAGCCCGCCCGCGTCGTGGCTGCGCCGCGCCAGCAGCTGTGCCGCGCCCTTCAGTCCCGCCAGCGGATTGCGCAGTTCGTGCGCCAGTCCCTTCAACGCCGCCGACAACGCGCCAGGCAATGCGATAGCCGGATCCTGTCCGGGGAACTCGTCGACCGGATGTGCTTCCAGCAACCAGCCGCCGCCCTCCTCGTCGCGCGTCAGCCAGGCATCGGCGAAGCGCGGCTCGCCACCGAGCCAGGCCAGGGCGATGCGGCGCAGCCGCAAGGGCTCGGCCGGCATCGTCGCCGTCGCGTCGGCCGACAACGCGCGGCGCAGGACATCGCCGTCCGTTTCCAACGCCACCAGTGGCTGGTCGACGAGGCGCCGGGCACTGACGCCCAGCCAGCGCGCGAACGCGGCGTTGCTGCCTTCGATGCGGCCGCCGGCGTCGGTCCAGGCCAGCGGCGTGGTGAGGCGGTCGAGATCGGGAGCGCCGGGAAGCATTGCACCAATATAGTGCATCGATGGGGTTCGGTTGCTTGCCGATTCGACGATGGCCGCGTCGGGGTGCGCTACAAACCGAACGGCCAGGTGTCCGGCACGCCACCTGACCGACCCGGCGCCGGCAGGGCGTCCACCGCCCGGGTGACATCGAACCAGACCAGGGCATCGAACTGCCGCGGCAGCACCGCTTCCGCGTAGTGGCTCAGGCGCTCACTGTCGGGGCGGTAGATCACGCCGATGAAGCGCTCCAGCCGCGATCGCGCGAGCCGCTCATGCAATCGGCCTGTGCGACCCGCGCGCAGGTCGCACAGGCAGCGCGCATGGCCGGCGTCGTGGAACAGGCGCTCGTAACTGCCGGTCAGCGAGGGCTGGACCTGCATCACCTGCATCGGGGCGTCCCAGTCGTCGGCCGCGGCGACGGTGCCGGCATGCGTGCCGAAACCGATCGATACCGCTTGCTCGCCGAAGTGCTCGCGGCACAGCTGGCCGATGTTCAGTTCGCCGCGCGTCCATCCCATTTCGGTATGGCGCGCATCGCCGATGTGCGAGTTGTGCGCCCAGACCACCGCCTTCGCATCCGTCCCGCGCGCGGCCAGCAGCTGTTGCAGCGTCTCGAACATGTGCGTGTCGCGCAGGTTCCAGGATTCGGCGGTGCCGTAGTACATGGCCCGGTAATACGCCTCGGCGTTGCGGACCAGGCGCGCGTTCTGCGCGGCATCCAGGAAACTCTCGCCATCATGCGCCGCATACTCGAGCCGACGCTCGAGCAACGCGCGCAGCGTATCGGTGACCTGCCGCTCGCACATGCCGTAGCCGGCGTTGAGGGCCAGGTGCCCATACTCGGCCGGCGCCTTCGCCCACGGCGTCAGGCAACCGTAACGATGGCGCGCGATGCGCGCGGCTTCCGGATCGACGCCTTCCAGATAGTCGATCACCGCACGTATCGAACGGTTGAGGCTGTACAGGTCCAGTCCGTAAAACCCCGCCCGCAGCGCCGGATCGCGTCCGCTGTTGTGTCGGCGCAGCCATTCGACGAAGCCGGCGACTTCCGCATTGCGCCACATCCACGTCGGAAAACGCTGGAACGCAGGCGCCTCGTCATCGCGCGCCGGCTTCAGCCGTACATGGCGGTCGATCGCCGCGGCATCCGGCCAGTCGGCCTCGACCGCGACGATGTTGAAGCCATGCGCCTCGATCAGCCGTCGGGTGATCGCCGCACGCGCCAGGTAGAACTCAGACGTGCCGTGGCTGGCCTCGCCCAGCAGGATCACCCGCGCGGCGGCGAAGTCATCGAACGCGCGACCGAAAGCGGGATCGTCGAATTCCGGCAGCGGCACCGCCGCCTCGCGGATCGATGCCAGGATCGATGCCTCATCGTGGTCGTCGGTATCGTTGCCGTCATCGAGCGCTGGCGACGGCGTACGTGCGTCGGATGTCGACCAGCCATGCTTGCCGATCAGCGGCACGAACGCGACCGGCCCCAGGTCCTCGCTTTCGTAATTGTCCTGTCCCGTCGCGGTCAGCTTGAGCAGCCGTTGCGATCCCTGCGTATCGCCGACGGGCATCACCAGCCGGCCGCCGGTCACCAGTTGCCGCAGCAGCAGCGCCGGCACGGACGGCCCGCCGGCCGCGGCGAGGATGACATCGAACGGCGCCGCTTCCGGCCAGCCGACACTGCCGTCGCCGACGCGCAGTTCGATGTTGGCGTAGCCCAGGCGCGCGAACCGGTCCCGCGCCAGTTCCGCGAGTTCGGCATGGCGTTCGATCGCGAACACCTGCGCGCCGATCGCGGCGATCACCGCGGCGGCGTAGCCGGAACCCGCGCCGATCTCGAGCACGCGGTCGCCGGCGCGGATCCGCGCGGCCTGGGCCATCAACGCGACGATATAGGGCTGGGAAATGGTCTGTCCGGCCTCGATCGGCAATGGCGCGTCCTCGTAGGCGAACTCGCGCAGGTTTGCGCGCACGAATTCCTCGCGCGGCACGCTGCGCATCGCCATCAGCACGCCGGGGTCGTCGATGCCGCGCCGCACGAGCTGCCGCTCGATCATGTTTTCGCGCAGCGCGGCGAACTTCGCCGCGTCTTCGTCGTGGATCGCGGCGGCGAACGCCGCGCCGGAACGCGCGCGGTCGTTCATCGGGCTTTTAACACCCGCTTGACGGGCATTTGATCGCGGCGGCGCGATGATGGAACACCGTCATTGCAGGAGAACCTCATGGATGTCAGAACCGTCATGACCGAAGATCCCGTGGTTGCCACGCGCAGCACGCCTCTCAAGCAGGTGGCGCGGATGATGCTGGACAACGACGTGGGCGAAATTCCCATCGTCGACGATGCCAAGGTGGTCGGCGTGGTGACCGATCGCGACATCGTGGTGCGGCTGGTCGCGCATGGACAGGATCCGACGCAGGTTCGCGCCGAAGACTGCATGACCAGCCCGGCGGTGACGCTGGAACTGGGAGCGGACATCAGGGACTGCGCGGAACTCATGGCCCGCCAGAAGATCCGGCGCGTGCCGATCGTCGATGCGCAGGGACAGATCCGCGGCATCGTCGCGCTGGCCGACCTGGAACGCCGCACCGATATCCGCTCGCTGAAGGCCGAAGTGTCGCGCCATGTTTCACAGCCTCACTGAATCAGCCGACTGATCGCTTCCGAGCGGCAATATCCGCGGTCGGGCCGCTGCTCCATTCGACAGGGAGTAGCGGCCCGGACCTGTCGTCACGGTTGCCGGGTGCCGGTCGCCGTGCTCGTGCTCAGCTGCGAGTCGACCCGGGTCACGCCTTCGATGCCGCGCGCGATTTCGGCTGCGCGATCCGCTTCCGCCTGCGACTTGACGGTGCCGCGCAAGGTCACCACGCCATTCTGCGTGTCGACATTGATATCGGTACCGGCCACGCCGTCGGTGGCGAGCAGGTCTGCCTTCACCTTGGTGGTGATCCAGGCATCGGTCACCGGTTCGTTGGCCTGGGCCATCGGGCGCTCGTTGGTCTGAGGCTTCGGCGTGGCCTCCTGCGCCAGAGCGGATGCCGACACCAGCGAAGCGAACATGAGTGCTGCAATGGATGTCCTGTAGTTCATCGATACCTCCTTGAAGGCGCGCATGCAGCGCGCCTTCGGATACGGACGTGTGATTACTCTTCTTCGTCGTTGCCCTGGTTGCGGTTCGGTCCCTGCCGGGTCTGCTGGCCGGTGTCCTGCTGGTTGCCCTGCGCCTGACGGGTCTGGTTCTGGTCCTGCTGATCGCGTCCCATCTGCTGTCCGCCATCACGGCCCTGGCCTTGGTTGCGGTTCTGGTTCTGGTTGTTCGCCATTTCATTTGCTCCACGGGAATTGAAAGACGCCGGAGCCAAACCATTCCGGCGAATGAAATATGGATATCGATGAAGTTGTTCCGCGCGAAATGAGGATGAATTTTTTGTCAATCGCATTAACGGAAGCGAACAGTGCAAATTCTGCACACCTGCACGCGAATCAGCTGTCGCGCTCTTCACGTTGCCGGTGCGATGGTTCACGCACCTCTTCGCAGGAGTGCGAGATGAAACGTTTCGCAGTGTTGTTGATCGGAATGTCGATGATCGCGATGAGCGGCTGCGATCGCCGCGAAATTCCGGAGAACCAGCCCACGCCGCAACCCGCCGCAGGCACTGCCGATACCGGCACGCCACCGAGCGCCGACGATGGCGGCACGCTGCCCAGCGACACCACTGCGGCGACGCCGACCTCCGACGATGCGCTTGCATTGGGACTGCTGGGCGCCGTCAACGAACACGAGATCGCTGCCGCCAAACAGGCGAAGGACAAGAAGGTATCGGCGCCGGTGCTGCAGTTCGCCGAAATGATGGACACGCAGCACAGCGATAACCAGGCCAAGACCCGCGCGCTGGGCACGCTTGCCTCCACGCCGGAAGTGCAGGCGCTGGCCGACAAGGGCAGGCACGAACTCGACGCGCTGGCCGAAAAATCCGGCAGGGACTACGAAACCGCGTACGTCGACGCCATGGTCAAGGGCCATACCGAAGCGCTGACGCTGATCGACACGCGCCTGCTCATGCTGGCCTCGTCCGAGCCGGTCAAGCAGCACCTGACCCAGACGCGCGACCATGTCGCCATGCATTTGGAAGCAGCCAAGAAGCTGCAGACGCAGTAGCGGGGGCAGTCATTTCCTCCGCGCATTGTCCGTCTACCGGGAGCACGCCATGAACGATGCTGTTGGAGACCCTGTGCCTGGCATTGCCGGCCGCGTTGCACGCGCAGCAAACGACGGCACCGACGTATCGATCGCGGCCAGCGTATTGATACCGGCAAGCCGCTGAAATGAGCGCGACGCCATGAACGACGAGCGGCCACGCGGGCTGGCGCGCAGCGCGCAGATACTCACCTTCCTGTTGAAGTATCGCAGCGCCGGCGTGTTCAGCGGCCTCGACCTGGATACGGCGATCGCCCAGGCCGACGAGCCACTGCCGGCGGAGGGCAAGCCGGAGGAGTTCGTGCGCGATCTGGAGGCGCTCGGACCGACTTTCATCAAGATCGGACAGGCGTTGTCGACGCGGCCGGACATGGTGCCGCCGCCGTACCTGGCCGCGCTGGAGCGGATGCAGAACGAGGTCGTCGCGGTCGATGCCGATGCGATCGTCGCGATCATCGAAGACGAACTGCACGTGCGCATCGGCAAGCTGTTCTCCGATTTCGATCGCGATCCGCTGGGCAGCGCATCGCTGGCGCAGGTACACCGCGCGGTGCTGCGCGACGGCCGCGAAGTCGCGGTCAAGGTGCAACGCCCTGATGTCGCGCAGAGCATCCGCACCGACCTGGAAATCCTCGGTGCGCTGGCTTCGCGCGCCGACCGTTCGACCCGGATCGGACAGCGCCTGCGTTTTGCCGACTGGGTACACGAATTCCGCAAGACCCTGCTCGACGAACTCGATTTCCGGCTCGAGGCCGACAACCTCGAACACTTCGCCGAGCACCTGAAGCAATATCGCCGGCTGTACGTGCCGCGGCCGGTGTGGGACCTGACCAGCAGCCGCGTGCTGACCATGGACCTGGTCCGCGGCACCAAGGTCACCGCGATCAGCGGCCTGCGCCGCACCGAGCAGTCGCTGGGACCACTGGCGAACGAACTGCTGCGCGGTTACCTGGACCAGACCTTCGTGCATGGCGAGATACACGCCGATCCGCATCCGGGCAACCTGCTGCTCACCGACGACGGTCGCCTGGCGATCTTCGACCTGGGCATGGTCGCGCACGTGCCGCCCAAGCAGCGCGGGCGCCTGCTGAAGCTGCTGTTCTCGGCGATCGACGGCCGTGGCGAGGACGTGGCCGACGAAGCACTGGCATTGAGCGTGCGACTGGAAGACTTCGACGAGGAACGGTTCACGCGCGAAGTCGGACAGCTGGTCGCGCGTTATGCCGCGCACGGCGACGCGCACGCCATGTCGGAAGGCCGCCTGATGCTGCAGCTGACACGCCTGGGCGCCGCCTGCGGCATGCGCACACCGCCGGAGCTCAACCTGCTGGCCAAGACCCTGCTCAACCTGGAAAGCGTATGCGTGGCGCTGGATCCGGAGCTGAGCGTCAAGGACGCGGTCGAAGACCACCTGCAGGGAATGATGCGCGCGCGGCTGCGCAAGTCGTTCTCGCCCGCGCACCTCGCCGGCGAGGTGATCGAGCTGCAGGCGCTGCTGCAGGAAGCGCCGCGCAAGGTGTCCACGGTGTTGTCGTTGCTGGCCGAAAACCGGCTGCAGCTGCGCGTGACCGGATTGCAGGAATCGCACCTGATGGAAAACCTGCAGAAGATCGCGAACCGCATCGCCACCGGTGTGATCGTCGCCGCACTGATCCTGGCCAGCGCCTACCTGATGCGCGCGCCGATAGGCCCGCGCCTGTTCGGCTATCCGGCCGTGGCGCTGGTCCTGTTCGTCATCGCCAGTGGCCTGGGTCTTGCGATCGTGATCAGCGCCTTGCGGAGCGATCGCCGCGTCAAGCCACGCGAGGAACGCGGACCGCGTGCCTGACCGCTAGCTACGGCACTCGCGTCAATGCGTACAGGATGCGCGCGTCCTCGGCATCCAGCGTGTCGTGTTCGGTGCCGCGATAGCGGCGATGGAACGCGCGCACGGTGGCGGCGCGATCGTCCAGCGGATAACCGAGCAGGCGCAGCGCCTGCCATGGATCGAAGTCAGCCGGCACCGGGCCCGCATCGGCATCGGGCCAGCGACCGTAGCCGGCGTCGGCGAGCTGCTTCCACGGAAACAACCTGCCGGGGTCGCGTTTGCGCGTCGGCGCGAAGTCGGCGTGGGCGACGATCTGCGTACGCGGGATGTCCAGGCGTGTAGTCAGGTCGCCAAGCAATCGCAGCAGGCTGGCGATCTGTTCGTCTGGGAATGGCGACTGCCCGTCATTGTCCAGCTCGATGCCGATCGACACCGAGTTGACGTCGGTGATCGTGCCCCAGCGTCCCGGGCCGGCGTGCCAGGCGCGCATGTCGTCCGCCACCAGCTGGTACAACGCGCCGTCCTTGCCGATCAGGTAGTGCGAACTGACCGGACCGCCGCTGTTGCGCGTGCGCAGCGTGTCCAGGCTTTCCTGCACGCTGCCCTGTTCGGTGGCATGCAGCACGATCAGGATCGGACGCCGTGGCTCGTGATTGGGCGAAGGCACCCATTGCGCCATCGGGTTGCGTGGCGGCGCGTGCGAACACGCGGCCAGCAGCAAGGACAGCAACAGCAAGAGGACCGGTTTCATGCGCATGCCGCATTGCAACCGCTCGCCGTGTCGATTGCAAGCCGTCAGTGGGCGACGCTTGCGGCCTCGGCATCGCGCGTATCGAGATACGGCAACGGATCGACCACGTCGAAGTAGCCGGACTGTTCGGCGAACTGGCGCAGCAGCGGCGCATGGCCGGCGCCATAGATCACCAGCACGCGATCGCCAGGACCGGCGATCCGGGTGAGCGCGCCGAATATCTTGAGGTTACGGCCGTACCAGAACTGCAGCCAGTTGGCGCCGGGCGTGTCGTCGCCATTGGCAATGCGCGCATAGTTGAAGTAACCGCGCTGGCTTTCCCGGAGTTGTTCGGGGTCGTTGAACCAGCGCAGGGCCTGTCCGATCGTGCCCTCGCGCAACACCTTGTCGACTGCACCGACATGGGCCTTCACCCGCTCGCGCATGGCGGCCAGGAAGGCTTCCTGGCCCAGGCGTTTGGCGCCGGCCTCGTAATCGATCACGGTGATGTCCACCGGCGGCATCAGGTCGGAAAGTTCGACGGCATGCAGTTGCGGCAGCGACAGGCGCTTGGCCAGACGCATGCCCAGTTGTTCGTCCTCGCTGCGCCCGAGTTCGCGCTTACCATCGCGATACGCGGCGTAATCGCGGTCCAGTTCGGCCTGCTTGCCGCGCGGGTACTCGATCGCGATCCTGGTCGGCTTGAAGCGCGCGATCGCATCGGCCACCTGCTCGATCTCGCGCTGCCGCCTGGGCGCCAGCACGTCGTCGGCCTTCATGTTGACCACGTCGCGGCCGGGATTGTCCATGTGGAAACTGCCGATCACCAGCAACTGCGGCCGCGGCGATGGCGGATCCAGCGACAGTGGCGTGTCTTCCGCGCGCGCGGCCGCGGTTGCAAAACCCAGCGCGACCAGCATGGTCGCCATCAAACGCAATCCCATGTTGCTCCTCCCGATGATGAATGGCCGCGGATGCGCAGCGATGCTGCATCGCGTCGACCGGAGTCCTCATGCACGTCCTGCAGCCATCCACGTGACTGCGACCGCACTATCGACGATGCCTCAAAGGCCGGTCACGGGCGATGGGTCATGGGGACTATCGGCATGGCTGCGATGCAGTCGCAGCTGCCATGCGTCCTGAAGCCGCCCTCCTCGCACGCGCGGGAGGGCGGACAGTCATCACAACTCGTAGGCCGATTCGCCATGCGAGGTGATGTCCAGGCCTTCGCGCTCGGCATCCTCGCTGACGCGCAGGCCGAATACCGCCCGGGCGATCAGGAACGCGAGCACCGACACCACGCCGATCCAGACGGTGGTGATGCCGACGCCCAGTGCCTGCGTGGCGACCTGCCGGACGATGCTGAAATCCTCGCCGCCGGTGCCGCCCAGCCAAGGCGCGGTAAACACGCCGGTCAGCAATGCACCGACGATACCGCCGAGGCCGTGCACGCCGAAGACGTCGAGGCTGTCGTCCGCGCGCAGCAGGCGCTTGAGACCGTTGACGCCCCACACGCAGACCACGCCGGCGACCGCGCCGATCACGATCGCGCCGCATGGGCCGACCGTTCCGGCCGCAGGCGTGATGCCGACCAGGCCGGCGACCGCGCCGGACGCGACGCCGAGCACCGAGGATTTGCGCTTGGCAGTTTTCTCCACCAGCGCCCACGCCAGGATCGCGGCAGCGGTGGCGAGCAGCGTATTGAGGAAGGCCAGCGCCGCGGTGGCGTTGGCTTCCAGCGCGGAACCCGCGTTGAATCCAAACCAGCCCACCCACAGCAATGCGGCACCGATGAAGGTGAAGGTGACGTTGTGCGGTTTCAGCGCCTCGCGTCCGAAGCCGACGCGCTTGCCGACGAAATAGGCACCCACCAGCCCGGCCACGCCGGCGTTGATGTGCACCACCGTGCCGCCGGCGAAATCCAGCGCACCGCGACTGAACAGGAAACCGGGACCGGCCCAGACGATGTGCGCGATTGGCAGGTAGCCGAAGGTGAACCACAGCACCGCGAACAGCAGCACCGCAGCGAAGCGCGCGCGCTCGGCGAAGGCGCCGACGATCAGCGCGCCGGTGATGCCGGCGAACGTCGCCTGGAAGGCGATGAACACGTACTCGGGCAGCTTGAAGCCGGCCGAGAACGTGTCGGCCAGCGTATCGATGCCGACGCCGCGCAGGAACGCCTTGTCGAACGTGCCGATCCACGCGCCGCCACCGGCGAACGCCAGGCTGTAGCCGTACGCGACCCACAGCAGCACCAGCAGCGAGAACACGCTGATCACCTGCGCCAGCACCGACAACACGTTCTTCGACCGCACCATGCCGCCGTAGAACAGCGCCAGTCCCGGCACCGTCATCAGCAGCACCAGCAGGGTCGACGTCAGCATCCAGGCGACGTCGCCCTTGTCGACCACGGGTTCCGGCTCGGCGGCCTGCGCTGCGGTCGTTGCGGATTCCAGGACGGCCTGCGCGACCGCTCCCTGCGCCGACGCGTCGAAGACGAAAGCGGCAGCAATGCACAACATCACCAGCATCGACGCGCGCACACGGGCTTTCCACCCGGAGAATGTACGAGTCTTCATGGTTGCCTCCGTAGGTGGGTCAGAGCGCATCGGCGTCGAGCTCGCCGGTGCGGATGCGGATTGCCTGCTCGAGCGCGACTACGAAGATCTTGCCGTCGCCGACCTTGCCGGTGCCGGCGGCGGACTGGATCGCTTCCAGCGCAGCGTCGAGCGTTTCGTCGGTGACCGCGCATTCGATCTTCAGCTTGGGCAGGAAGTCGACGACGTATTCGGCGCCGCGGTACAGCTCGGTATGGCCTTTCTGCCGGCCGAAACCCTTGACCTCGGTGACGGTGATGCCGGACACGCCGACTTCGGTCAGCGCGCCGCGCACGTCGTCGAGCTTGAACGGGCGGATGATGGCGGTGATCATTTTCATGCGGTGTCTCCCCAGGGTGTCGATGTCATGGCGTGTCCTCAGAAGGCCTTGGCGAAGGTGAGCGCAACGGTGCCGTCGGCGATGCGGTTGCCGAAGGCGTTCGTGTAGAGCGTGGTGTCGGCGTCGGTATCGGTGTAGGCCGCCGCGATCGAGAAGCCGTTGTCGAAGGCCTTGCTGACGCCCAGCTTCCAGTCGCTGTAGGCGAAATCCTCGTTGTTCTCGATCCACTGCCTGCCGCCATGGACGTTCAAGTTCCAGCCTGGGCTGAATTCCCAGGCGAAACTCAGGTCGAGGTAGGCGCTGCCGCTGGAATCGACGTAGCCGAACAGATCGGTCAGCGCGTACGAATACTTGGCGGAGAACGTGCCGGTCTCCGTCAGGTCGGCCGTGATGCCGAAGCTGATCTCGCCGGTATCGGCGCTGTTGAAGCCGGATGGATAGTCGCCGGGATAGAAGTAGTAAATCGCGCCGATGTCGTAGCCGACCGTGCTGTCACCGAACTTGCCGCGGTAGCCGGCATAGCCGTCGAGTTCGAGGCTGCTGGAAACGGGTGCGTCGGCGGTGGACAGATCCGACAGCCAGCTGATGTTGCTGCCCCAGGCGCCGACGTAGACACCGTTGTCGGCCGCGTATTCGATGCCGCCCTGCAGGGCGGGCTCTTCATTGGTCTGGGAGACGCCGCGAAACAGATAGTCGCTGGTCAGGGCGACGTTTCCGGTGGCGCCGGCGTACGCGTGCCCCGTGCCCAGCAGGAGCAGCGGTAATGACGATGCGAGTGCGGTCTTGCGAGACATGACAGGCCCCTTTTCACGGTGAGCCCTCCCCGGTCATTGCTGCGTGCGCATTGCATGACGCCTGCCCGGCTTCGTCGTGTCCGGGTCGCGCTGGAACGATTTGCTCTTTCCTTTCCTTTCCTTCTCGATGGCGTCGGTTCGTTGCGAGCCGAGCCTGTCCGGCCCCGCGAAAAACGGCCGCGACGGGTCGCGCCGCGGCCGGAGGAATCAGATCGCGTAGTACATCTGGTATTCGAGCGGGTGCGTGGCGCCGCGGAACGCGGTCACTTCCTTCATCTTCAGCGCGATGTAGCCGTCGATGAAATCGTCGGTGAACACACCGCCGGCCTTGAGGAACTCGCGGTCCTTGTCCAGCGCTTCCAAGGCCTGGTCCAGCGAATGGCACACGGTCGGGATGCCCTTCTCCTCTTCCGGCGGCAGGTCGTACAGGTCCTTGTCGCTCGGGCCGCCCGGATCGATCTGGTTCTTGATGCCGTCGAGACCGGCCATCATCAACGCGGCGAAGATCAGGTAGCCGGAGTTCATCGGATCGGGGAAGCGGATCTCGATGCGGCGCGCCTTCGGGTTTGCAACATACGGAATGCGGCACGACGCGGAGCGGTTGCTGGCCGAATACGCCAGCATCACCGGCGCCTCGTAGCCCGGCACCAGGCGCTTGTACGAATTGGTGGTGGAGTTGGTGAATGCATTCAGCGCACGCGCGTGCTTGAAGATGCCGCCGATGTACCACAGCGCCATCTGCGACAGGCCGCCGTAGCCGTCGCCGGAGAACAGGTTGGTGCCGCCCTTGGCCAGCGACTGGTGGACGTGCATGCCGCTGCCGTTGTCGCCGACGATGGGCTTGGGCATGAAGGTCGCGGTCTTGCCGTTGCGGAAGGCGACGTTCTTGATGATGTACTTCATCGTCAGCAGGTCATCGGCCTTCTTCACCAGCGTGTTGAACTTGGTGCCGATCTCGCACTGGCCGGCGTTGGCGACTTCATGGTGGTGCACTTCCACCTCGATGCCGACCTGTTCCAGCGTCTTGCACATCTCGGCGCGCAGGTCGTGCAGCGAGTCCAGCGGCGCGACCGGGAAATAGCCGCCCTTGATGCCGGGACGATAGCCGCTGTTGCCGCCTTCGTATTCCTTGGCCGAGTTCCAGTGCGCCTCTTCCGAATCGATGTGGAAGAAGGTGTGGCCCATCTCGTTGGCGTAGCGCACCGAATCGAAGATGAAGAATTCCGGCTCAGGACCGAAGAACGCCTGCTCGGCGATGCCGCTGGCCTTGAGGTAAGCCTCGGCGCGCTTGGCGACGCCGCGCGGATCGCGCGAATAGGCCTGCATGGTCGACGGATCGAGGATGTCGCAGGTCAGCACCAGGGTCGGATCGGCGGTGAACGGGTCCAGGAACGCGGTGCCCGGATCCGGCAGCAGCACCATGTCCGACTGGTGGATGCCGCGCCAGCCGCTGATCGAGGAACCGTCGAACATCTTGCCGTCCTCGAACAGGCCCGGCTCGATGATCGACTTGGGGAAGGTGACGTGGTGCTGCACGCCGCGCATGTCGGCGAAGCGCAGGTCGACGAATTCGACTTTGTGGTCCTTGATCAGTTTCTCGACGTGTTCGTACGACATGGTGTCTCCGGATGAGTGATTCGTAATTGGTAGAGGCGCCGGCGAACCGCCGGTGACCCGTCAATCAAAGCAACAGGCGTGCCAAGCTTCGAGCTCGCATAAGCGATTGATTTTACTGGAGCAGTACCAACAGCTTCTGGTCATTAGCACCTTGTAGGTGCATCTTTGACGATGAATGCACTTGAATAGTGCGTAGCCCTTATCCGTTATGCTGCGCCGCGCCCCGGCGTTCCGGCCGGCTCTTGCGAATCACCAATCACAAATCCCGAATCACCACCCAATTCCCGGCTCCTCAATGACCGACCTGCTGGCCGCCCTCCTCCTCGGCATCATCGAAGGCATCACCGAATTCCTGCCCATCTCCAGCACCGGCCATCTGCTGATCGCCGAACGCTGGCTGGGACACCGCTCCGACCTGTTCAACATCTCGATCCAGGCCGGCGCGATCCTGGCGGTGGTGCTGATCTACTGGAAGCGGCTGTGGGGCATGCTGGTCGCCTTCGCCGGACGCGATGCGCCCGCGCCCTACGATCCGCTGGGCGTCACTGCCACGCCGGCGCAGTCGCGCGACTACGCCTTCAAGCTGCTGGCCGCGTTCGCGACGACCGCCGCCGGCGGCCTGTTGGTGAAGAAGCTGGGCTGGGAATTGCCCGACACGGTGCAGCCGATCGCCTGGGCGCTGATCATCGGCGCGTTCTGGATGATCGCCGCCGAACAGCTGGCGGCCCGACGCGCGGAGAAGCTCGGCGAGCGCACCGCAATCACGTGGACCACCGCGGTGCTGGTCGGCATCGCCCAGGTCGTCGCTGGCGTGTTTCCGGGCACGTCGCGCTCCGGTGCCACGATCTTCGTCGCGCTGCTGGCCGGCACCACCAACCGCGCCGCGGCCACCGAGTTCGCGTTCGTGGTCGGCATTCCGACCATGTTCGCCGCCACCGCCTACGAACTGGTCGACGTGCTGCGCGACGGCAGCGCCGCGCATGAGAACTGGGGCGAGCTCGCGATCGCGTTCGTCGCTTCGGCGATCACTGCCTTCATCGCGGTGAAATGGCTGCTGCGGTACATCCAGACGCATCGCTTCACCGCATTCGCGGTGTATCGCCTGATCCTCGGCGCGGCGTTGCTGTTGTTGCTGCCGACGCCATGAGCGAACCGTGCACCCGGGCACGATGACGGCCCGCAAACGAACCCACTGCTAGGCTGGCCGCCGGGTCCATCGACCCCACCGCCGCGGTCGGCGCGTTTGTGCAGTGCCTCTCCAGGAGACGTCCCATGAATCCCCGCATGCTGTTGCTCTTGTTGCCGCTGGCGCTGGCCGCCTGTACCCCGCCGGATGAGAACCCGCCGGGTGCCGAAAACACGGCCACCGTGCCTGCCGCACCTGCGGCCGAACCCGCCGCACCGCCTGCCGCCACAACTGCCACGACCGGTGGCAGCGCGATGCTGGCCGGCCATCGCTGGAAGCTGGACACCGCCACCGATGCACAAGGCAAGCGCATCGATGCGCTGTTCCCCGGGCCAAAGAACGTGCTGACGCTGAGTTTCGACGATGGCAACCTCGGCGTTTCCGGCGGCTGCAACCGGCAGGGCGGCAGCTACGAACTCGATGCGCAGAACCAGCTCAAGGTCGGCGCGCTGCGCGCGACGATGATGGCCTGCGACGCGCCGCTGATGCAGGCCGACGCCGCCATCGGCAAGCTGCTGTCGCAGCCGCAGCAGGCGCGCGTCGAGGTAAGCGCACCGCCGCGCCTGCATCTGGTTTCCGCCGGCGGCGAAAACTCGACCTGGATCGGCGAGGCCACCGCGGAAACGCGCTTCGGCGGTCCCGGCGAACGCGTATTCCTGGAAGTGGCACCGCAGCGCGTCGCCTGCAACCATCCGCTGATCCCGAACCACCAGTGCCTGCAAGTGCGCGAGGTGAAGTTCGACGACAAGGGCATCCGCCAGCAACCGCCAGGTGAGTGGCAACCGCTGTACGAAGACATCGAGGGCTTCGAGTTCCGCGAAGGCACGCGCACGGTGCTGCGCCTGGACAAGTTCAAGCGCGACCCGGTACCGGCGGACGCTTCATCGATCGTGTACGTGCTCGACATGGTGGTCGAGTCGGAAACGGTCCCGGCCGGGAAATAACGGACTGCAATCCGGCCCGGTACGCCGGGTCGGATTGCTCTCGCATGCCGGAGAGCGGACGGGCTCGCTTCTACGCAATTGCGCTCAGGCGGCCATCACCGCTGGATTCAACGAATACAGGCCGTACACCGACGTCTCGCCCAGCACGTGCCCATCCATCGCGTGGAACACATCGGCCGCGGTGAATTTCGCCGGCAATTCCAGCGTCGCCAGATCCAGCGCGAACAGGCGGAAGAAGTAGCGATGCACGCGCAGGTCGTTCGGCGGCGGATAGGGGCCGTCGTAACCGAGGTATTCGCCGCCCATGTCGGCGTCGCCGGCAAACCAGCCGGTGTAATCGTTCAGGCCCTGGCGCGAGCCGGCCGGCCCGTGCGGATCGCGCTTGCCCTGTCGGGTGATGCCGTCGCTGCAGCTGCCGGCTGCGATCTCGCGCACGTCGGCGCCGATGTCGACCATCGTCCAATGCACGAAGTTGCCCCGCGGATGCGCAACCGGGATCTCGACACCGGTCTTGCCGGCCAGCGACGCGTCGGTCGGCGCATCGGTATCGATGCACAGCAACGCGAATGACCGCGTGCCTCCGGGCACGTCGTCCCACGCCAGATGCGGGTTGCGATTGCCACCGAAGCCCTCGATCGCACCCATCGCGAATTCCGGCGGAATATGCCCACGGTGCTCGAAACTGTCGCTGCGGATCCGCATGGCGTTGCTCCTGACGATTGGGTTCGCTGATTATCGGCCCGAAGCCACGCCTGGAAAAGTCATCGGCTGTGCCAAGCAAGCAACGTTGTGCGCGCATGCAGCATGTCGTCGCCTTCCAAAAGCGCAGCAGAGCAAGAGCCGGCAGGTGGCGCGACGATGCAAGTTCCCGACCCTTGCGGGTCGGCTGTTCCGCCCGCTATCGCGTGCGGGTCACTTTCTTTGCTGGCCCAAAGAAAGTGACCAAAGAAAGGGCCCGAAGCCGGCTTGGCAGACGTCGCACTCGACGGGTACTGGTGCGGGCCGCTTTCGTCGCTGCCGGAGTTCTTGTTCTCGCTTGAAATTTGATTGCAGCGCTTGGCTGCCCTTCGCAGCCTGCCGATTGCTTTAGCTGTGGCTGTGGCTGTGGCTGTTGGCACGAACTACCAGCGATCCGAGCCACCCCCTGAACCCGGAGGGCGGCGGTCATGGATGGCCGCCGTTCTCCGATGGAGGCAGGATGCCGACTCGGAAAATCGCGAGCCACTATCCCACTGGCCGGATTGATTTGTCGGGGAAGGGCCTTCTCTTTGGTTACTTTCTCTTGGCCC